>NZ_JAGMUL010000026.1:422633-496316 GCF_019049285.1 Streptomyces sp. AC550_RSS872
CGTGCCGATCGTGCCGGCGGACGGCCGGTCCAGCCCCGCGACCAGGTTGAGCAGGGTGGATTTGCCGCAGCCCGAGGCCCCCAGGAGGGTGACGAACTCGCCGGGCGCGACATCGAGCGTGATGTCGTCCAGGACGAGCTGCCGGCCGGCGGGGCCGGGGAAGGACTTCGAGACATGCTCGATCCGGGCGGCATACGTCGCCGCCGTGGCGTCCTCGGCGACCTTGTCGGTCGTGGCCGTCAAAGTGGCCATGGTCGTCACCTCCTGGGAAACGTCGGGTGCGGGGGTATGGGCGGGGGAGCTACTCGACGCCGAGACCGGCGTCGTCGACCTCGTCCCTGCCCTCGGCCTTGAGGACCTTGTTGAGCGGCGCGAGGTCGTAGATGCCCTTGAGGTCGGGCTTTTCCAACAGACCGGCCTGGACCGCGTGGTCCGCCTCGGTGCCGAGGGTCGCGGCCAGTGGGTCGTCAAGGAAGGCGATCGACTTCCAGGCCGGGTCGATGACCTCGGCGGGCAGGGCCTTGCCGGAGAGCTGCTCCAGGGCCTTGTTCGCGGAGGCCTTGGCCTTGTCCGGGTTGGCGTTGATCCAGGCGTTGGTCTTCACCGAACCGCGCAGCACGGCCTCGACGACATCCGGGTGTTCCTTCAGGAAGTCCTGCCGCACGATGATGTTCGTGATCACGAACTTCTTGTCGGGCCACAGGTCGGCCTCGTCGAGGAGCACCTTGGCGCCCTCCGAGACCAGCTTGGACGCGGTCGGCTCCGGCACCCACGCGCCGTCGATCGAGCCGGACTTGTAGGCGTCGGGCGTGATCTTGTTGTCCGTGCGGACGACGGACACGTCGCCCTTGCCGCTCTCCGCGTCGACCTTCCAGCCCTGTTCGGAGATCCAGTTGAGCAGCGCCACGTCCTGGGTGTTGCCGAGCTGCGGGGTGGCGATCTTCTTGCCCTTGACGTCCTTCAGGGACTTGATCTTCTCCGGGTTGACGACGAGCTTCACGCCGCCCGAGGCCGAACCGGAGATGATCCGCAGGTTCTTGCCGTCCGCCTTGGTGTAACCGTTGATGGCGGGGGAGGGACCGATCCAGCCGATGTCGGTGGACTGGGAGTTCAGCGCCTCGATCTCCGACGGCCCCGCGTTGAACGTCGACGCCTTGATCGTGGTACCGCCGAGCTCCTTCTGGAGCAGGCCCTCCTGGACGCCCACCAGAGCGGTGGCGTGCGTGAGGTTGGGGAAGTAGCCGATCTTCACCTCGTCGGCGGAGAGCTTCTTGGCGTCCGCCGCGACCTCGGCCTGCTTGCCGTCGTCGGTGGACTCGGCGCCGTAGCCGCAGGCGGTCAGCAGCAGAGGGAGCGCCGCTGTGACGGCGAGGATGCGCAGGGCGGAGAGAGGTCTTGCGGCAGACACGGAGGTGTCCTCTCAGGAATGAGTGATCTGGAACGTACGGGGCGAGGCGCGCGGCCTCTGGATGCGCACCGGCACAGCACTCGCCCGCCGGCCCGGGAGGGGACGGCAGGGGTACTGCGTGTTCGGCGGCGCGGGCGGCTGCTGCGGCGGTCTCAGACGGGCCGACAGATGGCGCTGGACGTACGCCCGAAGTCGATGTGACGACGCGAGGTCAGAAGAGGCAGCAACAGGCCTGTGTGATGACGCGTCCGCATGGTGACCCCACCCCCACAGATTCCTAGTTTTCCTACCTGGTTGATGGGGATCGTGGCAGAAGGCGGCGTCCAGCCCAAGGGGATGTTCAGATAATGGACGATGCCATCTCTCTATGTGGGAACGGCGAGCTCAGAGCGCACAGCAGGGCACGTGCGACCGCGTCGTTCTGGCGGAACGCGGGCGCGTCGGTGCGGGGGCGGGCGAACGCGGCGACGGCCCGGCTGTTGGTCGGGGCGCCGAGCGCGATACGGCGCGGATGCGTGCCGCCCACGGACGGGTCGAGGACATGGCCGTCCGTGGGGGAGACGGCGAGCAGTCCGGAGCGGTGGGTGTGGGTGGCGTCGGCGATGACCTCCTCGGTGAGGGCGCCGGCCCGGTGCAGGTCGCGCAGGAGGGGGTCCTCGGTGCGGCTGAGGGAGGCGCCGGGCAGATACGCCTCGATCAGCGCGGACGCGTGGACGGTGTGGCCGGGGACGGTGGGGCTGGTCGCGGTGAAGGTGCCGGTGGTCTCGTCGGTGCCGATCAGGATGTCGGCGCCGAGGAACCGGACGATCCCGGCCCGGGACAGGGCCAGCAGCTGGCGCAGCCGGAAGCCGGGCGGCCCGGAGGCCAGGAAGCTGAAGAAACCCTGCCACCAGCCGTCGAGCTGCTCGGCGACGGACCGTGCGGTCAGCCGTCCCGCCGCGACCAGCCGGGGCAGTTGCCCGTAGAGGGAGAGCAGGGCGAGGAACGCCCCGAGATCGGCGCTGAACTCCGGGTCCTCGCGGCGGGTGACGTCCCGGGCGATGTGATCGCGCAGGTGCTCCTGGAAGGCGCCCGGGGTGGGGAAGGCGAGGCCGTCCAGGGGGTGGTCCAGAGCCTCGAAGTCCAACCGGTCCGCCGGGTCCGGTACGGCCTTGGCGACGAGGGCCGTCATCTCCTCGCCGTACCATTCCAGTCGGTCGTACGCGGCGACGAAGTCCGCCCAGGGGAGCGCGGTGCGCCCGGGGTGGGCGTGGAAGAGCTCGTGGTAGTGGCCGAAGCCGATCTCCTTGGCCATCAGCGGCCACACATCGCGCCGCAGATCCAGCGGGCGGCCCTCGGCGAGCAGCCCGTCGACCGCGTCGGGGCCGAAGTACCGGGGCAGCGGGGGCCGGGGGCCCTGGAGCTGGTAGCGGGTCTTTGAGTGGTACGGCACCCCACGCCGTGATCCGACGTGCAGGACGGGCTCACGGCCGGACGGCAGGTAGGTGAGGGTGCCGTCGGGCTCGGTGCGGTAGGTGCCGCCCCGGCCCTCGGTGAGCAGGGACATCAGGTCGATGAAGGCGAGCCCGAAGCCGCGCAGGATGACGTGTTCGCCGGGGCGCAGCGCGGACAGGTCGGCGTCGGCGGAGAACTCCGGCGGGAGGTGGAAGCGGCCGTGACGGCGGGCGAAGGCGGCGTGGTCGCGGTGCTCGGCGGAGGGGAGGGAGCCGATGTGTCCCTGGGCGAGGACCACCAGGTCGGCGGTGAGCGGCGTGGCGCGGTCGGCCAGGTGGACCTGCTGGGGGCCGTCGGCGGGACCGGTGACGGCGGTCGCGGTGGTGCGGTGCCACTCGACGGTGACGGCGGGCGGCAGCTCGGCCAGCGCCCGGCGGAACACCCAGTCCAGGTAGGCGCTCTGGGCACGGCGTGTGGGGAAGTCGCTCCCGGCCAGCGAGCGCAGCTCGGCCAGCACGTCCGGGTCGGCCGGTTCGGCGTAGGGCGTGTGGCGCGGGACCCGGCCGGAGAACTGGGCCGCCCACTCGGCGAGCGACGGCCCCGGCCGTACCGGACCCTCGATGGTGGACGACTCGTCGGTGAACATCGTGACGTCCTCGGCCATCGAGTTCATCCGCAGCAGTCCGGACTGCGCGTCCCGCCAGACCCGCCCCGGCCCGGGCGGATGCGGGTCCACCAGATGGATCCGCAACTCCCGCCGCCGGTCCCACAGTTCGGGCGCGTTGGCGGCGATCCGCTCCAGCAGTCCCGTGGCACGCGGCCCCGCGCCGACGACGACCAGGGCGGCCGCGGAAGTGCCGCCGCTCACCGGTCGCCGCCGATCACCGGGCGGGCGTCGGCCGCCGTCGCCGCGCTCAGCCGGAGGCGCACAGCGGTCAGGTGGCCGCGCAGCCGCTGGAGCGGAGTGGGCGGCAGGGCACGGGAGTTGCCGCGGGCGTAGTACCGCTCGACGTAGAACTGGCCGGCGCTCAGCACCGTGGTCACCGCGATGTACCACAGCGTGGCGACCATCAGCAGCGGGATCACCTGGTACGTCTGGTTGTAGATCAGCTGCACCGAATACAGCAGGTCGTGCACGGCCAGCACGCTGACGATGCTGGTGCCCTTGAGGGTGCCGATCAGCATGTTCCCGGCGGTCGGCACGATGGAGCGCATCGCCTGCGGGACGACGATCCGGCGCAGGGCACGGCGTCTGCTCAGACCGAGTGCCTGGGCGGCCTCGGTCTGCCCGGCCTCCACGGAGAGGATGCCGCCGCGGACGACCTCGGCGGCGTAGGCCGTCTCGTGCAGGGTCAGGCCGATGACGGCGGTGAGGGTCGGGCCGAGCAGGTTGACCGTCTTGACGGTGAGGAACTCCGGGCCGAACGGGATGCCCAGGCCCAGCGTCGGGTACAGGGCGCCGATGTTGAACCAGAACAGCAGCTGCACCAGCAGCGGCGTGGACCGGAAGACCCACACATAGCCCCAACTCAGCGTGCGCAGCACTGGGTTGGCGGAGAGTCGCATGACCGCGAGCGCGGTACCGAGCAGAAAGCCCAGCACCATCACGACCGCGGTCAGCCACAGCGAGAGCAGTAGTCCGTCGAGCACGGCGGCGGTGGTGAAGTACCGGCCCACCACGCCCCATTGGAACGCCTCGTTGCGGACCACGGAGTTGAGCACCATCGCGAAGAGCAGCAGGGCGACGGCGGCGGTCAGCCACCGTCCGGCGTGCCGGCGCGGCACGATCCGGGGGAGGTCGGGGGCAGGGGCGTCAGGTGCCCGCGGGGTCTTCGCGGCAGGCGTGGACGTGACATCGGGCGGCGTGACCATGGGGAGGCTCTCCGGGGAGGGAATCGCAGGCGTGGGTGTGCCCGGGGCGGCGCGGTGCGGCCGGGCTTCGGTGTCGTCACGCTGCCGCGTCCCTCAACGCGGCCGGAGAGGCTGCCGCGCGTCGCGGAGCCGATCCGCCTTCGATCGTATGTGCCCCTGCCGTGCGGGTGTCAACAGCCCATGAGGAAGGACCGTTCGAGCCGGTCCGGCATCCGGGCGTCGCTTGACGAGGGCCACGATGTGCTGCTCAATTAATCGCATGAACGCCCAGCAGCGCTTGGTCACGCGCGATCACATCGACTTCGGTCGGGTGTGGTCCGCGGCGTGTCGCGTCTGACTCGGCAGCGGGCCGTCTGACCGGCCCTTCCCTCCCTCGGTGACCCCGTCGCGGGCCGAGTTCTCCCTTCGCGCGCTGCCGCAACCCCCTCCTCGGTTTCACCGACGCCTGTCGTCGTCACGCCTTTGACCGACCCGTCAGCGGTTATCTGACGGTTCCTCACTCGTGCCTGTGCGCCGGGCAGTTGTGCTTCGCCCTGCCCGCGCGCTCCCGCATTCCCGAAAGGTCTTCCCATGCCCGTGGAGTTCCTCGGCATCGCCGCCACCAACGACGGCTCCGAAACCACGCCGCGCTCCGGCGCCGCGTTCGACAAGGAGTACACGCTCCGGCTCGCCCGGGCGCACGAGGACCACGGCTGGGACCGGGTGCTGTTCGCCTACGGCTCCGGATCGCCGGACCCGGCGCCGGCCGCCGCCTACATCGCGAGCCGGCTGGACCACCTCCAGATCCTCCTCGCCCACCGGCCCAACGTGTCCTACCCCACCTTCGCCGCCAAGACCTTCGCCACCCTCGACCAGATCAGCGAGGGCCGGCTGACCGTGCACTTCATCACCGGCGGCAACGACCACGAGCAGGGCCGTGAGGGCGACACCCTCACCAAGGACGAGCGCTACGCCCGCACCCGCGAGTACATCCGCATCGTCAAGAAGATCTGGACCACCCACGAGCCCTTCGACCACGAGGGTGACCACTACCGCTTCCACGACTTCGTCAGCGACGTCTTCCCGGTCCAACAGCCCCGCCCGGGCGTGTCGTTCGGCGGCTCGTCGGCCGCCGCGTACGCCGCCGGAGGCGCCGAGGCCGACATCTACTGCCTGTGGGGCGAGCCCCTGGCGAAGACCGCCGAGCAGATCGAGGAAGTGAAGGCCGCCGCGAAGGCCGCAGGCCGCACCGACGTGCCGCGCATCCAGGTCGCCTTCCGCCCGATCATCGCCCCGACCGAGGAACTGGCCTGGGAGAAGGCCCACCGCACGGTCGGCGCCATCCGGGAACGCCGCGAGACGGGCCTCGTACGGCACCACCGCAGCGGCGCACCCGAGAACGCCGGCTCGCAGCGGCTGATCGCCATCGCCGAGGCGGGCGAGCGCTACGACCGTGCCTTGTGGACCCCGACCGCCGCCGCGACCGGTGGCGCGGGCAACTCCAACGCCCTGGTCGGCACCCCGGAGACGGTCGCCCAGGCGCTGCTCGACTACTACGACCTCGGCGTCGACATCCTCTCCGCGCGCGGCTACGACCTGCTGGGCGACGCCATCGACTTCGGCCGCCACGTGATCCCGATCGTCCGCGAGGAGGTCGCCAAGCGCGACGCCGAGCGGGCGGCGCGCGGGACGCAGACCCTCGCGGCGGTGAACGGATGACCTCCGCACCGGAGTTGACGGCCATTCAGGTTGCCGTCTCCGATCCTCGGGTCGAGCCCCTGCTGCGCGAACTCGGCCACGAGTACTCCACCCGCTACGGCAAGGACGCGCACGCCGAGATCTCCCGCTACCCGGACGAGGAGTTCACCGAACCGCACGGCGGGCTGCTCCTGTTGCTGCTGGAGCGCGGGGAGGCGGTCGCGGGCGGTGCCTTCCGTCGGTACGACGCGACCACGGCCGAGCTGAAGCGGATCTGGACGCACTCCGCGCACCGCAGACGCGGCCTTGCCCGGCGCGTCATCGCCGAGTTGGAGCGGGCGGCGAGCGCGGGCGGCTACCGGCGGATCTACCTGACCACCGGGCCGCGCCAGCCCGAGGCCCGCGGCCTGTATCTGGCTACCGGCTACACACCGCTGTTCGACACGGAGGCCGACCCGGAAACCATCGGCCCGCTGCCGTTCGAGAAGCACCTCGCAGTCCGGGAACGCACGGGAAAGGCCCCCGACCAGTGAACCTCCGCACGATCAGAACCCGCCTGCGCGGCGCCGCCGCCCTCGCCCTGCTGCCCCTGCTCGCGCTGACCGCCTGCGGCTCCGGCGACACCGGCGGCGCGGTGCCCGTGGGCGCCCAGGGCTCTCCCGCGCCGACCGACGACCCGGTCGCCGCCGTACGCGAGGTGGACTCCGTCGCCGCCCTGCTGCCCGCCGACGTACGCAAGGCGGGCACGCTGCGGGTGGGCAGTTCGATCGGGTTCCCGCCCGGGGCGTACTACCCGAACGGTACGGACAAGGCCCCCGCCGGCCAGGACATCGACCTCGCCGACGCGGTGGCCAAGGTGCTCGGCGTGAAGCTGGAGCGCCAGGACGCCTCCTTCGAGACGATCCTGCCCGCCCTCGGCAGCGGCAAGTACGACTTCGGCACCGGCAACTTCGGCGTCACCAGCGAACGCCTGAAGACCATCGACTTCGTCACCTACATCAACGACGGCCAGGGTTTCGCCGTGAAGCAGGGCAACACCGCGCTCAAGTCGAAGATCACCGACCTCACCCAGCTGTGCGGGCTGACCATCGGCACCGGCGCCGGAACCACCTTCGAGGCGACCCTCACCGCGCAGAAGGGCGTGTGCGCCAAGGCGGGCCGGAAACCGTACGACGTGAAGGTCTACTCGGAGAACGCGGCGACGCTCACCGCGCTTCAGCAGGGCCGTATCGACGTGATCATGTCGACGATCAACGGCCTGCGCTACCAGGCGTCCCAGCCCGCGTCGCAGACCACGTTCCTGGGCGAGTTCCACCGCCTCGACGTCGGCTTCGCCTTCAAGAAGGGCTCCCCGCTCACCAAGGCCTTCCAGGCCGCCGTCAACGAGCTGATCAAGGACGGCGCCTACGCCCGGATCCTCACCAAGTGGGGCACCGCCGCCTCCGCGATCGACACGTCGCGGATCAACCCGGCCGAGCACAGGTGACCCATGAGCAGCCACACCATCACAGAACCGGCCACGCAACAGGTCGAGGACTCCGCTGACCTGAAGATCGTCGCCACCCGCCACTACGCCCGCTGGGCCGCGGGCATCGCCGTGATCGTGCTCGTCGCCCAGTTCACGCACGGCCTGGCCACCAACCCCGTCTGGGAGTGGAACGTCTTCTGGGACTACGTCTTCTCCGAGACGATCGTCCAGGCGGTGTGGGTGACCCTCCAGCTCACCGCCTACGCCACCGTCCTCGGTTTCCTCCTCGGCACCGTGCTCGCCTTCATGCGGCTGTCCCGCAGCCCGGTGCTCTCGACCGTCGCCTGGGCCTATGTCTGGATCTTCCGGTCGATCCCGATGATCGTCCAGCTGGTCTTCTGGTTCAACCTCAGCGCGCTGTACAAGGAGTTGGGCGTCGGCGTCCCCTTCGGCCCGGTGTTCTTCTCCATTGACAGCAACACGCTCATCGGCACCATCGGCGCCGCCGTCATCGGACTGACGCTGCATCAGGCCGCCTACGCCGCCGAGATCGTGCGCGGCGGCGTCCTCTCCGTCGACCACGGGCAGCTGGAGGCGGCGGCGACGCTGGGCATCCCCCGGCTGCGGCAGATCCGGCGGATCGTGCTGCCGCAGGCCATGCGCGCCATCCTGCCCACGGCCGGCAACGAGATCATCGGTCTGCTGAAGGGCACTTCGGTGGTCTATGTGATGTCCATCGGCGAGCTCTTCTACCAGGTCCAGGTGATCTACGGCCGCAACGGCCGGGTGATCCCGCTGCTGCTGGTCGCCACCGCCTGGTACGTCGTCCTCACCTCCCTCCTCTCGGTCGCCCAGTACTACGTGGAGCGCCGCTACGCCCGGGGCGCCGACCGCACCCCGCCGCCCACCCCGCTCCAGCGCGTCCGGCGCCGGTTCGCGACGAAGGAGATCTCATGAGTGCCGTCATGGTGGACGTCCACGGCGTCCACAAGAGCTTCGGCCCGCTGGAAGTGCTGCGCGGCGTCGACCTTCGGGTCCGCGCCGGCGAGGTCACCGTGATCCTCGGCCCCTCCGGCTCCGGCAAGTCCACGCTGCTGCGCACCATCAACCACCTGGAGAAGGTGAGCCGCGGCTGGGTCAGCATCGACGGCGAACTCATCGGCTACCGCCGCTCCGGGAACAAGCTCCACGAGCTGAAGGAGAAGGACGTTCTCAAACAGCGGACGAACATCGGGTTCGTCTTCCAGAACTTCCACCTCTTCCCGCATCTGACCGTGCTGGAGAACCTCGTCGAGGCCCCCGTCTCCGCGCTGCGCCGCCCGCGCAAGGAGGCGGAGGACACCGCCCGCCGGCTCCTCGACCGGGTCGGCCTCGCCGACAAGTCGGACGCCTACCCGCGCCGGCTGTCCGGCGGCCAGCAGCAGCGTGTCGCCATCGCCCGCGCGCTCGCCCTGGAACCGAAGGTGCTGCTCTTCGACGAGCCGACCTCGGCCCTCGACCCGGAACTCGTCGGCGAAGTCCTCGACGTCATCAAGGACCTGGCCGGCACCGGCACCACCATGATCGTCGTCACCCACGAGATCGGCTTCGCCCGCGAGGTCGCGGACACCGTGGTGTTCATGGACGGCGGCGTGGTCGTGGAACAGGGCCCGCCCACGGCCGTCCTGGACCACCCACGCCAGGAACGGACCCGCGCCTTCCTCTCCAAGGTCCTCTGACCCACCCTCAGCCACCGTCACCCCGGTCCGCCACGCAAGGAGAACGACCGTGTCCACCAGCCTCGCCCGTCGCCGTACCACCGCAGCCGTCCTGGGACTCGCCTGCGCCCTCGTCCTCTCCGCCTGCGCCAATCCCACCGACGGCGGCACCACCGAGGTCGCGGCCACGTCGGGCACCAAGACGAAGATCAACCTCAGTCCCGACCAGGACCGCGTCACCACCGACAAGGTCGACTCCATAGCCGCCGAGGTCCCGGAGGCGATCCGCAAGAGAGGCACGCTGGAGATCGTCGGCTCGTCCGGCTCCGCCGCGCCGCTCACCTTCTACGCCACCGACAACAAGACCGTCATCGGCGTCGAACCCGACCTCGCCCACCTGGTCGCCGACGTCCTCGGGCTCAAGGCGGACATCAACACGGTGTCCTGGGAGAACATCTTCGTCGGCCTCGACAGCGCCAAGTACGACGTCGGCTTCAGCAACATCACCGTCACCGAGGAGCGCAAGGAGAAGTACGACTTCGCCACCTACCGCGAGGACAACCTGGGCTTCGAGGCCAGGAAGGGCAGCGGCCTGAAGGTCACCGGCCCCGCGGACGTGGCGGGCAGGACGGTCGCCGTGGGCAGCGGAACCAACCAGGAGAAGCTGCTCATCGAGTGGAGCAGGGAGAACGAGAAGGCCGGCCGCAAGCCGGTGGACATCAAGTACTACCAGAACGACAGCGACACCTACCTCGCGCTCCAGTCCGGCCGGATCGACCTCTACCTCGGCCCCAACCCGACGGCCGCCTACCACGCGGCCGCCACCGGGAAGACGGAGGTCGTCGGCACCTACTCCGGCGCCGGTGCCACCCTCCAGGGCCTCATCGCCGCCACCACCAAGAAGGACAGCGGTCTGGTCAAGCCGCTCGCCGACGCCCTCGACCACGTCATCGAGAACGGGACGTACGCGAAGGTCCTGGGGCGCTGGGGCCTGTCCGACGAGGCCGTGACCAAGTCCGGGATCAACCCGCCCGGCCTGCCCCGGACCGACAAGTAGCCGACCCGTCCGACAGGACACGGGGTCATGCCCCGCCAACTCCGCCTCCCGGTCTCCTGAAAGGTCCACCCATGGCCACCGTCCTCTCCGTCTCCGGCAGCCCCTCCGCCGCCTCCCGCACCGCCCGTCTGCTGCGCCATCTGGACGACCGGCTCGCCGCCCAGGGCCACGACGTGATCCCGCTCGACGTCCGCACCCTCCCGCCCGAGGCGCTGCTGCACGCCGACTTCCGGCATCCGGCGATCATCGAGGCCACCGCCCTGGTCGAGCGCGCGGACGGCATCGTCATCGGCACCCCCGTCTACAAGGCCGCCTACTCCGGTCTGCTGAAGTCGTTGCTCGACCTGCTCCCGCAGTACGCGCTCGCGGGCAAGACCGTCCTGCCGCTGGCCACCGGCGGCACCACCGCCCATGTCCTGGCGATCGACTACGCCCTGCGCCCGGTCCTGAACTCCATGGGTCCCGCCCACATCACCCCGGGCTGGTTCACCCTCGACAAGGACATCACCGTGGGCGACGACGGCACATTGAGCGTCGCACCCGGCAGCGCCGAGGCGCTGGCCCAGGTCACCGACCAGTTCTCCCTCGCCCTCGGCGGCCGTCCGGCCCTGCTGGCGGCCGCCGGATGACCGAGAAGACCGTGATCGCCGGCCCGGCTGTCCGTACGGAGACACTCGCCGAGGACGCGCCGCTGATCCAGCGGTTCGGGGAACCGGTCGGCGCCCCACTCCCCGGGCCCGCACCGCCACGGGCGCGACGCCCGCACCCGCCCACGCGTCGCCTGGCCACCACCCCTCAACCAAACCCTTCGCGCCGCCCCTGCTGATGGCACGACCCGGCCCGCTGGAAGGTCCAGCACACCGGCCGCCACGTGTTCAACGGCGCCCGCACCGGCACGCACTGCTGTGACGCACCACCTCGATCGGAGACCCCCATGGCCCTCACCTTCCACTGGTTCCTGCCCACCAACGGCGACAGTCGCCACGTCGTCGGCGGTGGCCACGGCACCCCGGCCACGGCGTCGGGCCGCGACCGGCCGCCGACGGTCGCCTACCTCAGCCAGATCGCCCGCGCCGCAGAGGACCTGGGCTTCGTCGGCGCGCTCACCCCGACCGGCGCCTGGTGCGAGGACGCCTGGCTGACCACCGCGATGGTCAGCCGGCACACCGAGCGCCTGAAGTTCCTGGTCGCCTTCCGGCCCGGCTCCGTCTCACCCACCCTCGCCGCGCAGATGGCGTCCACCTTCCAACGGCAGAGTGGCGGACGGTTGTTGCTCAACGTGGTCACGGGCGGCGAGAGCCACGAGCAGCGGGCCTACGGCGACTTCCTCGACAAGGACGGCCGTTACCGCCGGACCGGTGAATTCCTCCAGATCGTCCGGGGGTTGTGGGAGGGCAGGACCGTCGATCTGGTCGGCGAGCACCTCCAGGTCGAGGACGCCAAGCTGGCCCGGGTGCCCGACCCGGTCCCCGGGGTGTACTTCGGCGGCTCCTCGCCGATCGCCGGGGAGATCGCCGCCCGGCATGCCGACGTCTACCTCACCTGGGGCGAGCCGCCGGCGGCCGTCGCCGAGAAGATCGCCTGGATCCGGGGGCTGGCCGAGAAGGAGGGCCGCAGCATCCGCTTCGGCATCCGTCTGCACGTCATCACCCGGGACACGAGCGAGCAGGCGTGGGCGGAGGCGCGGCGGTTGCTGGCCGGCTTCGACACGGAGACCGTACGGGCCGTCCAGGCCGGGCTCGCCCGCAGCGAGTCCGAGGGGCAGCAGCGGATGCTCGCCCTGCACGGCGGCAGCAGCGACGAGCTGGAGATCCACCCGAACCTCTGGGCCGGCATCGGGCTGGTGCGGGGCGGCGCGGGCACGGCGTTGGTCGGCAGTCATGACGAGGTGGCGGATCGGATCGCCGAGTACCACCGGCTGGGCATCGACGAGTTCGTGCTCTCGGGGTACCCGCACTTGGAGGAGGCGTACTGGTTCGGCGAGGGCGTGTTGCCGCGGCTGGAGGCCCGAGGGCTGTGGACACATCCCTTCCCGGGTGCGCCGGCCGCAGCGGCCGCGGCACAGATCCCGCTCGTCGACGCCGGGAGCCGGTGACGTCCGGAGCGCCGGAGACGGCGGACCGCCCTCGTGAACTGGCCGGTCGGGGGCGGGAATCGGCCACGCCGCCGCGCATTCCCTAGATTTCCTATCGAATTACTAGGGAAGTGTTGACCCTCGTCGGTGGAGCGAGTGAGGATGACGCCATGACGATCGCTCCCACGGCCCCGGCCGCTCCGTTCGGCGACCCCGAGCGGGGCGCGGCTGTGCCGTCCGCGGACGCGACTCCATGGGAGGCGGGACCGGACGACTGGCGGCACATCGCGCGTGAGCTGGCCGACGACCTGGCAACGGACGCGGTCGAGCGCGAGCAGGCCGGCAAGCCCCCGCTCGACGAGGTCGCCCGGCTGCGGGAATCGGGGCTGCTGACCCTGCTCGTACCGGCCGAGCGCGGCGGCGGGGGAGCGGACTGGCGCACGGCCTACGCCGTCGTCCGGACCGTCGCGGCCGCCGACGGGGCGGTCGGTCATCTGCTGGGCAGCCACTACTTCCTGTCCTACTGCGCCCGGTTCTTCGGCGGACCCGACCGCGCCGCACGCGTCGAGCGGGCCTCCGCGGCGGGACAGTGGTACTGGGGCGGCGGCATCGCCTCGCAGGAACCGCCGCTCATGCTGACCCCCACGGCCAACGGCTATCTGCTGGACGGCCATCAGCGCCACGGCTCCGGCGTCGGCGTCGCCGACCGCCTCCTGGTCCGCGCCGCCGTGCCCGGCACCGGCGAGCCCCTCGCCGTCCTCGTCGACCCCGCCCACCCGGGCCTGGTCAACGGCAGTGCCGGCGACACCTTCGGCCGACGACTTGCGGCCGCCGGGGGCGTGGCCTTCGACGCCGTACCGGTCGCGCACGACGACGTGCTCGGCTCCCTCTCCGCCGACGACGGCGCCCTGTCACCCTTCGCCGGCCTCGCCGCGCCGACCGCACGGCTGGTCTCCGCCCAGTTCTGTCTCGGCGTCGCCGAGGGCCTGCTCGGCGAAGTCCGCGAGCACGGACGGACGGTGAAGTCGTCGTGGGAGCCGTTCCCCCCGCAGCCGTGGCAGGGGCCCGCGCCGCAGGATCCGTACGTGCTGACGGCCTACGGCGAACTCGCCGTCTCCGCGCATGCCGCGTCCGCCCTCGCCGACCAGGCGGTGGCGGCCCTGACCCGGGGCCTGGCCCGGGGCGAGGACCTCGACGACGAGGAGTGTGCGCGGATCGCCGTCCTCGCGAGCGCGGCCGAGGCCGCCGCCGCCCGGGCCGCGCAGGACATCACCACCCGCGCCCTGGACGCCGTGGGCGCACCCGCCGCCTTCGCCCGGCACGGCCTGGACCGCTTCTGGCGCGACACCCGCACCCACACCCTGCGCGAACCGGTCGCCCACCGGTTGCGCGAGGTCGGGGACTACTTCCTCAACGGCGCGCACCCTCCCTTCAGCCTGCCCGCCTGACCGGGGGGACCGGCCGGTGGGGACGGGCGCGGCGGTGATGGATAATCTCAGCATGCGGATCTCGGCGAGGGCGGATTATGCGGTGCGGGCGGCATTGGAGCTGGCCGCGGCAGGAGAGGACACCTCACTCAAGGCCGAAGCGATCGCCGAGGCGCAGGGCATCCCGCACAAGTTCCTCGAGGGCATCCTCGGCGACCTGCGTCGCGGTGGCCTCGTGGTCAGCCAGCGCGGCGGCAAGGGCGGCTACCGGCTGGCCCGGCCCGCCGACTCGATCCCCATCGCGGACGTGATCCGGGTGGCGGACGGCCCCCTCGTCTCGGTGCGCGGCGTACGCCCGCCGGACCTCTCCTACATCGGCCCCGCGGAATCCCTGCTGCCGCTGTGGATCGCCGTACGCGCCAACGTCCGCAAGATCCTCGGCGAGGTCACCCTGGCGCACGTGGCCGCGGCCAAACTCCCCGACGAAGTGCTGAGCCTCGCGGACGACCCCGAGGCGTGGACGAATCCCTGACCGGCGTCTCGCTGCTCGGCGGCCCCCTTGACGTGGCTCGGATGTGGCCCGACACTCCACTCAGGGAATCCTAGTGAATTGGTAGGGAACCATGGGCCGCACCGCGCTGGACCTCGGTAGTGACGCGGTCCGCGTCGCCGCCCGGCCGCTGCCCCTACTGACGTCCCGCCGCCACATCGATCTCGTGCGTGTGTGCAGCGCGGCGAGTTCCCCGCACGGTGAGGGCGGCACGCCCGTCCGCGTCTGAACTCACCCTCACCCTCACGCTCAGCTGCCGCATCCCGGCCGCGCCGAAGCCGCCGCGCGCCCAAGCCGTCGTGTGCCCATGACCGAGCACCCCCAGGGAGACGCATGTCCGCCCCAGCCCCGACCGCCGTGCCGTCCTTCCGCAGCAGGATCGGCTGCGACGCGCGCAGCGGCTACTACGCCGCACCCCGCCGCTACCGCCTCCACCTCTCGCTCTCGTGCCCGCACTGTCTGCGGATCGCCGTCACGCACAGCCTCCTCGGCCTCCACGACACCGTCCCGGTGACGCTCCTGCCCGCGGTTCCCGACGCCGAGGACGGCGGGCATCTTCAGCTGCGCCCGCTGTACGAGGCCAGTTCGCACCAGCACCCCGGCCCGGCCGTCGCACCGGTGCTCAGCGACGCCTGGACCGGAACGATCGTCAGCACCCACGCCCCCGACATCCTGCGGGACCTGGCCCGCAGGTTCGGCGGCCGTGGCCCGGACCTCTTCCCCCGTGGCGCCGAGGATGCCATGGACGTCATCACCCGCCTCTGCGAGCAGGACATCTCCGGGGCGGCGCAGCGCGCCGGAGAGCCGCACGGCGACGCGACCGCACGCGACGCCGCGCTGGCCACACTCCTGCACGCACTGGACGAACTGGACCGACGGCTCGCCACCCAGGAGTACGTGCTCGGCACCCGACTGACCCACGCCGACGTCGAGTTGTGGGTCACGCTGGTCCAGCTGGACACCGTGCACCGCCATCACCTCTGCGCCGCCGCCGTGCACCGCGTCACCGGCCACCCGCACCTGTGGGCCTACGCGCGCAGGCTGGCCGCCCACCCCGCCTTCGGTTCCCACCTGGACCTGGACGCCATCGCCCGCAGGCACCACGCCCACTGCCGTGGCCAGGAGGCCGCCGGCGCCGCGGTGCCGATCGTCGACTGGACGACGTGATCCCCGGAATCCTCAGCCGGCCGGCTTCTCCCACACCGACACGTGCTTGCGGCTCTCGCCGGTGAACGGCTCGCGCGTCCAGCTCTCCCACCGGTCGCGCAGCCGGAGGCCGGCCAGCCGGGCCATCAGGTCCAGCTCGGCCGGCCACACGTACCGGAACGGGATCGACGAGTGCTGAGCGCGGCCGTCGACGATGGTGACGTAGTGGGAACTCATCGCCTGGGTGGCGGGGTCGTAGGTGTCGAACGCCCAGTGTGTGTCGCTGATGTGGAACGGTACGGCGCCCTGCCCGGGCGGCAGCCGACGCAGCTCGGGCACCCCCACCTCGACCACGAAGCAGCCGCCGGGCCGCAGATGGGCGGCGGCGTTGCGGAAGCAGTCGACCTGGGCGTCCTGGGTCGTCAGGTTGTTGATCGTGTTGAAGACGAGGTAGGCCAACGCGAACTCGCCCGT
Source organism: Streptomyces sp. AC550_RSS872 (assembly GCF_019049285.1). Taxonomy (GTDB): domain Bacteria; phylum Actinomycetota; class Actinomycetes; order Streptomycetales; family Streptomycetaceae; genus Streptomyces. Next base: position 438,918 of record NZ_JAGMUL010000026.1, read on the forward strand.
CACCCGGGTCGTCGCGAAGTCCCCGATCGTCACGCCGACGGCAGCGCCGCCGGGCTTGGCGCGCAGCCGTTTCACCATCGCGCGGGACAGGTCGATGCCGTGCACCGGCACGCCCCGGCCGGCCAGCGGCAGCGCGATCCGGCCGGTGCCGACGCCGAATTCGAGCGCCGCGCCGTCGCCGGCGAGCCCGGCCAGCAGGTCGACCGCGGGGTCCACCGCGTCGGGGCGGGACATGTCCGCCGTGTCGTCGTCGTAGTCGGCCGCGATGTTCTCGCCGAAGTAGCCGTCATCCGTGGAGCCGTCGTCATCGGTCACGCCGGGACCGTACTCCCGGCCGGCCTGCCCAGGCATCCCGATTTCCGCGCGCGGGACCGGAATCGGGTGCTGGCACCACCGTGACCGGGGGGCTGGGACGACTGTGCTCGCCGTCTTCGCGCCCTAGTTTCGTGACCGACGGAAGAGAGGCGAGGAGACGTGATGAGCGCACTAAGCAGGAGGAACGTGTTACGCGGCGGCGTGGTCGCCACGACGGCGGGGGTCGTGGCGCCCGGCGTGGCCGGCGCGGCCGACGGGGCGATCTGCTCTCCGGCGCCCGGGCCGGCCATGGTCGGACGCGGCGAGCCGCGGTACCGGTCGCTGGCCTCCCGGGGCTACAACCGCCGGTTCGTGGGCAGCCCGGAGCACGTGTGGGTGGTCGGCACGACGGCGCATGTCGTACGGGCCGTGCAGCAGGCGGTCGACAGCGGGCGGCGGATCACGGTCCGCAGCGGGGGCCATGGCTTCGAGAACTTCGTCGCCGACCCGGCCGTCGAGGTGGTCGTCGACCTGTCCGCCATGACGGCCGTCTCGTACGACCCGGCCCGCCGCGCCTTCGCCGTCGAGGCCGGCGCGCTGCTGGGCGAGGTGTACCGCAGGCTGTATCTCGGCTGGGGGGTGACGATCCCGGCCGGCTGGTGTGCCGACGTCGGGATCGGCGGCCATGTCCTCGGCGGCGGCTACGGCCCGCTGTCCCGGCTGTTGGGCCTGTCCGTGGACCATCTGTATGCGGTCGAGGTGGTCGTCGTGGACCGCGGTGGCAGGGCGCGCAGTGTGGTGGCCACACGCGAACCCGCAGATCCACACCGGGACTTGTGGTGGGCGCACACCGGAGGCGGAGGCGGCAGCTTCGGCATCGTCACCCGCTACTGGTTCCGGACACCCGGCGCCCACGGCGGTGACCCCTGCGGCCTGTTGCCCGCACCGCCCTCCGGTGTGCTGAGCTTCTCCGTCTCCTGGGACTGGCAGAAGCTGGACAGGACGTCCTTCGGCCGGCTGGTCCGCAACCACGGCGCCTGGGCCGAGCAGCACAGCGCCCCCGACTCGCCGTACCTCGCCCTCTACAGCGAACTCGCCCTGACCCGCCGCCCGTCGGGGACGGTCTTGATGATCGGGCAGGTGGCGGCGGACTCCGGTGCCGAGCGGATGCTGGACGAGCACATCGCGGCGATCAACCGGGGCGTCCCGGTCCAGCCGGTCCGCACGGTGCGCAACCAGTCATGGCTGGCCGCGGCCCTGGCCGGCTCACCCGGCGACCCCGGACCCGTCTACCGGCTGAAGGTCAAGTCCGGATACCTGCGCCGCCGTTTCTCCGACCGGCAGATCGACGCCCTGCACCACCACCTCACCCGGTCCGACTACGACCACCCCGGCGGCAGCGTGAGCCTCTACACCCACGGCGGCAAGGTCAACACCGTGGCACCGGACGCGACCGCGACCCCCCACCGCGACGCGAGCATCAAGATGTTCTACGCCAACGGATGGGAGGACCCCCGCGACGACGCCCGGCACATCGGCTGGCTGCGTGAGCTCTACGAGGACCTGTACACCGAGACCGGCGGGGCCCCGGCGGCGGCCGACGGCGCGTTCGTCAACTACCCGGACACCGACCTGGCCGACCCGGAACGGAACACGGGCGCTCCTTGGCAGACCCTGTACTTCGGCGACAACTACCGCCGGCTCCAGCGCGTCAAGGCGAAGTGGGACCCCCGTGACATCTTCCGCCACGCCCTGTCGGTCAGGCCGGGTTCACCTCCACCGGCAGCTTCTTGATGCCGTCGACGAAGTGGGACCGCACGCGCGGCACGTCGCCGGCCAGCTGGGGCAGACGGGACCCGGGAGTACGGCACCTGGGCGGACTGGCTCGGCGTCCCACGCCACACCTTCGCGGCCATGTTCGGCGCTGTCATCGCCCAGGGCCGCCACTACCGCGAGGTCTTCCTTCGCCGTGGAAGAGATGCTCTACGTCGGTGACCGAGTCGACAACGACCTGCGGCCAGCTGTTGCCGCGGGGATGCACACCGCGCTCGTCCACCGGGGCCCGTGGGCCACGATCCAGTGGCACACCGAGGAAAGCCGAGAAGCTCCCGACCTTCAGGGTCGAGAGCCTGCGCGAACTGCCGGGGCTGGTCCGCGACTTCAACGGCTGAGCGCGCTGACCGTCGTCGACCAGCCGTACACCCGGTCGTCCAGCTCGCGCACACACCGCTCGTGCTGGTGCGGCCCCCGGGTCGAGCATGTCGAGGACACGCCCGCCCACCCGGGGATGAACGCGGTGTGCGCGAGGACCGCGGCCCCGAGCAGAGGATCGTCGGCTTCGCCCCACTCGAAGCCGCCGGCCTCATCCTCCTCGTCGAGCGCTTACGCGGCCGCCTCGGCGACATGCTGGACCTCTGGGACGAGGTCCTCCCCGACTGAGCAATCCCGCCCGCATGGCGTGGCCGGACGCGTCGCCCTCCCCCGAAGGCGGCGCGCCCGGCCACATCCCCCGGCGCCGGACTGTGGACTGCATCGTCCGTGCGCGTCAGCGGACCAGTGCCGTCACCAGCACATGACCGCTGTCTCCCCCGAACCCCAGTTGGCATAGAGACGCACTCGGACGAAATAGCGGCGGCCCTTCACGAGGCGGGCCCGGACGGTGGCGTTGTGCGGGGTGCCGCCGTCGTCCTGGGCCGTGACGTAGCGGGGTTCGCCGTCCCGTTCCTCGAAGACCACGGCGACGGTGTCGCTGTCGCCGAAGGTGCCCAGCGTGTACGTGCGGGTCTGAGGCGGTTCGACGACGAAGTCGGCCTGCTCTGCCGGGCCGAGCCGCAGCGCTACCGAGCGGAACGGCACCAGCTCGCGCGGGCCCGGCGTCTCGGCCGGCGGATACCAGCGGCGGACGAACTCCTTGTCGGCCTTGGACAGCGTGCCCGGCGGGTTCAGGCCCGCGCGGAACTGCTCCGGCTCCAGGATCAGCCCGGCCGAGAAGGGATACTCCATGATCGAGTGCGGGTCCCAGACGGAACCGTTGACCTCGTCCGGGTCGAGCTTGCGCAGGATGTTGAAGAACGTCGTGTCCCGGCTCCAGTAGTTCGGCGGGCCGGCCAGATCGGTGTACACGGCCTCGTCGTCCCAGTGGATGCCGGCGAACGGGCTCTGGTGCTCGTGCAGCATGCCGAGCGCGTGCCCGATCTCGTGCAGCGCCGTGCCGCGCTCCCCGGGCACGGTCAGGTCCCAGCCGAAGTTCATGGTGCGTTCGCCCAGACCGACCCCGAGCGCGTCCTTGCCGATGTGCGACCAGGAGCCGTCGCCGAGCTGGAACCCGATGCGCAGCTCGGCCTCCGACCGGTCGCCCACCTCCACGAACGACAGCCCGATGCCGAGGTCCTGCCACTCCTGGAAGCACTCGCGCACGACGTCCCGCTGCTCCTTTCCGCCGACCCACGAGACATGCCCGCTCCGGCCGGTCCCCGGGTCGGGGATCACGGACCCGTCGCCGTCCCGGTCGAAGAAGTAGTAGTGCAGGACCGTGCCGTTGACCCACATCCGGCTTCCGCCGATGAGCGCACGCAGCCGCCCGGCGGCCAGTCCCGGTGCGAACGCGGGGACCGACTGCTGCGCGAGGGAGCAGTACCGTGCGGTCATGCGAACAGGGTGCCGTCGACCCGCCCCGGGCGCCTGAGTCGAGGGCTACTCAAGTGCCCCTGTATCAAGGGTGAGTCACCGCGCTCCTACTCCCGTGACGACTTTCGAACGGGACGCGAAGACCCTGGACACGCCCTGGCCCTTCACCGGCCGGGCGGACGAACTCGACCTGGTCCGCGGATCCTTGACGGCCGGCCGGAACGGCATCGTGATCACGGGCGCGGCGGGCTGCGGCAAGACCCGGCTCGTCACCGAGGCCGTCCGCGGCGGCGACTGCGCCAGAGTGGTCGGCACCCCGGAGACCCGTGGCATCCGCTTCGCCGCGTTCGCGCACCTCGTGCCCGAGTCGGCCTCCCTGCACGGCGCCTTCCAGCATCTGTGCGGCGTACGGCTGCTCCTGGTCGACGACGCGCATCTGCTCGACGACGCCTCCGCCGCCCTCGTCCACCAGCTGGCCGTGCACGGACGCACCCGTCTCCTGGTCGTCACCACCGACGGCGCCCCGGTCCCGGGCGCGATCTCCCGGCTGTGGACCGGAGACCTCCTGCCCCGCCTCACCCTGGAGCCGCTGCCCCGCGAGGAGACCGGCCTGCTGCTGGCCGGCGCAGCGGGCGGCGACGCCTTCGAGCCGCTCACCCTGAACCGGCTGCACCGCCTGTGCCGCGGAGACCTGCGGCTGCTGCGCGACCTGGTGGCCGGGGCGCGCGAGCACGGGCTGCTCAACCGCCTCCCGGACTCGGACGAATGGGCGTGGCGCGGGCCCGTGCCGGTCACCACGGCCGTACGCGAGCGCACCGCACACGTCCTCGACCGCGACTGCCCCGAGGAGCGCGAGACCCTCGAACGTCTCGCCTTCGCCGAGCCGTTGCCCCTGCACCTGGACGAACTGCCCCTTCGCGTCCTGGAACACCTGGAGGCCGACTCCCTGGTCCACGTCGACGACGAGGGTGCTGTCCGCCTCGCCCACCCCCTGCACGGCCCGGTGCTGCGCGCCGCGGCCGGCCGGCTCCGGGCGAGGCGGCTCTCCCTCCGCCGGCCTCCGGCCGGGGCGACCCCCCTCCCGCTTCCCGCGCCGGACCGGTGCGGACCCGCCCTCGACGCCGAGCGGGCCGCGCTGACCCGCCGCATCGAGCGGGCGGACGTACGGGCGATGCCGACGCCCGTGGGGGAGTGGCTGGTCGCGGAGGGCGCGCCGGTGCCGACCGGATACGCGGCCGTGCGCGCCCGGTTCGCGCGGCTGCGCGGGGAGCTGCGGGAGGCGGCCGCATGGGCGCGGGAGGGGTTGCGGGAGCGCGGGGACGACCCGTCCTGCCGGCTCGAACTCGCCCTCGCCGCAGCGCAGTCCGGCGACACGCCGACCGCGCACACGATCCTGGGTGGCCGCTCCCACGGGGGTGGGGCGGTCACCCGGCCGGCAACGGCCCGCGGCGCCGCCGACAGGGACGACGAGGCCCTCACCGACGACGCGTACGACGCCGTCCGCCTCGGTGCCCCCGAGCGTGCCGCGGGCCGTCTGACCGGTGTCTTCGCCGCCCACGCCGACGCGCTCGACCGCGCCGACGGCCCCGCGCTGGACCGGGTGGCCGGGGAACTGGCGGAGCGCGGCTTCCTGCTGTTCGCGGCCGAGGCACACGCCCAGGCCGTACGGGCCCACCGCGACCCGAGGGCCGCGCGCACCTCACGCACGCGTGCCGTCACCCTGGCCCGCCGCTGCCAGGGCGCCCGCACCCCCGCGCTCTCCGGTCTCGTCCTCGGCGAACTGACCGCCCGACAACGGCAGATCGTCGACCTGGCGGCCGCGGGCCTGAGCAACCGGCAGATCGCCGAGAAGCTCACCCTGTCCGTCCGCACCGTCGGCAACCACCTGTACAGCGCCTACGCCCGCCTCGGCGCGAGCGACCGTGGCGCCCTGCCGTGGCTGGTGGCACTGCCGGACACACAGCCGGCGTAAGGGAGTCGATCCCCCTTCCGAACGTCTCAGGCCGCACCGAACGCCGAGAACGCCCACCCCGTCGCCCGGTGCAGCGCGTCGCCCGGCAGCGCCGCCCGCGCGTCGCGCAGTGCCTCCGCCAGGGAGAGCCCTTCGCTCAGCCCTTTGTGCAGGGCGAGCATCAGCGGCACCACCGCGGCGTCGTTGACCGGCGCGGTGCACGCCACCACTCCCGCCGTGCCCAGCGGCAGCAGGGCGGTGACCAGGCCGAGCAGTTCGTCGGCGCCGACGGAGGCGAACCGGGCGGTGTCGCAGCACGACAGGATGATCCGGTACGGGCTGCGGTCCAGGCGCTCGAAGTCGTGCACGACGATCGGCCCGTCCGCCATCCGCAGCGACGAGAACAAGGGGCTGTCCGCCCGGAACGTGCCATGGGCGGCGATATGGGCCAGTGCGGCGCCGTCCAGCTCCTCCAGGACACGCGGCACGCGCGCGTCGGCGTGCTCCAGGACGACGGCACCGCCGTACCGCCCGGCCAGATGCGGCACCTCCGCACCGCCCGTCGCCAGACCCGGCCCCCGCACCAGCACCTGGCGGCCGCCAGTCGGCGCCTCGGTCTCCCGGGCGCGCAGCCAACTGCTCGCCGACGGCGACACGCTGAGCACCCGCTGACGCAGCGACGGCAGCAACGCCCACGGCACCCGGTGCAGCCGGGCCGGCGGCACGATGACCACGGGACCGTCGCCCAGCTGCGCCGCGGCCGGACCGAGCAGCAGCTTCTCCAAGCACCGCCCCGCGGCCTCCACCACCGCGAGCCGCCCCTCCGCACCCGGGTGGGCCAGCCGCCGCAACCCGGCCTGGACATGCTCGGCCTCGGTCTCCGCGTCAGCCAGCAGCCCGGCCTCGTACCGACGCACCCGCCCCTGACCGCACAGCAGCACCTGCACCCGCCCGTCCAGCACGGCGAGTTCGACCAGACGTACGTCGTCCGCGCCCAGCCGCTCCAGGAGCCGGCCCGGGTCGAAGCGGTAGCCGTCGCCGGGAGTGTCGCCGCGCAGGTGCAGGGTCCGGGAGCGGATCTCCCGTTCCAGGCGCCGCTGTTCGCGCTCCAGCGCCGGAACCGGACGGTCCTCGCTGCGGGCCTCCTCGGCGCGCGCCGCGATCTCCCGGAACGCCGTCAGATCGCTCTGGAGCGCAGGGTCGGCCGGCGGCCGGGTCGGCGGCGTCGACAGCGCGGTGGCCCGCCAGCGCTCGCTCCACACCAGCAGCCGGCGCGGACTGCCGGAGTCGAGGCTGGCCTGCTGCGCCAGCGCGGCGAGCTCGGCGCCCTGCGCGGTCGCGCGGGCCCTCAGCTCCGAGGCGCCCAGCGTCATCCGGTGCGCGTCGAGCACGTCCAGGCCACGCCGACAGGCCTCCACGACACCACGCCCCGACCCGGCCGCCCGGGCCCTGAGCGCCTGCGCCGCCCAGCCCGTCATCCGCGCCAGCGGCGGCCCGCTGTGTCTGCTGCGGGCGGCGTCACGCAGATGCCGCTCGGCGTCGGCCCGCCAGCCCAGGTCGAGCGCCATCCGGCCCGCGAGCAGCGAGGCCTCCGGCGCGGCCGGCGCGCCGAAGGAGGCCAGCCGCTCCGCGACCGCCGCCGTATCGGCCACCAGCCGCCCCGAACTGCGCCCGGCCGCCACCCGCGCCTCGATCAGCACCAGCCGGGCATGCGTCTCCCACCAGTTGCGCCGCTGCCCCGCGAACAGCCGTACGGCCATGTCGGCACGTGCGATGGCGGTGTGCGCGTCACCCGCCAGCCGGGCGGCACGCGCGGCGGCCAGCAGCAGCTCGGCCTTGCGGGTGGACTGGCCGCCGATGCCGTCGAGCACCCCGATCGCCGCGTCCGCCTCGGCCAGCGCCTCCGGGGCCAGCCCCGCGGCCATCAGCACCTCGCAACGGCGGATGTTCAGCATGAACGTCGGAGTGCCGAGCTTGGCGTACCGCTCCTCCGCCTCGTCGAGCAGCCGCAGCGCGGCCGGGATGTCGCCCGACCGGAACGCCGCGAGCCCCCGGCTCTCCACCGCGTCGGCCTTGTCGTGCTCCTGGCCCGTGGTGTCCCACAGCGCCTCGGCCGCGGTGAAGTCGGCGTCCGCCCGGTCCACCGCACCGAGCGCCAGATGCACGGTCGCGCGCAGCGTCAGCGCCCGCGCCGTCCAGATGACGTCGTCCATCTGCCGCAGCACGGGTATCGCCCGGCGCACGTCCTCCAGGGCCTCCCGGTGCTGACCGAGCACCCAGCGGGCGTAGGCCCGGCGGAACAACACGCGCGCGCGGGTGTGCCCGCTGCCCCGCTCGACCCCGCGCTCCAGCGCGGCCAGCCCCTGCTGCGTGCGCCCCGCGTGCACCAGCGCGACGCCGAGCGCGGCCAGGACATCCGCCTCCCGGTCGGCCGACTCCGCGCGTGCCGCGAGATCCCGGGCACGCCGCAGGTGGTACAGGGCGATGCGCATGTCGCCCCAGTCCCGCTGCCAGATGCCGATCACCTGGTGGGCGACGGAGGCGTGCAACGGCGACGGATCGGCGTCGAGCACCCCTTCCGCCCTCGCCAGCGCGTCGTTCGGGGCGGCGAACACCATCGGCAGCAGTTCGAGAACCGAGTCGCTTCCCGCTGTCACTCCACGGATGGTAGTTGCACCGGAACCGTGCCACACCGGTTTGGCGCTGTATCAATCGGCGACCGCACGGATCTGACTGACGAACGCCGCCTCAGGGGGAGGACCCGCCATGGCACCACAGCGATTCCACGAGCAGTTCGAGCAGATCCAGCGCTCCATGCGCGACGTCCCCCTCGCGATGGGACCGGACGACTCCGCCGAGTTCATCTACGAGAAGGGCTATGTGCTGGTCCGCGACGGCGAGGACGCCCGCGTCGTGGAGGACACCGTGCGGGCGCACTTCACCGCCGACCCCGACCTGGTCCAGGACCATGTGCGCCGCGCGGGCCCGCGGACCAACCGCTCGGGCATCACCCGGATCCAGGTCGGCGACCCCGGCGCGGGCGACCGCAGCGGCGACCCCACCGTCGCGCACGCCCTGCGCGCCCTGCGGGAGACCGAGGGCCGGGCCGGACGACGGCTGGTCAGCCGCAACCACCTCGTCGGGATCACGGGAGGCGTCAACTCCTGTCCCGGTGACGAACCCGCGCCCGCCCCGCTCGCCGACGGCACCAACCCCACCGCGGCCGAGGGCGTCCACGACCCGGACAGCGCCGTCGGCGTCCTCGTCATCGACACCGGCCTCATGCACGACTACCGCGCCTTCCCGCTGCTCGCCCACACCGAGGGCGACTTCCAGGTCCAGGAGTGCGACGACCAGGGTGTCCTGCGGCAGTACGTCGGCCACGGCACCTTCATCGCCGGGCTCGTCGCCGCCGTCGCGCCCAACACGGACATCACGGTCCGGGGCACCCTGCACGACGCGGGCGCCATCCTGGAGTCCGAGTTCGGCGAGAAGCTCTTCGAGGCCGTCGACGCGGGCGGCTGGCCCGACATCCTCAGTCTCTCCGCCGGCACCTCCAACGGCCGCACCGACGGCCTGCTCGGTGTCGAGGCCTTCATGCGGGAACTGCGCGACCAGCGCACCCTGCTCGTCGCGGCGGCCGGCAACAACGGCAGCGCCACGCCGTTCTGGCCCGCCGCCTACGCCGACCTGCCCGACTTCCAGGACGTCGTGCTGTCCGTCGGAGCGCTGCGCGGCGACGGCGAGTTCGGCGCCTGCTTCAGCAACCACGGCGGCTGGGTGAAGGTCTACGCCCCCGGCGAGCGTCTCACCAGCGCCCTCACCGGCTTCGACGGGCCCGTGCCGTACGTGTACCAGCACTCCACCTACGACGCCTGCCGTTACGGCTTCGGCTACTCCTGCACCTGCCGGTCCCCGCGCCACACCGGCGTGTTGAGCGAGACCGGCGGCACCGCCGAGCCAGACCAGGTGATGTTCGAGGGGTACGCGCAGTGGAGCGGCACCTCGTTCGCCACGCCTCTCGTGGCCGGCATGGTCGCCGCCCACATGAGCGCGCAGGCGGAGCGCGACCCGCGGGTCGCCCGGTACAAGATGCTCGCCGCGAACTCCGGGTACGCGGAGGTGCGGGGGGCGCATGTGCCCGCCCTTCGTCCTCCGACCTGGCGCCCTGTCTCCGTCACACCGCCGGCTCCTCGCTCATGAGGGTCGGAACCGTCCCCTCCGCGGCGTACGATGACTTGCCGTACACGAGGGGTGGGGCTGTGGACCGTGCAGATGTCGGTGCGTTGGTCCAGTCCGCCGTCGACGGTGACGCGGCGGCCTGGAAGGCGCTCGTGGAAGGGCTGAGCCCACTGGTGTGGTCCGTCGTGCGCGCGCACCGGCTGGGGGACGCCGACGCCCATGAGGTGTACCAGACCGTCTGGTTCCGCTTCGCCCAGCACCTCGGGCGCATCCGCGAACCCGAGAAGGCCGGCTCCTGGCTCGCGAGCACCGCACGGCACGAGTGCCTGAAGGTCCTCAAGAGTCTGCGGCGGCTGACCGTGACGAGCGATCCGCAGCTGCTGGACCGGGTCAGCGAGGACCGTACGCCCGAACAGTCGGTCCTGGACTCCGAGGAGGCCGCCGCCGAGTCCGAGCGCATTCGCTGGATGTGGCAGGAGTTCGAGGAACTCGGGGACCGCTGCCGCCAGTTGCTGCGCGTGCTGATGGCCTCGCCGCCGCCCAGCTACCAGGAGGTGTCCGCCGCCCTGGGCATCGCCGTGGGCAGCATCGGGCCGCTGCGCCAGCGCTGTCTGCGCCGCCTTCGGGCCCGACTCGACGCACGGGGAGCGCTGTGAACGACGACATGCACGACGACGGGTTCGATGGCGAACTGCTGGAGGAGGAGCTCCGCCAGGCCACCGCCATCCTGGACCCGGTACCGGCGCAGCTGCGCCAACTCGCCGTCGAGGCCTTCGCACTGCACGATCTCGACGCCCGGATCGCCGAGCTGACCTTCGACTCGGTGGTGGACGCCATCCCGGTCAGAGGGGCGACGGACGTGCCGCGGATGCTGACCTTCCGCGCGGGTGAGGTGACCGTCGACGTGGAGGTGAGCGCGCAGGGCCTGATGGGCCAATTGCTGCCGCCGCAGCAGGCGCGGATCGAGGTGCTCGGCGGTCCGCAGACGGCCACGTCGGTCGTCGCCGACGACATGGGCCGCTTCACCAGCGACGCCCCGCCCGCCGGCCCGTTCGCCCTGCGGCTGCGGACCGGCGGCGAGGTCGTCGTCACGGAGTGGCTGCGGGCCTGAGTCATCGGCTCAGTGGGGTACGGCGTCCACCAGCGCCGCGAGCGCCCCCGCGAGCCGGGTGAGTCCGGGACCGGCCGGACCACCCGGCTCCGCCATGTACGTGTCCCGGCGGATCTCGACCATCAGGGCGCTGACGCGCGGGTCCTTGCCGTAGAACTCCAGCGGGACGTAGGTGCCGCTGAACGGGCTGTCGAGTCCCGTCTCCCCGCACGCCGCGAACACCTCGCGCGCCGCCGTGAGCAGTGCGGAGGGTGTGTGGAAGGGATCCGTGCCGAGGCAGACCGGCGGCCGCGGGCCCTCGCCGTGCAGCTCGTAGGGGAGGCGGGCGGTCGGGTACGAGTGGACGTCGATGATCACTGCCCTGCCGGTGACGGCGAGGCGGTCGGCCACGGCTTCCGTCATGGCCTTCGCGTACGGCCGGAAATACCGCGCGATGAGGGGTTCCGGGTCGGTGTCTGCGGGCCGTAGCCGCGTGAGGTGCGTGGTCTGGGTGTACACGGCGCCCATGCCGACGGCCAGCATCTCCTCGCGCTCGTCCGGGAAGCGCTCCGGGTCGACGACCAGCCTCGACAGCCGGTTCACGAACCGCCATGGGGTGAGCTGCGCGGCGTTGGCCGCCGCCTCCGCCAGGTCCGCGGTGTGTGCGTCGACGATGTGGTCCAGCTCGCGTTCCAGTGCGGTGTCGTCCAGGACGATGCCGGTGCGTACGTCGGCCGGTACCTCGCGTGAGGAGTGCGGTATGTGCAGGATCACGGGGGAGTCGGGCGCGCCGGGGAGCAGTTCGAATGAGGGCGTCACGGTTACTCCGGGGGCGTTGTCGGTCGTGCGCTGCGGCGTTGGGGCTGGTCGCGCCCGCGCGGCGGAGCCGCATATGGATACGGCCCCGCGCCCCAAAAACAGGGGCGCCGCCCCGGCCGGTACGCAACCGGTCGGGGCGGCAGCCTCAAAGCACCTGCGTCAGCTCAGGGACGCCAGCGCGGCGTTCCAGGTGGCGGAGGGGCGCATGACCGCGGCGGCCTTGGCCGGGTCGGGCTGGTAGTAGCCGCCGATCTCGGCCTGCTTGCCCTGGACGGCGTTCAGCTCGTCGACGATCTTCTGCTCGTTGGCCGCGAGCGTCTCGGCGAGCGGGGCGAAGGCCTTCGCCAGGTCCGCGTCCTCGGTCTGCGCCGCGAGCTCCTGCGCCCAGTACAGGGACAGGTAGAAGTGGCTGCCGCGGTTGTCGATGCCGCCGACGCGACGGGTCGGGGACTTGTCCTCGTTGAGGAAGGTCGCCGTGGCGCGGTCGAGGGCGTCGGCGAGGACCTTCGCGCGGGCGTTGCCGGTGGCGGTCGCGTACTGCTCCAGGGACGGCACCAGGGCGAAGAACTCACCGAGGGAGTCCCAGCGCAGGTAGTCCTCCTTGACCAGCTGCTGGACGTGCTTCGGCGCGCTGCCGCCGGCGCCCGTCTCGAACAGGCCGCCGCCCGCCATCAGCGGGACGACCGACAGCATCTTGGCGCTGGTGCCCAGCTCCAGGATCGGGAACAGGTCGGTCAGGTAGTCACGCAGGACGTTGCCGGTCACCGAGATGGTGTTCTCGCCGCGGCGGATGCGCTCCACCGACAGCTTGGTGGCCTCGACCGGGGCGAGGATGCGGATGTCCAGGCCCTCGGTGTCGTGCTCCGGCAGGTAGGCGTTGACCTTGGCGATCAGGTTGGCGTCGTGGGCGCGGGTCTCGTCCAGCCAGAAGACGGCCGGGTCGCCGGTGGCGCGGGCGCGGGTGACCGCCAGCTTCACCCAGTCCTTGATCGGCGCGTCCTTGGTCTGGCAGGCACGGAAGATGTCACCCTCGGCGACCGGCTGCTCGATGACCACGTTGCCGGCCTGGTCGACCAGACGGACCGTACCGGCCGCCTTGATCTCGAAGGTCTTGTCGTGGGAGCCGTACTCCTCGGCCTTCTGCGCCATCAGGCCGACGTTCGGGACCGAGCCCATCGTCGACGGGTCGTAGGCGCCGTTGGCGCGGCAGTCGTCGAGCACGGCCTGGTAGACGCCCGCGTAGGAGGAGTCCGGCAGCACCGCGAGGGTGTCGGCCTCCTGGCCGTCCGGGCCCCACATGTGGCCGGAGGTGCGGATCATGGCCGGCATCGAGGCGTCGACGATCACGTCGGACGGGACATGCAGGTTGGTGATGCCCTTGTCGGAGTCGACCATCGCCAGGGCCGGGCCCTCGGCGATCTCCGCGTCGAAGGACGCCTTGATCTCGGCGCCGTTCGGCAGCGCGTCCAGGCCCTTGAGGATGCCGCCCAGACCGTCGTTCGGGGAGAGGCCGGCGCCGGCGAGGACCTCGCCGTACTTCGCGAAGGTCTTCGGGAAGAAGGCGCGCACGACGTGGCCGAAGACGATCGGGTCGGAGACCTTCATCATCGTGGCCTTGAGGTGCACGGAGAACAGCACGCCCTCGGCCTTGGCCCTGGCGATCTGCGCCGTCAGGAACTGGCGCAGCGCGGCGACGCGCATCACCGAGGCGTCGACGACCTCGCCGGCGAGGACCGGTACGGACTCGCGCAGGACGGTGGTGGTGCCGTCCTCGGCGACGTGCTCGATCTTCAGCGCGCCGGCCTCGGAGATCACGACGGACTTCTCGGTGGAGCGGAAGTCGTTCTCGCCCATGGTCGCCACGTTGGTCTTGGACTCGGCGGTCCAGGCGCCCATGCGGTGCGGGTGGTTCTTGGCGTAGTTCTTGACCGAGGCGGGGGCGCGGCGGTCGGAGTTGCCCTCACGCAGGACCGGGTTCACCGCGGAGCCCTTGACCTTGTCGTAGCGGGCCTGGATCTCCCGCTCCTCGTCGGTCTTGGGGTCGTCCGGGTAGTTCGGCAGCGCGTAGCCCTGGCCCTGGAGCTCGGCGATGGCCGCCTTGAGCTGGGGGATCGACGCCGAGATGTTCGGCAGCTTGATGATGTTGGCCTCGGGCGTCTTCGCGAGCTCACCGAGCTCGGCGAGGGCGTCCGGGATGCGCTGGTCCTCGGCCAGGTACTCCGGGAACACCGCGATGATGCGGCCGGCCAGCGAGATGTCACGCGTCTCCACGGTGACACCCGCCTGCGAGGCGTACGCCTGGACCACCGGCAGGAAGGAATACGTCGCCAGGGCCGGGGCCTCGTCAGTGTGCGTATAGATGATGGTCGAGTCAGTCACCGGGTGCTCCGCTCCACGTCTGCAACATTGCTCGACATCAAGATATCTCGTGATCGACCTCGGCTCGACAGGGGTCCGCACACGGGTGCGGCAAGGAGGCCGGCGATCCCGGATCCGGGCAACCGGAGGAATCGCCTCCGTGCAACCGGATCAGCTGGTCCCACAGTCATGCGGGGAGATCACCGATCCGGTGGCCGGACAACGGGACTGTGCCCACCAACCGCGCTCCAGGCGCGTCCGGGCAGGTCAGTCGAGGCGGACGGGGGGCATCTCGTCCGCTTCCTCGGGGCCGCGCTGCTGTGGGATCGCCATCGTGCCCTGCTGGATCGCCACCGTGCGTGTCGGCGCCGGGATGCGGATGCCCTCCTTGCGGTAGCGCCGGTGCAGGCGCTTGATGAACTCGTGCTTGATCCGGTACTGGTCGCTGAACTCGCCCACGCCCAGGATCACGGTGAAGCCGATCCGGGAGTCGCCGAAGGTGTGGAAACGGATGATCGGTTCGTGATCCGGTACCGCCCCCTCGACCTCGGCCATCACCTCGCCGATGACCTCGTTCGTCACCCGCTCGACATGGTCCAGATCGCTGTCGTAGGCGACGCCCACCTGGACCAGGATCGTCAACTGCTGCTCGGGGCGCATGAAATTGGTCATGTTCGTCTTCGCGAGCTCCCCGTTGGGGATCACGACCAGGTTGTTGGACAGGTTGCGGACCGTCGTCTGGCGCCAGTTGATGTCCTCGACATAGCCCTCCTCGCCGCTGCTCAGCCGGATGTAGTCGCCGGGCTGGACGGTCTTGGAGGCGAGGATGTGGATGCCCGCGAAGAGGTTGGCGAGCGTGTCCTGCAAGGCGAGCGCGACGGCCAGACCGCCGACGCCCAGGGCGGTGAGCAGGGGTGCTATCGAGATGCCCAGCGTCTGGAGCACGACCAGGAAACCGATGGCCAGGATCAGGATCCGGGTGATGTTGACGAAGATCGTGGCCGACCCGGCGACACCGGGCCGGGACTGGGTGACCGTCCGCATCAGCCCGGCGATCCCGCGGGCCACAGCCAGCGTCACGACGAAGATCAGCAGTACGGTCAGGATCTGGTTGACGTTGTGCTGGACCGTCCGGGTCAGCGGCAGCGCCGCGCCCGCGGAGGCCGCGCCGCCGAGGAAGGCCGCCCACGGCACCACGGTCCGCAGGGTGTCCACGATCAGGTCGTCGCCGCTCCAGCGGGTGCGGTCGGCGTGCTTGCGCAGCCAGCGCAGCAGCATCCGCAGCAGGAAGGCGGCGAGCAGCCCGGCGGCCACCGCGATCCCGGCGACGACCAGGTCGTCCACGGTGAGCGCCCGGTTCACCGGTCACCTCCGGGGAGAAGAACTGCGGCGAATTCCTTCGCCGACGGCCGGATGTGAAGTCTCGTCACGTTGTCACCTGCTCGATTCCGCGATGTGCCGTCGCGTCGGCCACCCCATCCCCCGAGACCGGCGCGAGGGCTCATCCTGCCGTATCGCGTACACGTGTTCGTGCCAGGATCGTCGGCCGGGCGGCCGCATCGGTCGCTTTCGGGCATTCTCCCTCGGACAGCCGTTTCCCCGGAGGGCCGAACGGCCGCACGCCGGGGCCCAATCGAAGCGCGAGCGCAGCACACGGGTCGCACGCCGGACGACCACGTGACGCCATGCGTGACGGGAAGCGCCCCATGGGGGCGCGGGGCTGCATCGATATGAGGCTCCGCCGTGCGGGCGCCACCAGCTCCCGCGAACCCGCACCCCCCGACGGCGCGGCCGTCCCGAGCCGACCGGGCACTGCGTCCTCGTCACATGTCCGCAAAAGATCCATGCCGCCCGGCGCCGGAGGCGAAACGAGCCGCACCCTCCAAGCTCTCGGCCAGCACGCCCGTCCCGTGCGCGAGTTCCCCGCGCATCGCCCCCGGCTCGTCCAACCCGTCCTGCTCCAGCACCGAGGCGCGGTCGGCGCGCAGGCAGGCCTGTGGGAACCGTGCGATCGTGGCGGCCAGTTGCTCCGCCTCCGCGCGGGCACGCCCGGTCGGCACGACACGGTTGGCGAGCCCCATGGCGTGGGCCTCGCCCGCCGGTACCGCCCGTCCCGTCAGGATCATGTCCAGCGCGCGGCTCGTGCCGATCAGCCGGGGCAGCCGTACCGTGCCGCCGTCGATCAGCGGCACGCCCCAGCGGCGGCAGAACACCCCGAAGACGGCGTCCTCCTCGGCGACCCGCAGATCGCACCACAGGGCCAGCTCCAGGCCACCGGCCACGGCATGCCCGGCGACGGCCGCGATCACCGGCTTCGACAGCCGCAGCCGGGTCGGTCCCATCGGCCCGTCGCCCTCCTCGGTGACCCGGTTGCCCCGCTCGGTGCCGAGCGCCTTGAGGTCGGCTCCCGCGCAGAACGTGCCGCCCTCGCCCCACAGCACGGCCACCCGCGCCTCGTCGTCGGCCTCGAACTCCCGGAAGGCGGCGACGAGCTCGGCGGCGGTGGGGCCGTCGACCGCGTTGCGGACCTCGGGCCGGGAGAGGACGACGGTGCTGACGTGTCCCTGGCGCTCGACACGGACCGGCATGGCGGGGCCCCTTTCGTGGGTCGGACCCTGCACGTTACTGACCGGTCACATGGTCTTCCACCGGAACCGGCCGCTCCGATCACCGTCCACCCGGACCGGCCTTTCAGATCACCTTCCACCGCACCAGCGCACCCAGCGTCAACGCCCCCGGCAGCAGCGGCAGCCACACCGTGATGATCCGGTACGCCAGCACCACCGCCGTCGCCACCGCCACCGGGCCGCCCGCCGCCACCAGCGCCACGATCAGCGCCGCCTCCACCGAGCCGATCCCGCCCGGCGTGGGCACGAGGGCGACGGCGACGGTCGCCGCGAGGTACGCGAGCGCCATGTGGGCCGGTGGCACGTCCAGCCCCAGGGCGAGGCCGACCAGGACCAGACCGGCCGCCTGAAGCGCCGGAAAGGCCAGGGAGCCTCCCCACAACGCCAGCGCCCGCGAGGGGCGGGTGTGGACCGAGCGCGCCTCGCCCAGCGCGGTCCGCAGGAACGACAGCACGGCGGTGCGCAGCCGGCGTACGAGCGCGAAGACCGCCATGACCACGAGCGCCGCCGCACCGATGATCAGCAGCAGCGGACCCCACGCGCCGTCCGGAAGGAGCGGCCCGAGCCGCAGCGCGTGCGGGAAGGCGATGAGCAGCGCGGCCAGCAGGCCGACCCGGGCCACGCTCTCCGCGAGCAGATACAGCGCCAGCGCAGCCGAGGAACGGGCGAGCGGCAGCCCGCACACCGTCATGAAGCGCAGGTTGACCGCGCTCGCGCCGAGCCCGGTGGGCAGCAGATGGTTGGCCGAGCCCGCCGCGAACTGCGTGACGAGCAGCCGCAGTCGGGGCAGCCGGTCGACCACGGCGCCCTGCCGGGTCACCGCCGCCGCCACCCAGGTCAGACAGGTGGCGCAGGCCGCCGCGAGGAGCCAGGGCCACTTGGCCGTCGCCAGATGGCCGATGCCCTCGGCGAGCACGGCCCGGTGCCGCACCGCGACCACGACGACGAGGACGAGCGGGAGCAGGCACAGTATCTGGCGCAGCGGGAGCCGCCTGACCAGGCGTCCCGCGGGGAGTCGTACGGCTGTCACATGCGAAGAGGTTTCCCACGCCGCGCCAACGGCGGGTTGCGGCCGTGGAGACGGCGTCTTACGGAGAAAAGGATTGACCTCAACGTCGATTGAGGTTCTACGGTCGCCACCATGAGCATGGAGACCACAGCCTGGACACAGCTGTACAGCGTCATGAACGCCCAGCAGGAGCGGCGTCCGTTCGCCCGCGCCACGCTGCGCCGCATCGGCGCGTTCGCCCGCCCGCACCGCCGCAGGATCGCGCTCTTCGTCGTGCTCGGGATGATGACCGCGCTGCTCGCCGTCGCGACCCCCGTACTCGCCGGACATGTCGTCGACGCGATCGTGACGGGCGACGACGAGGGCACCGTCGTCCGCCTGGCCCTGCTGATCGCCCTGATCGCGCTCGCCGAGGCAGCCCTCGGGATCCTCGCCCGGCGGCTGTCGGCCACCCTCGGCGAGGGACTGATCCTCGATCTGCGGACGGCTGTGTTCGATCATGTGCAGCGCATGCCGGTCGCGTTCTTCACACGTACTCGTACGGGAGCGCTCGTCTCCCGACTCAACAACGACGTGATCGGCGCGCAACGCGCCTTCAGCAACACCCTGTCCGGCGTGGTCAGCAACCTCGTCACGCTGCTGCTCACCGTCGCCGTCATGCTCACCCTGTCCTGGCAGATCACCCTGCTCGCCCTCGTCCTGCTGCCGGTGTTCGTCTTCCCGGCCCGGCGCATGGGGCACCGCATGGCCCGGATGCAGCGGGAGGCCGCCGGCCTCAACGCGGCGATGGGCACCCGCATGACCGAGCGCTTCTCGGCGCCCGGCGCCACGCTGGTCAAGCTCTTCGGGCGCCCGGAGGAGGAGTCGGAGGAGTTCGCGAGCCGGGCCAGGCGGGTGGCGGAGATCGGCGTACGGACGGCCACCGCCCAGTCGGTGTTCATCACCGCGCTCACCCTGGTGTCCGCCCTGGCCCTCGCCCTGGTCTACGGCCTCGGCGGCTGGTTCGCCCTGCGCGGCACACTGGAGCCGGGCGCCGTCGTCGCGCTGGCCCTGCTCCTGACCCGCATGTACGCGCCGCTCACCGCGCTCGCCGGCGCCCGCGTCGAGGTCATGAGCGCCCTCGTCAGCTTCGAGCGGGTCTTCGAGGTGCTCGACCTCAAGCCGCTGATCGAGGAGAAGCCGGACGCGAAGAAGGTCCCGGACGGCCCCGTTCCGGTGGAGTTCGACGACGTCCGCTTCGGCTATCCGTCCGCCGACAAGGTCTCCCTCGCCTCCCTGGAGGAGGTGGCGACCCTCGACACCCGCGGCGGCGCCGAGGTGCTGCACGGCATCTCCTTCCGCGCCGAACCAGGGCAGACCGTCGCCCTGGTCGGCTCGTCCGGCGCCGGGAAGTCGACCATCGCCCAGCTGCTGCCGCGTCTTTACGACGTCGACGAGGGCGCCGTCCGTGTGGGCGGGGTGGACGTCCGTGACCTGAGCGCCGAGTCCCTGCGCTCCACCCTCGGCATGGTCACCCAGGACGGCCACCTCTTCCACGACACCGTCCGCGCCAACCTGCTGCTGGCCCGCCCCACCGCCACCGACACCGAACTCTGGGACGCCCTGAGCCGCTCCCGCCTCGACGATCTCGTCCGGTCCCTGCCCGACGGCCTCGACACCGTGGTCGGCGAGCGCGGCTACCGGCTCTCCGGCGGCGAACGCCAGCGCATGACCATCGCCCGCCTGCTGCTGGCCCGCCAACGCGTCGTCATCCTCGACGAGGCCACCGCCCACCTCGACAACACCTCCGAAGCCGCCGTCCAGGAGGCCCTCACCGAGGCGCTTCAGGGCAGGACCGCGGTCGTGATCGCCCACCGGCTGTCCACCGTGCGAGCGGCGGACCTGATCCTCGTCGTCGAGGCCGGCCGGATCGTCGAACGCGGCACGCACGAGGCACTGTTGGCGGCCGGGGGACGCTATGCCGAGCTGTACCGGACGCAGTTCGAGCAGGGGCCCGGGGGGATGGCGCAGGCCGCGGCGGCGGGGGAGGCGGCGTAGCGCCGAGGCGCACAGGTCGGCCCCGGGGCCGGGGGCCCGTGGGCGTTCCGGGGCGCGCCTGGCTCAGGCGCGCCGGACGGAGGTGTCGCCGGCCGACGACGGCCCTCGGCGCGCGAGACCGACGCGAGCGACGGAACCGGCCCCGTGCCTCCGGCCCCGGGGCGCATCGCGCTGCTGCTGGACCACCGCACGCTATGGCGCCGACGGCCCCGACCGCTGAGGGGCTCACCGGCCTCGACAGCCTGGCCTTCACCGGCGGACGGGACCGCACCCACGGCGAGCACGGGCCTCTGGCGGCCGCGGACGGCACACGGCCGGGATTCGGCCAACGTCGGCGGCAGGACCCGTCAGGAACACACAAACATCGACAGCATCATTGCTTCACCTGTGTTCGCAACCTAGTGTGCGTTCGGTTTCCCAACAGCACCGCACAGGACCTGACGTTCCCTCAAGTCACATAGCGCTCGCGCTCTGCCGTCCCGAGGAAGGCCACGTCATGCCGCACGCTCCCGAGTCCCCTGCCGGCCACGCGTCCCACCCCGAGGGTGTGCCCGTCAGCCGGCGTCGTCTTCTGGAGGGCGGAGCCGCCGTCCTCGGCGCGCTCGCCCTGTCCGGACCGTCCGCCGCCGTGGCACACGCGGCCGACGGGGCCGGCGCTGCGGCCGAATCCCCGGAGTGGAACGGCAGGATCAACCTCTTCCAGGTCGGCGCCGAGCCACCGCACACCACGCTCATGCCGTATGCGCACGTGAAACAGGCCCTGGCCGCCGACCGCACCCGCTCGCCCTACCGCATGAGCCTCGACGGCAAGTGGAAGTTCGCCTACGCCGACCGCCCCGACGACCGGGACGCCGACTTCTACCGCACCGACGTCGACGACAGGGACTGGGACACCATCCCGGTCCCCTCCGTCTGGCAGCTGCACGGCTACGACTTCCCGATCTACGTCAACATCACCTACCCGTACTGGGGCCCCAACGGTCTCGGCGAGGAGCCCCAGCCGCCGAACGCCCCCACCCGCTACAACCCCGTCGGCCAGTACAGACGTACCTTCACCGTCCCGAAGGACTGGGCGGGACGGCGGACCTTCCTGCACTTCGAGGGCGTCAAGTCCGCCCACTACGTCTGGATCAACGGCGAGTTGGTGGGCTACAAGGAGGACTCCTTCACCCCGGCCGAGTACGACATCACCAAGTACCTCAAGCCCGGCACCAACCAGATCGCGGTGGAGGTGTACCGCTACTCCGACGGCGACTGGCTGGAGGACCAGGACATGATCCGGCTGAGCGGCATCTTCCGCTCGGTCTACCTGTACTCCACGCCGGTGGTGCACCTGCGCGACTTCAAGCTGGACACCCCGCTCAGCGACGGCTACGAGGCGGCCGCCCTGTCGGTCACCGCGAGCGTGCGAGCCTACGCCGGAAGCGGCGGCGGACGCCACACCGTCGAGACACAGCTGTACGACCGGACCGGGCACCCCGTGTGGACGCGTCCCCTGCGGCAACACGTCGACGTGGATGCCGTCGGCGAGGACGTGACCGTACAGGCCGAGAAGGCCGTGCCCGCGCCGAAGCTCTGGTCGGCCGAGCACCCGTACCTCTACACCGCCGTCCTCCAACTGCGCGACCCGGCCGGAAGGGTGGTCGAGACCCTGTCCCACCGCGTCGGCCTGCGCGAGTTCGCGCTCAAGGACGGCCTGATGCGGATCAACGGCAAGCCCGTCTCCTTCCGCGGCACCAACAGGCACGAGATGCACCCCGACCGCGGCATCGCGCTCACCCGCGCGGACATGATCGAGGACATCACGATCATCAAGCGGCTGAACATGAACACGGTCCGCACCTCGCACTACCCCAACAACCCGGTCTGGTACGAACTCGCGGACGAATACGGCGTCTACCTCGTGGACGAGACCAACCTGGAGACCCACGGCATCCGCGGCCAGCACCCCGGCAACCACGCCGACTGGAGCGAGGCGTGCGTCGCCCGCGCGCAGAACATGGTCCACCGCGACAAGAACCACGCCTCCGTCGTCATCTGGTCGCTCGGCAACGAGGCGGGCGCCGGCAGCACGTTCGTCGCCATGCGCGACTGGATCAAGTCGTACGACACCACACGCGTCGTCCAGTACGAGGGCGACGACCGGCCGACGATCAGCGACATCCGCTCGGAGATGTACGACAGCCCCGCCACCGTCGAGTCCCGGGCTAAGAACACCAGCGACACCCGGCCGTACGTCATGATCGAGTACTCCCACGCGATGGGGAACTCCAACGGCAACTTCAAGAAGTACTGGGACCTGATCCGCCGCTACCCCGTCCTCCAGGGCGGCTGGATCTGGGACTTCGTGGACCAGTCGCTGAGCTGGCCCACCCCGACCCGCAAGCAGTTCACCGAGGCGGGGCCGCGTGGCCTGCGCGGCGAGATCCTCGCGCCCAGCGGCACCTTCGACCGGGCCAAGGGCGTCTTCGGCGGCACCGTCTTCGCCCGTGACGCGAGCCTCGACCTCACCGGCTCGCTGACACTGGAGGCGTGGATCACCCCGCACGTCCTCGGCTACCAACAGCCGATCCTCGCCAAGGGCGACACCCATTACGCGCTGAAGCAGAACGACAAGAACCTCGAGTTCTTCATCTACGGCGGCGGCCAGTGGATCACCGCGAACTGGGCCCTGCCCGACGGCTGGACCGGTACCGAGCACCACGTCGCGGGCGTCTTCGACGCGGACGCGGGCAGGCTCACCCTCTACGTCGACGGCGAGGCCAAGGCCACCCGCACCACCACCCAGAAGCCCACAAAGAACACCGCCGCCCTCGCGCTCGCCACCGACTCGGACAACCCCAGCCGGGAGTTCAGCGGCACCATCCGGCGGGCCCGCGTGTACGCCCGAGCCCTGAGCGCCGGCGAACTGGCCTCCGACCGCCGGGACCCCCGTGACGACGGGGTGCGGTTCTGGTTCGACGCGGCGACGGTCGCCCTGACCGAGAAACGGCCCAAGGACAAGACCTTCTTCGCCTACGGCGGCGACTGGGGCGACAACCCCAACGACTTCAACTTCGTCGCCGACGGCGTCGTCACCGCCGATCGCGGACACACCGGCAAGGCCGCCGAGATCAAGCGGATCTACCAGGCGGTCAACGCCGCCCCCGCCTCCGGCGACCGACTCATGCCCGGCGCGGCGATCACCCTCACCAATGAGAACCTCTTCACCAACCTCCGCGAATTCCACGGACGTTGGGCGCTCGTGGCCGACGGACGGGTGGTGCGGCGCGGGAAGCTGAGCCGCGCCCAGCTGGACATCGCTCCGCTCACCAGTAAACAGATCACCGTGCCCTTCACGGTGCCGGCCGACCCGGCCCCCGGAGCCGAGTACTTCCTGGAGCTCTCCTTCGCCACGAAGGAGACGACGCCGTGGGCCAGGGCCGGCTTCGAGGTCGCCAAGCAGCAGCTCCCCGTCGACGCGGGCAGCCCGGCGGTGACAGCGGTGCCGCTGGACAGTGTTCCGGCACTGACGTACGAGGACGGCGACGACACGATCACCGTCACGGGCCGGGCCTTCTCCGTCGTCGTCGACAAGAAGAGCGGCGTCATCACCTCCTACAAGGCGCGCGGCGCCCAGCTCATCACCTCCGGGCCCGCCCCGAACTTCTGGCGGGCGCCCACGGACAACGACAAGGGCAACGGCCAGCACACCCGCAACCAGACCTGGCGTGACGCCGGCGCGGGCCGCAAGGTCACCGACGTCACCGTGCGCGAGCTGCGGGACCGGGCCGTCGAGATCAAGGTCGGCGGCACCCTGCCGACGACCACCGAGTCGACGTACACCACCACCTACACGGTCTTCGGCAACGGTGAGATCAAGGTCGACAACACCTTGCACCCGGGGGCGTCCTCGCTGCCGTACATCCCGGAGGTCGGCACGCTGCTGTTCCTGCCCGGCCGCCTGGAGGAGCTGCACTACTACGGCCGCGGCCCCGAGGAGAACCACTGGGACCGCAACAACGGCACCGACGTGGGCCGCTACTCCGGCACCGTCTCCGGCCAGTGGGAGCCCTACATCCGCCCGCAGGAGAACGGCAACAAGACCGACGTCCGCTGGATCGCGCTCACCGGCCGCGACGGCACCGGCCTGCTCGTCTCCGGCGAGCCGCTCCTGGAGGTCAGCGCCTCGCACTTCACCCCGGAGGACCTGTCGGCCGGCGCACGCCATGACTACCAGCTGACCCCGCGGGAAGAGGTCGTCCTCCGTGTGAGCCACCGGCAGATGGGCGTGGGCGGCGACAACAGCTGGGGCGCCCACACCCACGACGAGTACAAGCTGTTCGCGAGCCGCGACTACTCCTACACCTACCGGCTGCGCCCGCTGACCGACCTCGACGAGGCGATGAGGGCGTCGCGCAGGCCGACCGCGGTGGAGTGACGCACGTGACCGGCGGCGAGGTGGTCCGGCCTTCGGGTGGGCCACCTCGCCGCCTTTGGGATCACGTCACGGAGTCCCTCGTCGTACCTCCCGGGCGTACGGCGCCACGGTGATCCGGTCGATCAGCGGTGCGTAGCGGGAGCGGAGCAGCACCCCGGGGAAGGTGTCCGAGGCGTAGCTTGTGCCGTCGAAGTTCGGCAGTTCCTCGGAGCGGAAGGAGACCGTGTTCGGTCCCTTCTTCAGGAGGACGGGGACGGTCAGCTCCCAGAAGTTGTTCTGATGGAAGCTGTGCGGGAAGCCGACACGCTGTGCCTCGCCGCCGTTGACGCTGATGTCGGCGTGGCGGGCGAGCGGGTCCGGGTTGTAGTGCGTGGCCTCGGACTGCTCGGGGTTGGAGTAGCGGATGCGCAGCGCGTACAGGCCGGCCCGGTCCGCGGCGACGGTGAAGGTCGCGGTGTTGCCGTTGCCCGGGTCGCCGCCGATGCCGGAGATGGCCGTACCGCCGGTGGCGAGGGACAGCGGGGTGAGCGCGGCCGTACCCGCGAGTTCGGCGTCGCCGGCCTCGTACGTACGCTCCGGCAGCGTGCCCTGTGTCGGCGTGACCGTGAGGCGGTCGACGAGGGTCGTGGACGAACCCCCGGTCAGTGTCACCTTGTTGACGCCGCCCGAGAGGGAGACCGCGACGCTGTTCCCGCCCTTGGCCAGACGCAGGACGTCCTTCCCATTGACGGAGAGCCGGGCTCCCGAGCCGTCGAGGGTGTCCACCCTGAGGGTGGCCTCGCGGTCGGCGGGGGAGTGGACCCAGAACGTTGCCGTCTGGCCCTTGGCGATCTGAACCGCGCCCGAGCCGGTGGCCGCCCGCTTGTCGTACACGGGCTTCGCCCCGCCGCCCAGCCAGGCCAGCTCGCCCTCGTACACCTGGGTGTTCGCCGATGCCTTCGGCAATGACAGCGTGACGCGGTCGACGATGGCGTCACCCTTGGTGGCGCGCTTGCCGTCGGCGCTCTTCGCGGCGAGCGTCAAGGTGTGCTTGCCCTTGGTGAGTTTGACCTTGGTGTCGGTGTGGTCCCACACCACCCACTTGTAGCTCAGCGGCAGATGCAGCTCCTGCTCGCTGTCCGCCTTGCCGTCCACCCGTAGGAAGACGTTGGTGGGGCCCTGTTCCTTCACCTTGTCGAAGGTGTTGAGGGAGTTGGCGAAGACGCTCAGGTCGTAGGTGCCGTCCTCGGGCACGTCCACGGTGAAGTCGAGCGTGACGTCCGAACCGGTGCGCAGGCCGCCCACGTCGTAGCCGCCGGAGGTGTAGAACTTCGACACGTCGCGGGGCGAGCCCTCGGGACCGTTCCTGGAGTAGTCGGACCCGGTGTGGGCGGCGTCCTCCGCCTCGTACGAGCCCTGCCAGCGCAGGGGCGGGGACTGCGTGCCCTTCGCCTTCCCGGCGGGGCTGAGGACGATCTCGTACGCCGAGGACTCCTTCAGCGTCGGCAGCGCGCCTTCGGCGAAGTCGACGACGACCGTGCCGTCGTCACCGACCTTCAGGTTCTGCTCGGCGAGCAGCTTCGGGCCGGAGTTGTCGCCCACCTGCCCGCTCCACTCGATCTCCTTCACCCAGGCGTGCACGCGGCTCCCGAAGATCTTCTTCGGGACACCCGTGAACGCGATGTGGCCCTTGCCGGTGGAGCCACCGAAGATCAGCCGCGCCTGCCGCTTCTTCTCGTCGAGCGTGGCCACGCCCTGCATGGTGTAGTTCTCGCCGGGGAACGGCGGAGTCACCTTCACCGTGTGCCCGCTCATCGAGGCGTAGGAGTGCAGCAGCCACCACTGGCCGTTGCCCCGGTTCGACTGCACCGCGGAGTCGGAGAGGTTGCCGTCGATGTTCCAGTACGCGATGTCGGCGTCCACCTTGGACTCCTCGATCGCGGAGACCCACTGGATCATCTGGCCGGGGACGGAGGTGTGGTAGTTGAAGGCGTACTCGTTGATGTTGACCGGGAGCCGGGTGCCCTCCTTGGCAGTGCCCTTGAACAGGTCCTTCTCCCACGTCCGGTACTTGGCGACGCTCGCGCGGACCGCCTCCGGGTGGCTCAGCTCGTGCCAGGTGACGACGTCCGGGAGGGTGCCGGCGGCCAGTGCGTGCGTGAGGAAGCCCTTCACCTGCTCGTACAGGATGCTGGTGTTGGGTCCGGCGATGCGGGCGCCGGGCATCTTGCTCTTGATGAGCTTGTAGAAGTCGTCCCAGGCGGCGAAGTAGTCGTCCGGGTCGTCCAGCCAGCTGACCTTGTTGTAGCTCCACTCACCGGTGCCGAACATGTTGCCCTCGGGCTCGTTGAACGGCACGAAGACGATGTTGTCCTGGTACTCCTTCGGCAGCTTCAGCACCTGGTCGACCTGGACCGCGATCTTCTCCCGGTAGAGCTTCAGCTTCTCCTCGGGGGTGCTGCCCGGCCACTGGTACGGGAAGCCGCGGTGGATGTCGGTCATGTAGATGTACACGTCGCCGTCGGTGGAGTCGGCCAGGGGCTTGACCACCTCCAGCGCGTCGGCGCCGGGGTGCTGCGGGCCGTCCTGGGCCTTGGTGGAAACGGTGCGCAGGCCCATGCCCTCGATGAGGTTGTTGGTGGGGACGTCCGGACCGTAGACGCCGTAGAGGGTGCCGGAGGCGCCGCCGTGGAACGCGCCGGTGTCCGAGCCCAGGTCGACGGTCAGCTGTCCCTCACGGACCACGGTGACCGTCGCCTTCACGGCGCGTCCGGCCGCCGTTCCCGCCACACTGAACGTCCCTGGCTGCGCGTACTTCTCGGGCGGTACGGCGTCCCAGGTGATCGGCATGTCGCGGTCGTAGCCGTCGGAGAAGGAGGAGCGCACGCCCGCGGGGAGGGACGGGGCGGTCCCGGTCGTGGTGCGGACCTCGAAGGATGTCCGCGAGAGCTGCTGGAAGCTGGGGATGTTCTCGAACATGCCGGCTACCTGGTCGGAGCTGAGCGCCGAGTGCCACACGGTGAAGTCGTCGATCGCGCCCTTGAACAGCTGATCCGGCCAGAAGGACTTGCCGATGTAACCGGCCGCCGTGGCCGAACCGCCCAGCAGATCCTTGGCGTTCATGCTGGTCTTGGCGGAGGAGACGGCCACGCCGTCGAGGTAGGTGGTGAGCCGGTCGGCGGAGGTGTCGAGGGTGACGGTGACGGTGCGCCACTCGTTCGCGGGAAGCGTCGCGTAGCCGTTGACCTGGGTCTCCGTGCCCCCTTCGCCGGTTGTCATGGACGTACGCAGTGCCCCGTCGCCGCTGTACGGTGTCGTGTTGAGATACGCGCTGGTGTCGGTGCCCAGATCGAAGAGCCGTTGCCAGGGCGACGTGCTGCCGCTCCACTTCACGCGGGTGGAGACCGTCAAGTCGGTGGCATCGCTCAGCACTTCGCGGGGCAGGCGGACGTACGCGCCGTCGGAGGCACTCGACCCGCCGGGCAGGGCGAGTGCCTTGCCTCCGTCCGTGCCCTCGACGGACTCGGCGGTGGAGCTGTTGACCAGGCTCGCCGTGCGGCCGTTGCCGGAACTGTCGATGATCTTTCCGGAGGCGAGGTCGTCCTGGTCGAAGGTGTAGCGGATCGCGGGGGGAGGCGCCTCGGCAGCGTGCGCCGGCACGGCCGGTGCGGCCAGCAGGCCCGCGCCGAGAGCCGCTGCCACAGCGGCCGGGGTCACGCGCCGGGCGGATCTGTCAACGGATGACATGGATCGCGTCCTCAATCCTTGAGTGTCGGCATGCGTCGAACCGGTTCGATGATGTGCGCCATGCAGGTACGGGAACTCCGCTGCTCGGCGGGACGGCGGCCGTGCTCCGGGAAAAGCAGGGCCTCGGCTACCGGTCGTCGGAAGGATCACTTCATCGAACCGGTTCGCGAAGCTAGCAGCGGGGAGGCTGGAGCATCAATCCCTCCGACACGAGGTTTTCCGGCTCCCGGTGAGAATCGGCAACTGTGGTGAAGGGTGTTGACAGGCGTGCGGCCAGTTTCTAACTTCGCTTCACTCGAACCGGTTCGGCAACCGGTCCGTAGAGTCGAACCGGTTCGAGCAAGGAGCTGCCGTGAACATCGGTGAGATCGCCCGGCGGGCCGGTGTCTCGCGGAGCACCGTGTCGTATGCGCTGAGCGGCAAGCGCCCGGTCTCGGAGGACACCCGCCGGAGGATCCAGCAGGTCGTCGACGAGCTGGGCTACCGGCCCAGCGCCAGCGCCCGCGCCCTGGCCAACGGGCGGACCAGCACGATCGGACTGGTCTTCCCGCCGGCCGGGAACCACTACACGGGCATGCAGCTGGACTTCATCGGCAGCGTGGTGGAGGCCGCCGCGGCCTACGACTACGACGTGCTGCTGTCACCCAGCGGTATGGACAGCGACCGTTCCTTCCAGCGGCTGCTGGGCGAGCGGAGGGTCGACGGCGCGATCCTGATGGAGATCAGGCTGGCGGACGACCGCGCCGACCACCTGGCCGAACTGGACTTCCCCTCCGTCGCCATCGGCCGCACCGCCCACCCCGAGGGCAGCTGGTGGGTCGGCCTGGACCACACCGCCCTCGCGGCGGCGTGTGTCCACCACCTGGCGGACCTCGGCCACCGCCGGGTCGCCTTCGTCAACCGTCCGGAGCAACTGCTGCGGGCCGGGTACGAGTCCGCGCACCGCGGTCTTGACGGCTTCACGAAAGCCGCCGCCGAGCGCGGGCTGACGGTCCGGACGTACTGCTGCGGGGACGACGCCGCCTCGGGCCAGGCCTGCGTGGAACGGATCCTGCACGACGACCCGGCCACCACGGCCCTGGTCACGCTGAACGAGGCCGCTCTCGGCGGCCTCTACCGAGGGCTCGCCCAGGCGGGCCGCCATGTACCACGCGACTTCTCCGTCACGGGAGTCGTGGCCGGCCGCTGGGCGGAGACGGTGACTCCGCAGCTCACGGCGGCGGACGTACCGGCGGCCGAGTTGGGCCGGCTCGCCGTCGACCTGCTCGTGGAGCGGCTGGACCACCCCGGTGCGCCGGCCCGCCACCATCTGCTCACGCCGCCGATCTCCCTGCGGGCCAGCACCGGTCCCGCGGGAGCCGCGCGGGCCCACGCGATGCCCTGACCGCACAGCACGCCCGAACCGCTCGACGGCACCGTCAGCCGCACAGTGGACAGGGGTCCCGGTTCGACACCTCGCCCGTGGTGGCGGAGAAGACGTACACCGAATGCCTCCGAACCAGCACGGCAGCGACAGCGGCTGGGACAACGCCACCCCCTTCGACCCCGAGCGGGTGGGCGACGGCGACGGGTTGTGCATCGCGCTCAACCGCGATCTGCGCCAGGACCCGCTCATCATCCGTGGGCGCCAGGGCAAGGAAGCCATCGAAACTGCCGTCATCGCGGGCCATGAGAAGTACGACGGCGACTTCGAACTCCGCATTGGCCCCACCGCGGGCAATGACGGTATGGAGCCGACGCGGCCCACCCGGTCCGAGCAACCCACCCGGCCGACGTCCTCCTCCCGCTGAGACTGCGGGATCCGCACCCGGCGGGGTCGTGGAACCCGATCTGTGTGGCCACGACCCCGTCGGGTGTTCGCTGCCGCGGCGCGATCACGCCCGCCTGAGGAACCCCCGTCGGGCTCCTTGACCCCCGGTCGGCGCTCCACGATGCTGTGTTGCGGCACACGAGATACGTGCCGTAATGAGCAACATCTGATTCAAGTCTCGATCAGCCGAGGAGTGGCCATGACGCACCAGGTCCGTGCTGTCGTCGCGCGGGGCAAGGGCGCCCCCGTCAGCCTGGAAACGATCATCGTGCCCGACCCCGGTCCGGGTGAGGCGCTGGTGAAGATCGAGGCCTGCGGGGTCTGCCACACCGATCTGCACTACCGCGAGGGCGGCATCAACGACGACTTCCCCTTTCTGCTGGGCCACGAGGCGGCGGGTGTGGTGGAGTCGGTGGGGGAGGGGGTCACCGACGTCGCCCCCGGGGACTTCGTCATCCTCAACTGGCGTGCGGTGTGCGGACAGTGCCGGGCCTGTCTGCGCGGGCGGCCGTGGTACTGCTTCAGCACCCACAACGCGAAGCAGAAGATGACCTTGCTGGACGGCACCGAGCTGGCGCCTGCGCTGGGTATCGGCGCGTTCGCGGAGAAGACGCTGGTCGCGGCCGGGCAGTGCACGAAGGTCGACCGGGCCGCGTCGGCGGCCGCCGCCGGTCTGCTGGGGTGCGGTGTGATGGCGGGCATCGGTGCGGCCATCAACACCGGCGGCGTCGGCCGGGGCGACTCGGTCGCCGTCATCGGCTGCGGCGGTGTCGGCGCCGCGGCGATCGCCGGGGCGAACCTGGCCGGTGCTGCCAAGGTCATCGCGGTGGACATCGACGACCGCAAGCTGGAGACCGCCGCGAAGCTGGGCGCGACCCACACGGTCAACTCCAAGAACGCCGACGCGGTCGAGGCGATCCGCGAGCTGACCGGCGGCTTCGGTGCCGATGTCGTCATCGAGGCGGTCGGCCGCCCGGAGACGTACCAGCAGGCGTTCTACGCCCGTGACCTCGCCGGCACGGTCGTCCTGGTCGGCGTACCCACCCCCGAGATGAAGCTCGAACTGCCGCTGCTGGACGTCTTCGGCCGTGGCGGGGCGCTGAAGTCGTCCTGGTACGGCGACTGCCTGCCGAGCAGGGACTTCCCGATGCTCATCGACCTCTACCTCCAGGGCCGGCTGGACCTGGACGCCTTCGTCACCGAGACCATCGCGCTGGACCAGGTCGAGAAGGCCTTCGAGCGGATGCACCACGGCGACGTGCTGCGCTCGGTGGTGGTCCTCTGATGGCCGCCCGTATCGAGCACCTGGTCACCTCAGGGACGTTCTCGCTGGACGGCGGCACCTGGGACGTCGACAACAACGTATGGATCGTCGGCGACGACAACGAGGTGATCGTCATCGACGCCGCGCATGACGCCGACGCCATCGCTGCGGCCGTCGGCGGGCGTACCCTGCGGGCCATCGTGTGCACGCACGCGCACAACGACCACATCGACGCCGCACCGGAACTGGCGGCGCGCACGGGTGCCCCGGTCCTCCTCCATCCGGACGACCTGCCCCTGTGGAAGCAGACCCACCCCGACAAGGCGCCGGACGCCGAACTGACCCACGGGCAGGGACTCACGGTGGCCGGTATCGAGCTGACCGTGCTGCATACGCCCGGTCATGCGCCGGGCGCGGTCTGTCTGTACGCCCCGGAGCTGGCCGCCCTGTTCAGCGGCGACACGCTGTTCGCCGGTGGCCCTGGGGCGACAGGGAGGTCGTACAGCCACTTCCCGACCATCGTCGAGTCGATCCGGGACCGGCTGCTGACGCTGCCCGGCGACACCGCCGTGCACACCGGACACGGCGAGCGGACCACGATCGCTGCCGAGTCCCCCCACCTCCAGGAGTGGATCGACCGCGGCTTCTGATGCTCCCGGGGAAGGCTGCCGGTGGCGCCCGTTCCGCCTGTTCGCGCAGGTGGTTCGGGCGCTTCGGGCTGCCCGGGGACCGGGGTGCGAGGTGTGTCCGAACGAGGCCTTTTGACGGCTTGACAACGCTTCTGAGCGGCCCCCAAACTGACGTTGCGCTTACCGCAATCCGTTTCGCTATACGCACCGAGGTGTCATGATGATTCCCGCGTGCCGGCTCGTGGACCTTCCGCGAGGCGAGGCCCACCGGCTCGACGTCCACCCGCCGGTCTCGGTGTTCCACACCGACGACGGCGAGCTCTTCGCCATCGACGACACGTGCACCCACCAGGACGCGTCGCTCGCCGACGGCTGGCTGGAGGGGCGTGAGGTGGAATGCCCGCTGCATGCTTCCAAGTTCGACCTGAGGACCGGCGCGGTCGACGCCCCGCCGGCCAAGCTCCCGGTCCGGACGCACGAGGTTCTGGTCGAGGACGGCATGATCTACGTCCGGCTGTCCACGGACGCACCCAACCTGCCGCCCTGCATCGCAGCCCGGCTCGCCGGGGGTCCCGCGTGAGGACCGTCGCCGTCGTCGGCGCCTCGCTGGCCGGACTGTCGGCGGCGCGCTCGCTGCGCAAGCAGGGCTACGACGGCCGGCTGGTCCTCATCGGGGACGAGCTCCACCGCCCGTACGACCGGCCCCCGCTGTCCAAGGAGTTCCTCTCCGGCACTCTCGGCGAGGCCGAACTCGCCCTGGAGACGGACGGCGAGGACCTGGCGGCCGAATGGCTGCTCGGCGTCCGGGCCACCGGCCTCGACCACACGAACCGTGCCGTCCGGCTCGCGGACGGCCGGGAGGTGCACGCCGACGGCTTCGTCATCGCGACCGGCGCCGCGGCACGCACCCTCCCCGGTTCCGAGGGGCTGGCCGGAGTGCACACCCTGCGCACCCTGGACGACGCGCGTGCCCTGCGGGACGAACTGGCCCGCGGCGGACGGCTGGTGGTGATCGGCGGAGGCTTCATCGGCGCCGAGATCGCCTCCACGGCGTACGCCCTCGGGCTCGACGTGACCGTCGTGGAAGTGGCCCCGACGCCGCTCGCCGGACCGCTCGGCGAGACCATGGGCGCCATCGTCTCCGGCCTGCACACGGACCACGGCGTACGGCTGCTGTGCGGTGTGGGGGTCAAGGGACTGAGCGGGGAGCGGCAGGTGGACGCCGTCCTGCTCGAGGACGGCCGCAGCATCCCGGCCGACATCGTCGTGGTCGGTGTCGGCGCCCGCCCGAACGTCGAGTGGCTGGAGGGTTCCGGCGTCGTACTCGACAACGGAGTCAAGTGCGGCGCGGACGGTCGCACCAGCCTGGCCGGCGTGGTCGCGGTCGGCGACTGCGCCAACTGGTACGAGCCGCGCCTGGGCCTGCATCGCCGCGTCGAGCACTGGACCGGCGCCCGCGAGCGCCCCGACGCCGCGGTCGCCACGCTGCTGGCGTGGGGTGCGGTGGAACCGGGCGTGCCCCGGCCGCCGTACTTCTGGTCCGACCAGTACGGCGTGAAGATCCAGTTCGCCGGTCACGCGGCCGCCGCCGACAGCGTGACCATCGAGGACGGCAGCGCGGACGAGCGCAACGTCCTGGCCGTCTACCGGCGGGCCGGAAACCCGGTCGCCGTACTCGGGATGAACCAGCCGCGCTCGTTCATGCGCTGGCGCAAGCAACTCGCCGCTGCCACCTCTTGACCCCGCCCCAGCGACACCCCATGCTGCGGTTGCGCACAGCACGCAGTGTTGCTCCACACACAACGCCGTCCGGAGTCGCTCTTCCCGGCGCGTGTATGCCCCCTCCACGACGTTCTCCCGAGGAGTGCACCGTGACCTCGACCAGCCTGCCGGACAGCCTGATCGCCACCCTCCCCGGCTCCTCCTACACGGATCCCGGCATCTTCGCCCAGGAGCAGGAGCGCATATTCGAGACCATGTGGTTCTGCGTCGCGCGCGCTTCCGAACTGGCGAAGCCCGGGGCCTTCCGCACCGTCGACGTGGGACGCGAGAGCATCCTCGTCACCCGGGCACGCGACCACTCGATCCGGGCGTACTTCAACGTGTGCCGGCACCGCGGCGCCAAGCTCTGCACCGAGGAGAGCGGCGAGGTGAAGCGGGCCTTCCAATGCCCGTACCACGCCTGGACCTACGACCTGAACGGCAAACTGGTCGCGGCTCCCAACCTCACCAAGATGCCCGACATCGGCCGCACCGAGTACGGCCTGGTGAGCGTGGCCGTGCGCGAATGGCTCGGCTATGTCTGGGTCTGCCTGGCGGAGAACCCGCCGGACTTCGACGTGGACGTCATCGGTGACGTCGTGGCCCGCCTCGGCGACGTCGAGTCGATCGAGCGCTACGGCATCGAGGACCTCTCCGTCGGCAGGCGGATCGTCTACGACGTCAGGTCGAACTGGAAGCTCATCATCGAGAACTTCATGGAGTGCTACCACTGCGCGACCATCCACCCCGAACTGACCGAGGTACTGCCGGAGTTCGCGGACGGTTACGCCGCCCAGTACTACGTGGGTCACGGCGCCGAGTTCGGCGAGGACGTCCAGGGCTTCACCGTGGACGGCTCCGAGGGGCTG
This sequence comes from Streptomyces sp. AC550_RSS872, assembly GCF_019049285.1. Lineage (GTDB taxonomy): Bacteria > Actinomycetota > Actinomycetes > Streptomycetales > Streptomycetaceae > Streptomyces. The sequence continues at coordinate 473,391 of NZ_JAGMUL010000026.1, forward strand.
GACCGCATTCCAGGGGTCGCCGACGACCAGGACCGGCGCTACTACGCGATCACCGTCAGGCCCCAGGTGTTCATCAACCTCGTTCCCGACCATGTGATCTTCCACCGGATGTACCCGGTGTCCGTGGACCGCACGATCGTGGAGTGCGACTGGCTGTACCTTCCGCACGTCGTCGAGAGCGGCAAGGACGTCAGCCGGTCCGTGGAACTCTTCGACCGGGTCAACCGTCAGGACTTCGAGGCCTGCGAACGGACCCAGCCCGGCATGAGTTCCCGCATGTACGCCAAGGGCGGTGTGCTGGTGCCCAGCGAGCACCACATCGGTGCCTTCCACGACTGGGTGAACGAGCGCCTCGGCGCTTCCCTTCCGTAGCCGGGCGGATCAGCCCAGGTATCCCATCCGGTGGCTGATCTCCTCGGCGCCCTTCAGCAGTACCGGCGAGAGCTCGTGCATGCGCTCCTCGGTCAGCCGGTAGCCGGGACCGGAGGCGCTCAGCGCGGCGATGACGTCGCCGTCCCGGTTGCGGACCGGGGCGGCCATCGCGTGCAGGCCGACCTCCAGTTCCTCCAGGGTGATGGAGTAGCTCCGCTCCCGCGTCTCGGCCAGGTTCTTCTCGAGCTTCGTCTTCGCGGTGATGGTGCGCGGCGTGACCTTCTTCAGGCCGGCCTCGCTCAGCAGCGCCGCGCGCGCCTTGGAGGGCATGTAGGCCAGCAGGATCTTGCCGCTCGACGTGGCGTGCAGGGGAGTCAGCTGGCCCACCCAGTTGTGCGCGGTGATGGCTCCCGGACCGCGCACCTGGTACAGGTTGATCGCGTAGTGCTCCTGCATGACGGCGATGTTGACGGTCTCGCCGAGTTCCTCGGCGAGACGTTCGCAGATCGGGCGGCCCTGCTGGGTGATGTCGATCCGGCCGGTGACCGCGCCGGCCAGACGCACGATGCCGAAACCGAGGCGGTACTTGCCGCGCTCGCCGGCCTGCTCCACCAGTCCGCGCGCCTCCAGGGCGCCGAGCAGGCGGAACGCGGTGGACTTGTGCACGTCGATCTCGGCCGCGACCTCGCTGACGCCCGCTTCGCCACGCTGGGCAAGGATCTCCATGACGCTGATGGCGCGGTCCACCGACTGGACGCCCCCGGCCTGCGAATTCGACGTTTCCGTGTCATGACTGTAGTTGCTCACAGTGAAACTATACGCGTAGTAAACAACGTCCTTGCAAGTAACCGGACCGCAACAAAGACCTTGCAAGTTGCGTTGTTCGCAACCTGGTGCGTATTGCGGGACTGGGTCTAGCATGCCTCGCGTATCGACGGCGCGAGCGAGACGAGGCACCATGGCTCCCCAGCAGTACGACTTCGTCATCGTCGGTGGCGGGTCCGCCGGCAGTGCACTGGCGAACAGACTCTCGGCGGACCCCGCGAACCGCGTGCTGGTCCTGGAGGCGGGCCGGTCGGACTATCCGTGGGACGTCTTCATCCATATGCCCGCGGCGCTGACCTACCCCATCGGCAGCCGGTTCTACGACTGGAAGTACGAGTCCGAGCCGGAGCCCCACATGGGCGGCCGACGCGTCTACCACGCGCGCGGCAAGGTGCTCGGCGGCTCCAGCAGCATCAACGGCATGATCTTCCAGCGCGGCAACCCCATGGACTACGAGCGCTGGGCGGCCGACCCGGGCATGGAGACCTGGGACTACGCCCACTGTCTGCCGTACTTCCGGCGTATGGAGAACTGTCTGGCGGCCGACCCGGACGACGAGTTCCGCGGCCACGACGGCCCCCTCGTCCTCGAACGCGGCCCGGCCACCAATCCCCTCTTCGGCGCCTTCCTCAAGGCCACTCAGGAAGCGGGCTACGCGCCGACCGATGACGTCAACGGCTATCGCCAGGAGGGTTTCGCCAAGTTCGACCGGAACGTCCATCGCGGACGTCGACTCTCCGCCTCGAAGGCGTACCTCAAGCCCGCGATGAAGCGGTCGAACCTCACCGTCCGGACCCGCGCCCTCGTCACCCGCGTCCTGTTCGAGGGCAAGCGCGCCGTCGGCGTCGAGTTCCAGCGCGGCCGGGGAGCGCTCCAGCAGGTCCGTGCCAGGGAGGTCATCCTCTGCGGCGGCGCCATCAACTCCCCCCAGCTGCTGCAACTCTCCGGCGTCGGCAATGCCGGGGAACTGCGCGCCCTCGGCATCGACGTCGTCCACGACCTCCCGGGCGTCGGCGAGAACATGCAGGACCATCTGGAGGTCTACGTCCAGTACGCCTGCAAGCAGCCCGTCTCCATGCAGCCGTACATGGCGAAGTGGCGCGCTCCCTTCATCGGGCTCCAGTGGCTGTTCCGGAAGGGCCCGGCGGCCACCAACCACTTCGAGGCCGGCGGCTTCGCCCGCAGCAACGAGGACGTCGACTACCCCAACCTGATGTTCCACTTCCTGCCGGTCGCGGTCCGCTACGACGGCTCCTCACCGGCCGGCGGCCATGGCTACCAGGTGCACGTGGGGCCGATGTACTCCGACGCGATCGGCTCGGTGAAGATCAAGAGCAAGGACCCGCGCGAGCACCCGGCATTGCGCTTCAACTACCTCTCCACCGAGCAGGACCGCCGCGAATGGGTCGAGGCGATCCGCGTGGCCCGCCGGCTCCTCAACCAGCCCGCGCTCGCCCCCTACAACGGCGGGGAGGTCTCGCCCGGCCCCGAGGTGGACACGGACGAGGAGATCCTCGCCTGGGTGGCGAAGGAGGGGGAGACCGCGCTGCATCCGTCCTGCACCTGCAAGATGGGCACCGACGAGATGGCCGTCGTCGACCCGGCCGACATGCGGGTGCACGGGCTGGACGGCCTGCGGGTGGTGGACGCCTCCGTCATGCCCTATGTCACCAACGGCAACATCTACGCGCCCGTGATGATGATCGCCGAGAAGGCGGCCGATCTGATCCTGGGCAAGGAACCGCAGGCGCCGTCGAAGGCCGTGTACTACCGCCACCGCGACGTCCAGAAGCAGGCGGAGTAGGCGTTGGGCGCCGCAGGACTCCGGGCGCTGCTGGACAGCGTCCGCTATGAGGTGCTGCCCGCGAAGTCGACCGAGGACAAGGTCCTCGCCCATGTCCCGCGCGACGTCGTCGTCACGGTGACGGCGTCGCCGGTCAAGGGCCTGGAGCCGACCCTCGATCTCGCCACCCGCCTCGCGGGGCACGGCTACCGGGTCGTCCCGCATGTGCCGGCGCGGCTGCTGCGGGACGACCTGCACCTGAAGGAGGTGACGGGCCGGCTGTGCGAGGCGGGCGTGGACGACGTCTTCGTCCCGGCCGGCGACGCCGACCCGCCCGCCGGGGTGTACGACGGGGCGCTGCCCGTGCTGCGCAGGCTGACCGAGCTGGGCAGCCCCTTCGCGCACATCGGCGTCACCGGCTATCCCGAGAGCCACCCCCGCATCCACGACGACGTCACCGTCCAGGCGATGTGGGACAAGCGCGAGCACGCCACGTACCTCGTGAGCAACCTCTGCTTCGACCCGCGGGTGCTGGGGGAGTGGATCGCTCGTATACGACGCCGGGGCATCACCCTGCCGGTCCATGTGGGCGTCGCGGGGCCCGTGCAGCGGGCGAAGCTGCTGGCGATGGCCACGAAGATCGGGGTGGGGGAGTCGACGCGCTTCCTGGCGAAGCACGCCTCGTGGTTCGTGCGTCTCGCGGCCCCTGGGGGCTACGCCCCCGAGAAGCTGCTGGGCCGCGCCGAGGAAGCTCTCACGGATCCCGAGGCGGGGGTGGCCGGGCTGCATCTGTTCACGTTCAACCAGATCGCCGAGACGGAGCGGTGGCGCCGTGCGCTGCTGGACCGGCTCGGCGGCTGAACGCGAAGAGGCGGGACCGGAACCCCGGTCCCGCCCCGCCGCCGTGCGGTTCAGCGGAAGACCACCGTGCGGTTGCCGTCCACCATCACCCGGCTCTCGCTGTGCCACTTCACCGCGTGCGCGAGCACCTGCGCCTCCACGTCCCGCCCGACCGTGACCAGCTCTCCTGGGTCGAGGGAGTGATCGACCCTGACCACGTCCTGTTCGATGATCTGGCCCTCGTCCAGGTCCGGCGTCACATAGTGCGCCGTCGCCCCGACGAGCTTCACTCCGCGCTGGTAGGCCTGCTCGTACGGGCGGGCTCCCTTGAAACTGGGGAGGAAGGAGTGGTGGATGTTGATCGCGCGGCCCTCCAGCTGCTTGCACAGGTCGTCGGAGAGGATCTGCATGTAGCGGGCGAGCACCACCAGGTCGACGTCCAGCTCGCTCACGAGCTCGAGGAGCCGTGCCTCGGCTTCCGGCTTGCTGTCCTTGGTCACCGGGATGTGGTGGAAGGGGATGCCGTAGGTGTCCGCCAGCTTCTCGAAGTCACGGTGGTTGGAGACGATCGCGGGGATCTCGATGTTGAGGGCGCCGGTACGCCGGCGGAAGAGCAGGTCGTTGAGGCAGTGGCCGAACCTGGACACCATGATCAGCGTGCGGGTCGGGGTGGCCGCCTCGCTCAGGGTCCAGGAGATGCCGTAGGCCTGGGCCACGGGACCGAAACGGTAACGCAGTTGTTCCAGACGGGTGTTGGGGTCGGAAACGTCGAAGTGGACGCGCATGAAGAAGCGGCCCTGAAGTCGGTCGTCGAACTGCTGGCTTTCCAGGATGTTGCCGGAGTTCCTGACGAGAAAGCCGCTCACGGCGTGAACCAGTCCGGCGCTGTCCGGACAGGAGAGGGTGAGGACGTACTCACGGCCAGGTTGCGGGCGAGGGGACATGGGCGGGCCTCCGCTGGTGCGCATTGCACAACATGGTGAGCGATACGCAACATGGTCGGCTCGGTGTCGCCCGGGGTCAAGGGCGGGCGGGAAATGCGGGGCATGGTGAAATCGTCATCGGCCGTCCTCTTGACGTCTGTCCGGACATTCGCCAGGGTGTTCCACCACAAGCAATCGGGTGCACGATGCGCAACGAATTTCTGTGGAAAGGCTCGGCGCGTGGCAGACCTGTACGTGGATGGCGAATGGCGGGACCCGGTGGCCGGTGGACACCGGGACATCCGGTGTCCCGCTGACGGCGCGCTCGTGGCGACCGTCGCGGAAGCGACCCGCCCCGACACCGAGGCCGCGATCACCGCGGCCCGCCGAGCCTTCGACGAGGGCCCCTGGCCGGGCACCTCCGAGCGGGAGCGCGGCACGCTGCTGCTGCGCACCGCCGGGATCATCGAGCGCGACGCCAAGGAGTTCGCCCGCGCCGAGTCCCTGGACACCGGCAAGCGGCTGGTGGAGAGCGAGTACGACATCGCCGACGTCGTCTCCTGCTTCCGCTACTACGGTGGCCTCGGGGGCACCGACGCCGGCCGGGTGATCGACACCGGCCGCGACGACGCCGTCAGCCGCGTCGGGTACGAGCCGGTCGGTGTGTGCGGGCTGATCACGCCCTGGAACTACCCCCTGCTGCAAGCAAGTTGGAAGGTGGCCCCGGCGCTCCTGGCCGGCAACACGATCGTCCTGAAACCGAGTGAACTCACCCCCTCCACCTCGATCCTGCTGATGAAGGCACTGGAGGAGGCCGGACTCCCGGCCGGCGCCGCCAACCTCGTCCTGGGCGCCGGCCCCGAGGCGGGCGCACCACTCTCCGAGCACCCGGCCGTGGACATGGTCTCCTTCACCGGTGGTCTGGAGACCGGCAAGCGGATCATGGCCACCGCCGCCGCGACCGTGAAGAAGGTCGCCCTGGAGCTCGGCGGCAAGAACCCCAACGTCGTCTTCGCCGACGCCGACTTCGAGACGGCCGTGGACTTCGCCCTCACGGCCGTCTTCCTGCACTCGGGACAGGTCTGCTCGGCGGGCGCGCGGCTGATCGTCGAGGACTCCCTCCACGACCGCTTCGTCGACGAGGTCGTTCGCCGCGCCCGGCGGATCCGTCTCGGCGGGCCCTTCGACCCCCGGGCGGAGACCGGAGCGCTGATCTCCGCACAGCACCGGGAGAAGGTCGAGGCATACGTCGCCGCGGGCCTCGCCGAGGGAGCCGTACTGCGCTGCGGCGGTGCACGGCCCGACGATCCCGCGCTGGCAGACGGCCACTACTACCTGCCCACCGTGCTCGACGAGTGCCGGCAGGACATGCGGGTGGTGCACGAGGAGTCCTTCGGGCCCGTGCTCACCGTGGAGCGTTTCACCGACGAGGACGACGCCGTACGCATCGCCAACGACACCGAGTACGGACTCGCCGGAGCCGTGTGGACGCAGGACGCGGGCAAGGCTCAGCGGGTCGCGCGGCGGCTGCGCCACGGCACGGTGTGGATCAACGACTACCACCCCTATGTGCCGCAAGCGGAATGGGGTGGCTTCGGGCATTCGGGAGTGGGCCGGGAGCTGGGACCGACCGGCCTGAACGAGTACCGAGAGCCCAAACACATCTGGCAGAACATCCAACCCCGGCCGCAGCACTGGTTCCGCGGCTGAACGCCGAAAGAAGGTCGAACGTGACCACACAGACCGAGGTGCCGCAGCGGCGCGGCACGCCCCAGGACTCGGGCTCCACCCCGGTCATATCCGTGCGCAGGCTGTGGAAGGTGTTCGGGCCGAAGGCCGACCAGGTCCCGGACTCCGAGGAGTTGTGCGGGCTCACCCGTCGCGAGCTCATGGACCGCACCGGATGCACCGCCGCCGTGCGCGACGTCCACTTCGACGTCTCGCCCGGCGAGGTCTTCGTCGTCATGGGCCTGTCCGGCTCCGGCAAGTCCACTCTGGTGCGATGTCTCACCCGGCTGATCGAGCCCACCGCGGGCGAGATCGTCTTCGAGGGCGAGGACATCCGCCAGGCGGACCCGGGCCGCCTGCGCGACCTGCGGCGCCGCAAGTTCTCCATGGTCTTCCAGCACTTCGGTCTGCTGCCCCACCGCCGCGTCGTCGACAACGTGGCGTTCGGGCTGGAGATCCGGGGCATGAGCAGGGCCGAGCGCACCAGGAGGGCCCAGGAGGTCGTCGAACTGGTCGGCCTCGCGGGCTACGAGAACTCCTACCCCGACCAGCTCTCCGGCGGCATGCAGCAACGCGTGGGCCTCGCCCGGGCATTGGCCGGCGACCCCGACGTGCTGTTCTTCGACGAACCGTTCTCCGCGCTCGACCCGCTGATCCGCCGCGACATGCAGAACGAGGTCATCCGCCTGCACCACGAGGTCGGCAAGACCATGGTGTTCATCACCCACGACCTCTCCGAGGCCCTCAAGCTGGGCGACCGCATCCTCATCATGCGCGACGGCAAGATGGTCCAGTGCGGCACCGGCGACGAACTCGTCGGTGCGCCGGCGGACGACTACGTCCGCGAGTTCGTCAAGGACGTGCCGCGCGGCGATGTGCTGACCCTGCGCTGGATCATGCGTCCGCCGGCCGACGGCGACGCCCTGGACGGTCCCGAGCTGGGCCCGGACGTCGTGGTGAAGGAGGCCACGCGGGCGGTGCTCGCGGCCGACAGGCCGGTCAAGGTCGTCGAGAACGGCAAACTCCTCGGCATCGTCGGCGACGAGGAGATTCTCGCCGTGGTCGCCGGGCAGGAAGGCGGCGTGTGATGACCGTCGCCGTGGAGAAGACGGAGAAGCCGCAGAGACCGGAAGAGTCCCGGGACGCGGCGCAGACCGCTTCCGTCCAGCGCGTGCGCAAGGTCAGCCGGTCCATGGTCGTGGCCGCGATCCTCGTCGTCTGGCTGGTGCTCTTCGCCGTACTGCGCGGCAAGCAGACCCTCGCCCTGGGGGCGGCGGACCTGACCGATCTGCACCGGTGGTTCAACGACGTCAACGACTCGATCGGCGCCAACCGCAACTCCAACCCGCTCTTCCTGTACTTCTTCAACGAGATCCGCCTGGTCATCGACTCCCTGGTGACCTTCGTACAGGAGCTGATCTCGCAGCCGTCCGCCGACCGTCCCCTCCCGCAGATCGGCTGGCTCGGTGTCGTCGGCATCGCCGGCTATGTCTCCTGGGCCGTGGGCAACTGGCGGGTCGCGCTCCTCGCGGTGGCCGGTTTCACCTTCCTCGGCCTTCAGGGCCTGTGGCAGGAGAGCATGGACACCCTGGCGCTGACCGTCTCCGCGGTGTTCGTGGCGCTGCTGTTCGCGATCCCGCTGGGCGTGTGGGCGGGGCTGTCGGACCGGTTCAACCGGGTCGTGACGCCCTTCCTGGACCTCATGCAGACCATGCCGACCTTCGTCTACCTGGCACCGCTGACCCTGTTCTTCCAGATCGGCCCGGCCTCCGCCACCATCGCCACCCTGATCTACGCGGCGCCGCCGACGATCCGCATCACCGCGCACGCCATCCGCTCCGTGCCGCAGACCACGGTCGAGGCGGCCGACTCGCTGGGTGCCACGCGACGGCAGTCCCTCATGAAGGTCCTGCTGCCGATGTCGAAGCGGACCGTGGTGATGGGTGTGAACCAGACGATCATGGCCGCCCTGGCCATGGTGACCATCGCGGCCCTGATCGACGCGCCCGGCCTCGGCAAGACCGTCGTCCAGGCCCTCCAGTCGCTCGACGTCGGCACCGCCTTCAACGCCGGTCTCGCGATCGTCGTCATGGCCATCGTGCTCGACCGCGTCGCCACCGCGGCGAGCGGCCGCGAGGAGGCGGCCCGGCGCTCGAAGAACCGGCTCCTGACCTGGCGCCGCCCCCTGCTCGGTGCGGGCGGGGCCCTCGCCGCGGTCCTCGTCTACCTCTCCCACACCTATGTGTGGGCGGCCGAGTTCCCCGGCGATGCAGGTGTGGGCAGCGCCATCTCCAGCGGGGCGGACAGCGTGACCACCTGGGCGCAGGACAACCTGTCCGGCCTCACCAACGCCTTCCGCGACGCCATCACCAACGGCCTGCTCAACCCGTTCCAGACGCTGCTCACCGACTCCCCGTGGTGGCTCGTCGGCGCCGCCCTGATCGGGCTCGGCGTCGTCCTCGGAGGATGGCGGGCCGGCCTCACCACGGCCGTGTGCGTGAGCCTGCTGGTCGGCACCGGGGTGTGGTCGGACAGCATGACGACGCTGGCGTCGACCGTCGTCGCCACGGTGCTCGTGCTGGTGCTCGGCATCGTCTTCGGCGTGTGGATGGGACGCAGCGCGCTCGTGGACCGGCTGCTGCGGCCGAGCCTGGACGCGGCGCAGGTCATGCCGCCGTTCGTCTATCTCGTGCCGTTCCTCGCGCTGTTCGGCGCGACACGCTTCACGGCGATCGTCGCCGCGGTCGTCTACGCGGCTCCCGTCGCCATGAAGATCATCGCGGACGGGGTACGGAACGTGCCCGCCACCACCGTGGAGGCGGCCACCTCGGCCGGGTGCAACACCTGGCAGATCATCACCAAGGTCCAGCTGCCGATGGCACGTGGCGCTCTGACCCTGGCCACCAACCAGGGTCTGATCTACGTGCTGTCGATGGTTGTGGTGGGCGGCCTGGTGGGGGCAGGCGCCCTCGGCTACGACGTCGTGGCCGGCTTCTCGCAGGGACAGCTGTACGGGAAGGGGCTCGCCGCGGGGCTCGCCATCGTCCTTCTCGGAGTCATGTTCGACCGGATCACTCAGGCAGCGGCGCGACGTGCCGGCGCGTAAGGAGCAACTGACCATGGCAAGGCAAGCAAGACAGTGGAGAGTCGGCGTGGCCGGCATGGCGGTCCTCGGCCTCACCCTCACCGCCTGCGGCGGTGCGAAGGTCGGTGACAGCACCTCGGAGGCCGGCGGCTCGGGCAGCTCCGGCAAGTGCGGCGCCTTCAACCTCGCGGTCAACCCGTGGGTGGGCTACGAGGCCAACGCGGCGGTCATCGCGTACGTCGCGGAGAACGACCTCGGCTGCAAGGTCACCAAGAAGGACCTGAAGGAAGAGATCGCCTGGCAGGGCTTCGGGACCGGCGAGGTCGACGCGGTCGTCGAGAACTGGGGTCACGACGACCTGAAGAAGAAGTACATCACCGACCAGAAGACCGCCGTCGACGCCGGTCCGACCGGCAACGAAGGACTCATCGGCTGGTACGTCCCGCCGTGGCTGGCCAAGGCGCACCCGGACATCCTCGACTGGAACAACCTCGACAAGTACGCGGCCGAGTTCAAGACGTCCGAGTCCGGCGGCAAGGGCCAGCTCCTCGACGGCGACCCGTCGTTCGTCACCAACGACGAAGCCCTGGTGAAGAACCTCAAGCTGGACTACAAGGTCGTGTACGCGGGCAGCGAGACCGCACTCATCCAGGCCTTCCGCAAGGCGGAGAAGGACAAGGAATGGGTGATCGGCTACTTCTACGAGCCACAGTGGTTCATGTCCGAGGTGCCGCTCAAGAAGGTCAAGCTGCCGGAGTACAAGGCGGGCTGCGACGCCGACGCGGAGAAGGTGAACTGCGACTACCCCGTGTACAAGCTGGACAAGATAGTCAGCGCGAAGTTCGCCAAGTCGGGCAGCCCGGCCTATGACCTGGTGAAGAACTTCACCTGGAGCAACGAGGACCAGAACGCCGTGGCCAAGTACATCGCGGTGGACAGGATGACCCCCGAGGCGGCGGCCAAGAAGTGGGTCGACGCCAACCGCGACAAGGTGGAGGCCTGGATCAAGTAGACCCCTCACGGATGCCCGGTGGGCGGTGTGCGCAGACGTGCACCGCCCACCGGGCATTCCTGTTTTTCCAGGCCGTTCCGCGGGGTCCGCGGACCTCTTGACACCCACCTGCACGACAGGCACATTGAGTTGCGCAACCTGAGTCACGTTGCGTACAAAGCAACTCAACGGGAGGTGCGGCGATGGCGGGACCGCGTGTGGTCATCATCGGGGCGGGGGTCGTCGGAGCGGCGCTCGCGGACGAGATCTCGGCGCGGGGCTGGACCGAGGTGACCGTGGTCGACCAGGGGCCGCTCCCGGCCACCGGAGGCTCGACCTCGCACGCGCCCGGCCTGGTCTTCCAGACGAACTCCTCGAAGACCATGACGGAACTGGCCCGCTACACCGTCGAGAAGTTCTGCTCCCTCGACGTCGACGGCAAGCCCTGCTTCCTCCAGGTCGGCGGGCTGGAGGTGGCGACCACGCCGGAGCGCCTCGCCGAACTGCACCGCCGGCACGGCTGGATCACCGCCTGGGGCATCGAGTCCCGGATCCTGACCGCCGACGAGTGCGTCGAGAAGCACCCGCTGGTCAACCGTGACAAGGTCCTCGGCGGCCTCCTCGTCCCGACCGACGGCCTCGCCAAGGCGGTCCTCGCCGTCGAGGCACAGATCCGCCGGGCCACCGAGCGCGGCGTACGCTTCCTCGCCCGCCACGAGGTCCTCGACGTCCTACGGGCCGACGGCGAGGTGACCGGGGTCCGCACCGACCAGGGCGATCTGGAAGCCGACATCGTGGTGTGCTGCGCCGGCATCTGGGGTCCGAAGATCGCCCGCATGGTCGGCATGAACCTCCCGCTGACCCCGTTGGCCCACCAGCTCGCCTGGACCGGCCCCGTCCCGGCCCTGGCCGGCCAGACGGAGGAGGCGGTCCGGCCGATCCTGCGCCACCAGGACGCCGACCTCTACTACCGCGACCGCTTCGACGGCCTCGGCATCGGCTACTACGGCCACCGCCCCATGCCGATCTCCGCCGACGACATCCTCTCCGTGGACGAGGCCGACGAGATGCCGTCGATCCTGAAGTTCACCGAGGAGGACTTCGAGCCGGCCTGGGCCGCGACCCAGTCCCTGCTCCCCGCGACGCAGGAGGCCAAGGTCGAGGAGGGCATCAACGGCCTGTTCTCCTTCACCACCGACAACTTCCCGCTGCTCGGCGAGTCCCCGGACGTCAAGGGCTTCTGGGTCGCCGAGGCCGTCTGGGTCACGCACTCCGCGGGCGTGGGCCGGGCCATGGCCGAATGGCTGGTCGACGGACACTGCTCGTCCTTCGACCTGCACGAGTGCGACGTCAACCGTTTCGAGCCGCACCAGCTGGCCCCGGAGTACGTCCTGGCCCGCGACTGCCAGAACTTCGTCGAGGTCTACGACATCCTTCACCCCCTCCAGCCGTCCGGGGACCCGCGCCCGATCCGCACCAGCCCCTTCCACGCCCGCCAGCAGGAGCACGGCGCCTTCTTCCTGGAGGCGAGCGGCTGGGAGCGCCCGCAGTGGTACGAGGCCAACGCCCGCCTGCTCGAAGGCCGTTCCATCCCCACCCCGAACGACTGGGCCGCCCGGTTCTGGTCGCCCGTCGTCGGCGCCGAGGCGCAGGTCACCCGCGAGACCGTGGCGATGTACGACATGACGGCCCTCAAGCGCCTGGAGGTGAGCGGCCTCGGGGCCGCCGACTTCCTGGAGCGTCTGTGCACCGGCAAGGTCGCCAAGTCCGTCGGCTCGGTCACGTACACCCTGCTCCTGGACCACGACGGAGGCATCCGCAGCGACATCACCGTCGCCCGCCTGGCCCGCGACGTCTTCCAGGTCGGCGCCAACGGCAATCTGGACCTCGACTGGTTCACCCGCCACCTCCCCGCCGACGGCACGGTCCAGGTCCGCGACATCACCCCCGGCACCTGCTGCATCGGCCTGTGGGGCCCGCTGGCCCGCAAGGTCCTCCAGCCCCTGACGGACGAGGACTTCTCCAAGGACGGCCTCAAGTACTTCCGCGCCAAGCGCGCCTACATCGGCAGCGTCCCGGTCACGGCGATGCGGCTGTCCTACGTCGGCGAGCTCGGCTGGGAGCTGTACACCACCGCCGACCAGGGCCAGAAACTGTGGGACATCCTCTGGCAGGCGGCGGGGCCCCTCGGCGGAGTCATCGCCGGCCGCGGCGCCTTCAACAGCCTCCGTCTGGAAAAGGGGTACCGCTCCTTCGGCACCGACATGACCTACGAGCACGACCCCTACGAGGCCGGCGTCGGCTTCGCCGTCAAGCTCGACAAGGAGGACTTCATCGGCAAGGCCGCGCTGTTGCTCCGCAAGGAGAACGTGCGGCGCAGGCTGACCTGCCTCACCATCGACGACCCGCAGTCGGTCGTCCTGGGCAAGGAGCCGGTGTACGACGGCGACCGTGCGGTCGGCTATGTCACCAGCGCCGCGTACGGCTACACGATCGGCAAGGGCATCGCGTACGCGTGGCTCCCCGCCGAGCTCGCCGCTCCCGGCACGACCGTGCGGATCGGCTACTTCGACCAGCGCGTCGAGGCGGTCGTGGCCGAGGAGCCGCTGTTCGACCCCACGATGTCCCGCCTCCGTGGCTGAGCGGCTGCGAGGAAGGGGCCGCGACATGGCGTCGTCCGTGTGCGGCTACGTCGTGGCTGGTCGCGCCCACGCCGCGGAGCCGCACATCGGATACAGCCCCGCGCCCCCAGGGCGTTCGCCCAGCCCTGTTGGAAGGAGCCCCCTGTGACCGCGCAACTCCTCGACGGCAAAGCGACCGCCGCTGACATCCGTCGCGAACTCACCGAGCGAGCGTCCAAGTTGACCGCCCTCACCGGCCGCCCGCCCGGCCTCGGCACCGTTCTCGTCGGCGACGACCCCGGCAGCCGTGCCTACGTCGCCGGGAAGCACCGCGACTGCGCCCAGGTCGGCATCGCCTCCATCCGCCGGGACCTGCCCGCCGACGCCTCCCAGCAGCAGGTCGAGGAGACGATCGACGAACTCAACGCCGACCCGGCCTGCACCGGCTACATCGTCCAACTGCCGCTCCCGCGCCACCTGGACACGGGCGCCGTACTGGAACGCATGGACCCGGCCAAGGACGCCGACGGACTGCACCCCGTCAACCTCGGCCGACTCGTACTCGGCGAAGAGGCGCCGCTGCCCTGCACCCCGCGCGGCATCGTCGAACTCCTGCGGCGCTACGAGGTCCCCCTGGCCGGGGCGCGAGTGTGCGTGATCGGCCGGGGCATCACGGTCGGCCGCCCCATCGGCCTGCTGCTGACCCGGCGCTCCGAGAACGCCACCGTCACCCTCTGCCACACCGGTACCAAGGGCCTGGCCTGGCACGTACGCGAGGCGGACATCGTCATCGCCGCCGCCGGCTCACCCGCACTGATCACCCCCGACATGCTCCGCCCGGGCGCGGCCGTCCTGGACGTGGGCATCACCCGCACCGAAAGCGGCCTGGTCGGCGACATCCACCCGGACGTCGCCCAGGTCGCCGGCCGGCTCGCGCCGATGCCCGGCGGGGTGGGCCCCATGACGCGGGCGATGCTCCTCGCGAACGTCGTCGAGGCCGCTGAGAGGAACGCGAACACCGTATGAACCAGTCCCTGTCGCGCCACGCGGACGGAGCCGTCCGATGAGCCCCCGCACCCCCGGCGCCGCACTCCCCGACCACCCCGACTGGCTGTGGCGTACGCCGGAGCCGAAGCGTTCGTACGACGTGATCGTCGTCGGAGGTGGCGGCCACGGCCTGGCCACCGCCCACTACCTGGCGAAGAACCACGGCATCACGAACGTCGCCGTGCTGGAGAAGGGCTGGCTCGGGGGCGGGAACATGGCCCGCAACACCACGATCATCCGCTCCAACTACCTCTGGGACGAGAGCGCCGGCATCTACGAGCACGCCCTCAAGCTCTGGGAGGGCCTGGCGGAGGAGCTCGACTACCCGATCCTCTTCTCCCAGCGAGGCGTGCTGAACCTCGCCCACAGCCTCCAGGACGTCCGCGACAGCGTGCGCCGAGTGGAGGCGAACCGCCTCAACGGCGTGGACGCGGAGTGGCTCGACGCGGACGGTGTCAAGGAAGTCTGCCCGATCGTCAACATCTCCGAGGACGTGCGCTACCCGGTCCTGGGCGCCACCTACCAGCCGCGCGCGGGCATCGCCAAGCACGACCACGTGGCGTGGGGCCTGGCCCGCTCGGCGGACGCGGCGGGTGTCGACATCATCCAGAACTGCGAGGTCACGGGCCTGGACGTGGTCGGTGGTCGGGTGGTCGGAGTCCAGACGAACCTGGGCCCCATCGCGGCCGGCAAGGTGGCGCTCTGCTCGGCGGGCCACACCTCGGTCCTCGCCGCCATGGCGGGTATCGAACTCCCGGTGCAGAGCCACCCGTTGCAGGCGCTGGTCTCGGAACTCCTTGAACCGATCCACCCCACGGTCGTCATGTCCAACGCCGTCCATGTGTACGTCAGCCAGGCCCACAAGGGCGAGCTGGTCATGGGCGCGGGCATCGACTCGTACAACTCCTACACCCAGCGTGGCGCCTTCCACATCATCGAGGACCAGATGGCGGCGGCCCTGGAGCTCTTCCCGGTCTTCGCCCGCGCCCACGTGCTGCGTACCTGGGGCGGCATCGTCGACGTCAGCCCCGACGCCTCACCGATCATCGGACTCAGCCCGGTCGACAACCTCTACCTCAACTGCGGCTGGGGCACCGGCGGCTTCAAGGCCACCCCCGGCGTCGGCTGGGTCTACGCCCACACCATCGCCCACGACACCCCTCACCCTCTCAACGCCCCCTTCTCGCTCGACCGTTTCACCACCGGCGCGCTCGTCGACGAGCACGGCGCTGCCGCGGTGGCCCACTAGGGAGCCGAACCCATGCTGCTCATCCCCTGCCCGTGGTGCGGGCCCCGTGACGAGGCCGAGTTCCACTACGGCGGCCAGGCCCACGTTCCCTACCCGGAGGACCCGGCGTCCCTCTCCGACCAGGAGTGGGCCCGCTACCTCTTCTTCCGCGACAACACCAAGGGCCCCTTCGCCGAGCGCTGGAGCCACGCGGCGGGCTGCCGCCGCTGGTTCAACGCGGTACGGGACACCTCGACGAACGAGATCCTGACGGTGTACAGGACGGGAGAGGAACGCCCGGCAACGCTTGAGCCGAGGCAGGCTGTCTCAGCCCGTCCGGCGTTTGAGGACGAGGCCGTTCAGGCCGAAGCGGGGTCTGGGGGCGCAGCCCCCAGCGGGGTGGAAGGGGCGGAGCCCCTTGAGGAGGGGACGGGTAGGGGCGGCGGGGGCGAGGCAACCCAGCCGTTCCGCCACGCGACCCGCGGCCGAATCGACCGCGACACCCCCCTCACCTTCACCTTCGACGGCACCGAATACCGAGGCTTCCGAGGCGACACCCTCGCCTCCGCCCTCCTCGCGAACGGCGTCATCCAGACCGGCACCAGCATCAAGCTCGGCCGCCCCCGAGGCATCTTCTCCGCCGGCGTCGAAGAGCCCAACGCGGTCATCCAGATCGAGGAGCCCTTCCCGGAACCCATGCTCCCCGCGACGACCGTCGAACTCTACGACGGCCTGGTCGCGACCGGCCTCCCCGGCCAGGGCCGCCTTGCCACCACCCCGGACCCCGCCCGCTACGACGCTCTGCACGCCCACTGCGACCTGCTGATCGTCGGCGCAGGCCCGGCCGGCCTCGCGGCAGCGGCGGCCGCAGCGAGAAGCGGCGCCCGCGTCATCCTCGCCGACGACCAGCCGGAACCCGGCGGCAGCCTCCTTGGCACGGCCGAACACCTCGACTGGGTGCAGGAGATCACCAGTCAGCTCCAAGCCGCCCCCGAGGTCCGCGTCCTGCCCCGCACAACCGTCTTCGGCTACTACGACGACAACCACCTGCTCGCCGTCGAACGCCGCACCAACCACCTCGGCGCCGCGGCCCCCGAGAACGTCTCCCGTGAACGCGTCTGGCGCATCCGAGCCCACCGCGTCGTCCTCGCCACCGGCGCCCACGAGCGTTCCCTGGCCTTCGCGGACAACGACCGACCCGGAGTGATGCTGGCCGCCTCGGCCCGCACCTACGTCAACCGCCACGGCGTCCTGCCCGGCCGTCACGCGGTCGTCTTCACCACCAACGACAGCGCCTACGCGGCAGCGCTGGACCTCACCGCGGCCGGCCTGGCCGTCACGGCGATCGTCGACACGCGCCCCGAACCGGGGGAGTGGGCCGAGCGTGCGAGGGCGGCCGGCATCGAAGTCCTCTCCGGCCACGCCGTCACCGGCACGGAGGGCGCCCCGCGCCTCACCGCCGTGACCGTCGCCCCTTACGGGGAGTCCACGGGACGACGGGAGTTCGCCGCCGACCTGCTGCTGGTCTCCGGCGGCTGGAATCCGGTGGCGCACCTGTTCAGCCAGTCGGGCGGCAAGCTCCGCCACGACGACACGCTGGGCTCCTTCGTCCCCGACACCACCCGTCAGGCGGTCGAGGTCGTCGGCAGCGCGAGCGGTGCCCTCGATGCGGCCACCGTCCTGGCACAGGGCGCGGCCGCCGGTGCCCGCGCCGTCGAGGCCGAGGGCTACACGCCCGAGGCACCGCGGCTGCCCGAGGTGCCCGCGCAGCCGCGGCGGACGCCGCCGATGCACGTGTACGTCGTGCCGGGCACCTCGGGCGGCTCCGCGTTCGTCGACCTCCAGCGTGACGTCACCGTCGACGACCTGGCCCGCGCGACCGGCGCCGGTCTGCGCTCGGTCGAGCACACCAAGCGCTACACCACGGCCGGCACCGCCAACGACCAGGGCAAGACCTCCGGGGTCCTGGCCAGCGGCATCGTCGCCGAACTGCTCGGCGTGGACATCTCGGCGCTCGGCACGACCACGTTCCGCCCGCCGTACACCCCGGTCTCCTTCGCCGCCCTCGCGGGCCGCGACCGAGGCACGCTGAGCGACCCGGTCCGCACGACCGCCATCCACGAGTGGCATGTCGCGCACGGCGCCCTGTTCGAGAACGTCGGCCAGTGGAAGCGCCCCTGGTACTACCCGCAGGACGGCGAGGACATGGAGGCCGCCGTACTGCGCGAGTGCCGGGCGACCCGCGAGAGCGTCGGCTTCATGGACGCCTCCACCCTCGGCAAGATCGACGTCCAGGGCCCGGACGCCGGCGTCTTCCTCGACCGGCTCTACACCAACATGATGAGCACCCTGAAGGTCGGCATGATCCGCTACGGCGTCATGTGCCGCCCGGACGGCATGGTCTTCGACGACGGCACGGTCATCCGCGTCGCCCCGGAGCGCTTCCTGGTCACCACGACGACGGGCAACGCCGCCGCCGTTCTCGACTGGATGGAGGAGTGGCACCAGACCGAGTGGCCCGAGCTGAAGGTCCACTGCACCTCCGTGACCGAGCAGTGGGCCACGGTCGCCCTGGTCGGTCCCAAGTCCCGCGAGGTCCTCGCCTCGCTCGCGCCCCAACTGGCCGTAGCCAACGAGGACTTCCCGTTCATGGCCTGGCGGGAGACGACCGTCGCCGGCATCGAGGCCCGGGTCTGCCGGATCAGTTTCTCCGGCGAACTCGCCTACGAGATCAACGTGTCACCGTGGCGGGCCCTCGCCCTGTGGGGGGCGGTGTACGAGGCCGGCGCCCTGTACGGCATCACCCCGTACGGCACGGAGACCATGCACGTCCTGCGCGCCGAGAAGGGCTACCCGATCATCGGCCAGGACACCGACGGCACGGTCACGCCCCAGGACCTCGGCATGAGCTGGGTGGTGTCGAAGAAGAAGCCGGACTTCATCGGCAAACGCTCCCACGCCCGTGCCGACACCGTCCGCCCCGACCGCAAGCACCTGGTCGGCCTTCTCCCCGACGACCCGGGCACCCTCCTCCCGGAGGGCACCCACCTGGTCGCCGACGGTGTGCTGCCGGCCCCGCCGGTCCCCATGCTCGGCCACGTCACCTCCAGCTACCGCAGCGCGGCCCTCGGCCGGACGTTCGCGCTCGCCCTGATCAAGGGCGGCCGGGACCGTATCGGCGAGCGGCTCTACGCCCCCATCGGCGGCCAACTGGTACCGGTGACCGTCGCCGGCCCTGTCCTCTACGACCCCGAGGGAGCCCGCCGCGATGGCTGAGACCGCGCTTAACGCACCGCTCCGCAGCCCCCTGTCGCACGTCGCGGATCGCCTGACCGCCGCGACGCGCGCATCCGGGGGTGCGATCCGGCTGGCCGAAATGCCCTTCCTGGCCCAGCTGAACGTACGGCTCGACGCCAAGGGGGCGGCGGCCGAGGCCGTCGGGCTGGCCCTGGACCTCCAACTGCCCCTCCAGCCGAACACCTGCGTACGCGCGGGGGAGTCGACCGTGCTGTGGCTCGGTCCTGACGAGTGGCTCCTGGTGGGACCGCCGGGGACCGAACGGGATCTGGAGAGCCGGATCCGGGAGGCCGCGGGTGACGAGCCGGTCTCGGTCACCGACGTCTCCGCCCAGCGCACCACGCTCCTCGTCACGGGCCCGCACGCCCGTGACCTGCTGGCCCACGGCTGTTCGCTGGACCTGCATCCGCGGGTCTTCGGCCCCGGACGCTGCGCCCAGACGACACTGGGCCGCACCCAGGTCGTCCTGGTCGCCCGCGACGATGCCAGGGCCGGGTTCTGGGTGCTGGTCCGTTCGTCGTTCGCCGGCTATCTGGCGGACTGGTTGCTCGACGCGGCGACCGAGTACGTCTGAGAAGGGCCGGCGGGCCTGTCCGGTCGCCCCTGTGGGAGCTCGTCGAGGGGCTCCCACAGGGCTTCGTGCACCGAGCCCTTCCCCGGACTCCGCCCGGGGGTGGGCCACTTCGCTCAGCCCAGAGAGGCCATGCGGCGGCTGATCTCGTCGGCGCCGGCGATCAGCACGGGTGCGATCTCGTGGATGTGCTCCTCGGTGAAGCGGTAGGTGGGGCCGGAGGCGCTGAGCGCGGCGACGACCTCGCCGTCGCGCGACCGGATCGGCGCCGCGACGGCGTGCAGTCCGATCTCGAGTTCCTCCAGCGCCACCGCGTATCCGCGCTCCCGTGCCTCGGCGAGGTTCTTCTCCAGCCTCGTCCTGGTCGTCAGCGTGTGCGGTGTCAGCTTCCGCATCTCCGAGTCGGCGAGCACGCTTGCTCGCTCCTGCTCCGTCAGATGGGCCAGCAGGACCTTGCCGCTCGACGTGGCGTACACCGGGGTGAGTTGGCCGACCCAGTTGTGCGTGCCGACCGCGCCCGGGCCGCGCACCTGGTAGAGGTTGACGGCGAAGTGCTCCTGGAGGACCGCGATGTTGACGGTCTCGCCGATCTCCTCGCTGAGGCGCTCGCACACCGGACGGCCCTGCTGGGTGATGTCGAGACGGTCCGTGACCGCGCCTGCCAGGCGAACGAGCCCGAAGCCGAGCCGGTACTTGCCCCGTTCGGCCGTCTGCTCGACCAGACCGCGCGCCTCCAGCGCCCCGAGCAGACGGAACGCGGTCGACTTGTGCACGTCGATCTCGGCCGCGACCTCGCTGACGCCCGCCTCGCCGCGCTGGGCGAGGATCTCCAGGACGCTGACGGCACGGTCCACGGACTGAACCCCGTTCACCGCGGGAGCGGTTGTTGCGCTCTCTGCCGTGTAGTTGTTCATAGCGCAACTATCGCATGGGGCATCAAGGGTTTCGCAAGGGGCCGTGGAGGCCAGGGGCGGGGCGGCGCCCGGCCGCCGCATGGTCGCACGGCCCGTCCCGTCAGCGGAAGACCGCTGTGCAGTTCCCGTTCGCCAGTGCACGGCTCGCGCTGTGCCCCTCGACGGAGCGGGCGAGGACCTGTGCCTCGACGTCACGGTCGATGGTGACCAGTTCGTCGAGGTCGCGCGAGTGGTCCACGCGGACGACGTCCTGCTCGGTGATCGGGCCAGAGGGGCTCCCGCCCGCAGGGGTTGCGAATCGCGCAACCCCGAGCGGCATCTGAAATTGATGTACGACCGGTCCCTTGACAGCGCCCGCACCGCGCGGAAAGCATGTTGCGTATAACGATCGTCGTTGTGCCATGTGAGACAACCTCGTCTGGAGTCACAACCTCGTCTGGAGTCGGCATGAGGAGCATCACCGTCGTCGGAGCGTCGCTGGCAGGACTGAGCACGGTCCGTGCGTTGCGCGCGGAGGGCTATGACGGTGAGATCGTCGTGGTGGGGGACGAGCGCCACGCTCCCTACGACCGTCCCCCGCTGTCCAAGGGCTTCCTCAAGGGGGACGTCGACGCGGCCGCGCTCGCGCTGGGCGACGCGGACGAGTACGAGGTCCTGGACGTCCAGTGGCTGCTCGGTGAGCGAGCGGTCCGGCTCGACCCCGTGGCCCGCACCGTCGCCCTGAGCGGCGGACGGCATGTGCGCACCGACGGAGTCGTCGTCGCGACCGGCGCCGGTCCTCGCATGCTCCCCGGCATGGACGGACTGGCCGGCGTCCACACCCTGCGCACCCTGGACGACGCCCAGGCCCTGCGCGCCGAACTGCTCGACGGCCTGCCCCGGGTCGTCGTCATCGGCGCCGGCTTCATCGGCGCCGAGGTGGCGTCCACCGCCCGTCGGCTCGGGCTCCATGTCACCGTCGTCGAGGCGCTCGACGTACCGCTGGAGCGCCAACTCGGGCGCGAGATGGGGCTCGTGTGCTCCTCGCTCCACAGCGATCACGGGGTTCGCCTGCTGTGCGGAACCGGCGTGGCGGAACTCGTCGGCGAGGGCCGGGTCACGGGCGTACGCCTGGCGGACGGACGTCTGCTGCCCGCCGACGTCGTCGTGGTCGGGGTGGGCGTCCGGCCCCACACCGACTGGCTCGCCGGTTCCGGCGTGCAGGTGGACGACGGTGTGGTGTGCGACGCCGGATGCTCGACCGGTCTCCCGGGGGTGGTCGCCGTCGGTGATGTCGCCCGCTGCCCCAACCCGTTCACCGGACGGCACGCCCGCATCGAGCACTGGAGCAACGCCACCGAGCAGGCGAGGGCGGCCGCCCGCACACTGCTGACCGGCGTGTCGGCCCCCGCGCCGCTCACCGCGCCGTACTTCTGGTCCGACCAGTACCGAGTGCGCATCCAGGTCGCCGGGCACGTCGCCCCCGGCGCCGAGCCCGAGGTCGTCGAGGGCGATGTCGACAGCCGCACCTTCACGGCCGTCTACCGGCGTGAGGGCACCCCTGTCGCCGTGCTCTCCCTCAACCAGCCGAAGTTCTTCAACCGGCTCCGCCGCACCCTCGTCCCCGCCGCAGCGGCCACCGTCTCATGAGCGCCCCGCCTCAACTCCCCCCGCAGCCCAGGCGGGAGACCGCCCTGAGCATCCCGCGGCATCTGCGTTACACCTGGGACCACGAGTGGCTGATCGTCGACGAGGGCAACGCGACCGTCGGCATAACCGCCTTCGCGGCGCAGGCCCTCGGCGACGTCGTCCACCTCCGGCTGCCCGAAGTCGGTACCTGGGTCGAGGCGGGGGAGAGCTGCGGCGCGATCGAGTCCCGGACAGCCGTCAGCGGCCTGTACGCCCCCGCGTCGGGCCGTGTCCTCGAAGTCAACACCGCGCTGACCGACGACCCCGGCGTCGTCAACGCCGCCCCCTACACCGGCGGCTGGCTGTTCCGGCTACGGGTCGAGAACATCGCCGGCGCGCTGTCCGCCGATGCCTACGCCGCCCACTGTGTACACACCCGAGGAGACCGCCGATGACCCTGTTCAACCAGCCCCTGCACGCGCTCGACCCGGAAGTGGCCGCCGCGGTCGACGCCGAGCTGGAGCGCCAGCAGTCGACCCTGGAGATGATCGCCTCCGAGAACTTCGCGCCCGTCGCCGTGTTGGAGGCGCAGGGTTCGGTCCTGACCAACAAGTACGCCGAGGGCTACCCGGGCCGCCGCTATTACGGGGGCTGCGAGCACGTCGACGTCGCCGAGCAGATCGCCATCGACCGGGTCAAGGAGCTGTTCGGCGCCGAGTATGCGAATGTGCAACCCCACTCCGGCGCCTCCGCGAACCAGGCCGCCCTGTTCGCGCTGGCCCAGCCCGGCGACACCATCCTCGGCCTGGACCTGGCCCACGGCGGCCACCTCACCCACGGGATGAAGATCAATTTCTCGGGCAAGCAGTTCAAGGTGGTTCCGTACCACGTGGACTCCGCCACCGGTCTGGTCGACATGGCGGAGCTGGAGCGGCTGGCGAAGGAGCACCGGCCGAAGGTGATCATCGCCGGCTGGTCGGCGTACCCGCGGCAGTTGGACTTCGCCGAGTTCCGGCGGATCGCCGACGAGGTCGAGGCGTACCTGTGGGTCGACATGGCCCACTTCGCCGGTCTGGTCGCGGCGGGCCTGCAC
>NZ_JAGMUL010000200.1 GCF_019049285.1 Streptomyces sp. AC550_RSS872
CGCCACCGGCCCGGCACTCGGATCCAGCGGACTCTCCGGACGTCCCGCCATCAACACCCTCCCGGTGCCGCTTCCCCCGTGAACGCGGCGCTGCGGCCCGCGAAGCTACGCGCACCCGTGACGCAAGGGCAACCCCGATGCTCTCTCCTCAGCCAGCGCCGCAACCACCTGTCCCCGGCCTTCGGAGCAGCCATTGATCAGGGTGGCAAAACCGGCTCCTCATTCAATTCCGATGCCGCTGAACTCGATGACGCACAG
>NZ_JAGMUL010000201.1 GCF_019049285.1 Streptomyces sp. AC550_RSS872
CTCCCAGGGCGACGAGAACGCGGTCATCGCGCACGACCTGCGGGTCAGCGTCCGGTCGGTACAGCGCTGGCGCAAGGCTTGGTCGCAGGACGGGCCGAAAGCCCTGGCCTCGAAGGGGCCGGCGTCCTTGCCGCTGCTCAGTGACGAGCTGTTCGCCGTGCTGGAGCAGGAGCTTGCCAAAGGGCCGGTGGCGCACGGCTGGCCGGACCAGACCTG
>NZ_JAGMUL010000202.1 GCF_019049285.1 Streptomyces sp. AC550_RSS872
GGTCTGGCAGGTCCTGGTGTGGGCCGAGGTCGCGCCCGAGTACAAGCTGCCCTCACCGTCCGACGTGTGGGGCGAGGTACGCGAGTCCTGGCTCCAGGGCACGCTCTTCGACTACATCTGGACGTCCGTCTCGCGCGGTCTGATGGGCTTCCTGCTGGCACTGGCGATCGGTACGCCGCTGGGTCTGCTGGTGGCGCGCGTCAGGTTCGTACGGGCGGCGATCGGGCCGATCCTGTCCGG
>NZ_JAGMUL010000027.1 GCF_019049285.1 Streptomyces sp. AC550_RSS872
GGGCGCGGGTGTCCGCCGGCGCGGGGGATCGCCGACGGTGTGTGGGGGCGCCGGGGCCGTGTGGCCGCCGGCACGGGGGGCGCACCGGCGGCCGGGTGCCGGCGCGCACGACGAGCGGAGAGGGCAGGATTCGAACCTGCGTGGGCCTTTGTGGGCCCGACCGTGAGATTGTTCTCTGGTCCCCGTTGAGCCGCTCCGGGCACCTCTCCTTGTTTCTGGCGTGCTGGTTTTCTGTGCTGTTTTGCGGGTGTGGCGCGGAGAGGGCAGGATTCGAACCTGCGTGGGCCTTTGTGGGCCCGACCGTGAGATTGCTCTCTGGTCCCCGTTGAGCCGCTCCGGGCACCTCTCCTCGTTCCCGGCCTTCCGGTTTCCCGTGC
This sequence comes from Streptomyces sp. AC550_RSS872, assembly GCF_019049285.1. Lineage (GTDB taxonomy): Bacteria > Actinomycetota > Actinomycetes > Streptomycetales > Streptomycetaceae > Streptomyces. Next base: position 378 of record NZ_JAGMUL010000027.1, read on the forward strand.
CGTTCACGAGAACAACCTTGGCAGGGAGGTCTGACAAAGCGCTGACGTTGCTCTGACTCGCTCACAGAATTCCCGTCCGGTCTTTTCCCGCACCGGTCCTCGATGCTCTACTCCAGGGGACGGAAAACGCTCCCGAAAGGGGAAAACAATGACCGTGACCGCAATGAGCAACCCGGTTCTCGAGGCGATACGCACCCATACGTCGAGTGAGAACCCCAGCGCGTTTTTGGCCCTTAACAGCGGAAACGACGTCTTCACACTGCCCGGTGCCGACGGCGTCGTCGTGTACCGCCGCACGGGCCGGTTCGCCGTCCAGTTCGGCGGCCCCTTCGCCGCCCCCGACGCCTACGGCCCGCTCCTGGAGGCCTTCCGCCGGCAGGTGAGGGAGGAGGGCCGCACTCTGGTCGGCATCCAGCTCCAGCGCGCCGACGGCGAGCACTACGCCCGCCGCGGTTTCACCGTCAACCAGGTCGGCGCCTCCTGGGCCGTCGCCCTGGCGGACTTCACGCTGCGCGGCACCCGCTTCATGCAGCTGCGCAACAAGATCTCCCGGGCCCGCCGCAACGGCCTGGTCGTGAAGGAGGTCCCCGCCGACGGCTGGCAGGACGCGATCGCCGCGATCGACCGGGCCTGGCTCGGCTCCAAGGGCGGCGCCCGGCAACTGGAGTTCCTGGTCGGCCAGATCGGGGGAGGGGCCCAGGCGCACCGCCGGCTGTTCACCGGCACCATCGACGGCAGCCCCGTGGCGTACATCTCCTACTCGCCGGTGTACGGCAGCCGGGCCGGCTGGATGCACGACCTGAGCCGGCGTGTCCCGGACGGCTCGCCGGGGCTGATGGAGGCCATCAACGCGAGTGCTGTGGAGGTGTTCCGTTCGGAGGGCGCCGCGTGGCTGCACTTCGGCTTCACCCCGTTCACCGGGCTGGACGCCGGCCACGAGATCGAGGGTCACAGCCCGGCGTTCCAGTGGCTGATGCACGCCCTGTGGGCCGAGGGAGCCGCGCTGTACCCGGCGCAGACGCAGCTGTCGTACAAGCAGAAGTGGGCTCCGGACGTGGTCATCCCGGAGTACGTCGCCTTCGACGGCCCGCAGGCCTCACTGCCGTCCTTCGCCCACGTCTTCCGTGCCTGCAAGGCGTTCTGACGCGCCCTCCCCGGCCGTTGTGCGGCGGCACACGCCCGCCCGCCCGGCGTGCCGCGGGCCGCCCTCCCCGCACCACCTCCCCGCAGTGCCTTCCCGCACCGCCTTCCCGCACCACCTGCCTGCACCGCCTCCCCGCACCGCCTTCCCGCAGTGCCTTCCCGCACCGCCTCCCTGCACCGACTTCCCGCAGTGCCTTCCCGCACCGCCTCCCTGCACCGACTTCCCGCACTGCCTTCCCGCACCGCCTCCCGGCACCGCCTTCCCGCAGTGCCTCCCCGCACCACTTTCCCGCAGTGCCTTCCCGCAGTGCCTTCCGGTACTGCCTTCCCGTACCACCCGTCTTCCCGGACAGGAGAACCAGCCATGAGCGGCAACGGACCCGACACCAGCACCGAAGGCCTGAAGCACACCGTGGTGGACCGGCTGATGGCCGTCATCGGCGCGCCCGACGACGAGGACGTGGCGCGTGACGCGGACGCCGCCGTCCTGGCGCTCGACGAACGGCTGCGCGCCCAGTCGGCCGCCTGAGGGCCGCCGCCGATCAGACCGGTATCAGTGGCACATCAGCGCGACGCAGCACGCTGGACACGTGTTCGTCCGGTGGTGGTCTTCCGGCGGAGTACCCAGCGGTGCTCCGGCGGTCCCGGACCGCCGGGCGGACACGCCCGCGCGTTCCCGACCGCCCGCGGGAGCACTGTCGACTCGCGGCGCCCGCAGGTTGGCGGGCGGGCGGCGCCGCCGCCCGAACCGGGCACTTCTCCCAAGGAGAGCAACGCATGCAGCGTCCGCACGCACAACAAGCCGGTGCAGCAGCCGCCTGCGCGGCCGGCCCGCGCACCGGCGCCTCGGCGACGTTCGCCGAGCTCCTCAAACGCGTCAAGGCGGAAGGTCTCCTCGACCTGGACCCGCGCTACTACGTGGGCCGCCTCGCGCTCAACACCACCCTGCTGCTGATCGGATTCGCCGCGTTCTTCGCCCTGGGCGACTCCTGGTGGCAGCTGCTGACGGCCCTGTGGATGGGACTGTGCGGCGGCCAGTCGGCGTTCATGTGGCACGACGCCGGCCACAAGGCCATGTTCCGCAGCAAGAAGGCCGCCTCCGCCGTCGGCTACATCCACGCCAACCTCGTCAACGGGGTCAGCTACGGCTGGTGGGTCAACCACCACAACCGGCACCACAGCAACCCCAACCATCTGGACAAGGACCCGGACATCGGCCGGCGTACCGTCATCTTCGACGTCAAGCAGTACCCCAGTCGGCGTCGGACGCAGAAGTTCGTCGTGCGTCACCAGAGCGTGCTGTTCTTCGTGCTGCTCGTCCTGGAGGGCTTCAAGATGCTCCGGACGGCCGTGGTGTCCATCGCGCAGGGCAAGACCAAGCGGCCCGTGCTGGAGTCGTTCCTGATCGTGGCGCGTGCCGCCCTGTACGGCGCCCTGGTCTTCACGGTGCTCTCGCCGGTCCTGGCCGTCGCGTTCATCCTCGTGCAGCACGCCGCCCTGGGCGTCTACTTCGGCATGATCTTCGCCCCGAACCACAAGGGCATGGACGTCCGCGACGGAGCGGAGGAGACCCTGGACTGGCTGGAGCGCCAGGTCCTCACCTCCCGCAACATCCGCCCGAACCCGGTGGTCGACTTCCTCTACGGCGGCCTCAACTACCAGGTCGAGCACCACCTGTTCCCGGCCATGCCGCAAAGGCACCTGCCGCGCGCCCGGGAACTGACCCGCGCCTACTGCGCCGAGCGCGGGGTGCCGTACCACGAGGTCGGCTTCTGGGCGTCCTACCGGGAGGTCGCCTCCTACCTGCACGAGGTCAGTGAGCCGGTGCGGGCCGGGACGGTGGAGGAGGAGATCAGGCGGCGGGCAGCCCAGGCGGCCTGACCCGGCCCGCGCCCCGGCGGTCCGCCGCCGGTCCGGGACCCCCACGCGCCTCCTCCCGCACGCCCCCGGCACCCCTGCGCGTGCACAGCCCCCGCCCCCTGCCCCGCAGGCCCGGGCCCGCCGCCGGCCCGGGCTGCTGCCGCACCGGGAGTCCCCTGAGAACCAGCAGTGGCAAGGAGAGCCTTTCCCATGTCCCAGACCACCACGGTGGCGGGCGGTGTCACCGCTCCCGCCGCGATCGGGGTCCGCCTGGACCGCATGCCGATCACCCCGATGCACCGAAGACTCACCATGGTCATCGGCATCGGCCTGCTCTTCGACACGTTCGAGAACAACCTCTCGGGCACCATCGCCAAGGTGCTCCAGAGCGACTTCGCCTTCGGGACGACGGAGCTCAAACTCGTCCTGGCCTCGGTGTTCATCGGCCAGTTCATCGGCTCGCTGGTGCTCGGCCGGATCGCCGACCGGTTCGGCCGGCGCCGGGCCTTCCTGATCAACCTCGCCATCTACTCGGGCTTCTCCCTGCTCGGCGCCTTCTCACCGAACGCCACCTGGCTGATCGTCACGCGCTTCATGGCCGGTATCGGCATCGGTGCCGAACAGGTGCTGTCCGACTGCTACCTGGCCGACGTGCTGCCCGCCAGGCGGCGCGGCCGCTACATCGCCTGGGCCTACACCGTCGCCTTCTGCGGGGTGCCCGCCGTCGGTTTCGCCGCGTTGTGGCTGGTGCCCCTGTCCCCGCTGGGCATCGACGGCTGGCGCTGGCTGTTCGTGATCGGCTCGCTGGGCTCCGCCGTGGTGTGGGTGCTGCGCCGCCGGCTGATCGAGTCGCCGAGATGGCTGGCCGCCCAGGGCCGCACCGAGGAGGCCGAGCTGCTGGTGGCCGAGATGGAGAAGCAGGCCTGGCCGGACCGTCCCGCAGCGGCCCGCCCGGTGGCCGCTGACGCCGCCGGACCCGTGGAGCCGGCCGCGGTCGCCCACCGGGTGCGCGACGTGTTCGGCCCTGGCATGCGGCGCCGCACGATGGTGCTGTGGATCTTCTGCGTGCTGTCCGTGGTCGGCTACTACGGCTTTGGCACCCTGGCCCCCCAGATCGTCGCGGCCAAGGGCTACGGCATCGTCGCCGGCATCGGCTTCACCGCGCTGTCCTTCCTCGGCTACCCGGCCGGTTCCGCGCTGGCCCTGCCGGTCGTCGACCGGTTCGAACGCCGCACGCTGGTCGCGGCCTCGGCGGCGGCGATGATGGTGGCCGGCCTCGGCTTCGCCTACGCCGCCTCCCCCGCGCTCATCGTGGCGTTCGGCTTCCTGTACACCCTGTGCAGCAACGTCTTCTCCAGCGTCTCGCACGTGTACCTGAGCGAGCAGTATCCGACCGCGATCCGCGCCACCGCGTCCGGCGCCGCCTACTCGCTGTCCAAACTCAGCGCCGCCGCACTGCCGTTCGTCCTGCTGCCGGTCCTTCACTCGCACGGCCCCGGGGCCCTGTTCGGGGTCATCGCCGCGGCGATGGCGGCCCTGGCGGCCACCGTCCTGCTGCTGGGCGAGCGCACCACCGCCGCTGCGGTCGACGGCGCGCCGGCACCCCCGACCACCCCTGCGACCACCCCTGTGACGAAGAGGAGCTGACGATGGCCTACGTCATCGCGCTGCCCTGCGTCGACGTCAAGGACCGCTCCTGCGTCGACGAGTGCCCCGTGGACTGCATCTACGAGGGCCGCCGGGCCCTGTACATCCACCCGGACGAATGCGTCGACTGCGGCGCCTGCGAACCGGTCTGCCCCGTCGAGGCGATCTGCTTCGAGGACGACGTGCCCGCCGAGTGGGGCGACCACACCGCCTCCAACGCCGACTTCTTCGCCGCCGTGGGCTCGCCCGGCGGTGCCGCCGCCCTCGGTGCCCTCGGCCACGACTCCCCGCTGGTGCGGGCCCTGCCCGAGGCGGTGAGGCGGACATGAGCGCACTCCTCGCCGGCAAGCGGATCCTGGTGAGCGGCATCGTCACGGACGCGTCCATCGCCTTCCACACCGCCCGCATCGCCCAGGAGGAGGGGGCCGAGGTCGTCCTGACCGGTTTCGGGCGCCTCTCCCTGATCGAGCGCGTCGCCGCCCGGCTGCCGAAACCGGCGCCGGTCCTCGAACTCGACGTCACCGACCAGCGGCAGCTGGACGGCCTCGCGGACCGGATCCGTGAGCACACCGACACCCTGGACGGACTGGTGCACTCCATCGCCTACGGGCCGCGGGGCGCCTTCTCCTTCCTTGACGGCGACTGGAACGACGTCTCAAGCGCCGTGCACGTGTCGGCGTACTCCCTGAAGTCGCTGACCGGGGCCTGCCTGCCGCTGATGGAGCGGCGCGGCGGTGCGGTGGTCGGGCTGACCTTCGACGCCGCGCTCACCTGGCCGCGCTACGACTGGATGGGCGTCGCCAAGGCCGCCCTGGAGTCGACCAGCCGCTACCTCGCCCGGGACCTGGGCGGGCGCGGCATTCGCTGCAACCTCGTCGCGGCGGGGCCGCTGCGCTCGATGGCCGCCAAGTCCATCCCCGGGTTCACCGATCTCGCCGGCCTCTGGGAGGACCGGGCCCCGGCGGGCTGGGACGCCACCGACCCGGACCCGGCGGCCCGCGCCGTCGTCGCCCTGCTGTCGGACTTCTTCCCGCGCACCACGGGGGAGATCGTGCACGTCGACGGAGGGGTGCACATGACGGGCGCCTGAAGCCCGCCGCCGGGCGCGGCGAAAAAAGAAAAGGGGGGGGCGGGAGCCGGGTCGCGGACCCGGCTCCCGCCCCCCTTTTCTTTTTTCGCGGCCAAAGCCCGCCGGTATTTACGCGGTGTCCCCGCCCGGCAGGATCCGGCTGAAACCGGTGTAAGGGACGAGGGCCTCGGGCAGCACCACCGAGCCGTCCTTGCGTATGCCCTGCTCCAGCAGCGCGGCCAGGGTGCGGCCGATCGGCAGCGCCGAGCCGTTCAGCGTGACGGCCGCCGTCCTGCTCCCGTCGGGCCGCTTGACGCGGATGTCCGCGCGGCGTGCCTGGAAGGTGCCGCAGTCGGAGACCGAGGAGATCTCCCGCCAGGAGCCGCTGCCCGGCAGCCACACCTCGATGTCGTAGGTCATCCGGGCGCTGAACCCGAGGTCGCCGGCCGGCAGGAGCACCACGCGGTGCGCCAGTTCCAGCCGCTTCAGGCACTCCTCGGCGTGGTTCACCATGAGTTCGAGCTGCGCCGCGGCGTCCTCGGGGGCGCAGACGCGCACCAGCTCCACCTTCTCGAACTGGTGCAGCCGCAGGATGCCGCGGGTGTCCCGGCCGTACGCCCCGGCCTCCGCCCGGAAGCAGGGCGTGCAGGCGGTGAAGGCCAGCGGCAGCGAGCGGGAGTCGAGGAGCCGGCCGGCCACCAGGTTGGTCAGCGGGACCTCGGCGGTGGGGATCAGGAACAGCTCCCGCTCACCGACCTGGGTGCGGAACAGGTCGTCCTCGAACTTGGGCAGCTGCCCGGTCCCGGTCATGGTGTCGCGGTCGACCAGGAACGGCACCGACTGCTCGGTGTAGCCGTGCTCGCGGGTGTGCAGGTCGAGGAAGAAGCCGCGCAGGGCCCGCTCCAGTCGTGCCCCGGCCCCGCGGGCGACGGCGAAGCGGGCGCCGGACAGCCGGGCCGCGGCCGGGCCGTCGAGGATGCCCAGTGACTCCCCGATGTCGGCGTGGTGGTGGGCGCCGTCCGCCGGACGCGGAGCGGGACCGCCCCGGCGTATCTCAACGGCCTCCTTCTCCGAGTCGCCGTCCGGGACCGCGTCCAGGGGGATGTTGGGGACGCCGAGCAGCAGCTCGCTCAGCCGTCCGGCGGCCGTGCGGGCGGCGGCCTCGGCCCGCTGGACCTGGCTGCGCAGCGCCCGGGCGGACACCTTCTCCTGTTCGGTCGGCGGGCCCGAGCGGCGGGCCCTGGCCGTGCGGTTCAGCTCGGTGCGCAGCCGGGTCACCTCAGCCTGCGCGCCGTTGCGCTCGTGCAGGGCGCCGGCCAGCGCGGCCGGGTCCAGGTCGTGGCGGCGGCGGGCCAGCCGCCGTACGGCCTGCGGCCCGTCCTTGAGCAGTTCTTGGGGATCGTGCACGGTGGACTCCTGACATGGGGCGGGGCGGGGTGGGGCGGGTGCCGGCCCGCGGACCGGCGGGGCCGGCGGGGCCGGCGGGCCCGGCGGGGCCGGGCGGGTGCCGCACGGCAGCAGCCGCCCGGCGGAGGTGCTCCGCAGGCGGCTGCCGGTGGGTGCCCGGGGGGCGTTCAGGCCGGGGCGATGGCCAGGGCCGTGTTCTGGCCGCCGAAGCCCAGGGAGTTGCTCAGGGCGAGGTCGATGGGCATGTAGGTGGCGGTCTGGGCGAGTTTGATGTCGATCCTGGAGTCGGGCATGACGAGGTTGGCGGTGGGGGGCACGAGTTCGTGCTCGACGCTGAGCACGGTGAAGGCGGCCTCGACCGCCCCGGCCGCGCCGAGCAGGTGTCCGGTGACTCCCTTCGTGGAGGTGACCAGCGGGTCGCCGCGCAGCGTCCGGCCGATCATGCGGGCTTCCGCCAGGTCGTTCAGCGGTGTCGACGTGCCGTGGGCGTTGACGTGCTCGACGTCGTCCGGGTCCGCGCCCGCGTCGGCGAGCGCGGCGCGCACGGCGGCCTCGATGCCCGCGCCGTCGGGGTGCGGCGACGTCATGTGGTGGGCGTCGGCGGTGGCGCCGTAGCCGATGATCCGGCCGTGCACATGGGCGCCGCGGGCGCGGGCGTCCGCCACCCGTTCCATGACCAGGATGCCGGCGCCCTCCCCGGCGACGAAGCCGTCCCGGTCGGCGTCGAACGGCCGCGACGCCGACGCCGGGTCGTCGTGCCGCTTGGACAGCGCCCCCATCTGGGCGAAGCCGGCCATGACCAGGGGGGTGACCATGGCCTCGCTGCCGCCCGCGAGGACGACGTCGCAGCGGCCGAGGGCGAGCAGGTCCCGGGCCGTGCCGATGGCGGTCGCGCCCGAGGCACAGGCGGTGGCCACCACCAGGTTGGGCCCGGTCGCCCCGAACTCGATGGCCGTCTGCCCGGCCAGCATGTTCGGCAGCTGCATGGGCAGCAGCAGCGGCGAGACCCGGCCTGCGCCCTGCTCGCGCAGCACGTGATGCTGTTCCTCGACGGTGCCCGGGCCGCCGTCGGCGCAGCCCAGCACCACACCCACCCGCGCCCCGTCCCACGTCTGCGGGTCCAGGCCCGCGTCGGCCACCGCCTCGTGCGCGGCGACCAGCGCGAACTGGACGAACCGGTCCAGGCGGTGAGCCCGCCGCGCGCTCAGCAGACGCTCGGCATCGAAGCCGGGCACCCGGCAGGAGATACGTACGGGGTTATCCGTCAGCAGCGGATCGAGGGCGGCGGCCGGCCTTGCGTCGCAGACCGCCGCCCAGCTCGGCCCGACCCCGATACCGCCCGGGGTGACCAGGCCGAGCCCGGTGACGGCGATGTCCATGCCGGCCATCAGACCTTCGCACTCCGCTCCTCCATCAGCCGGACCATGTCGGCCACGGTTTCCGCCTCCAGCAGGTCGTCGTCGCTGACGTCCAGGCCGAGCTCGGACTTCAGCAGCAGCGACAGCTCCACCACGGCCAGCGAGTCCAGCTCGATGTCCTCCCGGGTGGCCTCCGGGACGATGGCCTCGGGCGACACCTTGAGCTTGTTGGACAGGATTTCCTTGAGCTGCTCCAGCATGTCGGTTCCTTTCGGAAATTCTCTCGAAGGCGCAAGCGCCCGTTCTCCGCTGTGTCGGACAGCGCTTGTGGAAGGGGCCGGCCAGGACCCCGCTTGTGACGGCACATCAGACCGTCTGCACCTCGGGCCAGACCAGCGTGGTCGCGCCCCAGGACAGCCCGCCGCCGAACGCGGTCAGCAGCAGCCGGTGCCCGGCGGCAAGCCGCCCGCTCGCCGCGCTCTCGGCCAGCAGCAGCGGCAGTGAGGCGGCGCCGGTGTTGCCGACCGCCTCGATGTTGCTCAGCCGCCGTTCACCGGGGATGCCCAGCCGCTCCGAGACCGCCTCCAGGATGCGGGCGTTGGCCTGGTGCGCGGCGAACCGGTCGACGTCCAGCAGCCGCCAGCCGGCCCGCTCGGCCGCCTCGGTGGAGGCGGCGGTCATCCGCTCCACCGCATGCCGGTAGGTGTCGCGGCCCACCATCTTGAAGAAACGGTCCTGCGGTGCGGGCTCCCGGCCGGACGACCGCTGCCGCGACCCTCCGGCCGGCACCTCGATCAGATGGCTCAGCGCGCCGTCGCTGCCCAGCACGAGCGGCCCCACCGCGCCCGGCTCCCCGTCAGAGCCGGCCCGCAGCAGCACCGCGCCCGCACCGTCCGCGAAGATCACCGCCGTGGTGCGGTCCTCGGGATTGACGATCGTCGTGAACGCGTCCGCGGCGATCAGCAGCACCCGGTCCGTCACCCCGGCGGCGATCAGACCCGCCGAGCTGGCCAGGCCGTACAGGAAACCCGAGCAGACGGCGGCCACGTCGAAGGCGGGCACCTCGCCGAGTCCGAGCCGCGCCGCGACCTGCGGCGCGGTGGCCGGACACGGCTGGTCCGGGGTGGTGGTGGCCAGCACCACCGCGCCCGCCCGCTCGTCGCCGGCCGACTTCAGCGCCCGCAGGCCCGCCTCGACCGCCAGGTCGCTGGTCGCCGTGCCCGGGGCCACCACACAGCGCCGGGCGATCCCGGTGCGCGAGCGGATCCAGTCGTCGGAGGTGTCCAGACGCCGGGCCAGATCCTCGTTGGTGACCACACCGGGCGGGACATACGACCCGATCCCGCAGACCACGGCGGCCCGTCGGGCGCTCACGCGCCCGGCCCCGCACTGCTGAGGACCTCCAGGGGCAGGCCCATGTAGGCCATCCGGGCCGCGGCCATCTCCTCGGTCCACCGCTCGGCCATGTCGTAGCGCTGCTCGGCAGTGGTGTCCAGCATCCGCACGCCGGGCCAGATCTCGTAGTCGCCGATCCGGTCGGCGTGCCGGAGCATGCCCTCCTGGAACAGCTCCTCGCGGTGGATCACGAACTCCCGGTCGGGGATCTCGTCCCACAGCCGCACCCCGGCCCGCAGGATCTCAAGCAGCCGCGGACGGTACTCGGGGTGCGCGGCCACGTGGTCGCGCAGGATGGTGCTGGCCACCGTCAGATGGCGGATCTCGTCGATCGCGGTGCCGCGGGAGATCTCGCCGGTGGCCGGGGACAGGGGAGTCCACTTGCGTTCGCTCAGCTCGGCGGCCGGCGCCAGCACGCCCTCGATGACGATGGCGAACACGGCGACACCGCCGGGGAAGTCGGCCTGGTCCCGGACGATGTCGAGGGTGAAGTCGACCACCGGGTCCAGCACCCGGGCGCGGTAGTCCCGGGCCATCTCGTCGATGTTCTTCAAAAGCGTGTCGGCCTCGATGCCCAGCTCCACCAGGTGGTTGCGGAACACCCGGGCGTGCCGCGCCTCGTCGAGCAGCTGGGTGGCGTAGAACTCCATCTCGGGTATGCCGGGCGCGATCGACACGTAGTGGCCGAGCAGCCGGGTGGCCAGCTCCTCGGACAGCGCGCGCAGGCCGAACTCCAGCACCAGCGCCTCGCGCAGCGGGCCGGGCTCCTTCAAAAAGTCCGGGACGATCGCGTCGTCGTGGTGGCCGCTCACGCCGCGGTCGCGCAGCGTGCCCTGGGCCACCGAGGTGATCCAGTAGGCGAGGTCGCACTCCTTCGGGCCGAGGGTGAGTTCCTTCGCCCCGTCCAGCAGACCGGGCGCCTTGTCCCAGTCGGCCTCGGGGGCCACGAATACCTTGGACTGCGTCATGACGCGGCGGCCTCCTTCGCCGGATGCAGGGTGCCGGCGTGCAGGCGGCCGGCGTAACTCAGCAGGGGGAGCCCTTCGTCCGCCCTGGCGCGCACGACGTGGCCGAGCAGCAGCTCGCCGTCGCCCGCGGCGTGGGCGGAGTGGAAGCGGCAGGTGTAGTGGGCGAGCGCGCCCGCGATCAGCGGGGCCTGCGCGTACGGGTCCGCCGTCCAGGCCAGGCCCGCGAACTGGGCGCTGCCCTCGGGGCGGGCGCTGTCGGCGAACCGGCGGGCCACCTCCGCCTGTTCACCGCCCAGCACGTTGATCGCGAACCGGCCCTCGGCGGCGGCCCGCCGGGCGAAGGACGACCCGGCCCGCAGCACGACGCCGACGAGCAGCGGCTCGCGCGAGACCAGGGTGACCGTGCTCGCGGTGGTGCCGTGCATCCGGCTCTGCGGGCCGCAGGTGAGCACCGACACCGGGGACGCCAGGTGGTAGAGCGCCCGGCGCCGTTCGGCCGGGTCCTGGCGGACTGGCCGGCGCGTGCGCGGCCCGGCCGCGGTCGCGGTGCTCATCGCAGCGCCTCCGCCTGACGGGCCGCGGACTGACCGGCCACGGCGGCCTGCTCCGGAGCCTGTCCCGCCGCGGCGGCATCCGCCCGCGGCACCGGCCCCCTGACCGGGACGTGCCCGCGGGGCACCGGGTCCGTCACATGCCCGACCGGCCCCGGGTGCGCCAGGCCCAGGTCGTCCAGGAGCCGCAGGTAGCCGGGCTGGCGGACCGGCTCGAAGGGCAGCGCGAAGGACTTCATGAAGTTGCCGAACAGCCCGCGGTCGCCGAAGAGGTGGAAGGGCAGCACCAGCAGCGCCCACTCCGGCTTCACCAGCCAGCACCACAGCGCGGCCACGGCGGCCTGGGTGATGAGGCTGTGCATCACGTTGTACAGGACGTAGTACGCCTTGTGGATCGGCCGCCCGCCACTGCGCCGGAACGCGACCGCGCCCGGGATGTAGCCGATCAGGTCGATGTAGAGGAAGAGGGCGATCGCCGGCAGCCAGCGGATCTCGTCGAAGTGGGCGATCATCAGGCCGGTGGTGACGGCGAAGCCCACCAGGTACTCGGCGCGGTGCAGCGAGTACGTGCGCGGTGTCTCGAACGGGTTTGCCTGGTCCATGGTCAGCAGCTCCCCGGTGTGCTAGGCGCCGACCGCGGCGGGCGGGGTGAGTTCGAGGCCGCCGCTGATGCGCACGGCGGGGAACAGACCGGTCAGCGCCCAGGCCACGGTCTCCTTGATGACCCGCTCGGCGATCGGGTCGAGGATGCCCTCCAGACTGGGGATGCCGAAGTCGAAGTCGGCGTCGAAGCGGACCGCGACGTCGTCGCCGTCCTGCGTCACCGACCAGGTCCCGCAGAAGGAGTCGAAGTCCCCCTCCGACTGCTCGAAGCGGATCTCGCCCTGCTCCGGCAGCACGGTGTCGTCCTCCCTCCAGCGCAGCAGGCCGCTGCGGAAGTGCAGCTCCCAGCTGGAGGAGGCGGCGGGGTCGGGGTAGGCGGCGTGCACCGTGGTCGCGTTGACGTGGGGCGCCAGGTCCGGGTACCGCTCCCAGCGCCCAACGGCGTCAAGGACCGTACCGGCCTGCTCCGCGGGTATCAGGGCATCGAGTTCGACGTGCCTCACGATCAGTTACCGCCTTCCGGCATTGTGGCCGCGCCCCGTACGAGGTCGCGGGTGGCCAGGTCGAAGGAGTTGAGGAGGAAGTCCACGTCGGTGTCGCCGAGCACGGCGGGCGGGGTGAACCGCACCACCGAGCTGCCGTTCATCGAGTGGTTGGCGACCACGCCGTGGTTGAACAGCTCGATCAGCAGCTCGCCGGCCAGTCCGGCCTCGACGAGCTCGACGCCGATCAGCAGGCCCCGGCCGCGCACGTCCACCACGAGGCCGGGGATGTTGCGGTGCGCGATCTCGGTGATCGCCGGCAGCAGCCGGGCGCCGAGGTCCATCGCCCTGGTGACCAGACGCTCCTCCTTCACGGCCCGGATGGCGCCCTGGACCGCGGCCATCAGCACCGGCTGGCCGGAGAAAGTGGCGGTGTGGACGTAGGGGTCCTTGTCGAAGGGGCGGAAGGCCTTGGCGGTGGCGACGGCCGCCGAGACCGGCATCACCCCGCCGCCGAGCGCCTTGCCGGCCAGCAGGACGTCCGGGACGACGCCCTCGATGTCGGCGCCCCACCACTCGCCGAGCCGGCCGAAGCCGGACTGCACCTCGTCGAGGATCAGGAAGCCGTCGTACTCGCGCACCAGCTCCTCGACACGCTTGAGGTAGCCCTTCGGCGGGATGATCACACCGCCCTCGCCCTGGACCGGCTCCAGGATGACGCACACCTCGCCCGGGTGGGCGGCGAGTTCGGCCTCAAGGGCGTCGGCGTCACCGAAGGGCAGGTGCAGGAAGTCGGGCACCAGCGGGCGGAACGGCCGCTGGTAGACCTCCTTGGCGGTGGCCGACAGCGCGCCGAGGGTCTTGCCGTGGTAGCCGCCGCGCATGGAGACCGTGCGCCTGAAACCGCCCGCGCGGGCCAGCTTCAGGCCGGTCTCCACCGCCTCCGCCCCCGACAGCGCGAAGTGCACCCGGTCCAGACCGGGCGGCAGCACCGAGACCAGTGCCTCGGCCGCGCGGGCCACGGTGGGCTCCAGCAGGATGCGCGTCGCGGTGGGGTGGGTGCGCAGCTGGCGCTCCACCTCCTCCATCACGATCGGGTGGCGGGCGCCCATCACGAACACGCCGTAGCCGCCGGCGTTGAGGAAGCGCTCACCGTCGCTGGTGGTGAGCCAGGCGCCCTCGGACGCCACCTCCATGTGGCTGCCGAACAGCTCGGCCAGCGTGGCCCGGCCCTTGCTCAGATGCGCGCGGTACAGGCCGAGGACCTCCGCCTCGGCGTCGGCGGACGAAGCCGCCGGGGATTCCTGGACGACGGTCACGGGTGGCTCACTCCAAAAAGGGGTCGTGGGGTCGTGCGGACAAGGACCGGCCAGGCGTGCCACGGCCGGGCGCGGGCGTCGCGGCGGCGGTACCGCGAGCGGGGTGCACCGGCCGGCGGGACGTTCGCAACACGCCCTAAGCCAGGACGAGCTCGCCGCCGCCGAACCAGCGCAGCAGCGGCTCGGCCGCGGTGGCGCGCGAGGGCGGGTGGAAGGCCAGGGCCCGCAGCGCCGCCGCGGCCTGGGCCGCAGCGGAGTCGCGGATGAACTCCAGGCCGCCGAGCAGCTCCAGGGCGCGGGAGGCGATGTCCGGCAGGGCGTTTTGCACCGCGTACCTGGCCACCAGCACGCGGGCCACCGACTCCTCGTCACCGGGCTCCGGGCCGGTCGCCCGCGCGACACCCTCCAGCAGTGCGACCGCGCTGTCCATGTCCACGGCGAGGCAAGCCCGCTCCGCCACGCTGCCGCGCTCGCGCTCCAGCACCTGCTCCACCAGCGCCAGCGCACCGCCCGCATACCCGGCGCAGATCAGCATCTCGAACCAGACGAACCCGGCCGACTGCAAGTCATCGAGGCGGTGCGGGTCGTCGGCGCCGGCCCGCACAACCATGCCGGCCGGCACGAACACGTCCTCCAGCCGCACCTCGTCGCTCTCCGCGCCCGCCAGCAGCTCGCTGCCCCAGAACGGGTGCACGCTCAGGCCGGGCGCGTCGGCCGGCACCAGGGCGAGCGCCAGCTCGCTCTCGCCGTCCTCGCCGTGGATGGCGACGCTCGCCGTGAGCAGGCTCATCGAACGCGACAGGCTGCACGGCTTCTTGGCACCGGTGAGCAGGAACCCGTCGCGCACCGGGCGGGCGGTCACGGCCGGCTTGAGGATGTTCTGCGCCGTGCGGCCCTCGGCCCAGCCGGACGCCATCACCTGCTGGTCGGGCACGATCCGGTGCAGCAGGGCGGTCTGCGCCTCGGTCAGCCGGCCCGCCTTGACGGCCAGCGAGTACAGCATCGCGGCGGTGAAGTGGTGCATCGACACGGCCGCCACCAGCGACGGGGACACGGCGCCCAGGGCCAGCTGGACCCGCAGCGCGTCCAGCGCGCCGGCACCGTGGCCGCCGTACTCCTCGGGGATCAGCAGACCGACCCCGCCGTGGATGCGGAACAGGTCGATCACCGGGCTGCCGGGCCGCTCGCGGTCGGCATACGGGATCTGCTCCAGCTCCTTGAGCAGACCGGGGTGGAAGCGCTCACAGACGGAGCGGGCGAGGTCGAGGGAACGCAACGGAAAAACCTCCAGCAAAACGGCGGGGTTCAGGGGCAAAGGGCAATCAGGCGCCGAACACCGCCTCGTACGGGCTGACGCCGCGGGCGATGCTGACGCCCTGCACGTGGGAGGTCTTGAGCATCGGGTAGTTGGCCTCGCCGAAGGCGCCGCCGGTGCGGCCGGTGCCGCCGTGGCTGGGCAGGTAGGGCAAAAAGCCGATGTGGGAGTCGTTGACCTTCAGCAGGCCGCCGTTGACGACCCGCCGCACGAAGGTCTCGATGACGTGGTCCGAGCGCGCCCACAGGGAGTTGCGCAGCCCGTAGTCGTTGCTGTTGACGAACCGCACGAACGCCTCCAGGAGGGCGTCGTCGTCCTCCCGCTCCGGGACCACGACCGGCACCAGCGGGAAGAACGTCTCCTCGCGCACCACGTCGTAGGTGCGCGCCCGGTCCAGGCCGCCCACGCGCAGCACCGTCGGCTGGAGGAAGACCCCCGTCTCCGAGGGCGTGCCGTCCAGCTCGGTGCGGTGCCCGCCGGTGACCAGCTCGGCGCCGTTGTCCAGCGCCTGCCGCAGCAGCCGGAAGAACCGCTCGCTGCGCCGCACCGGCGACAGCAGCACGTCCTCCTCCTCGGGCAGGCCCGGCCGGATGCCCTTGACCTGCTCCTTCACCTCGGCGATCAGGCTGTCCGCAACGTCCGGGTGCACCAGCACGTAGTTGGGCACCATGCAGATCTGGCCGGAGCCGTAGAAGGCCTCGGTGATGGCCTCGGCCGCCCACTTGACGTCGGCGTCCTTCCACACCACGATGCCGTCGTTGCCCGCCAGCTCGAGGATCGGCTTCTTGCCGTGCGCCACGCAACGCTGCTCGAAGCGCAGGCCCTCCTGGCTGCCGCCGATGTAGAAGATGTCGTTGATCAGCGGGTCCGCGATCCAGCGGTCCAAGGTCTGCTTGGGGTTGCTGCACACCGCGTTGAGCACCCCGGCCGGCGCGTCCATCTCCTCCAGCAGCGGCGCCACTATGTCCCGCAGCAGCCACATGGTGCTCAGCGCGATGCTGCGCGGCGCCCGCACCACCACCGCGTTGCCGGCCATCAGCGCCAGCACGCACAGGGCGGCGCTCGGCAGGGGCGCGTTCTGCGGCGGGTTGAGGGCCACCACACCGTCGGGCTGGCGGTGCAGCACCAGCGTGCGGCCGGCGTACTCCTTCTCCACCCGCATCTGCTTGGTGTACCAGCGCAGGGAGCCCGGGGAGTAGATCTGCAGCAGGCAGCTCAGCTCCCAGCGGGCCAGCTTGACCGGGTGGGACTCGGCGACCAGCATGCGCAAGAACTCGTCCTGGTGCTTGATGAGTTCCTCACGGAACCGGGTGCCCAGCCGCATCCGCCGCTCCAGCGGCACGGCCGCCCAGTCGGCCGCGGCAGCGGCCGCCGCCTGCGAGGCCAGGTCAATGGACGCGTCGTCCGCGACCGCGCAGCGCCCGACGACGTACGGGTGCCTGGCCGCCTCGGACTCCGGGTCCTGCTCCAGGGCGCGCTTCAGGCTCACGCTGGTGAACACGTCTTCCAGCAGGGACCGGCCGCTGACGGTGTACACCCACCCGTCACCCGCGACGTCCTTGCCCGCGATGTAGAGGTCGTAGCTCTTGATACCGGAAGGTGCCTCGGCACTCTCCTCCTGCGCGGCTTCGCGAAGCATCTTCAGCCTTTCACTTTTGGCGAGTGGATTTTTCGAAGCAGTGCGAGCGTGGCAGCGGAATCTGACCCGGCGCTGACAGGGGGCTGATTCAGCCAAGCCGGACCCGCCGTCCGTCAGTGGGGCGTCAGCCCGCGCTGCTTGCATGAGCCGCATGCCACCCGTCGACAGCACTGTTCAGCGCCTGCATGATCTGCCGCGCGCCGAACTCGCCGAAGAAATCGAGTCGATCGTCCTGAAGAAATTCAGGGCGGTCCTCCTCATGGACGAGTCCGAGGATCTCCCGCTCGACATCAGCTATTTCGATCTCGGACTCACCTCACTGCGGCTGACCGAAATACGGCAGAGCCTGGAGCGGCTCCTCGATCTCTCCATCAACGTCAACGTGCTCTTCAACGAGCCGACCATCGCCCATCTCGTGGACCACCTGACCCAGGCCGTCAAGGACACTTCCTCCCGGGAAAGCTAAGGAGTCCCTCCATGCCGCGTGCGGAATCCCAGCAGCCGCCCGAGCCGGTCGCGATCGTCGGAATCGGTCTGCGATTCCCCGGCGGCAGCACCTCGCCCGACGAGTTCGACGCCTTCCTGCGCCAGGGGCGCAGCGGGATCGGCCCGATCCCCACAGACCGGTGGGACGTGGACGCGTTCACCCCCGCCACCCCCGAGGACAAGGGGAAGATCCACACCACCGCGGGCGGCTTCCTCGACCGCGTGGACCTCTTCGACGCCGCCTTCTTCAACATCTCCCCGAAAGAGGCCCGCTACATGGACCCCCAGCAGCGCCTGCTGCTGGAGACCGCCTGGCAGGCCCTGGAGCACGCCAACATCGACCCGGCACCGCTGCGCCGCGGCAACGGCGGCGTCTACGTCGGCGCCAGCTCCATCGACTACGCCCTGGAGCTGGAGTCCCTGCCGTACGAGGAGATGGACGGCCACCTGGCCTCCGGCATCACGATGTTCCCGCTGTCGGGCCGGCTGTCGTACTTCCTGGGCTGGCGCGGACCCAGCATGAGCGTCGACACCGCCTGCTCGTCCTCCCTGGTCGCACTGCACCTGGCGGTGCAGGCCCTGCGCGGCGGCGAGACCGACATCGCGCTGTGCGGCGGCGTCAACGCCCTGCACCACCCGCGCATCCCGGTGATGTTCTCCAACGCGCAGATGCTCGCCCCCGACGGGCAGTGCAAGACCTTCGACGAGTCGGCCGACGGCTACGCGCGCGCCGAGGGCTGCGGCGTCCTGGTCCTCAAGCTGCTCTGCGACGCCGAGCGTGACGGCGACCGGGTGCTCGCCCTCGTGCGCGGCACCGCCGTCGGCCAGGACGGCGACAGCGCCGGGCTGACCGTGCCCAACGGCCCCGCGCAGGAGAAGGTGATCCGCGCCGCGCTGGCCACCGCCCACCTCGCCCCCGAGGACATCCAGTACGTGGAGGCGCACGGCACCGGCACCCCGCTCGGCGACCCGATCGAATTCGGCGCCATCGGGGACGTGTTCGCCCAGTCGCACACCGCCGACAACCCCGTGCTCACCGCGTCGGTCAAGACCAACCTGGGGCACATGGAGCCGGCCTCCGGCATCGTCGGCGTCATCAAGACGGTCCTGCAACTGCGCTCCGCCACCATCTACCCGCACCTGAACCTCACCACCCCCTCCGGGCGCATCCCCTGGGACCTCTACCCGCTGCGCGTGCCGACCGCCTGCGAGCCGTGGCGGGCCGAGGTGCGCCGCGCGGTCGTCAACAGCTTCGGCTTCGCCGGCACCATCGGCGCGGTGGTCCTGGAGCAGGCACCGGCGCCGAGCGGCACACCGCAGCCCTGCGGCACGCCCGCCGCCCCGCTGTTCACCCTCTCCGCCAAGAGCTCCGCCGCCCTGCGCGAGCAGGCCGCCAACCACCAGCGGCTCCTCGACGAGCGGCCCGACCTCCCCCTCGACGCCCTCTGCCACACCGCCAACGTCGCCCGCACCCACCACCCCTACCGCATCGCCGCCCCGGTCGCCGACCGCGCCGCCCTGGCCCGGCTCCTTCACCGGGCGGCCGGCCAGGACCACGAGGGCCCCACCGGCATCCGCAAGACGGCCTTCCTGTTCACCGGCCAGGGCTCCCAGTACGCCGGCATGGGCGCCGCCCTCTACGAGGCCCTCCCTCAGTTCCGCTCCCACGTCGACGCCTGCGACCGGCTGTTCGCCGAGCACCTGGACCTCTCCGTGCGCGACCTGCTGCTCGGCACCGCGGCCGACCCCGCGGCGATCGACCAAACGCAGTACACCCAGCCCGCCCTGTTCACCCTCGAGTACGCCCTCGCCCGGCAGTGGATGGCCTGGGGCGTGCGCCCCAACGTCCTCGTCGGGCACAGCATCGGCGAGGTCGCCGCCGCCGCCGTCGCCGGCCTGTTCAGCCTCCCCGACGCCGTACGGCTGGTCGCCGCGC
>NZ_JAGMUL010000203.1 GCF_019049285.1 Streptomyces sp. AC550_RSS872
CGCTCCGCACCACCCTCATCACGCCGCAACGACCCCACAGCCACCACGGAACGGTCCGCGCTCTCACCGGTCTCCGACACCGCCATCGCAAGCACCGGATGCGGACTCGACTCCACGAACAACCCAGTGCCCTTGTCCACCAAGGACCGCACCACAGGCTCGAACAGCACCCGCTCCCGCAGGTTCCGCACCCAATACCCGGCATCCA
>NZ_JAGMUL010000204.1 GCF_019049285.1 Streptomyces sp. AC550_RSS872
CCCCCACGCCTACTCCCCCGCCCCCGCCCGCCCCGGTCGTGTACCAGTGGAGCCGGCTGTCGTACGACCTCACCGGCGACGGCACCGCGCCCGAGATGCGGCTCCACGGCAGCAGCTGGGTGTGGCAGCGGTACGGCGTGTCGGTCGGCGACAAGCGGTACGCGCACGGCGTCACCGTGCACGGCCGGTCCTCCGTGACCATCGACCTGAACCGGGAGTGCTCCGCCTACGACGCGATGGTCGGCGTCGACGACTCGACGCTGGGGCTCGGCGCGTTCTCCTTCTCGGTCTACGCCGACGGTGTCCGGCTGTGGCGGTCCGGAGCACTCAAGGGCGGGGACCCGGCCGTACCCGTCCATGTGAGCCTCACCGGGCGTGAGACCGTCCGGCTGGTGGTCGAGCCGCACAGCACCTTCGACACGCTGCTGCTGGCGGACTGGGCGGAGTCGAAGTTCAGCTGCGTGTAGGGCCGTTCGGCTGCGGTCCCGGCCCCGGGGCTTACGGCCTCTGTTCGACGGAAGTGGTGGAGGCCCCGCAGCGCCTCGGTGAGGTCTTGCCGCACGTCGTCGTGGGTGGAGGGGTGTCGGGGCGGGAGGGTTTTCGCCCCCGCCGCCCCTACCCGTCCCATCCCTTGAAGGGCCTCCGCCCCTTCCACCCCGCTGGGGCTGCCGCCCCAGACCCCGCCATCGGCCC
>NZ_JAGMUL010000205.1 GCF_019049285.1 Streptomyces sp. AC550_RSS872
TGTTCGGTGACGTTGACGGTGGTTTCGGTGGGTCCGTAGGCGTTGATGACCGTGACATCGGGGTGCTTCTGCCGCCACTGCTCCAGGTCATGCCCGTGCAGGGCCTCCCCGCCCAGGATCAGCGTGCTGGTGGGCGACACGCTCTCGGGCAGCGCTGTCAGCATCGGCAGGTGGGAGGGGGTGGCTTTGAGGAAGGCGGGTTGGGGTGCGTGTTCGGTGAGGTCGGTGAGGTGGATGGTGCCGCCGGTGGTCAGGGGGGTCCACAGGGCGGTGCCGGTCAGGTCGAAGGCGAGCGGCGA
>NZ_JAGMUL010000206.1 GCF_019049285.1 Streptomyces sp. AC550_RSS872
ACCCTTGAAAGAGTGCGTAATAGCTCACTGGTCTAGTGATTCCGCGCCGACAATGTAGCGGGGCTCAAGCGTACCGCCGAAGTCGTGTCATTGCAGCAATAAGCCCCAACGGGTGCTGTGATGGGTAGGGGAGCGTCGTGTGCCGGGTGAAGCCGCGCCGGAAGGCAGTGGTGGACGGTTCACGAGTGAGAATGCAGGCATGAGTAGCGATTCACACGTGAGAAACGTGTGCGCCGATTGACTAAGGGTTCCTGGGTCAAGCTGATCTGCCCAGGGTAA
>NZ_JAGMUL010000207.1 GCF_019049285.1 Streptomyces sp. AC550_RSS872
ATGCGCAGCTGGGACGAGCGTTGGCAGGGCGAGAACCACACGTACAACGTGCACGCCATCGAACAGCTCAAGAATCTGGCCGACACCAAGGGCATCACTACCGCCCAACTTGCGCTGGCCTGGCTGCTCGCCCAGGGCGAGGACATCGCGCCCATTCCCGGCACCCGCAGCACCAAGCGCCTCGAGGAGAACGCCGGCGCCACCGACGTCCAGCTCTCCGCCGCTGATCTGGCCCGCATCACTGAGATCCTTCCCCACGGCTCGGCAGGCAGCCGCTACCCCGCCGCGATGCTGTCCAGCTTCACCACAGACTGACCGCGCCAAGCACACGCGCATGCGACGCCGGGCCCATCGGCCAAAGGCGGCACGCGGGCCAGTGCCGATAGCAGGGGGTACCGGGCGGGGGCTCAGGCCTTTTGCAAGGCGGGAGCTCGACGCGGCAGTGGTACTCGCCGACATCGACCTGTCGGCGAGTACCACCGTCGCGAAGGAACTCGGAGAGAACGCGCCGGCCATTCGCCTGCCTCGATCGTCCAGGCGCCGGCGGCGACGAGGTCGAAGCAGTGGCGGCAGAGGTTGAGTTGGCGGACTCGGGCGTCGGTGCCGATCAT
Organism: Streptomyces sp. AC550_RSS872; assembly: GCF_019049285.1. Classification (GTDB taxonomy): domain Bacteria; phylum Actinomycetota; class Actinomycetes; order Streptomycetales; family Streptomycetaceae; genus Streptomyces. The sequence goes on from NZ_JAGMUL010000207.1 coordinate 612, forward strand.
GGAGCGGGGACGCTCCTGGGTGCTGGTGCTGTATCAGGCGGCCGATCTCGGCGGCCTAGTAGTGCTTCGTTAGGTTCTGGATCTGCTGGTCGGCAGGGGTCGGCCGCAGGTGGTGCAGATGCCGGTCCAGCACCTCAGCAGGTCTTGGAGGACGTCGAGGACCTGGTAGAGGGTCAGGCCGGCATCTGGGCTTTTGGGTCGAGCCGCCGCAGGGTGAGGAAGGCCTGGGCGGCGGTGACGAGGGTGACATGGTGGTGCCGGCCGCGCCAGGTGCGGCCTTCGAAGTGGTCCAGGCCCAGGCCGTGTTTGAGTTCGCGGTAGTCGTGCTCGATCCGCCGGCGCATCTTCGCCCACCGCACCAGATCGGTGACCGGGGTGGTAACCGGCAGGTTGCTCACCCAGTAGCCGGTCGGCTCCGGCGCTTCTTCGGGCTGCTCGACGAGCAGGGTCCGCAGCGGCAGCACTCCGTCCCAGCAGTTGCGTCCGCCGGCCTGCTCCTGGGCGGTGCGGCTGGCTTCCTTGCCCGACGGCCTCACCTCGAGCACGGCGAAACGTGAGGTCATCGCGCCTTTGCTGCCCTGCCGCCAGGTGACCTCCTGAAACAGGGTGTCGGCGTCGATGAGGCCGGGAAGCGGTCGGGCCGGATCGCGGTAACGGGGCAACGTGGGCGGCCCCAGCCCGCCGTAGTCGGGCTGATGAGGCTCCGCAGTCGCGGGCCGGGCGATCTCCTTTGGATCGACGGCCATGACGTAGGACCAGCCGCGTTCCTCCAGCGCGAGCCGTAAGGAAACGCTGCGGCCGTAGCCGGCATCCGCCACGATCACCGGCACCACCAGCCCCTGCGCAGCCAGCCGGTCCAGCAGCCCCAGCGCCAGACGGGTCTTGGACACATGACAGACCCCCTCGGGCACCCCGGCCCGCCGGCGCCGCTGCTGGTCCTGCGACCATTCCTCAGGCAGGAACAACTCCCACTCCAGCGGACACGAGGCAGCGTCAGTGGCCGCGTGCACGCTGACAGCGACCTGGCAGTTCGCCCGCTTGCCCAACGCGCCGCAGTACTGCCGGGCCACCCCCACCGACGCGGTGCCGCACTTGGGGAACGACACATCGTCGACGACCCACACCTCGGGCTGGATCACCCCGCACAACCGTCGGGCGATCCGCTGACGCACCGGCGTCGTCCGGCAGCCGATCGGCCATCGGCTGGATCGACTTGCGCCGGCCGTCCAGCATCAGACCCCGCAGATAACACTCGCCCCACCGACGCTGATCCCGCCGCGGCAACGACCCGAACACATCGGCAACGAACTCCGATAACTCACCCCGGAGCCGTTCCACCTCCCCTAACCTCATACGGTGAAAATGCCCACCACCAGCCGAGATCACCCGACGTGACGAAGCACTATTAGGCAGTTTCGTTCGGATCAGTCGGTCGTTGGTCCGGGTGTGCCGTTAACAGATGCGCAGTGGGCGCGGATCGAGCCATTACTCCCGGACCGGACGCCAAGCGGGGTGGTCGCTGGCGTGATCACCGTGAGGTGATGGACGCGATCGCCTTCAAGTTCCAGGCCGGAACGCAGTGGGTCCATCTGCCGGAGAAGTATGGCAACTGGCGGGGCGTCTACAACCGGTTGCGGATGTGGGCCATCGATGGCACCTGGGAGCGGGTCTTCACCGCACTGATGGCCCAGGCCGACGCTGATGAGGACCTGACCTGGGCCGTGTCGGTGGACTCCACGATCGTGCGAGCTCATCAGCACGCGGCCGGAGCCCGCAAAAAGGGGCCCCGGCCGGCGAACCGGCCGACCACGCCATCGGCCGGTCTCGCGGCGGGCTGACCACGAAGATCCACCTCGCAGCCGATGCCCGTTGCCGGCCCCTGGCGTTCGTTCTCACTGCGGGATAGGCCGGCGATGCACCGGCCTTCACCGACGTCATGGCCCGCTTGCGCGTCCCCCGACGACGTGGTCGTCCACGCACCAGGCCGGACGTGGTCCTGGCGGATACGGCCTACTCGTCCCGCGCGATCCGCGACCACCTGCGAAAGCGCGGCATTCGGGCGGTGATCCCGATCCCGGCGGATCAGCGTGGTCACCGGCTGCGGCGGGGCAGTCGGGGCGGCAGGCCACCAGCCTTCGACCGCGAGACCTACAAGCAGCGCAACACCGGCCCTCCTTGGAGTCCGCGCCCAGGACGTACCGCCCGAGCATCGCGGCGTGAGCGTGGCGCTGGAAGTAGACGGCGGTGTCCAGGAGCCGGTCCACTTCCTTCGCCGTGTTCTCGCGGGCCTTCTCGGGGCTGACGAGCGAGGTCTTCGGGTCGTGGGTGTGACCGAGCTCGCTGGTCGGCACCAGGCCACGCCTCACGACCTGCCTGATGCTGAGTAGCTTCAGCAGCCGGAGCCGCAGAATCAGCGAAATGGTTGGCACTTGGTACAGCGCAGGTCGTGAGGCGTGTGTCGCCGTGGCGGGGCCAGGGTTGCGTCCTGAGAAATGGTGTACGGGCTCGGTCCAGGTCAGGTAATGCGCAGAACGGCGCAGCCACCGGGCGGGACTTCGTGTGCGACGGCCCCGGTGAGCAGGTCGTGCGCGGGCTCCGGCAGGTGCAGGGTGGCGGTGCGGTGGTTGATCAGGACGTGCCAGCGGCGGCCGTCGGGCGCGTGCCGTGTGACGGCTTCAACACCGGGCGGCAGACCTGGCAGTTCGGGCTCGACGCCGGCCTCCTTCAGCATCCGGCGAACCAGAGCGCCGTAGTCGGTCTCCTCCAGGCGGGTCGAGAGGTACCAGCTCTGCCCGGTGCCGAAGCGATGCCGGGTGAGCGCGGGACTGTCCGTGAGCATGCCGTGGGTGTACGTGGCGAGCGTTTCCGCGCCCTCGGCGCGCAGGGACTCGCTCCAGACGGTGCCGTGTGATCCGTCCGACAGGGCGATCCGCTCGGCCCGCCGCAGCGGCCGGTACTCCTCGACGCGGACGCCCAGCGCCTCGCACAGCGGCGCGCGGCGGGGTAGCCGCCCAGCCGGGCATGCAGGCGCTCGTCGACGAATCCGCTCGCGTGTTGGACGAGCAGCGTCCCACCACCCTCGACGTAACGGCGCAAATTCTCGGCGCCCGCGTCGGACATCAGGAACAGAGCCGGCGCGATGACCAGTGGATAGCGGCCCAGCTCGTGTTCGGGGTGGGCGAAGTCGACCGTGACACCCGCGTCCCACAGAGCTCGGTGTGCTCGGCCCAGTTCCGCGTGGCAGTCGAGGTCGGGGGAGGGCAGGTCGTCCATGCTCAGCGCCCACCAGGCGTCCGAGTCGTGGAGGACGGCCACCGGGGCGGTGACCGTCGATCCCGCCAGCTCACCGAGCCGGGCGACCGCCTCGTCGACCTGCGTGACCTCGCGGAAGACGCGGCTGTCGGGTCCCGCGTGCGGGACCATCGCCGAGTGCCACATCTCAGCGCCGGCCCGGGACTGCCGCCACTGGAAGAACAGGGCGCCCTCCGAACCACGAGCGATGTGGCCGAGGGTGTGGCGCACGATGTCCCCGGGCTCCTTGGCGAGGGCCCGGTCGCGGTCATAGACGGTACTGGTGCCCTGCTCCATCAGCAGCCAGGGGCTGCCGCCGGCCAGGGAGCGGGTGCGGTCGGCGTGGAAGGCGACGTCGGCGGCGGCGTCCAGACCGGGTGAGGTGGGGTACTGGTCGGAGCTGACCACGTCGAGTTCGCGGGCGAGGACCCACAGATCGATGTTCTGGTAGGCGGGGAGCATCAGGTTGGTTGTGACCGGCCGGTCACTGTGCGCGCGGATCGCGTCGCGCTGCTCGCGGTAGGCAGCGATGACCTCGTCGGACCAGAAGCGGTGGAAGTCCAGTGCTTGGCCGGGGTTCTTGTGCCACTGCGTCGCGCGCGGCGGCAGCACCTGCTCCCAGGAGGTGTAGCGCTGGCTCCAGAAGGCCGTCCCCCAGGCGTCGTTGAGGGCCTCCAGCGAGCCGTGGCGGGCGCGCAGCCACACCCTGAAGGCCGCGCCCGTGTGGTCGCAGTAACAGATCGTGCCGTACTCGTTGTGCACGTGCCACAGCGCGAGTGGCAGGGTGGTCGCCGTACCGCTCGGCCAGGGCGGAGGCGATCCGGCGGGCCGCGGTGCGGTAGGCGGGCGCGGTGAGGCAGTAGGTGTCGCGGCTGCCGTGGGTGAGGCGGGTGCCTTCGGGGGTGACCGGAAGCGCGTCGGGGTGGGCCAGGCTGAACCAGGGCGGCGGGGAGGCAGTCGGAGTGGCGAGGTCGACGGCCACGCCGTTCGCGTGGAGGCGTTCGACGTGGGCGTCGAGCCAGGAGAAGTCGTAGCGGCCCTGCTCGGGTTCGAGCAGGGCCCAGGAGAAGACACCGAGGGTGGCCAGGTTGACCCTGGCCCGGCGCATGAGCTCGTCGTCCTACTTCCAGACCGGCTCCCCCCACTGCTCGGGGTTGTAGTCCCCGCCGAAGGCGAGCCCGCCCAGGCGGTCGGTGATGCTGCGTGTGGTCATGACGGTGCTTCCTTGTGGAGAGTCGGGTGCTGTTTCCGGTCCGCCTGACCGTCCGTACGAAGAGTCGGGCGGTACTTTCCCGCAGTGGGCGGGCGGGTGCGGCTCTCAGGTGTGGCGTCACTGAGGCCGCGCGCATGCATGACAGATACCTGCTTTCCGTCAGAAAGGTGGCAGGGCAGGGCAGGTGCTGGCGGGGGTTCCGAAACGTCCGCCGGCACCGGGCAGGTGTGAGCGGTGTGAGCCAGTGCGGTGCGGTCGTCTTCCCTCAGAGTGCCGAGGGTCGAGGGTGACCGGACGGGCGAGCCTGAGCTGGTGTAGGCGGCTATGACGAAGCACGTCCAGGCCCTGCTCGGTGATCAGCTCGCTGACGCGTCAACGTCCTGTGGGCTCTGTCCGTGATCGACTGTCCTACGAGGTCACACCTCCGGTCACGACAGCCGTTTGACAACGGCATCAGGAAGCGATGTCGCCGTAGACTATGCCGCGGGCGCTGAGGTAGACGCGGCCGTAGACGAGCGGGTCGCCGGTGATGGCGGACCCGGCGAAGGCCCACTGGTGGTCGTCGTCGTTGATGCGGATCCAGGATTTGCCGCCGTCGGTCGAGCGGAAGATGCCGTCCTGGCCTTCGACCGTGGCTGAGGTGTAGATCGCCGGGTAGCCGGATCGTCTGGCGGCCTTGCCGAAGCCGACCGAGATCGCCAAGTCGATCGTGCGGATGCGCTTCCAGGTCGTGCCGCCGTCCTTGGACTGCCACAGGCCCGTTTCGACGTCATCCTTGTCGCTGCGGCTGGCGAGCCAGATGTGGCCCTTGTGGCCGGGGGCGACCCTGAAGTCGTCGACGCCTTCGGCGGGCAGGCCGGTCGCTCCGGTGTCGGAGAACGTCGCGCCCCTGTCGGAGCTTCGGTAGAACGTGCCGCTGGAGAAGGCGTACAGGACGGACCGTTTGACGCGGTCGGATCGGATCCTGGCGCCTGCCGGGAGTCCCCGGACCGGGTTCCACGTCTTGCCCAGGTCGGTGCTGCGGACCGGGGTGACGTCGGTGTTGCCGGGCGCCCACAGGAGCGCGGCGGCGTCGGCGGTGATCGCGACGACGCCGCCGTGGTTGTTGCCCGGGAGGCCTGCGAGTCGCGTTGCGTTCCGCCAGGTCTTGCCGCGGTCGGTGGAGACGATGACGTGGCCGGACGTGTCGCTGTTGACGTCGCCGCTGCCGACGATGATGTCCGGGTCGGACTGGGCGTAGTCGAGACTGGTGCCGCTCCAGCCGGGGTGGATCATCTCCTCGGCCCGGTCGAGGTCGGTGTGGACGAAGCCGTTGACGTCGCCCATGGCGGAGACGAGGGTGCCGCCGAGGGCGGCGAGGTCGCGGACCCAGGTCATTTCCACGCCTTCGGCCCGCACTCCGACCGTGAACCGCTCGACGGGCAACGCGATCCGCTCGCCGGCCTCGTTCTTGCCGATCAGCTCGCCCTGGGTGTCCCACTGCGTCAGTTCCTCGGTGCCCCAGATGGTGGCGCCGGTGCCCCACATGATGCGGTCGGAGTTGTGCGGGTCGATCGCCAGGCCGTCGATCATCCACCCGTGCTTGACCGCGTATGCGGGCCCCTGGTCGACGCCGCCCCAGTCCAGCCACGGCGTGCCGGTGTGGTCCATGACGAAGCGGTCGGTGCGCTCGGTGCCTTCGGCGTAGTCCCAGCTGAGCTGCCAGGTCTTGCCGGAGTCCGTGGAGCGGTAGAGGATCTCGTCGGGGGCCCAGTTGTTGCACGTGGCCGCCATGAGCGTGCCGGGGTTCTGGCGGTCGATGGTCAGACCGCCGAAACCGGGGATCGGGCCTTTGGGGTTGTACGCGGGGGTGATGTCGGTCCATCGGCCGGTCCGGGTCTCCAGCCGCCAGATCTGGCCGCCGTTGCCCGAGGCCGGTGCGCCGTTGTAGGGGCCGGGGTCCCAGCCGGTGACGATGTAGAGGTACCCGTTCGAGTTGTCCACGGCGGACTGCTTGGGGATGGTTCGGTTCCCGTCGACCTCGCCGAGCGCCTCGGCCGCGCCGGGCACGGGCTGCCAGGTGGCTCCGCCGTCCTTGGACACATAGAGCGGGTCGTCCGGATCGGCCACGCCCACGTAGATGTCGCCGCCGGTCCGGTCGAAGTCGATCCAGATCACGCCCTGGTTGTCGGCGAGGTACTCGTTGGTGGGGTCGACGACGAAGTTGCCGGGGTTGGGGAAGTTCTCGACCGCGGCCCAGGTGCGGCCGTAGTCGGTCGAGCGCCACAGGCCGTTCCCGCTGGGGGTGCCCAGGTACAGCTGTGCGTTGTCGGCCGGGTTGACGACCAGGCGCTCGCCCATGCCGCGGCCGGGCATGTTGCCGCCCTGTTTGAACGGCAGCGGTGCGACGCCCCAGGTCTCGCCGTAGTCGTCGGAGTAGAGGACGGCGCCGTTGTTGGGGTCCCAGTCGGTGGTGTAGGCGCCGACCGCGGCATAGACGCGGTTGGTTTCGACCGGGTCGGTGGCCATCGAGACCACGTACTGGTAGCCCCAGTTGTCGCGGTCGACCCAGTCCATCAGCTGCTTCCAGGTCCGGGACTCCTCCTGCCACCGGAAGGCACCGGCGACGTCGGTGCGGGCGTAGATCAGGTTCCGCTCGGTCTCGTTGAAGATGATGCCGGGAACGAAGCCGCCGCAGTTGACGACGACGTTCTTCCAGGCGTAGGCGTCCTTGCCTCGCGGATCGGCCTGGGCGAAGGCCGGGGCGGGCGCGGCACCGGCCGCGACCGCGGCCGCGCCGAGGGAGGCGATGAACGTGCGTCGTCGCATGACGCTCTCCTTTGCGTTGGATACGAGAGGTTGGTCTTCGACTCGCCCGGCACACGGACATCGCCCAGGTACCACCCGAAGCCGACGACCGAGAGGTGGGCGGCGTAGCGGGCCCGTGATTGCGCGGATCACCCGCCAGGCGTGAAAGCGGAACGCTGCTGCGTGATGTCGCCCTCCTGACGGGCGCCCCACGCGGCGCCGCTCGGTGGGTCCTCCGCGGCGATCTCCGGGTACTGCCGGGCCGGCCACGGGGGCACCGCGTAGGTGGGGGTGCCGAGGACGACGGAGATGCCGCGCTCGTGGCGCCGTCGAGGACGGGTTGCAGCCAATCGAGTTGGAAACAACCGTTCTCCGGTTCCCAGGACCAGAGCGACTCGTCTACGCGGAGGACGGTGTACTTCGCCTGCGCCATGAGTTCGACAGCGCGCGGGCCGATGGGTCATGCGAAGTCCTCGAGGAGAGGTAGGGGTACTGCCCGCCGTGACCCTGGCGGGCGGTTGCGGGATGTCGTACGTCGTCACATAACCGATGGCCCCGCGCGAAGTGTCGAAGCGCTTCACTCGGCAACTCAAGTTAAATGACAACTCTGTGGCGAAACAAGAGGAGTGAAGGCAACACGGCCTTGTTTCTCGCAGGTATCGGCACCGTCTCCAGGGCGATGGGATCGTCGAAGCGCTTCACCATCTGGGTGTCATTCCTCGGGTTCTGCTGCGCCTGTCGTAAGAGTCCGCCTACTCACCGCCCACCTCCGCGCGGGCGGCCTCGGCGCGATCGCCGACCTGGGCTTCGTCGGCCTCGACGACAGCGGACCGGACGCCGACCCCGCGGTGATCACCGGCCACACACCGGCCACAAGGCCACACGCAACCGGCCCCTGACCCGCAGCCAGAAACTGTCCAACACGACACTGGCTGCCGTCCGCGCCCCGGTCGAGCACGGCTTCGCTCACCTGAAGTACTGGCGCGTGCTCGGCAAGGTACACACCGACCCGAAGTGGGCAACCACGCCGGTGAGGGCAGGGTGTGGTCGAGCATGATGGGGGCCTGGTCGAGGCGGCACACCACGGTCGCGGCGCCTCCTTGTTGGGCGTCGTCACGCAGCCCACTGCCACAGCCGACGGCAAGCCGTTCACCAACCACGGCGGACTGGCGGTGCGGTCTTCTTCTCCCGGCCACGGGTGGGCGTAGACCGGCAGTTCGACGGGCTTGCGGCCCTCGCGCTCGGCTGCCTCGCTCGCCTCCGCCGGGTGCGCAGCCGGTTCAGCAGACCCGCTCGGGCTCCTTGTGTTCCGCCTGCGGGGTTTTCTGGAGGCGGGTGCCCTCGACGGGGAGGTTGGGCAGGACGCGGTCGAGCCAGGCGGGGAGCCACCAGGCGTGGCGTCCGGCGAGGGCGAGGACGGCCGGGACGAGGGTCAGGCGGACGGCGAAGGCGTCGATGGCCACGCCGACGGCGAGGGCGAAGGCGATGGGCTTGATCAGGGCGTCGTCGAGGGGGAAGAAGCCGGCGAAGACGGTGAACATGATCAGGGCGGCCGCGGTGACGACCCGGACGCTGTGCCGCGCGGTCGGTCACCGAGCGGCGGGCCACCCCGGGGTGCACCCATTCCTCCCGCATTCCGGAGACGAGGAACACCTCGTAGTCCATGGCGAGTCCGAAGAGCACGCCGATCAGGATGATCGGCAGGAAGCTGACGACGGGACCGGTGTGGGCGAGGCCGAGGACGTCGGCCAGCCAGCCCCACTGGAACAGGGCGACGACCAGGCCGAGCGAGGCGGCGACCGAGAGCAGGAAGCCGACGGCGGCCCTTGAGGGGGACGACCAGCGAGCGGAACACCATGGTCAGCAGGAGCAGACTGAGGCCGATGACGATCGCCATGAACGGCAGCAGGGAGTCGCTGAGACGGTTGGAGACGTCGATGTTGACGGCGGTGGTGCCGGTGACGGCGACCCTTGCTCCGGTGGTTTCGCGCAGTTGCGGGGCGGCGACACGGATGTCGCGGACGAGCGGCGAACAGCGCACGACGAACAGCGCACGGCGACGAATCGAGCAGGCCCGCCGTGAGCGGGTGCGAGGAAAGTCGGGGCGGTTTGAATTGATTTTCCCCACCCTGAACTCGGCACATTTCCGGACCTGCTCACCTTGGATCCCCACTCCGAGGCGCGGGAACCGTCTGGTTGCCGTCGGCGGTGCGTCGTGATGGATTGCCCAGGAATGGCTTGGCCGGAGACGCAGGGTCTATCGGAAGGCGGCGATGTGGCGCTGGGCCCAGTCGGCGAAGGTGCGGGGCGCGCAGCCGAGGAGCCGCTCGACGTCGGGGCTGATGCGCTGCTCGGCGGGGGTGGGCTCACCCAGGATGGTCAGCGTGGTCTCGACGACGGGCTCGGGCATGAACCGCAGCATCTGTGCGTGGGCCTCGTCGCGGCTCTGCTCGATGAAACGGACGGGTTCGCCGAGTGCGTCGGCAATCGCCTCGGCCCGCTGGCGGGGAGTGCTGAGGGCGGGCCCGGTCAGCTCGTATATCTGTCCGGCGTGGCCGTCCTCCCGCAGGGCTGTGGCGGCGACTTCGGCGATGTCGTCCGGGTCGATGGTCGGCAGGCCGATGTCGGCGAACGGCGCGGCGGCGGTCCTTCGGGTGCGGATCGACTCGGCCCAGGCGTACGCGTTGGAGTTGAAGCCTCCGGGCCGCAGGATCGTCCAGTCCACGCCTGACTGCTGGACGGCGTCCTCGATGGATCGTCCCAGGTCCCCGTGAGAGGCCGAATGCGGTCGGGTCGCGACTCCTTGGGAGGACAGCAGGACGACCCGCCCGACACCGCCGGCCTTGGCGACGTCGAGGATGTCCTGGGGGCTCAGCAGGTGCGCGCTGGGGCCGCCGCTTTGAAGGAACAGTGCCTCGGCTCCGTCGAAAACGGGCCGAAGGCTCTCAGGATCGACCAGATCCGCCTGCGTGTACTGGACGCTCTCCGGTACGTCCGCGTCCGAGATCCCCCGGGATGTCGCGGTCACCTGCGCACCGGATTCCGCGAGGGCCTGCACGAGCGATCGGCCGACGTTACCGGTCGCACCCGTCACTACGAACATGAACAACTCCCGTGTCAACTCAGCATGGTTGTGGCCGCCCGAGTGGGCGGGGCCGCCGCGGAGAGCTGTCTCTGGGCGACACGGGGACGCTAACACCGTCGATATAGTAGGTACCTACAGGAAAGTGACTATCCCTAGGGTGTGTGTATGGCCGGTGATGCTGACTGGGTCGCAGCCGCTGCGACCGACCCGGAACTCGCCTGTCCGACCAGTGCGGTCGTGGACATCGTGTTCAGCCGGTGGACCACGCCGATCCTGTGGACGCTCAACATGCATGGTCGGCAACGGTTCGTCGAGCTGGAACGACGGATCGGCACGATCACACCAAAGGTACTGACCCAGCGGCTGCGTCAGCTGGAACGCGACGGCATGGTCGTGCGTACGTACCACCCGGAGGTCCCCCCCAGGGTCGAGTACGAGATCAGCGAGCTGGGCCGCAGCCTGGCCCCACTCTTCGCCCACCTCGCCGAATGGGCTGCCGACAACCTGGACAAGGTCGAGCAGGCCCGGCACGACTACGACTCCGTTCCACCCCGGTAGCGCGTCAGCGAGAGGGCTCGATCCTGTCCGAACTTCCGCTACCTGGTTGATCCCGCAGGCAAGAGGGGCGAAGAGCCGGACTGGCGTACCGGCCCAAGCGCGCCCGGATCACCCCCGACTCGTGAGCCCGGCCTACGGCAGCCGCGAGAAGTACGAGCGGTGGCACATACGCACCTGCGCACGCTGTGGCCGCCGCGCCGCCAAGTCCGCGAACTGGTCAGACGGCGCCATCTGCCGCACCTGTTACGAGCGGGCCATGCGGGACCGGGGCCGCTGCCCAGGCTGCGGAACCGAGCGGCTACTTCCCGGTCGGGACGCCGCGGGAGCCACGATCTGCCGGGACTGCGCAGGCATCAGCCGTGACGTACTACGCCCTGCCGGATTCCGGAAGGAACTGGGCGACGAACCCGTCCAGGAGATCCGGCCGGTCGTGGTTGTCCCACGCCGAGCCGTGATCGACCGCTTCCCCTGGCGGGTGCCGCAGACAAGGCTCTTGACCAGGGGTCAGTCGTGCGGCAACCGAGACGGCATCCTCGTAGCGCCCACGGGCCATCGGCAGGTATGGCCTCATCAACGTGCCCGCGTTCAAGGTCCGGAGCACCGCCCCCTCGCCCAGTCGCAGGGGCGGTGCTCCCGTACCGCTCACAGCTGCCACTCCGGGCAGTTTCTCTCGCGTGATCATCAGGCCTGAGCCTGTCTTGCCGCGCGGGTTCGACGTACGACGGTGCGGTGCCACTTGGTGATGACGGCTGCGGGCTCACCGAAGTAGGACCAGGGCACCGGGGTGGCCCGACCGTCGACCAGTTCGAAGAGGTGCGCCGCTTCGGAGTGGAGGCCGCCTTCGCACGCCACGAGACACCATTCTCACATCGGCTTCAGCAACAAGCGGATCACGGGCCTGCCGACCGGTGTGATCGCTGAACTTCTGGGCCGAGTTGGGCCCTTTGCGGCATCAACGGCACCGGGCAAGGCTTGCGGCGCAGCCATGAAAGCCTGGAGTGCCGTCAGTCAGAGGGCCGCCTCTGCACGGGGCACGGCACGCCCTGCACGTGAAAGACTCCCACAGACGATCAGTCGTCGTCGTGTGTTGCGATCACCACGAGGAATGCGTCCGACTTCAGGTCCATGACGACCTTGGCGGGCTCGCCCCTCGCGCGGCGCGCCGCCGCATACTCCTCCGCCGGCCACGATCCGCGCGGAGATCCCGCAGGAAAACGCTCCAGCACTTTCCTGCCCATCGAGGCAGACACCTGACACCTCCAGAATCGACCATCGACTCGAAGCGGGTACTCCCGTAGAACCCGCCTGCCCCGGATCCGGGCCGGTATGTCTGTACCCGGACAACCGCGGGCCCCGCGCCGACGCAGCCCGCCAACAGGCGCGCTCCGGACGGACGTTGCGCGCGGCCGGCATCTCTGATCTCTACACGCAAGGGCGGGGCTCTCGTAATCTGCTTCAACTGACAACGGAACCGATACGACCGCCGCCTTGCCCAAGACCCCGCGGATCAGGCCGGCAGTCTGGACTTCGTGCGTGGGGTCCGCACGGGGCCTCCTTGGGCGTGCCGATATGCCTCGGAGCCCATGACCGACCGTCCACGGCGTGGATGAGTATCAAGGAAGGCGGGCTCGGCGTCCGCAATGGCAGCGCGCGGTCGCCGTGGGCACCGATGTCCCCGCCTCACGCCATGGTGTCAGCTTTGGACCAACCGACCGATGTCCTGGGGATCCAGCCCTGTGAGCTGGGCGATACGCGGTGCCGGAACAACACCAGCTGTCAGCGCCCGGTGCACGAGTGCCTCCCGGTAATGAGTGAGGTCCCGGAATAGGGCGGCCCAACACACCCGCCCGGCGTCCTCCGGGATGAGCGCCTCCGCTCCTGCCGGAAGGATCCTGACCTGCTCCGAGGATGCGGTCACACCATGAGAAGAAACAGATGAGCGTCATCGGCCATCGCGCAGCATCGCCTTCTCGATCGCAGCAGCGGGGCACTGAGGCGATCGCTGCGACCGCTACACCGTCCGCAGCCGTATCGCACCCATCGACAGCGCCGTCGTCATTCGACATTCGACGAGTTCCTCGTGACCGTCGTCCGACTCCCTCGCGCCGGCCGCCCACAGGGGTGAGACGGCCGAGGCTGATCAGCTCGGGGTTTCGAGGGAGAGCATGCCTGAGCGCAGGCGGGCCAGAATACGGGTGATGAGCCGTGAGACATGCATCTGGGAGACGCCGAGTTCCGTCCCGATCTGTGCCTGGGTGAGCTCCTCGACGAACCTCATGTGGAGGATGCGGCGGTCCCGTTCATTCAGGTCGGCGATGAGGGGCGCGAGCGCATGGAAGTCCTCGACGAGTTCGAGGGCGGGATCGTCTTCGCCGATGAACTCGGACAGAGTCACCTCACCGTCGTCGGCGTCGATGCCGAGGGCGGCGTCCAGGGATGCGGCGGTGTAGCCGTTCGCCGCCATCTGGGCGTCGATGACCTCGTCCTCGGTGAGGTCCATCAAAGAGGCCAGTTCTGAGACCTTGGGGGTGCGGCCAAGGCGAGTGCTGAGTTCCTCGGTGGCCTTGGCGAGTTCCGTACGCGCCTCCTGTAGACGCCGCGGAACGTGCACGGACCAAGAGGTGTCGCGGAAGAACCGCTTGATCTCACCCATGATGTAGGGCACGGCGAAGCTGGTGAACTGGACCTCGCGGGAGACCTCGAACCGGTCGATGGCCTTGATCAGACCGATGGTGCCGACCTGGACGATGTCCTCCATGTCCTCGCTGCGGCTACGGAAGCGGCCGGCGGCAAAGCGCACCAGCGACATGTTCATCTCGATCAGGGTGTTGCGCGCGTACTGATACTCGCGGGTTCCCTCCTCGAGCACCGCAAGCCGCTCGAAGAACAGCCTGGACATCGCCCGGGCGTCGTTGGGCGCCATCTTCTGCGGGTTGGTGATCTGTGGCAGCTCGGTGTCGGAATCCGTCGTTGTCTCGACGTGCGTCGTGGCTGTCACAAGCCCTCCCTGTCGCCCCGGTCTCGTCGGGCAACCAGCAGACCGGCCTCAGGCGCGCTTACCCGGCGTCACCACTTTCATGCCCTGGCGGGTGCGCGGAGCGTGATCAGCGGCGGCCCGTCGGACCAATCCCGGTGCGGCTGCGCGGTGGAGTGGCGGTGTCGTTCCTCGAGGTCAGTGCGCCAGAGGCAGAACAGCCCGCACGGTCTTCCCACCCGGTCTGGTGCAGACGTCTACGTCTGCGGACAACTCCTGGATCAGCGGCCAGCCGAAGCCGCCCGGCCCCCATTGCGCGGTTCGCTCGGACCGTCGCGGACGGGGCGGGTCCGGACTTGCGTCTTCGACACTCACCGTGACTGTTCCTGGGTCCGCCCGCAGCTCAAAGCCAGTGACCCCGCCGGCGTGCACCGCCGCGTTGGTGACCAACTCCGACACCACGATCAGTACGGCCTCCGCCTCCGCCACATCCGTGGGCGCGATCACCGACAGAAAGCCTCTTGCCATGTCCCGCGCGCGCTCCGCTGTCTGCGGGCTGCTCCCGAGCAGGGAGTCCTCCGCGTCGAAGTAGTGCACCATCGCAACCTCCGGTGCTCGTCGCGGTTCCTTCTTTACCCGCTTGCCCGCATCTGCGTGATTCAACAAGCCATCCACTCGCGTGGCGGCAGGGTGGCGGCGACGCGCACCGTCACCGTTCAAAGCCGCCCCAAGTAGCCGCCACAGCAGCAGAGTTGGGTGGGCGACACATGAGATGGCCTGTCGGGTGGTAGGCGCACTCTTACCTCTTGGGCGCCGGGTACGGCCATCCGTACCGCTCTCAGGGCGCCCGCAACGCGCGATCAGTGCGCGACTGAAGGATGATGACGATGCTGGAGGAAACACCGGAAACATCATCGATTGTGCATGACGTCTCGGTCGCGGCAGCGGTGGGGCGAGGTACTCTGCCACGCCGACTGTGCACCGCGTTCGCGGAGGGCATGGGGGCGCAGCGAGCGGCTCTCTCGCTTCTTCCGAGTCTGAACCGCTGGCAACTGCTGCATGCCACCGATGAATCGGCGCTACTGGGCGAGGCCGTGCAGTTCACGCTTGCTGACGGGCCGTCGATCAATGCGGCACTGGAGATGCGGCCGGTCCTGTTCTCGGGCTTGCAGGACCAGGTACTGGCGCTGCCGTTGAACGAACGCCGTACGCCGATCGGCGTCATGTGCCTGTACTACACGCAACCGGCGCAGGTGACAGGCTCCCACATCGAGTATGCGCAACATGCCGCTGACGTTGCCTTGGACGCGCTACTGCGCTGGCGGCAGGTGCACGCGAGCACGGGTTGTCAGCGCCCGGTGTGGACAACGGATACACGTGCGGCACGCTGGCACCGCATCCACCAGGCCGCCGAACGGGTCGCGGGATGCGAAGGCTGCTCCACCGAGGATGCGTTGGCCTGGCTGCGGGCAGTCAGCGCGCGCGACGGGCTGTCGCTCCTCGACACAGCTGACGGCCTCTTGCAGCCCAAGCCTGCGCCCCAGGAAGAGGTGGCACAGCAGCGGCAGCGTCACCGGCGTGTGTCCGTGGGAGCGGCAAGGGAGTGGGCGGGAGGCGCTTCGGTCACTTCGCCGTCGTAAGCTTGATCCTTAACGTCTGGCGTTCTGCGTCATCGGAACCTTGATCGCTTGTCGTTGAGGCTTGACTGCCGGAAGAGGCCACTTACCTGCTGGATCTGGGCAGGTTCACGTGCAGAGCTCAACTCAGAGGTTCGCTCTTCAACGCGTGGCTGACCTCCTCGAAGAACGTCTCGCGTGAGCGCCTTACAGCCTGCTGGCTTTGATTCATCGTCTCCTGGGCCATGCTCCGGAGAGCCTCGTCCGTGAAGGCAGCCGCGGACTCGACCGTTGCGAGGCAAGAGTCCAGGTAGGAGCCGACATGGCGTGTCAACCTGCGCACTGCTGCGCGAACAGGCTCCGGTCCCTCTACGGCGGCTTTGGCGCCGAAGGGGCGCAAGGCATCAACAAGCTCCCGGGCCTGTCGCCTCTCCTCCGCCCTAGCCTCATCAGCCAGTTCCAGCGCGACGCTCTCAACCGCTCCGGCTGGTCTCAGGTACGCGACGAGCAGTTTGGTGGCCTGCTTCCGAACGGGATCAATGGCGTCCACGGCCGCGTCGAGTGCTGCGGCGTAGGCCGTGTATACCTCGCGACGTGTCTGGGACCGCCACAAGTGATGCTGAGCACGAGCCTGCTGACGCGAGGCCCGGCCGGCGATCAGGGCCGCCAAAGTCGCCGTCGCACCACCGATCGCGGCGCCTACGAGTGCCGCCACCCCCTGGTCCACCGTGGCTCCCTTTCCGTCGGCAGATGCTGGCAGATGAACGACAGCCGTGTACATGAACGTACTGATCATTAGTCTTCGATGGCAACGACCAGCCTTCGCCGCCATGGGACTTCTAGCTTGATCATCGACGTTCGGCAGGTCGCTCGTTCGGGTGATCGCCGGACGTGGGTACGGCCTTCGCCTGATCCTGAACTCTGCGACGAGGTCATGGTGTTCACGAAGAAGGCCGTGGTGATGAGAGTGCTGGAACGGGTCGCGGAGCGGGACTCATTCGTGGAACTGTCACGCTTCCGGACCGATTTTTACGGGTGCTTGTCGGCGCGGGCGGACGCGTTCTTCGAGCTCACCGACGCATTGCTGTGTGCGGACGGGCCGGTGAAGACGCCCGTGGAGCTGTCTCTGACCGCCGAGCATCGTCGCGGCTATGGCTCGCTGTACGGCGCGTTGAACCACGGCGGCCTGGACGTGGACCGACTGCGGGATCTTCTGGTGCCGCTGCCGTTGCCGCGTTTCGACGGGCGGCTCGTGCTCACCGTGGACGTCTCCCCGTGGCTGCGGTCGGATGCCGCGTGCGCACCGGAGCGGTTGTTCTGTCACGTCCACGGCCGGTCCGGCGCGGCCGCGCAGATCATCCCAGGCTGGCCGTACTCCTTCATCGCCGCCCTGACGCCGGACCGCACGTCGTGGACCGCCGTTCTGGACGCCGTCCGGCTCGGTCCCGCCGACGACGCCGCGGCCGTCACCGCCGACCAGCTCCGGCAGGTAACCGAACGCCTCATCACGGCCGGACAGTGGCGGCCCGGAGACCGGGGCACGCTGATCGTGATGGACGCTGGCTACGACGTGATGCGCCTGGCCTGGCTGCTGCGGGACCTGCCGATCGAACTGGTCGGCCGCCTGCGCTCGGACCGTAACCTGCGGCTCCCGGCCCCGCCCCGCGTCTACCAGCCCAAGGGCGGCCGACCGCCCGAACATGGCAAGGAGTTTCGCCTCGCGAAGCCGGAGACCTGGCCGGAGCCGCCGACGGTGCCGGTGAATGACACGCCCCGCTACGGCAAGGCCGAGGATCGGGCATGGGACCGGCTTCACCCGGAACTCCAACAACGCTCCGCCTGGATCGACCACGACAGCGAACTCCCTATCATCGAGGGCACGCTGATCCGCCTCAAGGTCGATCACCTGCCGGGCGACCGCGACGCGCCACCGGTGTGGCTGTGGTCCTCTGCCACCTGGGCCAGCCCGGACGGCATCGATTTCGTCTGGTCGTGCTACCTGCGAAGATTCGACCTGGAGCACACAGTCCGCCTGTTCAAACAGACGCTCGGCTGGACCAGGCCGCGGCTGCGTCACCCACAGGCGGCGGACCGCTGGACCTGGCTCGTCATCACCGCCCACACCCAACTCCGCCTCGCCGCCCCGCTCGCCGCCGACCAGCGCAAACCCTGGGAGAAGGTCACTCGCTCCGGTACGGTCCTCACGCCGACCCGCGTCCGGCGCGGGTTCCGACACCTCCGACCTCACTTGCCCTGCCCGGCCCGCGTGCCCAAACCCAGCCGTCCCGGCCCCGGACGCCCACCCGGCTCCAAGAACCGGCACCCCGCCACCCGCCACGACGTGGGCAAAACCGTCAAACGACCCAGCACCCTCTACGAACGAGATCAGGCCAAACGTTAAGGATCAAGCAAAGCCATGCAGGCGTCCTCGGGCAGGCCGGAGATCAGGCGCTTCGGCCGTGCCGCCGCGTACGGCCCCTACGACGCCTGCCTGGCCCACCCGCCGGAGGTCGAACGCACGAACTGCCTGTCCGGCCCGGCCCCCGATGCCGACATCGACCCCTCCGGCATCACCTTCTCCAGCGATCCACTGCACCGACTACTCGACGCCTTTCGGGACCGGCGACCGGACAGGCCCTCCTCAACCGCGCCCGCTTCGACGCCGCTGCGTTCTGCGGCAGTGCCGACTTCGGTGAGGCGGCGACGGGAAGTCGCTGAAGGTGCGGGGAAGTTGCCGTCGGCGGCGGGCCCCCATGACCACGAAGTCGCGGACCCCCATGACCACGAAGTCGCGGACCCCCATGACCACGAAGTCGCGGATCCCGAGGATCACGAGGGTGGTGGCGAACGCCACCGTTTCCTTTTGCGGGGCCGGGCTATTCCGGGCCGCCGGGCAACCGGCTGGACCTCCGGGCGCGGCGATGGCGCCACCAGCGGATCACCACGCCGATGGTGAGAAACAGCACCGGCACGCTGACCATCAGGCCGCCGACCAGCAACTCGCCTGAACCGCCTCGCTGCACGTCGAGAACTCCCGCGTAGACGAAGAGAGCCATGGCGCTGTCGAAGACCACGACGAAGCCCCATTCGGCGGCTTGGGGCCGGCCGGTCGGATCGGACTCCGGCGGCGGGCGGCCCAGCCACTCACGGATATCAATGACCAACATCAATACGAGCGGGCCCAGGAACACGACGGCGAGAAAGACAGCCACCAAGCGCATCACAGGATCACTGATGTTCACGGCCAGGATCACCGAACCCACACCCGCTGCGGCCGACATCAACCGCACCCCGATCTCGCTAGGTAACAGCATCGCTGCCCGCCTCGTCGTTGCCCGAGCCACCGGGTGTGCCGGGCGGCGGGCAGGCGGGGCGCCACCCTTGCCGGAGGACGCGATGCAACGCCTGGTCGAGCATGGCTCTGCCCGCTCCGGGATTCCACCAGAAGGACCAGTTGACGCTGATCGTCATCTCGATGAACTCGTCGTACTCGCGCGCGTCGGGGTACTGCGAGCCGCAGGACTTGTTGGTCACCCGCAGCTGGAACGGGTAGTACACCGTGGCCTTGGTCGCCCATATGCGGCCGTTCATGCGTTCAAGGGGGATCGGAACGCGGTGCAGCCGGTTGTCGTAGTCGTCGATGCGCAGTTCGCCCTTCTCCAGGTGCCGGTCGGGTTCGGGCAGCCGGGCCCAGGTGTGGTCGATGAGCAGCTCGTCCCACGCCAGGTGATCGCCTTCGGATGCCGCGCACGGGTCGTCGAGTACGCGGTCGACAGCGGAGTGCATCGACTCCTCGTCCAGCGTCGCCGTCTCGATGACCTGCGCGTCCACATACGTCGAGCGGGCGTCGGGCGGCGACTGCGGGGTCGTCACGAACCAGTTCCACCGCGGCGGTCTGTCGTCGGCCGGCCAGTCGTACTCGTCGTCCACCCACTGTCTGGTCACGCCGAACGTCATGGGCCTGATGAGCCCCTCGCACAGCGAGGCCAGCGCGCGGACCGCACAGTGAGCGGTGATGCCTTCCCGCTCGACCGGATTCCGGCCGGACGCCGATCCCCACTGAAATCCGCGCTCCAGCACGATCGCCTTGCTGTCCTTGAAGATGTAGTCCTCGGTGAGTTCCGGCCGCATCAGTCGCATTCCTGTGCAGTGACGGCGAAATGGGGCCGCCGGGCGGAAGGCCCCTGCCGACCAGCCAACGGCAAGGGCTTCGGGACCCGTCCCGAGGGATCACGACTCGATAATTCGGCCCCACTGGCTTCGGGCGAGAAGGACTACCCGGGCAGGCACGGCCCGGCCGGCGGGTCTTCGCGGCAGTGGCCGCCGGTCACCACCGGAAGGACGCCTCGCCCGGCGTGGGTGGTGCGCTCGTGAGCCGCGTTCTGGTGACCGGCTCCGTGGACGGTCTTGGGCGGGCCGCGGCGGAGGCGTTGCTGTCCGCGGGCCACGGTGTGGTGGTGCATGCCCGGAACCAGGAGCGTGCGGCGGTGCTGCGCCCTTTGGCCGAACGCGGAGCGGACCTCGTCGTGGGTGACTTCGTCGAGCGGGCCGCCGTACGGCGTGTCGCCGCCGAGCTGAACGACGCGGAGCCGCTCGACGCGGTCATCCACAACGCCGGAGTGTGGAGCGGGCCGGCGGTCATGCCGGTCAACGTCGTCGCGCCGTATCTGCTCAGGGCCCTGCTGCGTGGGCCACGCCGACTGGTGTACCTGAGCAGCGGCTCGCACTTCGACGGGCGCCCCTCGCTGGACCGGGTCGACTGGCGGGGTGAGCGCGCGGGCTCGTACTCCGACAGCAAGCTGTACGTCACGGCCCTCGCGGCAGCCGTGGCCCGCCTGCGGCTGGAGGCGCTGAGCAACGCCGTGGATCCGGGCTGGGTGCCGACCAGGATGGGCGGACCCCATGCGCCGGACGACCTCGAGCTCGGCCATCGGACGCAGGAGTGGCTCGCGGTCGGCGACGAACCCGAGGCCCTGACCACCGGCGGGTACGGGTACCACCGGCAGCGGATGGAGCCGCACCGCGCGGTCCACGACGAGGCGCTCCAGGGCCGGCTGCTGCGGGCGTTGGCCGCGGAGACGGGCACCGAGTTCTGAGGTGGGTGCGCGCGGCCCGGGCGGGGCCCTCTCAGTGCGCACGCGCCGCCGCGTTCGACGCGGTGCGGATCTACGTGGCCGATCTCCAGCGCGGTTCGTCGCGCCTCGAGGTCCTGGCTGCCGCGTCCTCGGGCGGCGGCCGACCTGACCGGGCTGTCACCGAGCCGGCACGGCTGATCCGGAGGGTGTCAACTGGCTGCTGCGCGGTGTCTCCCTCATCCTGGAGACGACGATCGTCCACGAGCAGGGCCGTGGCCCCGAGGTCACGGTGGTGGGCCGACCCCCTCCTGCTCATCTGCGAGACCCGCGGCTCATATGCGCAAATGGAGCTTACCTGTCCGAAAGGTGGGAACTCAGAAAGCACCACAAGCCGCCGCATCCCCCCGGGGGCCGGGCGATCCCCACCCTGCGGGCAGGCTCTCGGATCCCTAGGAGCGATCGTGACCGTGTGCATCGGAGTGGAGGAGGAGTTCCACGTCCTGGAGGTGGAGAGCGGAAGGCTCGTCCCGCGTGCCGATGCGGTGCTGCGGCGGCTTCCCAGACGCACCTTCACGACCGAACTGCATCAGTGCACGGTGGAGTCCAACAGCGCAGTGCACGCATCCCTGCACGACCTGTACGCCGACCTCACCAGCACCCGACGGCAACTGGACGCGGCCGCCTCCTCGTTGGGCCTTGCCGTGGTCGCCGCCGGCACGGCCCCCCTGGCACCCGCCGCGCTGGCACACCTGACCCCCGGGGCACGCTACCGCCACATGGCCGACGAGTACCGCAAGGTCGCCGACGAGCAGCTCATCTGCGGCGCCCAGGTCCATGTCGACGTACCCGACCGCGACACCGCCGTACGCGTCATGTGCGAGGTCTCGCCCTGGCTGCCCGTGCTGCTGGCCATCTCCGCCAGTTCACCGTTCTGGCAGGGCGCCGACACCGGATACGCGAGCTGGCGCACCCTGCTGTGGCAGCGCTGGCCCACCGCCGGGCCGGTCGGCTGCTACCAGAACGCGGCCGAGTACGACGCGGCCGTGGACGAGCTCGTACGGGCCGGGATCATCAGCGACGCGGGGATGATCTACTACGACATCCGCCCCTCCGCTCATCTGCCGACGCTGGAACTGCGCACCTGTGACGCCTGCCCCCGGGCGGAGACCGTCGTCCTCCTCGCCGGACTCTTCCGCGCCCTGGTGACCGAGGCCCGCGAGCGACTGCGCAGGAACGGTTCCTCCGGCTGCGCGGGCCGGCACGAGTGGCTGCGCGGCGCGTCATGGCGTGCCGCCCGCTCCGGCCTCGAAGGCACGCTGGTGGACCCCGAGACCCACCAGGAGGCGCCCGCCCACCAGGTCGTGCGCAAGCTGCTCGTCCGGCTGCGGCCCGCGCTGGAGACCCACGGAGACTGGGACGCCGTCCGGGAGCTGACCGAGGCGGCCCTCGCGGACGGCAGCGCCGCCCAGCGCATACGCCGGGCCGCGCAGAAAGAGGACCTGCTGGGCTGTGTCGACATGCTGATCGCCGAGACCCGCGGCGAACGCGGACACCACAGGCCGGTACGGCGCCGACAGCACGACCGCGTGCTCGCCCCGGTCGTCGTCACGGGCCGTTCGCGCGCCTCCGCCGATCCCGCCGCGCCGGACGGCATCGGAGGCTGATGTGCCGGTGAACATCGCCGGGTCACCCCGAAGGGGCTTCGCGCTGTCCCGCGCCACCGCCCGGATCTTCACGATCCCGGCCGGCGGACGCGGGCAGGCACACCCGTGGCAGTGCGTCAACGCAGAGGCGTGGAAGGGAGGCGGGCCGTCATGTGCGGTCTGACTGGGGAGATCCGCTTCGACGGCCGGCGAGCCGACCGGGCGGCGGTCGGCCGGATGACCGACCGGCTCGCCGCCCGTGGGCCCGACGGTCAGGGCACCTGGGCACGGGGCCCGGTCGCCCTCGGCCACCGGCGACTGAAGATCATCGACCTCTCGGACCGCGGCGCCCAGCCGATGACCGACGCCCGTGCGGAGATCACCGGCGTCTTCAACGGCTGTGTGTACAACCATCCGGAGCTGCGCGAGGAACTGCGCAGCCTCGGGCACCGTTTCGAGTCGACCTCCGACACGGAAGTGGTGCTCAAGGCCTACCAGCAGTGGGGCACCGCCTGCGTGGAGCACTTCCTCGGCATGTTCGCCTTCGCGATCGTCGAGCACCGCACCGGCCGGGTCGTCCTCGCCCGGGACCGGCTGGGCATCAAGCCCCTGTACCTGGCGCGGACACCGGGCCGGCTGCGGTTCGCCTCGACACTGCCCGCCCTCCTCGCCGCCGGAGACGTCGACACCTCACTCGACCCGGTGGCCCTCCACCAGTACCTGAGCTGGCACGCCACGGTCGCCGCGCCGCACACCCTCCTCAACGGCGTACGCAAGCTGCCGCCCGCCACCGTACGGGTCGTCGAACCGGACGGCACCCATCGCGACCACTGCTACTGGCAGCCCTCCTACACCCGCCGGGCCGACTGCGCCGGCATGGGCGCCGACGAATGGCGGGACGCCGTACTGGACGCCCTGCGCACGGCCGTACGCCGCAGGATGGTCTCCGACGTGGAGGTCGGGGTCCTGCTCTCCGGCGGCCTCGACTCCAGTCTGATCGTCGCGCTGCTGGCCGACGAGGGCCAGCGTGACCTGATGACGTTCAGCGTCGGATTCGAGACGGAGGGCGGTGAGAAGGGCGACGAGTTCCGGTACTCGGACCTGGTGGCCCGCGAGTTCGGGACCGTCCACCGGCAGCTGATGGTGCCCTCCGACCGGGTGTCGACGGCTCTGGACGGGGCGGTCGCGGCCATGAGCGAGCCGATGATCAGCCACGACGTGGTCGCCTTCTACCTGCTGTCCGAGCAGGTGTCCAAGGAGGTGAAGGTCGTGCAGTGCGGCCAGGGCGCCGACGAGGTCTTCGCCGGCTACCACTGGTACCCGCAGCTCGCGGAGGTGTCCCGGGAGGAGGAACCGGAGCGCTACGCCACGACGTACTTCGACCGTCCGCACGCCGACCTCGCCCGGGTCCTGCGGCCGGACATGATCCCCCGCGACGACGTCTCGAGCCGGTTCGTCGACCGACACATGGCCGTACCCGGAGCGGAGACGGCCCTGGACGCCGCCCTCCGCCTGGACACCCACGTCATGCTCGTCGACGACCCCGTCAAACGGGTCGACAACATGACCATGGCCTGGGGCCTGGAGGCCCGGGTGCCCTTCCTCGACCACGAGCTGGTGGAACTGGCTGCGGCCTGCCCGCCGGAACTGAAGCTGGCCGACGGCGGCAAGGGCGTACTGAAGGAGGCCGGCCGCAAGCTCCTGCCCCGCGAGATCGTCGACCGCCCCAAGGGCTACTTCCCGGTCCCGGCGATCCGGCACATGGCGGGCCCCGTCCTGCAACGCGTGCGGACGGCACTCGACGCACCGGAGGCCCGAGGACGCGGTCTGTTCCAGGAGTCGTACGTGGCCGAGCTCCTCGCGGCGCCCGACGAGCACCGGACCAGGCGCGGGGCGAACGCCCTGTGGCAGATTGCTTTGCTGGAGATATGGCTGCAGACCCACGGAATCAAGTGACCGAGGACGGGGAGACACGGGCGGCACCCGCACCCGCGCACGTGCTCGCTCGGCCCGGGGCCTTCGAACCGAACCGCGCGCAGCCTCCGGACAGCCGGACGGGGGACCTGCACGACACGGCCCGGGCGGCCCCGGAACCGGTGCCGCTGCCCGAGGCGGGCGGCCCGCGCGACGCCGTGACACGGCTGCGCGCGCACGGCTGCTGGTATCCCTCGGCCAACGCCGACGGCACCGAGACGGCCTTCATCTGCGACCGGGGCGGCGTGCCGCAGCTGTGGGCCGGCGCCGTCGGCAGTGACGACGTACGGCTCCTCGACTCCTCACCGGATCCCGTCAAAGAGGTGCTCTGGTCGCCGGACGGCCGCTGGATCGCGTACACCACCGCGCCGGGCGGCGGCGAGCACACGCGCGTGCTGTGTGTGCGTCCCGACGGCTCCGGCCGGCGCCTCCTGGCCGGGTCCGACCCGGCGAGCTCCGCCTATCTGGGGTGCTGGGCGCACGACAGCTCGGCCGTCGCCGTCACCTTCGCCGCGCCGCCCGCCCCCCGGTACGAGAGCTTCGCCGGGCACGCGGTGCCGGACACGGACGTTGAACCCGCCGACGGCCACCCCCTGGGCACCCGCATGGCGGCCGACTGGGCGGACCGGGACGGTCATCCGACCCTTCTGGGCCCCGCTGCCTACGACGCGGCACCGGGAACGGAGCCCCTCGGCCCGGCCATCGACGTCGCGGCTCCGGCGGCGCCCGCGGTCCGGCCCGACGGAGGACTGTCGGTCTACCTGATCGACCCGGACGGTCTGGCCTCCCCCGTGCTGCTCACCACGGAGACCCACGCCGCCTCCCTGCGGGTCTGCGATCTCAGCCGCGACGGCGGCCTCGCACTGCTGCGCCGGGGCCCGCGCGGCCGGCGCGAGGCGGTCGTCCGGCGCACCGCCGACGCGGAGAACACCTTCACCCTGCCGGTCGCCGACGGCGACCCGTGGATCGGCCGGTTCTCCCCGGACGGGCGGACCCTGTGGCTGCGCAGCAACACCGCCCGGGAGTACGCGGCGCTCTTCGCGGTCGCTCTGGACGGCGACGGCGAGGCACGCGCCGTGTCGGTCGTGGCGGAACGCCGGCGCAGCGACCTCGAACTGCTCGCCTTCGCCCACGACGGCCGCACCGCGGCGCTGGCCTGGAACGTCCAGGGAGCGAGCGAGCTGGAACTCGTCGAGACCTTCCCGACCCGGCAGGCCCCCGACCGCACCGGCCCGGCACGGCCCGTCCCCCTGCCCCACGAGGTCGTCACCCGCATCACCGCCGCCGGCACCGGACGCCTGATGCTCGCCCTGTCCGGATCGCAACGCCGGCCCGGTATCTGGTGGGCCCACGAAGGCGTGTCCATGCTGCGCACCCCGTGGTCCTCCCAGGACGAGGACGCCGTCCCGCCGGGCCGCCCACCGGTACGCCCCGTCCCCTTGCGTCTGAAGGCGAGGGACGGGCTGCCCCTGAGCGGCTGGTACTACCGAGCGCCCGGCCGGGCCCCCGACGAACCGGCACCCTGCGTGATCCACCTGCACGGCGGCCCCGAGGAACAGGAACGTCCGGTGTTCCACCCGCTCTACCACGAGCTGGTCGGGAGGGGCCTGGACGTCTTCGCCCCCGACGTCCGGGGCTCCCTCGGGCACGGCCGTTCCTTCGTCGACGCCGACCTGGGCACCGGTCGCTTCGCGGCGTTCGACGACGTCGCCGACTGCGCGGGCCACGCCGTCATGGCAGGCCCCGCCGACCCGACACGGCTGGCGGTCATGGGACGCTCCTACGGCGGCTATCTGACGTTCGCCTCCGTCGTCTGGCACCCGGATCTGTTCCGCACCGCGGTCGCCGTCTGCGGCATGTCGGACTTCCTCACCTTCTTCGCCGGCACCGAGCCCTGGATCGCGGAATCGGCGGCGCACAAGTACGGCCACCCGGAACGCGACCGGGAACTGCTGAACGCCCTGTCGCCGATGAGCCGCATCGACGCGCTGCGCGTCCCGCTGCTCGCCGTCCACGGCGAACACGACACCAACGTGCCGCTGGGGGAGTCCCAGCAGTTCGTACGCGCCGCGCGGGAGCGGGGGATCGACGCCGAACTGCTCACCCTGCGCGACGAGGGCCACGACTTCCTGCGCGCGGAGAACCGGCGGCTGTTCCGCCGGGCCGCCGCGGACTGGCTGGAACGCCACCTCCATCTCTGAAGCCGGGCTGACCCGGAGGTGTCAGCCGGTCGTGCCGTGGTGCGGCGACCCACGTGCCAACCGCCCCTCAGGGGCGTAACGTCCTGGTATGGGCGGCATGACCGGTACGGGCGATGGGGCCCCGGACGCCGACGCGCTGGATGCCGCCTTCGCGGAGACCGTGCGCCGAACCGGTGCGTCCATCGGCGCTCTCTACCTGCTCGCACCGGACGAGCGGCTCCTCCTCCTGGACCTGCTGTGCGGGGCTCCGGTCGAGTTCGCCGCACCGTGGACGAAGGTCCCGCTCGCCTCCCCGGCTCCCGTGGCCGACGCCGTCCGTGAGGACCGTCTGGTGTGGGTCGGCAGCCAGGAGGAGATGGTCCGCTCCTACCCGCGCACCGCGCTGGTCCTGCCCTACCCGTTGGCGCTGGTCGCCGCGCCGGTGAACGGCGTGCGGCCGTGCGGCTCCCTGCTCCTGATGTGGCCGGCGACGCGCCCGCCGTACATGACCCAACGGGAGCGGGGCAACATCACGTCCAGTTGCCGGCGTCTGGCCCGGCTGCTCGAAGAGACGGCCGAGAAGGCCGGTTCCCGCGCCGGACGCGCACAGCCACGCGCCGTCCCCGTCGGAACCGGCCACCGCTCGGCGAGCCCGGAGGCGGCCCTGTCCGACTTCGTCGAGCGGCTGCCCGGCGGCAGCTGCGCCCTGGACCTGGAAGGGCGTTTCACCTACGTCAGCTCCGGCGCCTGTGCACTGCTGGGCCGTGACGCCGGTCAGCTGCTCGGCACCCAGCCGTGGCAGTCACTGCGCTGGCTCGACGACCCCAGCTACGAGGAGCGCTACCGTGCCGCGGTGATCAGCCGGGAACCCGTCTCGTTCACCGCGTGCCGCCCGCCGGGCCAGTGGCTGGACATTCATCTGTACCCGGACGCCAGCGGCATCAGCGCCCGTGTCGTCCCCAGCGGGGCGCACCCGCCGCCCTCGCCCGCGCCCCGCCGGTCCGCGCGCGACGCCCCCACTCCGGCCCGGGCCGGACAGCTCTACCAGCTCCTGCACCTTGCCGCCGCGCTCACCGAGGTCGTCGGAGTGCAGGACGTCGTCGATCTCGTCGCCGACCAGATCATGCCCGCCTTCGGCGCCCAGGGACTGGTGCTGTCCACCGCCGACGCCGGCCGGTTGCGGATCACCGGCCATCGTGGCTACCCCTCGCACACCATCAGACGCCTCGACGGGCTGCCCCTCGACACGTCCTTCACCCCGGCCGGGCAGGCCCTTGGCAGCGGCATCCCCGCGTTCTTCGCCACCCCGGAGGAGATGCGGCGCAACTACCCCGAGGCGCCGCTCGTCAGCGGAAAACAGGCCTGGGCATTCCTGCCCCTGATCATCTCCGGCCGGCCCGTCGGCGTCTGCATCCTGTCCTACGACAGCCCTCACACGTTCCCCGCCGAGGAACGCGCCGTCATGACCTCTCTCGCCGGACTCATCGCCCAGGCCTTCGACCGCGCCCGCCTCTACGACACCAAACACGCGCTCGCCCACGGCCTCCAGCAGGCACTCCTCCCACGCGGCCTGCCCCCGATCACCGGCCTGCGGGTCGCCGCCCGCTATCTGCCCGCCACCCGGGGCATGGAGATCGGCGGTGACTTCTACGACCTGATCCGGCTCGGCGAAACCGCGGCAGCGGCCGTCATCGGCGACGTCCAGGGCCACAACGTCGCGGCCGCCGCCCTGATGGGCCAGGTGCGCACCGCTGTCCACGCCCACGCGACCCTCGGCACACCCCCCGACCAGGTCCTCCACCGCACCAACCGGCTCCTCACCGACCTCGGCCCCGACCTGTTCACCAGCTGCCTCTACGCCCACCTCGACCTCGCCCGCAGACGTGTCACCCTCGCCGCCGCCGGGCACCCACCGCCCGTTCTGCGTCTCCCCGACGGGGAGACACGGCCCGTCGTCGTCCCGCCCGGCCCGCTCCTGGGCATCGACCCCGACGCCGTGTTCCCCGTGACCGAGATCCCGCTCACCACCGGGATGCTGCTCGTCCTCTACACCGACGGCCTCGTCGAAAGGCCGGGCACCGACCTCGACGAATCCATCGCCCACCTCACCCACCGTCTCGCCGCCGCCGACGACCGGGACCTGGACCTGCTCATCGACACGCTGCTCGGGAAGGCCGCCACCACCGGGCAGCGCACCGACGACATCGCCCTGCTCGTACTCCAGCACGCGACGCATCCCTGACGGCCGAGGGCGCGGTGGACGGCTCCTGGTGCCGCTCACGCGATCAGAGCGCCACGACCATGGCGATCAGCCCGACCGCCACCAGCACCACCACCAACATGATCAGGACGAGCGGCGCGGCAGCCCAGCCCCTGCGCAACTCGTTCTGCGGATAGGAGATGCCGGCCGTGCTGTCGGCCTCGGCGGGCGGTGTCTCACCAGGCGGTACACCGCTGCCGGGTTCGGGACCCGGAGCTCGGGTCGGCTCGGGATCGGGGTTCGTCATGGCGCACCCTCCTCTCCGGGACGGGTCGCTGCGGCTCACTTGTTGGGGCGCGCGGAGCTGATGTCGCCGAGAGCGGACTCGGGATCGCGTTCGATGGCCAGGTCACCGATGGAGACGATGCCCACCGCGTGATCCTCCTGGTCGACGACCGGTACCCGCCGTACGGAGTGCTCGCGCATCAACCTCACCGCGAGCCCCAGGTCGTCGTCGGGCTTCACCGTGACCAGGTCCTCGCTGCACGCATCGGCGACGGTCGTACGGTCGGGGTCGCCGCCCTCGGCCATGGCGCGGATCACCAGGTCACGGTCGCTGACCAGCCCGCGCAGATGCTCGCCCTCGGTGACCAGTACGGCACCGATGTCCTCGTCGCGCATCATGCGGGCCACCGTCTGCACCGAGGTCAGCGGTTCGACCGTCATCGGGTCGGTCGTCATGACGTCGCGGACATGCTGAGTCATGGGAACGTCCCTCCGTGGAGTGGGGCGGTGCCGCTCACCGCCGTACGGCCACCGAGTACCCGTGGACGACCTTCTCCCACGTGACCCGAGCGGGTGTCTCTCACCGTGCGGCCCCTCGACACGTCGCCGATGCTGGTCCTCCACGCCACAGAGATCGGGATGTGAGCGGATGCGACGCGCGAGGGCGATCAGGAGAGTGTGCCGGGGCGTGCTGCCGGCCGTGCTCGCCGTGACGACCGGCTGTGGTGCCGCCGCGGGCGAGCGCGGGGATGCCGCGTCCGCCGCCGCGACCGGGTTCACGGCCGCCTTGCAGCGGGCCGACGGCCGGCAGGCGTGCGCCCTGCTGGCGCCGAGAACGCTCGACGAACTGGAGAAGTCCGAGCAGACGTCCTGCGATCGGGCGGTGGTCCAGGAGCGGCTGCCCGCCGGGGACACGGTCCGCAGCGTGGACGTGTACGGGGACCAGGCCCGGGTGGTCCTCACCGATGACACGCTGTTCCTGGCCCACTTCCCGACCGGCTGGAAGGTCACCGCCGCCGGGTGCACCCCCCGTCCGGAGCAGCCGTACGACTGCACGGTCCAGGGCGGGTGAGGGCATCGATGCGGACCATGTTCACCCTGTGCCTGGTGCTCGTGATCGGGGGCCTCGCCTACTTCATGACGCTGGGGCTGATGCACCGATGAGAGTGCGTCGCTTCCTGCACGAGAACGGTCTGAGCCTGGCCTTCGGAAGCGGCTTCCTGCTGGCCCTGTGCGGACAGGCCGTCGCGGGGCACGCGGACTTCAACAACGCGCTGGTCACCGACGGAATGGCGCCGATCGGCCTGGGCGCGTACCTGACCTCGTCGGACTTCGCCGTCGACGTGACGGAGAACTGGCAGTCCGAGTACCTCCAGTTCTTCCTCTACATCTTCGTCACCGTCTGGCTGCTCCAGCGCGGCTCGCCGGAGTCCAAGGAACTGGACAAGGCGGGCCCCGAGTCCGACGAGGACCAGCTCGTCGGGGAGCACGCCCCGCCGGACGCCCCCCGCTGGGCACGGGCCGGCGGCTGGCGGCAGGCGGTGTACTCCAGGTCCCTGGGCCTGGTGATGGGCGGCGTGTTCCTGCTGTGCTGGCTGGCCCAGTCCGTGACCGGCACCGCCGCCTACAACGAACAGCAACTGCGTGACCTCCAGGCCCCGGTCAGCTGGGCCGAGTACCTCACCGCCGCCGACTTCTGGAACCGCACCTTCCAGAACTGGCAGTCCGAGCTGCTGGCGGTGGCCTCGATGGTCGTCCTGTCGATCTACCTGCGCCAGCGCGGCTCCCCCGAGTCCAAGCCGGTCGGCGCCGCCCACACCGCGACGGGCGTGGAGGGCTGACAGGGGCCCGGCGTCAGGCAGCCGTGGCCAGGGGTACCGGGGACGCATGGCGCGCCGCGAACGAGACGACGATCACCGACTGGGATCCGGTCTCCAGGCAGCCCCTGTTCAAGACCGCCGCGGCCGCGCTGCACCGCGTCCAACGCGCTGACGGCGACACCGCTCCCGCGCCGAGGACCACCGCATCCGCACCGGCCCGCGCAGGCGCGGTACCGGGCACGACCGGCGGCCGGTCCGCCCTCGTCAGCGAGTCGGGGGACGCCATATGAACGGCATCACTCTCACCTTGCGCGCCCTCCACCACGGCGAACAGCCCGCCTGGCCGAGGAGCTGACGGCGGTGGCGGAGCGCCACCGCCCGGAGCACGAGGTCCACCCTCGCCGGCCCTGCCGACCCCGAACCCGCCGACCCCGGCCCGGGTCCCCTCCTGCTGCGTGACCTGCGCGGCCTCACCAGCCTGTGAGGACGGACCCACCGCGCCGTGGCACAGTGGCCGTATGTGCGGCCGCTACGCCTCCACCCGCAGCCCCCAGGACCTCGCCCAGCTGTTCCAGGTCGCCGAGTGGCATCCGGAGGAAACCCTGGCGCCGAGCTGGAACGTGGCGCCGACCGACGAGGTGTGGGCCGTACTGGAGCGCCCTCCGCGCGGCGCCGGCGAGGGCGAACCGGCCCGGCGCCGGCTGCGGCCGCTGCGATGGGGTCTGGTGCCCTCCTGGGCCAAGGACGTCAAGATCGGCGCGCGCCTGATCAACGCACGGGTGGAGACCGTGCACGAGAAGCCCGCCTTCCGCCGGGCCTTCGTCAAACGCCGCTGCCTGCTGCCGGCCGACGGCTTCTACGAGTGGGACGAGGTCAAGGACCGCAGGTCGGGCAAGGTCCGCAAGCAGCCGTACTTCATCCATCCGGAGGAGGGACAGGTCCTGGCACTCGCCGGGCTGTACGAGTTCTGGCGCGATCCGGAGATCAAGGATGCCGACGACCCCGCCGCCTGGCTGCTGACCTGCACCATCATCACCACCGAGGCCACCGACGCGGCCGGCCGCATCCACCCCCGGATGCCGCTCGCCCTCACCCCCGAGCACTACGACGCCTGGCTCGACCCCGACCACCAGTGCACGGACGACCTGCGCGCCCTGCTCACCCCACCGGCTGACGGTCACCTGGACGCGCGCCCGGTCTCCCCGGCGGTGAACAGCGTCCGCAACAACGGCCCGCAGTTGCTGGACGAGGTGCCCGCCCCCTGACCTGGCGGAAGGTGAGTTCTCGGTAAGGGTTGCCCCAGGGGCCGGTCGAAAGACGCGTTTGACATCCGTTTTCATCTAGCGTGGGCGCGACGCCGGCCCGAACGGACTTCGGCGGACCATTCGCTTTCCCTGCCCCGGAGGAACCCATGCCCGCGCCCTCGCTCCGACTTCTCGCCCCGGTGATAGCCGGCACCTGCCTCGTCTGCCTCGCGGGCTGCGGCGGTTCGTCCGGCTCCGGCGGCGCTGACAACGATGCCGCGCAGAGCCCCGCCGCGACGTCCCTCGTCCCCGTCGTCGCCTCGACGAACGTCTACGGCGACATCGCCGAGCGGATAGGCGGCGGCAAGGTCCAGGTCACCTCCGTCATCAGCGACCCCGACCAGGACCCGCACTCCTACGAGGCCAACACGCAGAACCAGTTGGCGCTGTCCAAGGCCAAGGTCGTCATCGAGAACGGCGGCGGCTACGACGACTTCATCGACCGCATGCTGAAGAGCGGCGACGGCGACTCCTCCGCCGACGTGATCAACGCCGTCAAGCTCTCCGGGAAGACCGCCCCGGCGGGCGGGGAGCTCAACGAGCACGTCTGGTACGACTTCCCCACGGTCGCCAAGCTCGCCGACGGCATCGCCGCCGCCCTGGCCAAGGCCGACCCGGCCGACGCCGCCACCTTCACCGAGAACGCCAAGGGCTTCAAGGACAAGCTCAGGCCGCTGGAACAGAAGGAAGCCCGGATCAAGGCCGACCACGGCGGTGAGCGGGTGGCCATCACCGAGCCCGTGCCGCTGTACATGCTCCAGGCCGCAGGGCTGAAGAACGCGACGCCCGAGGAGTTCAGCGAGGCCATCGAAGAAGGCGACGACGTCTCCGCCCGGACCCTCCAGGAGACGCTGGCCCAGTTCACCGGCAAGAAGGTCAAGGCGCTGGTCTACAACGAGCAGACCTCCGGCCCGCAGACCGAGAAGGCCGAGCAGGCGGCCAAGGCCGCCGGAATACCCGTGGTCCCCGTGACCGAGACCCTTCCCCACGGCAAGGACTACCTCGGCTGGATGACCGCCAACGTCGACGCGCTCGCGAGCGCGCTGGCCAAGTGAGCCGGTCCGCCGGGGCCGACGACGCCGCGCCGATCAGCCTGCGCGGAGCGGCCCTGTCCTACGGCGAGCGCGTGCTGTGGCAAGGCCTCGACCTCGATGTGCGGCCGGGCGAGTTCCTGGCCGTGCTCGGCCCCAACGGTGCGGGCAAGACCAGCTTCGTACGGGCCCTGCTGGGGCAACGGCAGCTGTCCGCGGGCACGTTGACGGTCCTCGGCCGCCCGCCCCACAAAGGCAGCCGGCACATCGGCTACGTCCCGCAGCAGGCGACCTTGTCCGCGCAGGCGATGCTGCGCGCCCGCGACCTGGTCCGCTTCGGCATCGACGGGCACCGCTTCGGACCCCGGCCGCGCACGGCCGCCGTACGCCGCCGCGTCGACGAGGTCCTCGCCTCGGTCGGGGCCACCGCGTACGCGGACGTCCCCGTCGGCCTGCTCTCCGGCGGCGAACGACAGCGCGTACGCATCGGACAGGCCCTGGTGACCGACCCCCGCATCCTGCTCTGCGACGAACCGCTGCTCTCCCTCGACCTGCACCACCAGCGGGCCGTCACGGAACTGGTCGACGCCCGGCGCCGCTCCCACGGCACCGCGGTGGTGTTCGTGACCCACGAGATCAACCCCGTGCTGGGACTGGTGGACCGCGTGCTGTACCTCGCCCGGGGCGGCTACCGCGTCGGCACCCCCGACGAGGTGCTGACCTCCGAGGCCCTGTCGCGGCTGTACGGCACCCAGGTCGACGTCATCCGCGTCCGGGACCGCGTCACGGTCGTCGCCGTACCCGACGAGGCGGCACAGGAGCCGCACCATCCCGAACTGCCCCACGGAGTACGGCCATGACCCTCGCCGACGGGATCTGGCAGCAGATCTTCAACTTCGAGAACTACGGCGAACTGCTCGCCCTGGTCCGCAACTCCCTCATCGCCGGCGCCGCGCTCGGCCTGGTCGGCGGCCTGGTCGGGGTGTTCGTGATCATGCGGGACCTGCCGTTCGCGGTGCACGGGATCAGCGAGCTGTCGTTCGCCGGCGCCTCGGCCGCGCTGCTGCTGGGCGTGAACATCGTGGCCGGCTCGATCGTCGGCTCGATCCTCGCGGCCGGGACGATCGGGCTGCTCGGCTCCCGCGCCCGGGACCGCAACTCCGTGATCGGCACCATCATGCCGTTCGGCCTCGGGCTCGGCGTGCTGTTCCTCGCCCTGTACAAGGGCCGGGCGGCGAACAAGTTCGGCATCCTCACCGGGCAGATCGTCGCCGTCGAGACCCCGCAGATGTCCTGGCTGCTCGGCACGTCGGCCGTCGTGCTCGTGGCACTGGCGGTGATGTGGCGGCCGCTCGCCTTCGCCAGCGCCGACCCGGAGGTGGCCGAGGCGCGGGGCGTACCGGTGCGCGCGCTGTCGTTCGCCTTCATGATCGTGCTGGGCCTCGCGGTCGCGCTGTCGGTGCAGATCGTCGGCGCGCTGCTGGTCCTCACCCTCGTCGTCACGCCGGCGGCCGCCGCGGCCCGGATCACGGCCTCGCCGGTGCTCCTGCCTCTGCTGAGCGTGGTGTTCGCGGTGGCCTCCATCGAGGGCGGGATCCTGCTGGCCCTGGGCAGCTCTCTCCCGATCAGCCCGTACGTCACCACGATCTCGTTCGCGATCTACCTGGTGTGCAGGGCGCTCGGTACCCGCCGGGCGCGGAAGTGGGGAGCCGTTCGAGCCGCCTCCTGACATGAAGACATGAATGAGTCTTCATTCGTTCCTTTATGGTAGGGGTATGACTTCCACGCTCACCCCACCGTCGGCCGACGCCGCCGCGTCCACGCGTGCCACCGCCGCGCCACGGCGGCGCACCCGGCTCCTCGCGCTGCCGGAGGTCCGCTGGGCCGTCGCGGCCACCGCACTGTTCCTGCTCGCGCTGCCCCTGCAACTCGCCGGAGCGCCGGCGTGGACATGGGGCCCGCTGTACGCGCTGGCCTACGCCACGGGCGGCTGGGAGCCGGGCTGGGAAGGGCTCAAGGCGCTCAAGGACAGGACGCTCGACGTCGACCTGCTCATGGTCGTAGCCGCGCTCGGTGCCGCCTCCATCGGCCAGGTGATGGACGGCGCCCTGCTGATCGTCATCTTCGCGACCTCGGGCGCCCTGGAAGCGCTCGCCACCGCCCGCACCGCCGACTCCGTGCGCGGCCTGCTCGACCTGGCTCCCGCCACGGCCACCCGGATCGCCGGCGACGGCACCGAACAGACCGTCGCCGTCGAGGAGTTGACGATCGGGGACACCGTCCTCGTACGGCCCGGCGAGCGCGTCGGCGCCGACGGCCGGGTGCTGGACGGCGCCAGTGAAGTGGACCAGGCGAGCATCACCGGCGAACCGCTCCCCGCCGCGAAGGAGCCGGGCGACGAGGTCTTCGCGGGGACCCTCAACGGCACCGGCGCCCTGCGCGTCCGCGTCGAACGCGACGCCTCCGACTCCGTGATCGCCCGGATCGTACGGATGGTGGAGGAGGCGTCCGAGACCAAGGCGCCCACCCAGCTGTTCATCGAGAAGGTCGAACAGCGCTACTCGCTGGGCATGGTGGCCGCGACACTCGCCGTGTTCGGTGTCCCGCTCGCCTTCGGCGAGGAGTTCTCCGAGGCGCTGCTGCGCGCCATGACCTTCATGATCGTGGCCTCGCCCTGCGCGGTCGTCCTGGCCACCATGCCGCCCCTGCTGTCCGCCATCGCCAACGCCGGCCGGCACGGCGTGCTGGTGAAGTCGGCGGTGGTCATGGAACGCCTCGGCCAGGTCGACGCAGTCGCGCTGGACAAGACCGGCACCCTCACCGAGGGCACGCCACGGGTGGTCGCCGTACGGCCGCTGCCCGGCTCCGGCCTGGCCGAGGACGAGCTGCTGAGGCTGGCCGCGGCGGCCGAGCACGCCAGTGAACATCCGCTGGCCCGAGCGGTGGTGGACGCCGCACGCGACCGGCGTATCGACCTGCCCTCCGCGCAGGACTTCACCTCCGCGCCCGGGGTCGGCGTGAAGGCGGTCGTCGACGGCCGCACCGTCGAGGTGGGCGCCCCGGCCCGCCTGCTCGACGACAGTGACGGCGAGGTCGTTGCGCTCGCCGGGGAACTCGAGGAGTCCGGCCGTACCGCCGTCGTAGTGGTCGTCGAGGGTACCCCCGCCGGACTGCTCGGCATCGCGGACCGCCTGCGCCCCGACGCCGCCGCCACCGTCGCCGCTCTCACCACCCTCACCGGCACCGCCCCGACCCTGCTCACCGGCGACAACCCCCGGGCCGCCGCCCACCTGGCCGCCGAGGCCGGCATCGAGGACGTGCGCGCCGGGCTGCTGCCCCAGGACAAGATGGCCGCGGTCAAGGAGCTGGAGTCGGCCGGCCGCAAGGCGATGGTCGTCGGGGACGGCGTCAACGACGCGCCCGCCCTGGCCGCCGCCCACATCGGCGTCGCCATGGGCCGGGCGGGCTCCGACCTCGCCCTGGAGACCGCCGACGCGGTGATCGTCCGCGACGAACTCGCGGCCGTCCCCACCACCGTCGCCCTGTCCCGCCGCGCCCGGAAACTGGTCGTGCAGAACCTCGTCATCGCCGGCGTGTTCATCACCGGCCTCGTCATCTGGGACCTCGCCGGCACGCTGCCACTGCCGCTCGGCGTGGCGGGCCACGAGGGCTCCACCGTCCTGGTCGGCCTGAACGGGCTGCGGCTGCTGAGGGACGCGGCGTGGGAGCGGGCGGCGGCGGACGGGACGGCCTGACCGCCCCGTCGTTGATCAGCGCGTGCGCAGGAGGCTCGCCGCTCCCCTCATATTCCCTCGCCGGTGCGGCTGCTGGGCGCAGGGGGGTTTTGAAGGTCCCGCACAGCACCCGTGGCGTCCGGCACGCACCCTCGCCGCACGCCGCGGGACCAGCCGCTGCCGCGGCGGGCGCGGGCACCGCACGGGACTTTCAAAACGCCCCCTATAGCCTGCTCCGCATGCCCGACAACACCACCCGAGCACAGCGCGACGACAGGCCCGAGGAGTCCCGGCGGGTGCGCCTGAGCCGGACGTTCGACGAAGACGCCGAGCTCTATGACCGGGCCAGGCCCGGATATCCCCCGGAGCTGTACGACGACCTCGCGGAGCTTGCGGTCGCCGGCCCCGGCAGCCGTGTACTGGAGGTGGGCTGCGGGACCGGCCAGGCGACGGTGCCGCTGGCTGCGCGGGGCTGTCGGATCACGGCCGTCGAGGCGGGACCGAGCATGGCCGCGGTCGCGCGTCGCAACCTGGCCGGGACCGCCGGCGTGGAGGTGGTGACGGCGGAGTTCGAGAGCTGGCCGCTGCCGCAGGAGCCGTTCGACGCGGTTGTCTCGGCCACCGCGTTCCACTGGATCGACCCAGCGGTGCGGGTGTCCAAGGCCGCCGACGCGCTGCGTCCGGGCGGGGCGCTCGCCGTGGTGCGCACCCAGCATGTGAGGGGTGGCACCGAGGACTTCTTCGCCGAGGTCCAGCACTGCTACGAGCGCTTCGACCCGGAGACGCCGCCCGGTTTGCGGCTTCCGGCGGCCGCCGACGTCGACGGGTCGGAGCATGCACGGGAGGTGGCGCGCAGCGGTCGGTTCGGCCCCGCGGTCTTCCGTCGTCATGAGCGGGATCTCACCTACACCACGGCCGAATACCTGGAGTTGTTGCGCACCTACTCGGGCCACCGAGCTCTTCCGGACCCCGCCAGGAACGGACTGCTGGGGTCCATCGGCGACCTGATCGACGGGCGGTACGGCGGCCGGGTGACCAAGCGTTACCTCATCGAGCTGGGAGTGTCATACAAGCGGTGACGCGGGGCCGCTGCTGCGGCGCACCACCAGGTCCACCGGAACCAGGGAGTCGACCACGGGCGGCTCGGTGGCGCCGTCGAGGCGGTCCAGGAGCAGGCGCAGCGAACGGGTGCCGATCTCGGCGAAGTCCGTGCGGACGGTGGTCAGCGGGGGGAGGAAGTGCGCGGCCTCGGGGATGTCGTCGTACCCCACGACGCTCACCTCGCCGGGGACGGAACGGCCGGCTTCGTGCAGTGCGTGGAGGACGCCGAGGGCCATCTGGTCGTTGGAGGCGAACACGGCCGTGACGTCCGCGCGCCGGGCCAGCTCCCGGCCCAGCTCATAGCCCGAGTCGGCGCTCCAGTCGCCGATCAGCGGGGCGGGCACCTCGGCGCCCGCCGCCTCCAGAGTGGCCTGCCAGCTGCCCAGCCGGTGGTCGGCGGAGGTCCAGCCGGTCGGGCCGGCGATGTGCCACACGGTGCGGTGGCCCAGCCCCAGCAGATGCTCGGTGGCCTTGCGGGCACCGGTCCGGGAGTCGCCGGTGACCTGCTGGGTGCCGGCGTCGAGGCCGTTCTCCAGCACGACCAGCGGGGTGTCGAGGCGGGTGTCCGCCAGCGCCTTTCCCACCCACAGCTGCGGGGCGATGGCGATCACGCCGTCCGCGCCCTCGGCGGACAGCCGGTTCACCGCCTCCACGACCGTGTCCGGCTCGGCCGTGTCCAACGCGATCGAGCTCAGCAGATAACCGGCCTCCTGCGCCGCGGTGTTGATCGCGGTCAGGATGGCGGCAGGCCCGTAGCGAGCGGCGTCGAACGAGATCACGCCGACCATCCGAGTCCTGCCGCTGGCCAGCGACCGGGCACTGCGGCTCGGCCGGTAGCCCAGGGTCCGCATGGCGGCCAGCACTGTTTCCCTGGTCTCGGGCCGCACCGACGGATGGTCGTTGAGGACACGGGACACGGTCTGTTTGGAAACCCCGGCCAGCCGGGCCACGTCGTCCATCACCGGACGCGCACCCGCGAAGTTCCGTCTGCTGCGCCCTCTCGGAGCGGAGTCGTCGGCGGACCTTGGGGTCATGGTGGCTGTTTCCTCGACGTCGTCACGGCGGTGGTGTCCCGCCCCGGCAGAACCCCAGCATAGGCAGGGCCACGGAGCGGGAACCCCCGAGACCGGCGCCTCATCCCGACCGAACCGGCCAGGCACGGCTGATGACCCACTCGGCCCGCGTCACGGCAGCCGTACGCGCCGCCTCACTCGCCCCGTCCGGCACATGAACCTGGGCATCCGCGTGCAGCGGCAGCACCCGTACGCGCAGGGTCGCGCCTCGCGCATGCGGGCAGTCGGCCGATGTCCCACACCCGACCCGAGATGAACCGGTCGGCGACGAGGGTGCCGCCCACGTAGGCACGCCCGAGGTCCCCGGTCCGGGGCAGCCGCAGCACGGCCCCGTCGGGGAGGAGTACTTGTCCGCGGGCACGCTCGCCCGCCTCGTCGGCAACCGCTTCCCTCTCCAGCAGTTCCTCCTCCGGGAGGCGGCCGGCCGGCGGGGGTGCGGCGGGCTCGGGGACGCGCGGGCGGTGTGAGCGGGTCACCAGGTGTTCTCCGGACCGAGGTCGGCGGTGTCGGTGAGAAGAGCGCGGGTGCCGGTCGTGGCGTGCAGTTCCAGCACGACGAGCTGGTTGGCGCCCGGGCGCAGGATCGGTGCGGGGACGTACAGCGTGTGCTGCGGGCCGCGGTTCCAGTAGCGGCCGAGGTGGAAGCCGTTGATCCAGGCCTGGCCCTTGGTCCAGCCGGGCAGGGCGAGGAAGGTGTCCGCCGGGGCGGCCACCTCGAAGGTGCCGTGATGGAAGGCCGGTCCGGCGGCCGTGGGCGCGTCGGACGGCTCGAACGGCACCGCGTCCAGGGTGTCGAGGGGCAGCGGGTGGCAGTCCCAGCCGTGCAGCGGGGTGCCGTTGAAGGTGACGGGGCCGAGGAGGCCCTTGGGGGCGCCGATGCGGGGGCCGTAGTTGACGCCGCCCATGTTCTCGACGAGGACGTCCAGCGTGGCGCCAGGTCGCGGGACGCGGAAGGGCAGGGTCTCGTCGTGGCGTTCGCGCTCCAGTACGCCGACGGGGGCGCCGTCGACGAAGACCTGGGCGCGGTCGCCGACACCGCCGGCGAAGTGCAGCAGACCGTCGCCCGCCGCCTCGACGGTCGTGCGGTACAGGGCGTAACCCCTGTGCAGGCCCAGGTCGTTCATCGTCACCGGGTCCTCGGTGCGCACCGGCTCGGCGAGGGCGGACGCGTGGGGGAGGAGCGGGGCCCGACGGTCCAACTCGACTGCGGTGACCGGGAGTTTGGGCGTCGGTGCGGGGGCGGGCTCGTCGGGGACCGGGGCGTGTCGGGCGATGACCTCACGGAAGGCGTGGTACTTGGGGGCGGGGTCGCCGCACTCGGTGAGCGCGGCGTCGTAGTCGTAGGACGTGACCGTGGGCTCGTAGGCGTGCTTGTGGTTGGCGCCGTTGGTGAAGCCGAAGTTGGTGCCGCCGTGGAACATGTAGATGTTGACCGAGGCACCGCTCGACAACAGTCGGTCCAGGTCGGCCGCGGCGTCGGCGGCGTCCCGCACATGGTGGGGACCGCCCCAGTGGTCGAACCAGCCGATCCAGAACTCCGCGCACATCAAGGGACCGTCGGGCTGGTGCCGGCGCAGCTCCGCCAGGTTCTGGTCGACCCTGCTGCCGAAGGTCACCGTGGC
Organism: Streptomyces sp. AC550_RSS872; assembly: GCF_019049285.1. GTDB lineage: Bacteria > Actinomycetota > Actinomycetes > Streptomycetales > Streptomycetaceae > Streptomyces. The sequence goes on from NZ_JAGMUL010000207.1 coordinate 41,177, forward strand.
GAGGACGCCGGGCAGGGAACCGGCCGCCAGATGTGCGGGGTTGGCCTGGTCGCAGGTGAAGAGCAGTTCCTCGACACCTCGGGAGCGGAAGGCCTGTTCGAGGTGCTTGAGATAGGCGGAGTCGTCGCCGTAGGCCCCGTACTCGTTCTCCACCTGTACGGCGATCACCGGGCCGCCCGCCGCGGCCATGTGCGGCAGCAGCGGGGGCAGCAGTGCGTCAAGATAGCGGTCGATCGCTCCGGTGAAGCGGGGGTCACTGGTGCGCAGCCGGATGTCGTGGTCCGAGACCAGCCACGCGGGCAGGCCGCCGTCGTCCCACTCGGCGCAGATGAACGGACCCGGGCGCAGCAGGACGTACAGTCCCTCGTCGCGGGCCAGGCGCAGATAGCGCGGCAGATCGAGGAACCCGTCGAGGACGAGCGGGCCGTCCGGGTCGGGCTGGTGCAGGTTCCACGGCACATACGTCTCCACCGTGTTGAGCCCCATCAACCGGGCCTTGTGCAGCCGGTCGGCCCACTGGTCGGGGTGGACACGGAAGTAGTGCATCGCACCGGAGATGATCCGGAACGGCTCGCCGTGCAGCAGGAAACCGTCGGGGGACGTCGTCAGAGCGGACATGCGGAAGCTTCCCTTCGCTAGGGGGTAGGCGGCGGACTCAGCGCGTTCGGCTACTTCGGATCAGCCAGAGCGTGGCGGCCAGACACAGCGCCGAGACCCCGGACAACACAAGCGGGACCGTACGGATCCCCGACCACTCGATGGCCTTGCCCAGCGCCGGACCTGCCACCACGCCGCCGACCATGGAGGCGGCGATGACCAGCGCCCCCGCTCTGCGCGCCCGCGGGGCCACCCGGTTGAGCCAGGGCAGCCCGGTCGGGAAGATCGGGGCGATGAACAGGCCGACACCGGCATACGCGTACGGGGCGAGCGCCGGGACCGAGGCGAGCAGCAGACAGGCCGTCATGCCCGCGCATGAGACCGTGATGATGGCCTGGGCCGAGAAACGCAGCGCGATCGGGGCGACCAGGAAGCGCCCGACGGTCATCATCAGCCAGTACACGGACGTGGCCGTGGCCGCGAATCCGGCGCCGTAGCCGACGGTCTCCAGATGCGTCGGCTCCCAGCCGCCGACACCGGCCTCGATACCGACGTGCAGCACGTACAGGGCGACGAACACGGCGAGTACGGAGGCAAGACTGCGGGCGAGGACCTGCCCGCCGTGCGACTCACCGGCCGCCTCGGCCGGCTGCGGAGCCCGGTCGCGCACGCCGCGCAGACACAGCAGCAGCGGCAGGTTGGCCAGCGCGAAACCGAGGAAGACCGCGGGGTAGTGGCCGGAGCCGACGAGGCCGATGAGCGCCGGGCTGAGGATCGCGCCGATGCCGAAGTGCGCGTGGAGGATGTTGAGCATGGCGGTCGACCGCTGCCCGAAGCCGACGGCGAACAGCTGGTTGAGGCCGTAGTCGATCCCACCGAAGCCGAGCCCGGCCAGCAGGGCCATGGCCAGCGCGGCCGGCCAGTTCGGCGCCAGCGCGAAACCGGCCGCACCGACCGCCATCAGCAGGTACGAGGCACCGAGGATGCGCCGGTTGCCCACCCGCCCGTAGAGCCGGTCGAAGAGCAGCACACCGGCCACCCCACCGACGAAGTGCGCGCTCAACCCGAGACCGGCAGCCGACGGAGACAGCCCGAACTCCTGACGGAAGGCCGGAATCGCCGGGCCGTACAGGGCCTGGAGAGCCCCCATCAGTACGAAGCCCACGCAGGAGGCGACCACGGCGGCGTGGCTGAAGACCCGGGGGTGCGGGGGTGCCGACGTCACTGCCATAAGGACGGATGTTACCGGTAACATCGCCGCTCTCGTCAAGGTGGTTGCCTGCCTCTGGAGATGCGTCGACGGTGCCCACCCAGGGGCCCGGGGATCTGCGCGACCAGCCCACGACGACCCGCAGCCCGGCTCCAGGCCATGGCCCTCGAGTCACGATTGGACTGCCAGTACAGAATCTGGACGTGTAGTCTAGGTCGTGCCCCGATGGACCGGAGCCGACAGGAGTGGGCGATGACGGCCGAGCAGCCCCTGCAAGCCGAGCGGGACGCAATCGTCGACGCCCTGAGACCGGTCGTCGACGGACTCGCGGCCACGTTCGGCCCGATGTGCGAGGTGGTCCTGCACGACTACCGGCAGCCGGACCGGTCCGTCGTCGCCGTGGCCGGTTCGGTGACCGGCCGGACCGTGGGCGGGGCGATGAGCGAGATCGGCATGCGGATCGTCGCGCGCGGCGACGACGCCGGCGACGAGCTGAACTACGTCACCCGTACCCGCAACGGCCGACTGGTCAAGGCGTCCACCATGGTGCTGCGGGACTCGACGGGCACCGTGTTCGGGGCCCTGTGCGTCAACCTGGACGTCACCGCCGTCAACGACGCCCACGCGCTGCTCGGCGCGCTCGCCGGCGTCGGCACCCTCAAAACCAGCGGCGCCACCTCGGCCGACGTGCCGGTCACCGCCTTCGGCAACGACATCGACTCCGTCGTCGACGCCATCCTCGACGCCCACCAGCTCCGGCAGAACGGGAGTTGGGCAGGGCTCGACCGGGCCGGGCGCCTGGAGCTGTTCCGCGGCCTGGACGAGCGGGGCGTGTTCGCCGTGCGCCGCGCGATCGAGCAGGTCGCGGCACGACTGGGCATCTCCCGCGCGTCCGCCTACAGCTATCTGTCGCAGGCGCGCGCCGAGGCCGCGACGGCGACGAACGGGGCCGCGACCGACACGACACCCTCTGGAGGACACGCGTGACGACCACCACCCCACCGGTCACCCTCGACGACGTGCGCGACGCCGCCGCACGGCTCAAGGGCGTGGCCCACCACACCCCGGTGCTGCGCTCGCGCACGCTCGACGCCCTCGTCGGAGCCGAGGTCTTCCTCAAGTGCGAGAACTTCCAGCGCATGGGCGCCTTCAAGTTCCGCGGCGCCTACAACGCGGCCTCCCGGCTCACTCCGGAGCAGCTCGCGGGCGGCATCGCCGCCTACTCCTCCGGGAACCACGCCCAGGCCGTGGCCCTGGCCGCCCGTGAACTCGGCACCACTGCCGTCATCGTCATGCCCGAGGACGCCCCGCCGTCGAAGCGGGCCGCGACCTACGGCTACGGCGCCGAGATCGTCACCTACGACCGCTACACCGGCGACCGTGTCGCCATCGCCGAGGCCCTGGCCGCCGAGCGGGGCCTCACCGTCATCCCGCCGTACGAGCACCCGCACATCATGGCCGGACAGGGCACGGCCGCGCTTGAACTCCTCGAGGAAGTGGGGGAGTTGGGGGCGATGCTGGCGCCCGTCGGCGGCGGCGGGCTCATCGCCGGGACCTCCACTGTGGCCAAGGGGCTGCACCCGGGCATCCGGGTGATCGGCGTCGAACCGGAGACCGGGGACGACACCAAGCGATCCCTGGAGGCGGGCCGGCGCGTCAGCATCCCGGTGCCGCACACCATCGCCGACGGCCAGGCCCTGCACACACCCGGCGAGCTCACCTTCTCGGTCAACCAGCGGCTCGTCGACGAGATCGCGCTGGTCGGGGACGACGAGATCCGGGACGCGATGCGGTTCGCCTTCGAACGACTGAAGATCGTCGTGGAGCCGAGCGGCGCCACCCCGCTGGCCGCCCTGCTCACCGGCCGCGCGGGCGCGCTGCCGCGCCGCGTCGGTGTGATCGTCTCCGGCGGCAACATCGACGCGGAGCGCTTCGCCGAGCTCTGCGGGAAGCGGGACTGAGGACCGGTTCTCGGAGCGCGTGTCCCTCGGTTGGCGGCCCCGGATGGACGGGCGGACGATTGAGTAGTAGGAGACCGGCCACCGACGGCGGTGTCCAGGGCCGCCGGGGCGACCGGCCCCGGCCGCGCTGGGGCGCGGCCGGAAGGGAGCGCGTCATGTTGGAAGTGAAGACGCTCGACAAGCCTGACGAGCGGCGTGATTTCCCCCACGGCCACATGGAAGCCGTCCATATGTCGGACCTCGACTTCGCCGTGGCAACCTTCGAGCCCGGCTGGCGCTGGACTCAGGACGTGGCCCCGATCGCGGGCACGGACACCTGTCAGATGCACCACAACGGCTACGTACTCCGAGGCCGTATGCGCATCCGAATGGACGACGGTGGTGAGAGCGAGGTCGGCCCCGGCGACGTCTTCGTCGTCTCACCCGGACACGACGCCTGGGTCCTGGGCGACGAGCCGGTCGTGGTCTGTGACTTCCAGGGACAGACGGCGAGGGAGTTCGCGAAGAAGAACGACTAGGCCCTGTCGTTTGGATCAGCCCGGCTGTGAGGCGCGGCTCCTTTCAGCCGACCCGAGCGGGGCCTGGTGGGTGCAGCTGCAAGGCGGAGGAGGGCGCCAACGCGGAGCGTTGGCAACCGACGACAACGCCGCAGATGCGCGTGCCAGGCCCCGCGACGCCGGGGTGATCCAAACGACAGGGCCTAGCCCAGGCCGGCCCACGCCGGCACCTCACACGGTGACGACCACCTTCGCGCGCGCGTGCTCCACCTCCACGTACCGGATCGCCTCGGCCGCCTCGCTCAGCGGATACGTGCGTTCGACGACCGGGGCGATCTTCCCGGACTCGGTGAGTTCGCGCAGCGCCGCGAGGTTCGCCCTGCTCTGCCGGGCCGGGAGTTCGAGCAGCCGCTGGCGGGCGAAGGGCGCGGCCAGCCGCCTCCTGAAGAAGAGCCCCATGGGTCCGACGAAGCTGCCGCCCTCGTACACGCCGCCGCCGGACAGCACGAGCGTGCCGGTGGGAGCGAGCGCGCGCCGGAACCCGGCCAGTGAGTGGTTGCCCACCAGGTCCAGCACGACGTCGTACCGCCGGCCGCCCCGGGTGAAGTCCTCCAGCCTGTAGTCGATGACCTGGTCCGCGCCGAGGGAGCGGACCAGGTCCACGTTCCGCGTGCTGCACACCGCCGTCACCTGCGCGCCGTAGGCCTTGGCGAGCTGCACGGCGAACGTCCCCACCCCGCCCGACGCGCCGTTGACCAGGACCGACTGGCCGCTCCGCACCCGGGCCACGTCCCGCAGGCCGATGAGTGCGGTGTTCCCCGCCAGGGGTATCGCCGCCGCCTGCTCGAAGGTCAGGTTGGCCGGCTTCGGGCCCACCAGGCCGTCCTTGGCGCACACGTACTCCGCGAACGCGCCGTCCGCCTCGCCGTACACCTCGTCGCCGGGCCTGAGCCCCGAGACCCCGGCGCCCACCGCCTCCACCAGGCCCGCGAAGTCCCGGCCCCGCACGGGCGCCTTGGGCCTTCGGAACCCCATCATCGTGCGACCGATCACCGGGTCGCCGTGCATGAGGTGCCAGTCGTACGCGTTGACCGAGGCCGCGTGCACCCGCACCAGCACCTCGTCGGCCCCCGGCTCCGGCCGGTCGATGTCCCTGAACTCCAGGACGTCCGCCGAGCCGTACCGATCCTGCATCACTGCCTTCATGGGATCCCCCTCCGCTCCCGCCGAGCGTAGGAAGTCCACCGCGCGCCGGCCATCGGGGACGAACCCTGATTTTCTCCGGGGTCCGGCCCTCTCCTCGCCCTGAGCGTCGCCGCCCAGGCCCGCGACCGGATCACCTCGTGGTCACACCGGCAACAGCCGCGCCACCAACGCACTGAGCTGCCGGGCCGTACGGCACTCGTGCATCTCGACCAGCTCGGCGTAGTCGGGCGCGGCGGAGTCGCCCGTGCCCCAGCGGGAGCGCTGCTCGGGGTTCAACCAGTAGACCCGGCGCGCACGTTCGGAGATCTGTCGTACGGCCGGCAGGTTCGGGTCGCTCATGTTGGTACGGGCGTCGCCGAGGACGAACACGGTCGTGCGCGGGCCGACCGTGTCGCCGTAGCGCTCGGCGAACTCGCCCAGCGCCAGGCCGTAGTCGCTGCTGCCGTGATAGCCCGTGAGCGTGGCCTCCGCCTCGATCCGGGCGCCGAGCCCCTCGGGGTCGGCGCTGCCGTGTTCGAGCAGCTGGGTCACCTCGTCGATCCGGTTGACGAACGCGAACACCCGCACCTTGCTGAACTGGTCGTGCAACGCCTGCACCAGCAGCATCGTGAAGTCCGAGAACCCGGACACCGAGCCCGACACATCGCACAGCAGCACCAGTTCGGGGCGGATCGGACGGCGGCGGCGCAGTACCGGCTTCATCGGCACACCGCCCGTCGACAGCGACCCGCGCAGAGTCCGCCGTAGATCGATCGAGCCCCGGGAGGCTCGGCGGCGACGGGCGGCGAGACGGGTCGCCAGCTTGCGGGCGAGCGGCTGAACAGTCCTGCGCAGTTCGGCCAGTTGGGCCTTCCCGGCGAACAGGAAGTCCAGCCGGTCGGCGGTCGGAGTCACCGCGCGCCGGGCGATCTCGTCCCGGCCCCGCCGCTCGGCCACCCGACGCCGCGCCTCCGCGGCCACCAGCACCCGGAACGCCTCGATACGCCGGCGGATCTCGTCCTCGAGCAGCCGGTCGGTGAACCCCGAACTGCCGCCCCGCCCACGGATGTCGTCACGCACGCGGGCGAAGAGGGTCTGCGGGCGCAGCCGTTCGAGCGTCTGGTACGACGACCAGCCGTCCGACTCCGGAGAGGAGCCGTATCCCCCGAAACCGTCGACGGCCTCGACCGCCAGCCGCGCCATCATCGCCCCGTCGTCGGCGGTCAGGGCGTCCGCCAGCCGGTCGCGGAGATCCTCCCGGCCCGCGGTCCGCTGCTCAGGGCCGCCGACGCCGCGCGGGAAGTAGAGGTCGAAGACCGGGTCGAACACCGGCCGTTGACCGGGGCCGTGCAACAGCGTCGCCGCCAGCCCTTCGCGCAGCAGCTCCCGGTCCGTGAGGCCGAGCGCCTGCACCGCCTGTGCCGCGTCCACCGTCTCGCCGGTGCCGATCCGGACGCCGTGCGCGCGCAGAGCCGCGACGAACGACGTCAGCCGCTTTGCGACCCCCGCCCCCGCGGGCGTGGTCACAGGGCGTCCAGGTCGAGCTTGGCGGAGGCCTTGAGAACGTCGTCCTGGTGCTTGAGGAGGACGCCGAGCGTGTCCCGTACGACGGTCTCGTCCAGAGTGCCGGCGCCGAGCGCGAGCAGGGTGCGCGCCCAGTCGATGGTCTCGGCGACCGACGGCACCTTGCGCAGGTCCATCGCCCGCAGCGCGCCCACGACCCGTACGACCGAGCGGGCCAGCGCCTCGTCGAGGCCCGGCACCTTCAGCCGTACGATCCGCCGCTCCAACTCCTCCTCCGGGAAGCCGATGTGCAGGAACAGACAGCGGCGACGCAGCGCCTCGGACAGTTCCCGGCTCGCGTTGGAGGTGAGGACGACGAACGGGCGGCGCGTCGCGGTGATCGTGCCCAGTTCCGGGACGGTGACCTGGAAGTCGCTGAGCACCTCCAGGAGCAGGCCCTCCACCTCGACGTCCGCCTTGTCGGTCTCGTCGATCAGGAGCACCTTGGGGTCGTCGCCCCGGATGGCCGTCAGCAGCGGCCGGGTGAGCAGGAACTCCTCGCTGAAGATGTCCGTGCGCGTCTCGTCCCAGGTCTCGTCACGGCCCGCGCTGATGCGCAGCAGCTGCTTGGCGTGGTTCCACTCGTACAGCGCCCGGGACTCGTCGACCCCCTCGTAGCACTGGAGGCGCACGAGCCGCGCCCCGGCGACCTCGGCCACGGCCTTGGCCAGCTCGGTCTTGCCGACTCCGGCCGGGCCCTCCACCAGGAGCGGCTTGCCGAGGCGGTCGGCGAGGAAGACGGTCGTGGCGACCGCGGGCGAGGCGAGATAGCCGGTCCCGGCCAGACGTGCGGAGACGTCGTCGACGGAAGTGAACAACGGGGCCTCCAGCTCGGCGGCTACGGTCGGGGCGTGCGGGACGAGCAGCGCGGGCATATCTAAGCGCTTGTTCACCGATGATGTCATGGAGGTTCCGCGCATCGGAAGGTGGTAGACCGATCGGTTTCCCCGCGTCCTCTCACGATGCCACCGCGACCGCCCTCACCGCCGGCGTCCGCAGCATCCGCCGCGCCGTGGTCAGGCTCGTCCCCAGCGTCACCGACGCCCCCACCGCGACCACCGCGCCCCCGATGCCGTAGACCTCGCCCGGCAGCGCACCGTCCGAGCGGACCATCGTGAACGGGACGATGCCGGCCAGTGCCGCGGCCAGGCCGAGGAGTGCTCCGGTGGCGGTAAGGATCAGGGTCTCGGCGCCCACCGTCCCGAGGACCTGACCCGGGGTGGCCCCCGCCAGGCGCTGCTGGCCGAACTCCCGCGCCCGATAACTGGTCGCCGCGTACAGCGAGTTGACCAGCATCACACAGACGAAGACCACGATGATGCCGACGACCGTGAAGTTGAGCGTCTCCAGGTTCCTGGCGTCGATCGACTTCGTCAGGCCCGAGGCGGCCACGGCGTCGCTCTCCACCGCCTGCATGGTGAGCGTGGCTGTGGCGACCGCCGTGAACAGGATCAGCGACATCAGGATCCCGGCCAGATGACCGGCCCGCTCCCGCAGGTTCCGTACGGCCAGCCAGCCGCTCGCGCCGTTCAGCGGCAGCCGGTCCAGCACGGCCTCCAGCAGTCGCGGCGCCATCAGCGCGCAGCCCACCGACAGCAGGATGGCCCCATAGGCGGGCGGTGCCATCAGGGCCGCGTCCGTCGCCGAGAACACGAACGTGGAGGAGGCCGACGCGGTGCCGGTGAGCAGCGCGGCGTACGCGAGGAACTTCCGTGCCCCGCCCCGCCGTTCACGCCCGCGTGTCGCGCGCCGTACGGCCAGGAAGGCGGCGCCCGCCGACGCGAGCAGCGTGATGCCGATGCCCGTCAGGAGCGCGATCGGGCCGAAGGAGGGGGCCACGGACTCGGCCACCTGGCCGCTGTCCTGGAACACCTCCAGCAGCGCCCGGCCACCCAGCATCGCCGGGCCGATCGCCAGCGCCGCGCCCACCAGGGCCACGACCACCGCCTCGCCGACCACCATCCGCTGGAGCTGCGCGGGAGTCGCCCCCGAGCAGCGCAGCAGATCCAGCTCGGCCGCGCGTTGCCGGACGTTGACCGTCAGGGCGGAGGCGACGGCGAAGAAGACCAGCAGGGTGCCGTAGCCGCCGACCACGCCCGCGGCGGTGGACAGCGTCTGCGCGCCGGCCGAGTCCACTCCGTCCTGAGCCGCCGTGTCGTGCATCGAGTTGAACGTCATGATGATCGCCGCGCCCAGGAACGCGGACAGCAGCGTCGCGAGGAACCGCCCGGGACGGTGCCGTATCGACCGCAAGGCCAGCAGGAACATCGCTCACACCCCCATCGCGACGTCGTCGCCCAGGTGCGCGAGGCGTTCGGCCACCGCGTCCGCCGTCGGGGCCTCCAGCCGGCCCGCCAACCTGCCGTCCGCCAGGAACAGCACCGAGTCCGCGTAGGAGGCGGCGACGGGGTCGTGGGTCACCATCACCACGGTCCGGCCCTGCACCCGCACCGCCTGCTGGAGCAACAGCAGCACATCACGCGCGCTACGGGTGTCCAGGGCGCCCGTCGGCTCGTCCGCGAAGATCACCCGGGGTTCCGTCACGAGCGCGCGGGCGATGGCGACGCGCTGACGCTGACCGCCGGACAGCTGGCCGGGGCGGTGCCCGAGCCGGTCGCCGAGGCCGACCGAGGCCAGCACCTCCTTGGCGCGCCCACGGTCGACGCGCTGCCCGGCGAGCTTGAGCGGCAGCACCGTGTTCTGCGCGACGGTGAGCGTCTCCAACAGGTTGTACTGCTGGAACACGAACCCGATCCGACCACGCCGGAACTTCGTCAACTCGGCCTCGCCGCCCCCGGTCAGCTCGGCACCGTCCACGCACACGATGCCGCTGTCGGGCCGGTCCAGACCGGCCGCGCAGTGCAACAACGTGGTCTTGCCGGAACCCGAAGGCCCCATCACCGCGGTGAACGTGCCCCGCCCCAGCCCGAGGGTGACCCCGTCCAGAGCGGTCACGGCGCTGTCCTGCGCGCCGTAGGTCTTGGTGACCTTGACCAACCGGAGCGCCTCGGCGGCCGGTCCCCTGTCGTGCGTCCGTCGCGAGCCTGCGCGCACCATGGTCATCACTCCCCGTCCGGCACTCCCTGTGCCCTGCGCAAGACGCTACGGAGCAGACGCCCCGACCACAGGGGGCGCAGGACCCGTAATGCCAGGTGTACTTGACGACACCCCGGGTCGCGTCGCGGCGCGGCGCCGGAAGCACGGTAAGAGTGTCTTGAACGGTTTCAATTCGAGGGCGGGACCGCGAGCTGCCGGCTGCCGTCCGGCCGTCACCAGGTGACCTGCGCTCTGGGCTGACCTGCGGTCCCTCGTGTGACGGAGCCGGTGCGGGGAACTCGGCCGCCATGGACGAGCCGACCCGCACCCACCCGTCGTACTGGATCGAGACGGCACCACCCGGCGACCTCGCACCCCCGCCGGACGGCGATCTCACGGTCGACGTCGCCGTCGTGGGTGCGGGCATCGCCGGGATCGCCACCGCCTGGGAACTGGCCCGGCGGGGGCACGGTGTCGCCCTGCTGGAGGCGGACCGGGTCGCCGCCGGCGTCACCGGGCACACCACCGCCAAGCTCACCGCCCAGCACACCCTGATCTACGACCGGCTCCGGCGCACCCGCGGCAAGCACGGCGCCCATCTGTACGCGGCCTCCCAGACGGACGCGATCCGGCATGCCGCCGAGGTCGTGGACGAGTTCGGCATCGACTGCGACTGGGAGGAGACGGCGGCCTACACCTACGCCGAGGACGGCGACCGTACCGACGAACTGCGGGCGGAGGCCGACGCGGCCCGGGAGGCGGGCCTGGCCGCCGAGTACGTGACCGACACGGACCTGCCGTATCCGGTGGCGGGCGCGGTGCGCGTCGCGGGGCAGGCGCAGTTCCACCCCCGCAAGTACCTGCTGGCGCTGGTCGCCGACCTCGAACGCCTCGGCGGGCAGGTGCACGAGCACACGCGCGTGGTCGGTCTCTCCGAGGGCGAACCCTGCGTGCTGACTACCGAGGACGGGGTGAAGGTCAGGGCCGGGACCGTCGTGGTCGCCACCCATTACCCGATCTTCGATCGCGCCCTGCTGTTCACCCGCCTCTCGACGCGCCGGGAACTGGTGGTCGCCGCCCCCGTCGACGCGGCCGCCGCACCCCGCGGCATGTACATCACCCCAGAGCAGAACACCCGCTCGGTGCGCACGGCGCCCTACGCGGACGGCCGACGGCTGCTCATCGTCACCGGCGAGCACTTCACCCCGGGCACGGGCGGCGATGTCGAGGCACGCGTCAAGGACCTGTCCGGCTGGGCGACGGACCGCTTCGGCGAACTCACCTTCACCCACCGATGGGCCACCCAGGACAACGACTCCACCGACTCCGTACCGCTCGTCGGCCCCCTGCACCCCGCCGGCCGCCACTGCTACGTGGCCACCGGCTTCGGTGGCTGGGGCCTGAGCAGCGGCCTCATGGCGGGCCGGCTGCTCTGCGATCTGATCACCGGCCGCGAGAACCCGTGGAGCGGCCTGTACGACCCCGGCCGGGTGCTGTCCGTCGTCCGCGAGGGAAAGGGCTTCGTCAAGCACCAGGCCGACGTGGCACGCCATTTCGTCGGCGACCGGCTCCAGCACCTGCCGGGCCCCTCGGCCCGCTCGGTGGACGACATCGCCCCCGGCGACGGCGCCGTCGTCCACGTGTCCGGCAAGCGCTGCGCCGTCCACCGCGACGGGGACGGAAACGTGCACGCCGTCTCCGCGAAGTGCACCCACCTGGGCTGCCTGGTCGCCTTCAACCGCGCGGAACGGGCCTGGGAGTGCCCGTGCCACGGCTCCCGCTTCGACCCCGACGGCCGAGTCGTCCAAGGCCCCGCCGTACGGCCGTTGGAACGGCGCGACCTCTGAGCCGGCGCGCCCTCAGTCGCCGACCAGGACGACCTCCAGGGTGCGCGGGCCGTGCACCCCCTCGACCCGGTCCAGCTCGATGTCGCTGGTCGCCGAAGGCCCGGAGATCCACGTCAACGGGCGGGTGGGATCGAGGCGTTCGAGGGCCTGCGGGACGGACGACACGACCTGCTCGGGGACCCGTACGACACAGATGTGATGGTCGGGGACGAGCGTGATGCGGCGCCGACCCTGGTCGGGGGAGCCATCCAGGACGAGGGTGCCGGTCTCGGCGATGGCGAGCGCGCAGCCGGTGACCACGCTCTCGACCTCGTCGAGTTCGTGCGGCGTACTCACCGCGCGGTCATGGACGCGGGTGGGATCGGCGGCCGACATCCATTCTGGAGGCAGCCCCGGCGGGACAAGCACATACTGAGGCCCGCGTTCGGCGAGCAACCGCATGATCAGGTAAGGCAGTTCCTCCGTGGTCGTACGGTGCACGATCGCCCGGTAGTCCGCCAGATTCCCGGCCAGCAACTCGACCGTCTCGGCGACACTCCGCTCCCCGTGCTCACGCAGATAGTCGCGCGGCACCGCCCGCTCGTACGCCGTCTCCTCGCGCTCCGTGTCCGGTACGTCGGCCAGCGCCCGCCGCACCCGGCCCAGGATCCGTTCCCTGCTGCTCACTTGGCACCGTCCTTTCCGCCCTGCGTCCGCTGCCACCAGTCCCGGAACGGCTCCGCGGGCACCGTCGGCAGATCCCGGGTCCCGCTCCACGCCTTGCCCGGTCCGGGCAGCGTGCGCGGATGCATGCGGCGGGTGCGCGAGGCGAGCCGCTGCCCGGTCCGCAGGGCGCCCGGGTGGCTGAACGCCCAGCGTGCCGCCCGCATCGCGGCCCGCTCGGCGGCATGCCCCTTCGCCGGCTTCAGCACCACCTTGTTGCCGTTCGCGGTCACCTGACCGCCCTCGACGACCCGCTCCCGCAGATGCACCAGCACCTCGGGGATGTCGATGGCGACGGGGCACACCTCGTAGCAGGCGCCGCACAGCGACGACGCGTACGGCAGCGAGGCGTCGATCTCGCTTGAGACGCCCCTCAGTTGAGGGCTGAGGATGGCGCCGATGGGGCCAGGGTAGACCGAGCCGTAGGCGTGCCCGCCCGCACGCTCGTACACCGGGCAGACGTTGAGGCAGGCCGAGCAGCGGATGCAGCGCAGGGCCTGGCGGCCGACCTCGTCGGCGAGGGTGTCCGTGCGGCCGTTGTCGAGCAGGACCAGGTGGAAGGTCCGCGGTCCGTCGGCCGTTCCGGCGTCGGTCGTGCCGGTCCACATGGACGTGTACGGGTTCATCCGCTCGGCGGTGGAGGAGCGGGGGAGGGTCTGGAGGAACACCTCCAGGTCCTGCCAGGTCGGCACGATCTTCTCGATGCCGACGACCGAGATCAGCGTCTCGGGCAGCGTCAGACACATCCGCCCGTTGCCCTCGGACTCCACGACGACCATCGTGCCGGTCTCGGCGACCATGAAGTTGGCGCCGGAGATGCCGACCTTGGCGCGCAGGAACTTCTCGCGGAGGTGCAGCCGGGCGGCTTCGGCGAGTTCGGCGGGCGTGTCGGTCAGGCCTTCCGGAGCCGGACGGCCCCACTTGCTCATCTCGCCCCGGAAGATGTCGCGGATCTCGCCCCGGTTGCGGTGGATCGCCGGGACGAGGATGTGCGAGGGGCGGTCCTTGCCCAGCTGCACGATCAGCTCGGCGAGGTCGGTCTCGTAGGCACGGATGCCCTCGGCTTCGAGGGCCTCGTTGAGCCCGATCTCCTGCGTGGCCATCGACTTGACCTTGACGACCTCTGACTCGCCGGTCATCTTGACGAGTCGGGTCACGATCTCGTTCGCCTCGTCGGCGTCCGCGGCCCAGTGGACCGTGCCGCCCGCCGCCGTGACCGACTCCTCCAACTGCACGAGATACCCGTCGAGATGACGCAGCGTGTGGTCCTTGATCCGTTTCCCGGCCTCCCGCAGCTCGGCCCAGTCGGACACCTCCGTGACGGCCTTGGCCCGTTTGCCGCGGATGGTGTGCGTGGCGTGGCGCAGATTGCCGCGCAGGGTCGTGTCGTGGACGGCCTCGTGCGCGGCCTTCGGAAACGCCGGCATCCCGACGAATGTCCCACTCATGCCGCCGACTCCTCCTCCGTGCTCGCCAGGATCTCCGCGATGTGCACCGGCCGCATGCCGGTGCGCAGGCGCGCCATCGTGCCGCCGATGTGCATCAGACACGAGTTGTCGGCCGCACAGAGCACTTCGGCGCCCGTGGACTCGGCGTTGCGTACCTTGTCCGTGCCCATCGCCGCCGAGACATCGGCGTTCTTCAGCGCGAAGGTGCCGCCGAACCCGCAGCACTCCTCGGCACCCGGCAGCTCCACCAACTCCAGCCCCTTGACGGCCTGGAGGAGCCGCCGGGGCCGGTCGGCGAGGCCCAGCCCGCGCAGACCGTGACAGGTCGGGTGGTAGGTCACCTTGTGCGGGTAGTAGGCGCCCACGTCCGTCACCCCCAGCACGTCCACCAGGAACTCCGTCAGCTCGTACGTCTTCGGCACCACCGGTGCCAGGGTGGCCGCGAGTGTGTCCCCGCGCCCCTCGGCCCGGGCGCGCTCACCCATCCGCGGATACAGCTCGCGCACCATCGCCCCGCACGATCCGGAGGGGGTGACGATCGCCTCGTACTCCCCGAAGACATCGGAGAAATGCCTGGCGAGCGGCTCGGCCTCATGGCGGTAGCCGGTGTTGTAGTGGGCCTGTCCGCAGCAGGTCTGGGCCATCGGGAAGTCGACGTCGACGCCCAGCCTGGTCAGCAGTTTCACCACGGCGCGGCCGGTATCCGGATAGAGCGTGTCGTTGACACAGGTCAGGAACAGGGCGACACGCATCGCGGCTCCTTGTGATCGATCATCGGATGAGTGCAGGGTAGTGCGGGCACGCGGTCCGGGGGAGACCCCGCTCACTGTCGAGTGAGTCTCCCCCTTGGGTGAGGTTCACCCCCGGGCGAGCCGGGCCTCCGCCTCGCTCCAGCGCGCCGCGTCCCCCTGAGGCTCGTACCGGGTCAGCGGCTGCGTACGGGTGAGCAGACGCCGCCCGTCGGCGAGATCGCCGACCAGCCCGTGGGTCCGCGCCTGGACCAGGACGTTCCCGAGAGCGGCGGCCTCGGTCGGGCCGGCCACCACAGGCAGCCCGCACGCGTCGGCGGTCAGCCGGCACAGCAGGGCGTTACGCGTACCGCCCCCGACGACGTGCACGACGTCGACCGGATGGTCGGCCAGCCGCTGGGCGTCGGCAATCGCCCTGCGATGGGCGAGGGCGAGCGAGTCCAGGATGCAGCGCGTGATCTCGGCGGGCGAGACGGGCACCGGCTGCCCCGAGGTGCGGCACGCCTCGGCGATCCGCTCCGGCATCCGCCCCGGCGCCAGGAACGCCGCGTCCCCCGCGTCCACGACCGACCGCAGCGCCGGCACCTTGGCGGCGTCGAGCAGCAGCGCGCCCAGATCGGGCTCGCCCCAGGCCCGTACGCACTCCTGGAGCAGCCACAGCCCCATGATGTTGCGCAGATACCGGACCGTGCCGTCCAGCCCCAGCTCGTTGGTGAAGTTGGCGGCCCTGCTCTCCTCGGTCAGAACGGGGGCGTTCAGCTCAAGGCCGGCCAGTGACCATGTGCCGGTGCAGATGTACGCGAACCGCTCGCCGTCGGCCGGGACTGCGGCCACGGCGGACGCGGTGTCGTGCGAACCGACCGCCGTCACCGGCACCGGCCCGCTCAGCCCGGTCTCCTCCAGCACCTCGCCGCGCAGCATCCCAGCGGGATCGCCGGGCTGCCGCAGCGGTGCGAACAGGCCGAGGTCGATGCCCAGCCGCGAGGCGACGTCGTACGACCAGTCCCGCGTCCGCGGATCGATCAGCTGGGTGGTGGAGGCGTTGGTCAGCTCGGTGCCCTGCTCGCCGGTGAGCCAGTACGTCAGCAGATCCGGGACGAGCAACAGCCGTTCGGCGTAAGACAGTTGAGTGGAACCCCGGGCGGCCGCCAGCTGGTACAGGGTGTTGAAGGGGGCGTACTGCAACCCGGTGGCGCCGTACAGCTCCGCCGCCGGGACGGTCGCCCACACCTTCTGCGCGACCCCCTCCGTGCGGGAGTCGCGATAGTGCACGGGATTGCCGAGCAGCGCCCCGTCGGCGTCCAGCAGCCCGTAGTCCACGGCCCAGCTGTCGATGCCGACGGAGTCGACCTGCCCGGCCGCCCGCAGCCCGTCCAGCAGTCCCGCGTACAGCCCGAGCACGTCCCAGCGCAGCCCCTCCGGCAGGCGCACCGGCCGGTTCGGGAAGCGGTGGGCCTCGCTCAGCTCCAGCGAGTCCGGGCCGACGCGGCCGACCATGACACGCCCGCTGGAGGCGCCCAGGTCGACCGCGGCGTACGACTTCACGCCCGTGCTCATCGCAGGAAGGCGGCCGCGACGCCGGCGTCGACCGGGATGTGCAGCCCGGTGGTGTGCGTCAGGTCCCCGCCGGTCAGGGCGAACACGGCGTTCGCGACATGGTCCGGCAGCACCTCGCGCTTGAGGATGGTGCGCTGGGCGTAGAACTCGCCCAGCTTCTCCTCCTCGACCCCGTACACGGCGGCCCGCTTGGCTCCCCAGCCACCGGCGAAGATCCCGGACCCCCGCACGACACCGTCCGGGTTGATCCCGTTGACACGGATGCCGTGCTCACCCAGCTCGGCGGCCAGCAGCCGCACCTGGTGAGCCTGGTCGGCCTTGGTGGCCGAGTAGGCGATGTTGTTGGGTCCGGCGAAGACGGCGTTCTTGGAGGCGATGTAGACGATGTCGCCCCCCAGCTCCTGAGCGATCATCACGCGCGCGGCTTCCCTCGACACGAGGAACGAACCGCGCGCCATGATGTCGTGCTGGAGGTCCCAGTCCTTGGCCGAGGTCTCCAGCAACGGCTTGGAGATGGAGATTCCGGCGTTGTTGACGACCAGATCCACACCGCCGAAGGCGAGCACGGCAGCCTTGAACGCGTCGGCGATCTGCTCCTCGGACGTGACGTCCACGGCCACCGCGACGGCCTTGTCCGGCCCGCCCAGCTCCTCGGCGACGGCCTGGGCGTTGTCGGAGTTGAGATCGGCGACGACCACACACGCGCCCTCGGCGACGAGCCGCTGTGCGATGGCCTTCCCGATCCCGCTGCCGGCCCCGGTCACCAGGGCGACCCGGGTCGCGAGCGGCTTGGGCTCGGGCATCCGCTGAAGCTTGGCCTCCTCCAGCGCCCAGTACTCGATCCGGAACTTCTCGGACTCCTCGATGGGCGCGTAAGTGGAGACGGCCTCGGCCCCGCGCATCACATTGATGGCGTTGACATAGAACTCACCCGCGACCCGCGCGGTCTGCTTGTCCTTGCCGAAGCTGAACATGCCGACGCCCGGAACCAGCACGATCGCCGGGTCGGCGCCCCGCATGGCGGGGGAGTCGGGCAGGGCGTGCCGCTGGTAGTAGGCGGCGTACTCCTCGCGGTACTCGGCGTGCAGCTCCTTCAGCCGGGCGACGACCTCGTCGAGCGGCGCGGTCGGCGGCAGATCCAGCACCAGCGGCCGTACCTTGGTCCGCAGGAAGTGATCGGGGCAGGACGTCCCCAGCGCGGCCAGCCGAGGATGCTCGGCCCGCGCCAGGAACTCCAGCACCGCGTCGGAGTCGTTGAAGTGCCCGACCTGAGCCCTGTCCTGCGAGGCAATCGCGCGCACATACGGCGCCAGCGCCGCCGCCCGCTCCCGCCGCTCGCCCTCGGCCAGAGCCTCGTATCCCTCGACGACGCTTCCGAAGGGCTCGGCCTTCCCCTTCTCCTCCAGGAACTTCTCGGCGGTCCGGATGATGTGCAGCGAGTTCCGCTCGCACTGCTCGGAGGTGTCGCCCCACGCGGTGATCCCGTGCCCACCGAGGATGCACCCGATGGCCTGCGGGTTCGCCTCCTTCACGGCGGCGATGTCCAGCCCGAGCCGGAACCCGGGCCGCCGCCACGGCACCCACACCACGCTGTCCCCGAAACACTCGGCGGTCAGCTTCTCCCCGTCGGCGGCACAGGCTAGCGCGATACCGGAGTCGGGATGCAGATGATCGACATGCGCCGCCTCGACGAGCCCGTGCATGGCGGTGTCGATGGACGGAGCCGCCCCACCCTTCCCGTGCAGGCAGTAGTCGAAGGCGGCGACCATCTCGTCCTCACGCTCGACCCCCGGGTAGACATCGACCAGCGCCCGCATCCGATCCAGCCGCAACACGGCGAGCCCGGCCTCGGTGAGCGTCCCGAGGTCACCCCCGGACCCCTTGACCCACATCAGCTCGACGTCACCACCGGTGACGGGATCGGTGCCGGTGCCCTTGGCGGACGCGTTTCCGCCGGCGTAGTTCGTGTTGCGGGGGTCGGAGCCGAGCCGGTGGGATCGGGAGAGGAGAGCGGCGGCCTCGGGATGGGTTGCCATGAACGTCCAGTCCTTATGAGAGAGGGGAAGTGCACTTACCTAGGGGCGCGGGGCTGTGCTGAACTTGCGGCTACCGCCGCGTGGGCGCGATCGGCCACAGACGGCCCGCAGCCTGCAACCGGTCGAACCCGGCAGACGAGACGCAGTAATCACGCCCCCCACCCGGCCTGCTCCCCACCAACCCGCTCCGCCACGATCTTCTCGGCCCACCCGGACCGGCGGTACGCGGCAATGGGGTCGCCATCGAGTCCCATCTCCCCCCGCACCTCGGCCAGCAACGGCCGCACATCCGTGTTGTACGCGTCCATCAGCACGGCATTGGCCTCCAGCACATCACCAGAGGCCTGCGCCGCGGCCAACGCCGACCGGTCGACCAGCAACGCCTTCGCCGTGGCCTCCTGCACATTCATCACCGACCGGATGATCGCCGGAATCTTCGCCTCGATGTTGTGACACTGGTCGAGCATGAACGCGACGTCGGGCGAGAACCCACCCCCACGCACGACCTCGTACATGATCCGGAACAACTGGAACGGATCCGCGGCCCCCACCATCAGGTCGTCGTCCGCGTAGAACCGCGAGTTGAAGTCGAACCCCCCGAGCTTGCCCTCCCGCAGCAGCGTGGCGACGATGAACTCGATGTTGGTCCCCGGCGCATGGTGCCCGGTGTCGACCACGACCTGCGCCTTCTCGCCGAGCTTCAGGCAGTGCGCATACGCCGTCCCCCAGTCCGGGACGTCCGTGGAGTAGAAGGCCGGCTCGAAGAACTTGTACTCCAGCAGCATCCGCTGCCCGTCCCCGAGCCGCTCGTACACCTCGGCCAGCCCTTCGGCCAGCCGCTCCTGCCGCGCCCGAAGGTCGTCCTGCCCGGGATAGTTCGTGCCGTCCGCGAACCACAGCTTCAGATCGGCGGAGCCCGTCGCATCCATGATGTCGACGCACTCCAGCAGATGATCGACGGCCTTGCGCCGCACCGCCGCGTCCGGGTGGCAGATGCTGCCCAGCTTGTAGTCGTCGTCCTGGAAGGTGTTGGAGTTGATCGCGCCCAGCTTCACGCCACGCTCTTCGGCGAACTTGGCCAGCGCCGCGTAGTCGTCGACCTTGTCCCAGGGGATGTGCAGGGCGACGGTGGGCGCGACACCCGTGAACGCGTGCACCTGGGCCGCGTCCTCCAGCTTCTCCCGCGGCGTGCGGGGCACGCCCTGCTGGGCGAACACCTTGAACCGCGTCCCCGAGTTCCCGTACGCCCACGACGGCGTTTCGACTGCCTGGGTCTTGAGTGCGGCCTTCACCGCGGCGAGCTCGGTCACTGAGGGCTCCTGTGACGTCGGGACGGAAGTCGGACGGTAGTCGGACGGTAGACATCTGAACCGTCTCGCCGTGAAACGATTCAAGACGGGAACGTATGAGTCGCCCGAAGGGGTGTCAACCCCCGCAGTCAAGGCTGATTCTCGTGACTCCCTCGTGACCTTTGTTCATCGAAACTTTTTCGACACGGACCCATTGACGTGACATGCACTCCGTGCCTAACGTCCCGGCAACCAAGTTGAAACCTTTCACGACGTCGAGAGGGCCGTCCCGCCGGCGTCGTCGAGGAGCCCCCATGACCCACCCGTCCACCACGGGTCCGGCCCCGGTTCTGGCGCTCAGGGACATCTCGAAGTCCTTCGGCGCGGTCCGTGCCCTGCGGGACGTCTCCCTGGAGCTGTTTCCCGGGGAGGTGCACGCCCTCGCCGGAGAGAACGGCGCGGGCAAGTCGACCCTCATCAAGACCCTCGCCGGGGTGCATCGGCCGGACGCCGGCCAGGTGCTGCTCGACGGTGAGCCGGTTGTCTTCCACGGCCCCGGCGACGCCCGCGACGCCGGCATCGCCGTCATCTACCAGGAGCCGACTCTCTTCCCCGACCTGTCGATCGCCGAGAACATCTTCATGAGCCGCCGGCCACGGCGCGCGCTCGGCCGGATCGACCACAAGGCCACCCACGACGCGACCTTGGCCCTGATGCGGCGCCTGGGCGTCGAGCTCGACCCCGACCGCCCCGCGCGCGGCCTGTCCATCGCCGACCAGCAGATCGTCGAGATCGCCAAGGCGCTCTCCTTCGACGCCCGCGTCCTCATCATGGACGAGCCGACCGCCGCCCTCACCGGCAGCGAGGTCGCCCGGCTCTTCGGGGTCGTCCGCACCCTGCGCGAGCAGGGCGCCGCCGTCCTGTTCATCTCGCACCGGCTGGAGGAGATCTTCCGGATCTGCAAGCGGGTCACCACCCTGCGGGACGGCGCCTGGATCGCCAGCGAGCCGCTGGCCGGCATGACCGAGGACGACCTCGTCCGCCGGATGGTCGGCCGTGACCTCGACGAGCTGTACCCCAAGCAGGACGTGAAGCCGGGCGAGGTCGCCCTGAGCGTGCGCCGGCTGACCCGCGAAGGCGTCTTCACCGACGTCTCCTTCGACGTACGGCGCGGCGAGATCGTCGGCCTCGCGGGACTGGTCGGCGCCGGCCGTACCGAGGTCGCCCGGGCCGTGTTCGGCATCGACCGCTGGGACGCCGGGGAGGTCGAGGTGGACGGTCGCAAGCTCACCAATGGCGCCCCGTCCACCGCCATGGCCTCCGGCCTCGCCCTGGTCCCCGAGGACCGGCGTGCGCAGGGTCTGGTGATGGACATGTCCATCGAGCGCAACATCGGCCTCACCGGCCTTCGTACCACCGTCAGGGCCGGGCTGATGGACCGCGGCGCCGAACGCAGCCGCTCCCTCGACTGGGCCGTCAAGCTCCAGGTCAAGTACGCGCGGATCGCCGACACCGTGAACACCCTGTCCGGCGGAAACCAGCAGAAGGTCGTCCTCGCCAAGTGGCTCGCCACCGGCCCGAGGGTGCTGATCGTCGACGAGCCCACCCGCGGTATCGACGTCGGCACCAAGGCCGAGGTGCACCGGCTGCTCAGCGAGCTGGCCGCCGACGGCGTGGCCGTCCTGATGATCTCCTCCGACCTGCCCGAGATCCTCGGCATGGCCGACCGCGTGCTCGTGATGCACGAGGGCCGCCTGACCGCCGAGATCCCCCGCTCCGAAGCCACCGAGGAAACCGTGATGGCCGCAGCAACGGGGAGGGCCGCCGCATGACGGTGACCACTCCCGACGAGGCACCTGTCACCGACGTACCCAAGTCCAGCGGCACCCGCCTCGTCGACCGCGTCTTCAAGATGCGCGAACTCGCCATCCTGGCCGTCTTCCTGGTGATGATCGTCGTCACCCAGCTCGGCAACAGCCAGTTCCTCACCGAGCAGGGCATCAAGGACCTGCTGCTGAACGCGACGATCCTCGTCCTGGTCGCCACGGGCCAGTCCCTGGTGGTGATCACCAGGAACGTCGACCTCTCCGTCGGCTCCACGCTCGGCGTCAGCGCCTTCGCCGCCGGTACCTATCTCCAGGGCGGCGGCAACCCGGTGGTCGCCGTGCTGCTGGCGATCCTCATGGGCGTCGGCTTCGGCCTGCTGAACGGCCTGCTCGTCAGCCTCGGCCAGGTGCCGGCGCTGGTGGTCACCCTCGGCACGCTCTACATCATCCGCGGCATCGACTCCATCTGGGTCGGCTCCCGCCAGATCACCGCGGCCGACCTGCCGGACGGCTTCGTCGACTTCGGCTCCGGTGGCATCTCCGCGGTGCCCTGGCTGGCGCTGATCGCCGTCGCCGTCCTGGTGGCCACCGCGTACTACCTCAAGCACTACGGCAGCGGCCGCGAGCTGTACGCCCTCGGCTCCAACCCCGAGGCCGCCCGCCTCGCCGGCATCCCCGTCCGCAAGCGGATCCTCGCCGCGTACACCTTCTGCGGTGCGCTCGCCGGACTCGCGGGCGCCATGTACCTGGCCCGGTTCGGCAACGTCGACTCCGGCACCGGCAACGGCTATGAACTCACCGTCGTCAGCGCGGTCGTGGTCGGCGGCGTCGTCTTCACCGGCGGCTCCGGCAGCGTCTACGGCGCGGCACTCGGCGCACTGCTGCTGACCTCCATCAACAGCGTGCTGCCCGCCCTCGGCGTCAGCTCCGTCTGGGTCCTCGCCATCAACGGCATCCTGCTCATCCTCGCCATCGCGGTCGACCGGATCGTCGCGCTGCGCGTGGCCAACGCACTGAAGAAGAGGAACGCCCGCCATGGCTGACTTCTCCCTGAGCCGAGCGATCCGCTGGTCCGCCTTGAAAAGGTGGGATTCAGCCGTCGGCGCGCTGCTGATCGTCGTGCTCCTGCTGTCCTTCGGAACGGTCGACGGTTTCGGGAACGCCCTCAACCTGTCGTTCCTGATCGGAAACACCCTTCCGATCGCGATGATCGCCCTGCCGATGACGCTCCTGGTCGTCTCGGGCGAGATCGATCTCTCGGTCGCCTCCACCGCCGGTCTCTCCGGCGCCGTGATGGGCGCCCTGTGGAACCAGGGCATGACGATCGAGACGATCATCCCGGTCTGCCTGGCGCTCGGTGTGGTGTGCGGACTGATCAACGGTCTGCTGGTGACCAGGCTGGGACTGCCGTCGCTCGCCGTCACCATCGGCACCCTCGCCGCCTACCGGGGCATCGCACAGATCGTGCTCGGCTCCGACGCGGTGACCGACTTCCCCACCCAGTACCTGGACTTCGCGGCCGGACGCATCGGCGACACCTTCATCCCGTACGCCCTCCTGCCCTTCCTGGTCCTGCTCGCCGTCGCCGTGGTCGCGCTGCACGCCACCCCGTTCGGACGGTCGCTGTTCGCGATCGGCGCGAGCGAGGAGGCGGCGCGGTTCGCCGGGATCCGCGTCAGGCGGCAGAAGCTGATCCTGTTCACGGTGACGGGGCTGATGGCCTCGCTCACCGGGATCTTCTGGGCGCTGCATTACGCGAGCGCTCGCTATGACAACGCCACCGGGCTTGAACTGTCGGTCGTGGCTGCCGTGTTGCTCGGCGGTATCGACTTCGACGGGGGCAAGGGCACGTTGGGCGGTGCGATTGCGGGAGTGTTCCTGCTCGGCGCGCTGCAAAACGTCATGAGCCTCCAGGACGTCTCCGCCCAGTCGCAGATCGTCGTCACCGGCGTACTGCTGGTCCTGTCCGTGCTCGGCCCCCGGGTCGCTCGGCAGATCTCCGTCGCCAGGGCCGGGCGCAGAGCGCAAGCGCTCCGCTAGCAAGGCCGTCTTCCGTCTTCCGGCCGTATGTGGCTGGTCGCGCAGTTCCCCGCGCCCCTTTGGGGCGCGTCACACTCACCTTCGTAAAAGGAACCCACCATGCGCAAGGCATCCGCCCGCCGTACCTGCGCGGCCCTCGCCGCCGTCACCTCGCTCGCCCTGGCCGTCACCGCCTGCGGTGGCACCACCAAGGAGGACGTCAAGAACGAGGGTGCCTCCGCCGCCACCGGCGGCAAGGCCGACCCGAATGCCGAGCTGAAGAAGGGCCTGACCGTCGGCTTCCTGCCCAAGCAGGTCAACAACCCGTACTTCACCTCCGCCGACAAGGGCGGCGAGGCGGCCCTGAAGGAGCTGGGGTCCAGCTACAAGGAGGTCGGCCCGTCCAGCGCGACCGACACCGCCGGCCAGGTGTCGTACGTCAACACGCTCACCCAGCAGCAGGTCGACGCGATGGCCGTCTCGGCGCAGGACCCGGGCGCGCTGTGCACCGCGCTGAAGCAGGCCATGAAGAACGGCATCAAGGTCGTCACCTACGACTCCGACACCACCGCCGACTGCCGCAACGCCTTCGTCTCGCAGGCCTCCGCCGAGGACCTCGGCCGCACCGAGGTGCAGCTGCTCGCCGAGCAGATCGGCTACAAGGGCGAGATCGCGATCCTGTCCGCCGCGCAGACCGCGACGAACCAGAACGTCTGGATCGACTACATGAAGAAGGAGCTGGAGGACCCCAAGTACAAGGACATCAAGCTCGTCAAGGTCGCCTACGGTGACGACGACGCCCAGAAGTCCTTCCAGCAGACCCAGGGCCTGCTCCAGGAGTACCCGAACCTGAAGGGGATCATCTCCCCGACCACCGTCGGCATCAAGGCGGCCGCCCAGTACCTGTCCGGCTCCAAGTACAAGGGCAAGGTCAAGCTGACCGGCCTCGGCACCCCCAACGACATGCGCAAGTACGTCAAGAACGGCACCGTCGAGGCGTTCGAGCTGTGGGACCCGTCGAAGCTGGGCGAGCTGGCCGCGCGTACCGCCGTCGCCCTGTCCTCCGGGCAGATCACCGGCAAGGAGGGCGAGACCTTCAAGGCCGGCGCCATGGGCGAGTACACCATCGGCAAGGACGGCGTGATCAGCCTCGGCAAGCCGACCGTCTTCGACGCCAAGAACATCGACCAGTTCAACTTCTAGGATCTGGAGGGTTGTTGATGCAACGCGTGTGCTTCCTGCTGAAAGTCCGTCAGGACCGCCTGGACGAGTACCGCGAGCGGCACGCCGCCGTGTGGCCGGAGATGCTCGAAGCGCTCTCCGCCACCGGCTGGCACAACTACTCCCTCTTCCTGCGGGAGGACGGCCTCCTGGTCGGCTACCTGGAGACCGAGGACTTCGCCGCCGCACAGGCCGGCATGGAGGCCGCCGAGGTCAACGCCCGCTGGCAGAAGGAGATGGCGCCGTTCTTCGAGTCGCTGGACGGCGCCCGACCCGACGAGGCCATGAAGCCGCTCACCGAAGTGTTCCACCTGGCCTGACCCCCGCGTTCCCGCTCCCCGCTCCTCGCCGACAATGGAGTCCCCTGAGATGAAGAGACGTACGCTGCTGGGCGCCGCCCTCGCTGGAGCCGTGATGACCCCCGCCCTCACCTCGGGCATCGCCCGAGCCGCCGACCCCGGGCCCTCGGTCACTCCGACCGGCACCACCACGCTGGACACCCAGGCCATCTTCTTCGTGTCGTACGACGGCCTGGTCAACAACAACTCCTTCCAGAAGAACGGCCTGCTGACCTACAAGGGCTACCAGTACGCCGTCTGGTACACCGCCGACCGCAACGCCGTCGTCGGCCGCCGCGCACTCGGCTCCAGCACCTGGTCCACGGTCAAGGTCGGCCACACCCTGCGCTACAACGACTCCCACAACGTCATCTCGATGGGGATCTCCAAGGTCGACGGCCGTCTCCACCTCAACATGGACTCGCACAGCGACGGGTTCACCTACGTCAAGTCGGTCGCCGGGCTCGTGGACAACCCGGCCGGCCTGAGCTGGACCACGAGCCGCTTCGGCGCACCCCAGTCGACCCTGGACGGCCTCGCGCTCACCTCGCAGTTCACCTACCCCCAGTTCGTCTCCACCCCCGACGGCAAGCTCCAGCTCGGCTACCGGGTCGCCATCTCCGGCAACGGCCGCAACGCCCTTGCCGAGTACGACGGTTCGACCTGGACCAACCTGGGGGAGTGGAGCAGCTCCACGGGCACCTACACCAGCGAGCACGGCTCCTCGACCGCCCGCAACATGTACCTGCACGGCATCGACTACGACAGGAACGGCCGGCTGCACTCGTTCTTCACCTGGCGTGAGCAGAACGGCGCCGTGATGTGCAACGGCGGCGGCATCACCAACCACGACACCGGCTACGTCTACTCCGACGACCGCGGCCGCACCTGGCGCAACGACGCGGGCGCCGTGGTCGGCACCACCGGCGGCTCCGACAAGGTCGCCGTCACCGACGGCGGCCTGGTGATCGACGCGCTCAACCCGGACCACTCCCTGATGAACCAGGAGAGCCAGTTCACCGACTCCGCCGGCCTGCCGCACGCGATCATCAGCTATGTTCCCGGCCGCTTCGGCCAGTGCACCACGAACTACGTCGCCGACCGCACCGCCAGCGGCCGCGCCTTCCATGTCCGCAAGAACTCCTCCGGCACCTGGCAGAAGACCGAGATCCCGGTCCCGCTGAACTCCAGCCAGCGCACCAAGCTGATCCTTGACAAATACGACAACGCGTATGCGATCTTCCCGTTCTGCCGGATAGCGGGCGCCTCCAAGGCCTCCGGATACACCGACTGGACGGTGCTGTACGACGGCGTCACCGCCGGACTCAACGCCTTCGGCGAGGTCGTGATCGACGAGAGCCGTGTCGCACAGGACAACTTCCTGTCGATCATGTACCAGGAGAAGTCCAGCGGTACGACGCCCTCGGCGCTGCGCAACGTCAACTTCCGCCTTCCTGTCTGACCACAGCCGTTGTGGGCGGCTTGACGGTAATGTGCCTTCCCGCCGCCCCTCGTCTCCCTGGAGGTCCCTGCCCGATGACCCAGTCGGTGGGTATCAAGGACGTCGCCCGCGCCGCCGGAGTCTCCGTCGGCACGGTCTCGAACGTCATCAACCGCCCGGACGCGGTCGCGACCGAGACCCGGGCGCGCGTGCAGTCCGCGATAGACCGGCTGGGCTATGTCCGCAGCGAGTCCGCGCGCCAACTGCGCGCGGGCCGCAGCAGGATCATGGGGCTGCTCGTTCTCGACATGGGCAACCCCTTCTTCGTCGACGTGGCGCGCGGGGCCGAGCGGACCGCGCGCGACGCCGGGCTCGGCGTGATGGTCTGCAACAGCGCACAGAGCGCGAGTGAGGAGGCCGACTATCTGTCGCTCTTCGCCGAGCAGCGGGTGCGGGGCGTCCTGCTGACCCCGGCCGACGCCACGGGCCGCAACATCGAAACGTTCCGGCGGCACCACATCCCCTTTGTCCTCGTCGACCGCGTCGCCGAGGGCACCACCGAGTGCTCGGTCTCCGTCGACGACGTCGCGGGCGGCGCGCTCGCCGTGCGCCACCTCGTCGACGCCGGCCACCGCTCCATCGCCTACGTCAGCGGCCCGCCCGGCCTGAACCAGGTCCGCGACCGTCGCACCGGCGCCCTGAACGCGCTGGAGGAGGCCGGCCTCGGTCCCGAGCACTTGCGTGAACTGCCCACCGAGCGGCTCGACGTCGCCGCCGGCCGCGACGCCGGCGCGCGCCTGCTCGGCCTCGCGGACCGCCCCACCGCCGTCTTCTGCGCCAACGACCTGCTCGCCCTCGGCGTCCTCCAGGCCATGTACGCGGCCGGCATCAAGGTCCCCGACGACCTCGCGATCGTCGGCTACGACGACATCGAGTTCGCGGCCGCCGCTGCCGTCCCCCTCACCTCCGTACGGCAGCCGGCCGTCACCATGGGCACCCTCGCCGCGGAGATGCTGCTGGAGGAGACGGAGGAGGAGGCCGGAGGGAAGAAGCACGAGCACCGCAGGGTCGTCCTTCAGCCGGAGCTCGTGGTACGGCGGTCCAGCCTCGCCGCCCGCTGATCGACCGTTCAGTACGATTTCATGATCCTGGGGGTCGGTCGACGGACGAACATGTGCTGAACTGGGACGCGGCCCGAAAACCCTCCGTCCCGGGAGCCCTGTTGACCGTCAGCTACCGCCAGCCCGGCGTCGTCCTCACCGACCGCCACTTCATCGTGCCCCTCGACCACGACGCCCCGAAGGGCGAGACGATCGAGCTCTACGCCCGTGAGGTCGTCGCCACCGACAAGGCGCACCAGGACCTGCCGTGGCTGGTCTACCTCCAGGGCGGCCCCGGCTTCGGGGCGAACCGCTTCGTCGGCAAGGGCGCCTGGCTCGGCCGCGCGCTGAAGGAATACCGCGTCCTGCTCCTCGACCAGCGCGGCACCGGCCACTCGACCCCCGCCAACCGCCAGACGCTCCCGCTGCGCGGGGGCCCCGCCGAACAGGCCGACTACCTCACGCACTTCCGCGCCGACTCGATCGTCCGCGACTGCGAGGCGATCCGCGCGGACGTGACCGGCGGCGCCCCCTGGACCGTCCTCGGCCAGAGCTTCGGCGGCTTCTGCACCGTCAACTACCTCTCCAGCGCCCCCGAAGGCCTGACCGCAGCCGTCATCACCGGTGGCCTGCCCTCCCTCGACGCCCACGCCGACGACGTCTACCGCGCGGCCTACCCGCGCATCGAGAGCAAGGTCGCCGCGCACTACGCCCGCTACCCGCAGGACGTCGAGCGCGCCCGCCGTATCGCCGACCACCTCCTCGCGCACGACGTGGTCCTGCCGAACGGCTACCGCCTCACCGCCGAGGCCTTCCAGTCCCTAGGTATCGTCCTCGGCGGCAGCGAGGGCAGCCACCGTCTGCACTACCTGCTGGAGGACGCCTTCGTGCGCACCCCGCACGGCCCGGCCCTCTCGGACGCCTTCCAGGAGGAGGTCCAGGGCCTGCTGTCGTACGCGAGCCACCCGCTGTACGCCCTCGTCCACGAGGCGATCTACGGCCAGGACACCCGCCCCACCGCCTGGTCCGCCGAGCGCGTGCGCGCCGAGTTCCCGCAGTTCGACGCGGCCAAGGCCCTCGCCGGCGACGGGCCGCTGCTGTTCACCGGCGAGACCATCCACCCCTGGATGTTCGACTGCGACCCGGCGCTGCGCCCCCTGCGCGAGACCGCCGAACTCCTCGCCGCCCGCACCGACTGGACACCCCTGTACGACCCGGCACGCCTCGCCGCCAACGAGGTGCCGGTCGCGGCGGCCGTCTACCACGACGACATGTACGTCGACACCGCCCACTCCCTCGCCACCGCCCGTACGATCCGGGGCCTGCGCACCTGGGTCACCGACGAGTTCGAGCACGACGGCGTACGGGCCGGTGGCCCCCGTGTCCTGGACCGGCTGCTCGCCCTCACCCGTGACGAAGCGTGATGTCAGTGTGACCGGTTAGTGTGCGGGCATGACCGAGCCGACGATCACTCAGCTGAAGCCCATGCCGGACGACTGGCGGCGCGCGCTCGCCGTCGTCGCCCACCCGGACGACCTCGAGTACGGCTGCTCGGCGGCGATCGCCGCCTGGACCGACGCCGGTCGCGAGGTCACCTATGTCCTCGCGACCCGCGGCGAGGCCGGGATAGACACTCTGGAACCCGCGAAGTGCGGCCCGCTGCGGGAACGCGAGCAGCGGGCCGGCGCCGCCGTGGTGGGCGTGTCGGCGGTGGAGTTCCTCGACCACCAGGACGGGGTGATCGAGTACGGCACCGCCCTGCGCCGCGACATCGCCGCCGCGATCCGTCGGCACCGGCCCGAGCTGGTGATCACGCTCAACCACCGGGACACCTGGGGCGGCGTCGCCTGGAACACCCCCGACCATGTGGCCGTCGGCCGCGCCACGCTGGACGCGGCCGGCGACGCGGGCAACCGCTGGATCTTCCCGGAGCTGGCAGCACAGGGCCTGGAGCCGTGGAACGGCGTCCGCTGGGTCGCGGTGGCCGGCTCCAGCACACCCACGCACGCGGTGGACGCGACGACCGGTCTGGAGCGCGGGGTGCGCTCGCTGCTCGAACACCGCACTTACATCAAGGCGTTGACGGACGAGGACCCGGAGACATACGCCCGCGGCTTCCTCACCGCGAACGCCGAGGCGACGGGGGAGCGGTTCGGCGGGAAGCCGGCCGTGGCGTTCGAACTGTTCAGCCGGTGAACGACACGGACCTGCCGGCGGACCGCTTCGAGAAGCACCGCGGCCGAAGCTGAGCCGCAGCGACGCTGGACCTGCTGCGCTCGCGCACACGCCGCCACGAGGCGCCGCTGGACGACACCTTCGTCCCGGACCCCGTGATCAGACCGCTGTCGACGATCGCCCCGAGCAGGAAGTGCTCCAGGCCGCCAGGACACTCATCGGTGCTCATCTGTTCCGTATGCTGAACGGTATGCAAGATCAGATGTTCGACCGGGCCGACCTGCGCGGCGACTGCGCCAGCTGCTTCGGGCTGTGCTGTGTGGCCCTGCCCTTCGCCGCCTCCGCCGACTTCGCGGTGGACAAGGCGGCCGGGAAGCCCTGCCACAACCTGCGCGACGACCACCGGTGCGGCATCCACGACCGGCTCCGGCAGACCGGCTTCACCGGCTGCACCGTCTACGACTGCTTCGGCGCCGGCCAGAAGGTCGCGCAGGTCACCTTCGGCGGCCAGGACTGGCGCACGGGCTCCCGGGAGCACGCCCGGCAGATGTTCGACGTCTTCCCCGTCGTCCGCCAGCTCCACGAACTGCTCTGGTACCTCAGCGAGGCGCTCACCCTGCCCGCCGCCCGTCCCCTGAAGGCCGACCTGCGTCAGATCCTGGACCGCACCGAGGAACTCACCCGCCAGAGCCCGGACGAGCTCGCGGTGCTGGACGTGGCCGCGCACCGCCAGGACGTCAACGTCCTCCTGCTCAAGGCCAGCGAACTGGCCCGGGCCGGGTTCGGCGGCCGCAAGAAGAACCGCCGGGGCGCGGACCTGATGGGCGCCCGGCTGCGGGGCGCCGACCTGCGCGGCGCGAACCTGCGCGGCGCCTACCTCATCGCCGCCGACCTCACCGGGGCCGACCTGCGCGGCGCGGATCTCATCGGTGCCGACCTGCGCGACGCCGACCTCAAGGACGCCGACCTGACCGGCGCCTTCTTTCTGACCCAGCCCCAGCTGAACGCCGCCCGCGGCAGCGCGGGCACCCGGCTGCCCGCCTCAGTCGGCCGCCCGGTGCACTGGACAGCGGACGTCTGACGCCGCCCCCTCGACCGTCTCGGACGAGGTGTCGCCGGGCGCCGTCCGCGCGGCGCCGGGCGACCGCCGCTCCAGACGCAGCCGCAACCCCTCCGGCATCAGCGTCAGGCGCTCCGTCACCCGCAGCCGATAGTCCGGGTCGCTCCCGAACTCGTACCGGCGCAGCAGCAGGCCCAGCACCAGCGTGGCCTCGTGCAGCGCGAACTGGCGCCCGATGCAGGCCCGTCCCCCCGTCCCGAACGGCTTGAAGGTGTGCGGCGGACGCGTCCGTACCGCCTGCGGGTCGAAGCGGTCCGGATCGAACCGCTCGGCGTCCGCGCCCCACACCTCGGGATCACGGTGCAGCATCGCCGTGAGGACCAGCGCCCAGGCGCCCCGCCGCATCGGATGGTCCCCGCCGAGCACGGTGTCCTTGCGTGCCTCCCGGGCGAAGGCCGGCGCCGTCGGCCACAGCCGTAGCGACTCGTCGAGGATCCGGCGCACATACCGCAGCCGCGCCACCTGGTCGTAGCCGGGCGTCGCGGTGGCGCCCCAGACACGGTCGACCTCGGCACGGGCGCGCTCGGCGACCTCGGGGTGCCGGGAGAGATAGTGCAGGGCGAAGGAGAGCGCGCCCGAGGTGGTCTCGTGGCCGGCCACCAGGAAGGTGATCACCTGCCGGCGGACGTTCTCGGGGGAGAGGCGCTCGCCGGTCTCCGGGTGTGCCGTCTCCAGCATCCGGCCGAGCAGGTCCCCGTCCCCGCCGCCGCTCGCCGTACGGGCGCGGACCAGGTCGTCCACCGTGCTGTTGAGACGGGCGATGTCGTCCTGGTTGCGCCGCGCGGCGCGGCGGAGCAGGAACGGCGTCGGCACGGTGTTGAGGCGCTGGGCGTAGGTGAGCGTGCCGACCATCGCCGTCACGAAGGGATGCGGACGCGACCGTTCGAAGGAACCGAAGTCGTGGCCGAACCCGGTGCGCGCGATGGTCTCCAGGGTCAGCTTGGTCATGTCACCCGGCACGTCCACCGCCCGGCCCGTCACCACCGCGCGGTCCCAGTGGTCCATCAGCCGCTCGGCCACGGCCAGCATCATCGGGTGGTAGCCCGCCATGGCCTCCCGGCTGAAGCCCGGCGCCAGCACGTCGTGCGCCAACTGCCAGTTCGGCTCGTGGTTGTACGCCGTGAACAGTCCGTCCCCGACCACGGGCCGCAGATTGGCTATGCCGAGGCCCACGTGCTTGGCGAACCGCGCCTCGTCCGCCATGTCGGCGGCGAGTGCGGCGCCCCACACGAACACGAACTCCCGGTTGAGGGCCCTGCGCCGGAAGATCGGCCCCAACTGCCGGGCGTACCGCAGGGAGTCCTGCAACGGGGTACGCCTGCTGGCGCCGAGCACATCGCCGAGCAGCGGGAGCCGGCGCGGGGGGTGCGGGATGCGGGTCAGCTCCGGCCAGCCCTGCTCGGCGCTGCGGAACCCCTTCGGAAGCCCGGATCCGGTCGTTGCCTCCGCCATGACGCGATCTCCCTTGATCCAGCGGCACGTTGAGCTCGTTGTACGTGAGTTCAATAACGCGTTTCAGTCTGGTCCCGCTGTTGAATCCACGTCAAGTAAAGTGCGGGCATGGCCGCGGACCAGGGTGAGCGCACACGTCGCCGGCTCAGCACCGAGGAGCGCCGCGAGCAGCTCCTCGCGGTCGGGGCGCGGCTGTTCTCGGAGAGTCCGTACGACGAGGTGTGGATCGAGCAGGTCGCCGAGATCGCCGGCGTCTCACGCGGGCTGCTCTACCACTACTTCCCCACCAAGCGGGACTTCTTCACGGCGGTCGTCGAGCGGGAGAGCCAGCGCATGCTGCGGATGACGGCGGCCGTGCCCGGCATCCCGGTCCGCGAACAGCTGACCGCGGGGCTCGACACCTATCTGGAGTACGTCGAGGCCCACGCCCACGGCTACCGCGCCTTCCACCGTGCCGACGCGGCCGGTGACCAGGCCGTGCGCAAGGTCTACCAACAGGCCCTGGCCGCACAGGAGAAGCAGATCCTCGCGGCGATGGCGGCGGACCCCGAGTTCGGCCCGGCCTTCGAGGGGCAGCCCGATGTCCGGCTCGCCGTACGGGGCTGGCTGGCGTTCACCACGGCCGTCTGCCTGGAGTGGCTGCGCGGCTCGGACCTGGCCCGGGATCAGGTGCGCGACCTGTGCGCCCGTGCCCTGCTGGGTGTCATCACCCCCTGAGCTCCCGCAAAGAGATCGCGCGGTATCGCCGTGGCCGGTTGGCGTGCGGCTGGATCTTCGGTAGGTTAGGCAAGGCTTACCTAAGGAGGAACGGGATGGGTGACAGCCAAGCCTGGACGGCGGCACCTTCCGCGGCGGAACAGGCCCGGTCGGTGCTCGCCGGCGCGTGGTCCTGCGGGGTGACCGCGGAGAACTGCCGGGAGGAACTCGTCGGCGCGCACACGGTGACCGAGGACGGCGCCGTCCTGCTGGACGTGCCGGAGGACAGCGTCCTCGTCACGGCGGCGATCTGCGCGCCCCGCGGAGAGCCGTCCGCCGTCCTGGAGTTCGCCGACGTCGCCCCCGTGCCGGTGCGCAAGCGGATCCGCGCACGGCTCTGGATGTCCGGCTGGTTCACCCCCGCGGACGGCGGACTCGCCTTCCAGGCGACCCGCGTGGTGCTGCGCCGACCGTCCGGAGCCGTGGTCGTCGGCCTCGACGAGTTCGCCGCCGCCGCGCCCGACCCGCTGACCACCGCAGAGGCCCGGTTGCTCACCCACCTCGCCGACTGCCATCCGGACGCCGTCGAGCGGCTCACCCGCCTCGTCGACTCCGACAGCCTGCACGGCGCCGTCCGCGTCCAGCCCCTCGCCGTCGACCGGCACGGACTGACGCTGCGCATCGAGCGCGCCCGCTCCGACGGCGACGTACGACTGCCGTTCCACCGGCCCGCCGACGACGTCGCGCAGCTCACCGAACGCATGCACGTCCTGCTCGCCCAGGCCAGCGCCGCCTCCTGCCCGCGCGCCCTACAGCGGCAGCGCACAGACGGCGACGGGTGACGCGAACGGCTCGCCGGCGAGCCGCAGTTCACCGCTCTCCTCGTCGACGAGGAAGACGCTCACGGTGCTCGACCTCTGGTTCGCGGCGAACAGCAGCGCGCCGTCCGGGGAGAGGGCGATCTGCCGGGGGAAGTCCCCGGACACCGGCACCGTGCCGAGCAGTCGGAGCCGGGCGCCCTTCGCCTCCACCGCGTAGCGCGCGAGGCTGTTGTGACCCCGGTTGGCGAGATAGGCGTAACGGCCGTTCGGCGTCACCACGATCTGCGCCGGGTAGCTGGTGCCGGAACCCGTCCCCGTCTCCTGCTCCTCGCCGATGGTCACCCGGCCCGTACCGGGGTCGTATGTGCAGACAGCGACGGTGTTGTCCACCTCGTTGGCCAGATACGCGTACCGGCCGCCCGGGTGGAAGGTGAGATGACGCGGGCCCGCCCCCGGCTTCGTCTGCGCTCGCGCGACCTCGGAGAGCGTGCCGGCCTTCTGGTCGAGGCGGTACGTGTACACCGTGTCCGTGCCCAGGTCCACCGCGAGCACATGGCCGCCGTCGGGGCTGGTGATGATCTGGTGGGCGTGCGGGCCGTCCTGGCCGGGACCGGGCGGCGGGCTGGAGTGCGTCACCAGGTCGGTGCGCTCGCCGAGCGCGCCGGATGCGTCGATCGGGTGCACGGCCACGCTGCCCGTGCCGTAGTCGGCGCTCAGCAGCCAGCGCCCGCCCGGATGCACCGACAGATGGCAGGGCGCCGCCCCGCCGGTGCTCCGGCTCCCCAGGACCTTGCGGTCGGCGAGACGCACCGCGGTCACGGCACCGTCCTCCCGCTCGTTGACCGCGTACAGCGTCCGGCCGCCCGGATGCAGTGCCAGATACGACGGGTCGGCGACGTCCGTGATCGTGCCGGTGCCGGTGATGCGACCCGTGCCCGGGTCGTACGTGGCGAGCCCGATGCCCTTGCCGCCGCCCTCGACGGAGGTGTACGTGCCGAGGTAGAGGGGGCGCGGGCCGGACGGGGCACGGCTCTCGGTCTGGGCACTCGGACGCGTCCCGGGCGTGGTCGCCTCGGGGGCCGCCGTGCCGGCCGTGTCCTCCGGCGCAGGCGCGTCGTCGCACGCCGTGGCCGCGGGGAGGGCCACTCCCGCGGCCGATCCCGCGAGCGTGCCGACGAAACGGCGCCTGCTCAGCCCACCACTGCCCATGTCCACACCTCAGGTCGTCGGTCGTCGTGGTCGCGACAGCAACCTTGGCGTGGAGCACCCGTCGAGCGCAAGAAAAGCAACGCGCGTTGCGCAATATGCAATGCGACGGCGGGCTCGGGCTCCTCGGTCTCTTTGTGCCGGGCCCTGAGCGCCTCGCGCCGCCTACCAGTCCCCGTCCTGCACCGGCTTGCCCGGCGCGTCCTTCAGTGGCTTCACCTGGCCCGGCGTCGGCGCCTGCCAGGGCTCGTGGTCGTCGCCGAGCCAGTCACCGACCGGCTTCACCGCCTCCAGCGTCTCCGTGGGCGCGAGATCCTCGGCGTCCTGGTCGTAGTAGTCGAACCAGGGCAGCCCCGCCCGGGTGTACGCGGCCCGGTCCACCGGCGACGGCGGGGGAGCCTCACCGGTGATACGGCGCCACTCCGGAGGCGTCACCAGATGGACGAAGACCCGGCCGGCGGGGGCCTCGGACCAGTCCGACAGCGGTCGGTCGTCCTCGTAGACCTCCTGGCGCATCGAACCGCCCACGCCCAGGCCCATCGCCGCGGCCGCGCGGCGTACGCCGCGCGCCGGAGCGGCGGCGGGCGCCGGGACCGCGCCCGGGGCGGGCGGCGCGGCCATGGGCATGGCCGCGCCGTAGCCGCCGTACTGCGGCATCGCCCGCGCCTGCTCCGTCCGGCGCCGCTCCTCCTCGCGCCACCGCTCCAGCAGCGGCTCCCGCAGCGCGAAGGACTGGAGCTGTACGCCGCCCCAGACCTCCTCGCCGGTGACCTGACCCTCGACGGTCGCGCCCAGCCCGAGCGGCACCGCGACGAACTGGCGGACCGTGCCCTTCCCGGAGTTGATGCCGTCCAGCCAGGGCTGCCGGGGCAGTACGAGGTAGTTCTGCGGCTTGCGGGCGAGCCGGTCGCTCCACGGCTTTCCCGACACCGCGCACACCTTGCCCACGCCGACCTGCAAGGCGGCCGGCTCGGTCGTGCCGCCGAAGCTGAGCCACATCGCCTCGCGCAGGTAGACCGGCAGCATCACACCGCCGCGCGCCCGCCACGTCTCGGGAACCGTGTCCGCGTAGTCCGCCACCCGTCGGACCGGGAACTCGCCGAGCCCCGGCGGCAGCGGATGCGTGCCCTTCTCGGGCAGCCGCAGCGTGCGGATGAACCGCACCGCCACGCCGCCCGGCAGCCGTAGTGTGTTCCCGTCGATCCGCACGGCGGACTCGCCCATCGGCCGTCTCCCCAAGGCCCGTCGCCGGCCTCGTCCCGGCGCTCCCTCACGAAGAACGTCCGCCGATCCCCGTACGGTTCCACAACTGCTCCTGAACACCCATGCGCTCGCGCAGCCGATTCAGGCGCGGCATGCGGGCCCGCTGTTCCTGCGAGACGCGGTCCAGTTCCTCCAGCAGCCGGCGCGAGCGGTGCTCGGTGTCCATCTCGTCGAGGATGCGGTTGACCTCCGTGAGCACGGCGCCGAGCAGCTGCCAGTGCCGCTCCTCGCGCTCGGCCTCCTCGCGCAGCAGCAGGGCGAGCTTGTCGCGGGTGCCCCCCGCGGTGCGCAGCTCGGCGGCAAGCCGGGACTCCGCCGCGTCGGCGTTGCTGCTGACATGCGTGGTGACCAGCACCGAGAAACTGACCACCGCGTCGGCGATCTCGGACAGCAACTGCTCCAGGACCGCGCCCGTCTCCTTCGCGAACAGCGGCTCGGGTTCACGTTCCTTCGCGAGGTCGGTCAGGGTGCGCGCGAGCACCCGCAGGACGACCGTGCAGATCTCCAGCGTGTCCAGCCCGGTGCGCAGCACCACGCGGTGCAGCAGGCTGTCCCGCACGCGCGGATTGAGCCGCAGGCTGTCCTCGGCCTGCCGGAGCGCCGCGTCCACCTCGACGATGTCGTGGTCGAGCCGGCGCGCCTCGTGCAGCCGGGCCGCGGCCTGCTCGAACGGGGTGTGGCCGGCGGCCTCCTCGCCGATGCGCAGCATCAACTGCCGCAGCCGGCGGGCCAGTCCCTCCAGCGACTCACCGGCCTCCTCCACCCACACCGGCGGCGCGAGCAGCAGATTGAAGCCGAGCCCGACCACCGCGCCGATCAGGGTCTCCACGACCCGCGCCCACGCGGTGTCGCCGACGGTCGTGACCCCGAGGACCAGCATCGCGCTGATCGCCACTTCGGGCACGTACTCGTTCACGCGCACCAGATGACCGACCGCCAGCGAAGCCACGATCAGCAGGGCGAGGCTCCACCAGGTCAGGCCGACCAGGAGGCTGAAGGCGATGGCCACCAGGACGCCGGCCACCACGGAGTTCACGCGGCGGATGCCATTGGTGAGCGTGGCGTAGAAGGTGACCTGGACGACCAGCAGTGCGGTCAGGGGTGCCGTCAGCGGTGCGGCCTCGGGGCTCAGGCGCAGCGCGATGACGTAGGCGATCGTCGCCGCTGCCGCCGAACGCAGCGTCTGGACCACCACGGGGTCCCGGCGCAGCTTCGCCAGCCGCTCCCGGGCCGGCGTCCCCTCGCGTGCCTCTCGCATCCTCGGGCTGCTCCCCTTCCATCCACAGGATGCTTCCCACACCCTGCTTGCGGAACGTAACGGTCCGCAAGGACCCCCAGAGTGATCGCAGCGGCCGTGCTACGGCAAGGGGCCGGGCTGGTGATCGTCGACACCCGCAGGACGCCGGGCCGGGCGCCCGAGCGTGCCCGGGGCCGAGGAAAACCCCCCGCCGCCACCCCGTGGTTGTGCGCACCCGGGGACGGAGGGCCACCGGATGGCCCCCACCGGCCCGGGGCCAAGCAATGGATCATGAATCGGTGTCTCACCGGATCAGTGCTGACCCTGTTCATCATCCTCGCCGTCCTGACGACCGGCATCCCGGCCACGGCGGCACCGCCCGCCCCCACTCGTCGAGGCGCTCGACCGCGCCGCCCACCCGCTGCGGACCGTCGAACCGGGCGGTGCCGCCGGGTGTGAGGGAGGCGTTCCGTACGCTGTACCGGGAGCACAGGCCGGGCGCCGACGACGCGGCCGCCGGGCTGTGGCTCGACGCACTGATCGCGGACGGCCGCTACGCCGAGGAAGTGTACGCGGCCGGCTGAGCGACGGGACATCGAAGGGGCGGGGTGGGCGCACGGTGGTGGACTCCTGGGAGCGAGCCCGGCAGGTCCTGGACGCGGCGGGCATATCGCCTGAACACCTCGCCCACCTCCGCCCGCTGACGGGCGGCACCTACAACACGGTCGAGGAACTCCTGCTCACCGACGGCCGCCGCTACGTGCTGAAGGTGCCGCCTGCGCCCACCGCCCCCGGACTGCGCCACGAGAACCGGCTGCTGGTGTCCGAGGTGGAGTTCTACCGGGGCGCCGCCAAGGCGGACGTGCCCGCGCCGCGGGTGGTGGCCGACGGGGAGCTGCTGCTGATGACGGCCTGCCCCGGCGAACCCTGGAACGGCGAGCTCACCGACACCGAACGCACCGCCCTGCGCACGGAGTTGGGCCGCCAGGTCGCCCGTCTGCACCGGGTGACCGGACCGGCCTTCGGCTATCCCTCCGGTGCCCTCGGCCCGCTCGCCCCCGACTGGCGCACCGCCTTCACCGGGATGCTCGACGCCGTCCTCGACGACGCCCGCCGCTACCGGGCCGTGCTGCCCCGCCCCGCCGACGCCGTCGCCTCCACGCTCCGGGCCGGTGGCGACGCGCTCGACGAGGTCACCGTCCCGTGCCTGGTCCACTTCGACCTGTGGCCGGGCAACATCCTGGTGGACCGGGCCTCGAGCCAGGCCCGGATCGGCGGGCTCATCGACGGCGAGCGCATGTTCTGGGGCGACCCGCTCGCCGACTTCGTCTCCCTGGCGCTGCTCGGCGACATCAGGCAGGACGGCGCCTTCCTCGCCGGATACCGGGAGGCCGGAGGCCGGGCCGACTTCGATGCCCCGGCCCGCCTCCGCCTGGCCCTCTACCGCTCCTACCTCTACCTGATCATGCTCACGGAGACGGTCCCCCGGGCGGTCGACGCCGCCCAGCACCGCTGGGTCCAGGACGCGGTCGCCCCGGAGCTGGTGGCGGCACTGGCCGAGATCGAGGACCTGACCTCGTAGACCGTCTCGTGGTCCACGATGTGGAGCGTTCGAGCAGGTGGGGAACAGGGCCGGCCGGGAGGGAGCCGCATGGCGGGGCGGGGTGGGCGCACGGTACGGGACCTCAGGCGGGGCAACCGTACGGCCGTCCTGCAACGCCTCTACTTCGACGGCCCCCTCAGCCGCTTCGATCTCGGCCCGGCGGACTCAGCTCCGGTTCCATCAGCAACGTCGTCGCCGAGCTGATCGCCGACGGCCTGGTCGAGGAGGCCGGCAGCGTCGACTCCGACGGCGGCCGCCCCCGCATCCTGCTGCGCGTCACCCCCGGCAGCGGCCACATGATCGGCGTCGACGTGGGGGAGACCCGGGTGCGGATCGGGCTTCTCGACCTCACCCTCACCGAACTCGCCCGCGCGGAACGGCCGTTGACGCAAGCGCGGTACGACGTCGAGGGCATCGTCGGCCATGTGCGCGACGGCATCGCAGAGGTGCTCTCGGACGCCGGCATCGGACCCGAGCGGCTCCTCGGCGTCGGCATCGGCGTCCCCGGGATCGTCGAACACACGCGGCGGCCGACGCGCCGAACCGGCGTCCGAGGGGCCCGGGCCCGCCAGGGACACGGCTTCCGTGGAGCGCGTGCCGCACTGAGGTTTCGCCGGTCGTGCAGGCGGTACTCGCGGTGCCCTGACCTTGGACGACGCGCAGGAGGTGCACCATGGCCGACGACCGTCGCGAGGCGCCGGAACAGAACGGCGGGCTGGTTCCGCGAGATCTGCCGGACCAGCAGGCGAACGAGGGGGAGGACCCCTGGGAGGTACCGGTCGAGCCGGCGGACGAGTCCGGTGAGGGGGACGACGTCCCCGACACGGACGAGGCGGGAACGGGCCGACGGGGCGCGTCTCAGTCGGGCGCGGTCCATCCCGGACATCCGGCACCCGAGGAGCCGTCCGGCTGAGCCGGGTCAGCCGACCTTGCGGCCCCGCATCGGCTCCGTCGGCGCGCCCTCCCCGCGCTGGAGGCCCTGGAGGAACTCCTCCAGCACCTCGGTCGCCGTACGCTCCGGCCGCCAGCCCAGTTCCGTACGGGCCCTTGTGCAGTCCATCAGCGGCAGCCGCAGCACCGCGTCGAACAGGTGCGGGGAAGCGGGCAGCAGATGCAGCCCCCACGCGGCGGCGATCGCCGAGCGCGCTGCCGGGCGGGGCAGCCGGACCGGGCGGGCACCGAGCATCTCGCCCAGCAACCCCGCGTCGACCGCAGGCTCGGCCGCCAGGTTGAACGGGCCTCGGACATCGGACTTCACGGCGAGCTGATACGCCTTCGCCGCGTCGTCCGTGTGCAGGGCCTGTACCCGCAGGCCCGGAATGTCGGGCAGGACCGGCAGCAGCTCGGGCCGGGCCAGCGGCCCCGGCAGGAAGCGGCCCCCGAAGATGCGGCGCTGCTCGCTCGCTGACTCCCGCTTGAACAGGAACGCCGGCCGCATCCGCACCACCCGCACCCGGGGATGGGCACGGTCGAAGGTGTCCAGCGTGCGCTCCAGATAGGCCTTCTCCCGGCAGTAGGCGGCGTCGGGCCAGCCGTGCGTCGGCCATGACTCGTCCACGGCGTCGTCCTTCGGCCCCGGCGAGTACGCGCCGACCGACGACGCGTGCACCAGGGTCGGCACCTTGGCCGCGGCCACCGCCTCGAAGACCCGGATGCCGCCCAGCACGTTCGTCCGCCAGGTCCTCGCCGGATCGTGCGTCGGCTGGAACGCCCAGGCCAGATGGACGACGGCGTCGGCGCCCTCGAAGACGCCCGCCAGGTCGGCCTGCTCGGAGCCCAGGTCGACCGCCGTCCAGTCCGTCTTCGGCGGCGACCAGTCGGGGATCCGGCGGGCCAGCCCCAGCACGGAGCCGACGTCCGGATCCTCCGAGAGCAGCCGCACCACACTCGTACCGACATTGCCCGTGGCACCGGTGACCACGATCCTGCGGGCCGCTTCGCTGCTCACCTGCGGCTCCTTACGAAGAGTGGGGACGGGGAGCGTCCGAGTACCCCTTCGGGGTGCCGGCACGCTCCGGGCCCGCACTATGCGGCGAACGCGTTCACCCCGGTGAGCTCCGCCGACAGCGTCCACAGCCGCGCCGCCTGCTCCGGGTCCACCGCCCAGTCCTTCACTCCGGCGCGCTCGCCGTCGGCCGGAGCCGGCTCGGCGATGTCGCAGTCCTCCAAATAGACGCCGCCCATGCCGGTCAGCTGGGGTGAGGTCGCGGCCCACACCTGGGTCGCGGCGCCCTGCTCGGGCGTCTTGAAGCCGTCCTGCGGGATCGGGTTGCCGTCCTCGTCGATCCAGCCGTGGGCCACCATCTCCTCCTTGGGCAGATGCCGCTGGAGAGGGGTGAGGATGCCGCCGGGGTGGAGCGCGAAGGCCCGTACGCCACGGTCCGCGGCGAGCCGGTCGAGCTGGACGGCGAACAGGACGTTCGCGGTCTTCGCCTGGCCGTAGGCCTGCCACTTGTCGTAGCCCTGCCGCCAGTGCACGTCGTCCCAGCGGATGCCGGAGAAGTGGTGGCCGCGCGAGGACACGGACACCACCCGCGCGCCGCCGGGCTCGATCGCCGGCCACAGCCGGTTGACCAGGGCGAAGTGACCGAGGTGGTTGGTCGCGAACTGGGCCTCCCAGCCGGGCCCCACCCGGGTCTGGGGGCAGGCCATGATCCCGGCGTTGTCGATCACGATGTCGATCGTGCGCGCCGAGTCGAGGAACCGCTCGGCGAAGGAGCGCACGCTCTCCAGGTCCCCCAGGTCGAGCGCGTCCACCTCGACACCGTCCACGCCCTCGAGCGCTTCGCGCGCGGTGTCCGGCCGGCGTGCGGGTACGACGACCCGGGCGCCCGCCTTCGTGAGGGCACGCGTCGTCTCCAGGCCGAGCCCCGAGTAGCCGCCGGTGACGATCGCGAGCTTGCCGGAGAGGTCGATGCCGTGGAGGACGTCGTCGGCGGTGCTGTGGGCGCCGAACCCCGAGCCGATCTTGTGCTGTGCAGTGCTCATGTCCGGAACGCTACGAATTGGAGTGCTCTCGAAGTCAAGCCGACCCGGCAGGGTGCGCCCACACAGAAGAGAGCCCCGACCGGGACGGGGGAACCACGGTCGGGGCGGTCTGGGGTGCGCCTATATGTTGTTCAACGGGCAACCACCCTTGGGTGTTCCAAGGCGGGGTCTGATGTCAGGTGATCCGCATCACCCGCGCTGACCTGCCGAAACGGTCTCGCTCCACACGTTCTCGGCCTGAAGCAGCAGGGTCCCGAGCACCGTCGCCCGAGCCGCCCCCTGCCCGGCGTGCTCCCGCAGCCAGTCCTGGAGCTCCCGTTGCAGCCGCAGCATCGTGGCCTCGGCCCGCCCGTCCGGACCCGGGGCGTCCGCGCCGGCTCCCAGCAGACGGCTGCTCTCCACGTGGCATACGTCGCCGATCAGGTCCAGTAGCCCGGCGTACGCGTGCAGCGCCGGCCCGTCCGGCGGAAGCGGCGTGCGCTCTTCGTCGGACGCGACGGCCAGGGTCCGGGTCAGCGCCCTGATGTGCCCGGTGACGCGGCTCCAGCGTTCGTCCTCCTCCTCCGGCGGCGCCGGCGTCGGCGGGCGCCGCACCCGCAGCGGTCCCGCGGTCAGCCGCAGGCTCTCCCGGCTCCAGCCCCGCGCCGAGCGCAGCGTCTCCAGACGACGCTCGAGCCGTGCCGAGGCACTCGACCAGCCGGCCGCGCTCTGCGCGTTCCACTCGGTGTCCCGCAGATCGGCGGCCACGGTGTGCAGCAGGTCCCCCGCCTCCCGGGCCAGCGCCGCGAGGTTCTCCCGTACGTCCCGCAGATGGATCGGCGGCAGCACGAGCGCGTTCACGGCGACCCCGATCACCGCGCCGAGAGCGGCCTGCCCCACCCGGTGCCCGACGGCCGACGACCCGGCCGCGCCCGTGGCCAGGGTGAACAGCGCGGTCGTCGCGCCGAAGACGCCCTGGTCGCCGAAGCGCGACCAGTTGGCCAGCAGCATCAGCAGGGGGACCGACAGGGCCAGCGCGCCCAGGGTGCTCCCGGTGAGCGCCAGCGCGGCCGACGCGAGCACGGTTCCGGCACAGATCGCCGTGAACTGCTGCGCCGCCTGGAGCAGCGAGCTGTACACGGTGGCCTGCACCAGGATCAGCGCGACCCAGGACGCCATCAGGGCCATCGGATCGCCGAGCCACACGCTTCCCACGAGCCAGGCCAGCAGCGCCGCGGCCGCCGCCTTGAGCGACTGCACGACCAGGTCCCGCTCCCGGCCGGGCCCGGCCCAGGCCGCCCGCGCGGCCCTGCCGACGGAGTGCCCCTCCCGCCGCAGCGCGTTGATCACCCGGGCTCCCCCGTCGGCCCGCTGTCGTACCGATTCCGCCGCCCGGGTGCCCCGGCGCGCGGGCCGGCGCACCCCCTCCGTCGCACGCGTCATCCGTTGTGCGTGTGCGTGTGCGTGTCCGGGCCGCCCGGCACGTCGGCCAAGGGGCTGTCCGCCAGCGTCGCCAGCAGATGGGCCGGATCGTCGTAGACCGCCTGCGCGCCCGCGTCCAGCAGGTCGGCGCGGGGGATGCCGCCGCACAGGACGCCCACACAGCGCACCCCGGCCCGGGTGCCGGCCCGCATGTCCCACACGGTGTCGCCGATGAAGACCGCCCGCTCGGCGGGGGCCCCGGCCAGTTCCAGGGCGTGCTCGACGGGCTCCGGTGCGGGCTTGCCCTCCTCGACGTCGTCGGCGCTCGCGGTGGCGTCGATCGCGTCGTCGGCGGAGATCGCCCGGCGCAGCGCGGACAGCTCCGCGCCGCCGGCCGAGGTCGCGAGGACGACGCGCCAGCCCTCGCGGGCGAGCCGCCGCAGCAGCCGGTCCGCGTCCCGCAGCGGGGGCAGCCGGTCGAAGTACTGGCCGTACAGGGCCTTGTGCGCGGCGCTCAGCTCGGCGTCCCGGTCCGTGTCCCGGT
The DNA here is from genome assembly GCF_019049285.1 of Streptomyces sp. AC550_RSS872. Lineage (GTDB taxonomy): Bacteria > Actinomycetota > Actinomycetes > Streptomycetales > Streptomycetaceae > Streptomyces. The sequence goes on from NZ_JAGMUL010000207.1 coordinate 85,305, forward strand.
CGTCGCCGAGGAGGTGGGCGATCAGATCGGTCGAGCCGAGTCCGACGGCCCGGTGGACGGCGTGCATGGGCACCCGGTGCCCGGCCTGGCGGAAGGCTTCCCACCAGGTCGTCACATGGAGGTGATTGGTGTCGACAAGGGTTCCGTCGACGTCGAACACCGCCGCCCGTTCCATGGACTGCCCCTTTCCTGGCGCGAACCGTTCCCCTGGCGCGGGACGAGTACCACGTCAGACGCCCGTCACTCGGGCCGGTGTCCGTCCCTCGTAGGTCCAGGCCAGCAGTTCCTCCACCCTCCAGGTGGTCACCACTCGCTCGGCCGGCACCCCGCACTCCTGCGCGCGAGCGCAGCCGAGGATCTGCCAGTCCAGCTGCCCGGGGGCGTGCGCGTCGGTGTCGATCGAGAACAGCACGCCCGCGTCGGCGGCCCGGCGCAGCAGCCGGCGCGGCGGGTCCAGCCGCTCCGGACGGCTGTTGATCTCCACCGCCGTGCCCGACTCGGCGCACGCGGTGAACACCTCGTCCGCGTCGAACTCCGACTCGGGCCGCCCCCGTCCGGTCACCAGCCTGCCCGTGCAGTGCCCCAGCACATTCGCGTGCGGATCGCGTACGGCCCTGACCATGCGCCGGGTCATCGAGCGGGCGTCCATGCGCAGCTTGGAGTGCACGGACACCACCACGACGTCCAGCCGGTCCAGCAGCTCCGGCTCCTGGTCCAGCGAGCCGTCCTCCAGGATGTCGCACTCGATGCCGGTGAGCAGCCGGAACGGCGCCCAGGTCTCGTTCAGCTCCGCCACCACGTCCAGCTGCTCGCGCAGCCGCTCGGGGGACAGCCCCCGGGCCACGGTCAGCCGCGGCGAGTGATCGGTCAGCGCCGCCCACTCATGCCCGAGCCCGGCCGCCGTCCGGCCCATCTCTTCGATCGGGCTGCCGCCGTCCGACCAGTCGGAGTGCAGGTGGCAGTCCCCGCGCAGCAGCGCCCGCAGCCGCCCGCCGGCCCGGGCGTCGGTCCCGGCGGACTTCTCGGCCTCGCCCTCCAGCTTCGCCAGATAGCCCGGCGTCCCACCCGCCAGTGCCTCGCGGACCACCTGAGCCGTCTTCGGGCCGACGCCCTTGAGCGACTCCAGCGAACCGGCCTCCGCCCGCTCGCGCACCTCGCCCTCGGGGAGCCCGGCGAGCACGCGGGCGGCCGTCCGGAACGCACGGACGCGGTAGGTCGGCGCCAGGGCCCGCTCCAGCAGGAAGGCGATCCGCTCCAGGGCCTCGACGGGGTCCATCGCCACCTCCTCCTCCAGACTTCCCCAGGCTCCCCGGGGCCGCACCCCCGGACGGCCGACGCGCTCCCGCCACCTGACGCCGGCCGAAGGAACCGTGGACGGCTGAAGGAACCGTTGACGCGGGTAGCGCTCTACGCTCTATTCATGACCGAAAGCGCGAGCCCGCACATATCACACCCGCGGATCATGGTGCTCGGGGTTCAGCCGAGTACGCCCCCGTTCCGCATCATGGAGATCGACGGCATGGTCGTCGGTCAGGCGAGGACCATCACCGACGTCCTGGAGTATGCCGCCGCCTTCGGCATCACGGTCCATGACCTGGACGACCCGGACGTGGTCCGCTGGGTCGGCGGAGACAAGTTCACCTGGCACCACCACTAGGGCCTGTCCGGCAGGTCACCCGACCGTCCGCGGTGCCGTCGCTCCGGCGCCGGTGGTCACCGAGACATGGTCCACCACCAGCTGTTGCGGAAAGACCGTGGAGCCGTCCGGGTCGCCGGGCCAGTGGCCGCCGACGGCGAGGTTCAGGAGCAGGAAGAACGGCTTGTTGAAGACCCATTGCCCGCCGCCCAGATCGGCGGGTGTGCGGCGCTGGTAGACGTTCCCGTCCACGGACCAGGTGAGGGAGTCGGGCGCCCAGTCGACGGCGAAGGTGTGGAAGGCGTCGGCGAAGGCCTGCCCGCCCGGCAGGGAGCAGGCGGCGCCGATGCCGCCCGAACCGGAGTAGCCGGGACCGTGGATCGTGCCGTGTACGGTCGACGGCTCGAAGCCGACGTTCTCCATGATGTCGATCTCGCCGGAGTCCGGCCAGTTGACGGGCGTGCCCAGCATCCAGAACGCGGGCCACATGCCCTGACCCCGCGGCACCTTCAGCCGCGCCTCGACATGCCCGTACTGGGCGGTGGACTTCCCGGCGGTGTTCAGCCGGGCCGAGGTGTACTGGCAAGTGCCGTACCAGCACTGGTAGTTGGCGGGGTTCTCGCGGCGGGCCGTGATCACCAGATGGCCCTGGCCGTCCAGCGCCGCGTTCTTGTTGCCCGAGGTGTAGTACTGCCGCTCGTGGTTGTTGACGTTGTCGCCGGTCTCGATCTGCCACTTCGATGCGTCGACCGCGGCGCCCGCGGGCCCGTCGAAGGTGTCGGAGAACGTCACCGCCGCTGCCGGGACGTCCGGTTGCCCGGCCCGTGCCGGGCCGACCGCGGCGGACGCGACCAGGACGGCGGACAGTGCGGCGAGCAGAGACGTGCGGAGCAGGCGTGGGGAGGCCATCGTGCTCCCTTCCGTACGGCGGCCCGCGGGGCGGGGTGCGCCGACCGATGTGGGGGGGGGTAAGGGCGTCGCCACTTGATTCAAGGAGTGAGGTAAGGGGTCGTCAACACCTTGGTACGGACCAGAAGTCGGCGGGGAACCTTCGTCCGCCGCCGAACTGTCCAGTTCCTAGGCTTCTCACCATGAACGCCGCACACCTCGGTGAACTGCTCGCGATCCTGGGCGCGGGCATGGCAGCCGGAGCCGTCAACGCCGCCGTCGGGTCGGGGACGCTGATCTCGTTTCCGGTCCTGCTCGCCACGGGCCTGCCGCCGGTCACCGCCACGGTCTCCAACGCGCTCGGACTGATCCCGGGCTCGATCAGCGGAGCCGTCGGATACCGCGCCGAACTCCGCGGCCAGCGGCGCCGCATCCTGAAGTGGAGCACCGGCGCCCTGCTCGGCGGGCTCACCGGGGCCGCGCTGCTGCTCGCCCTGCCCGCCTCGGCGTTCGAACGGATCGTGCCGGTCCTGGTGGGACTCGCCCTCGTGCTGGTCGCCCTCCAGCCGCTGATCAGCAGGAGGCTGCGGGTTCGCCGGACGGGCAAGGAACGCTCCGCGCGACCCGACGGCGGCCCCCTGCTGCTCCTCGGACTGACCCTGGCCAGCGTCTACGGCGGCTACTTCTCCGCCGCCCAGGGCATCATCTACGTCGCCCTGATGGGCATGCTCCTCGACGACGGCCTGCAACGCCTCACCGCGGTCAAGAACGTGCTCGTCGCCGTGGTCAACTCCGTCGCCGCGCTCTTCTTCCTCGTCGTCGCCGACTTCGACTGGACGGCCGTGGCCCTCCTCGCCGTCGGCTCCGCAGTCGGCGGCCATCTCGGAGCCACCGTAGGCCGCCGCCTGCGTCCCGCCGTCCTGCGCACGTTCATCGTGGTGGTCGGCACGGTGGCCATCGTCCAGCTTGTCCTGCGGTTCTAGGCCCTGTCGTCAAATTCCCGCCTGCCGGGCGGCGCCATGCACGCTCCCCCAGAGGGGGGACCCCACTCGCCGCACCGGGCGCCGAGAGCACGCTCCCCCACCCTCGAACCGCGCTTCGCTCGGCTCGGGCGGGAGGTGCCCCCACGGCGCCGCGCGGCCCGCCCTTCGGGCGGACGACGGGAATGTGACGACAGGGCCTATGAGCTCTTGCCCCGGGCCTTCCCGGAGCGCGACCCCCGCGCGTGCACGGCGCGGCTCAGCCGCCGCCCCAGCAGGAGGTAGCCGACCAGGGCCCCGGTGGTGTTGAGGATGACGTCGTCGATGTCGAAGGCGCGCCCCGTGACCAGGGCGCCCTGGGCGAACTCGACGAGGAGCATGACGGTCGCCGTCAGCAGGAGCACGCGCAGCGCACCGCGTGTCCTCGGGGCGACGACGGGGACCAGGACGCCGAACGGCACGCCCAGCAGCAGATTGCCCCCGATCTGCCGGACCGCGTCGCGCAGTTCGGGCTGGTCCAGATAGGCCCGCAGCGACCGGCCCGGCCGCAGGTTGGTGTGCGTCAGGGCCTCCGACGCGGGGGACGGCTCCAGGGTGAGCTTCGCCAGGACGACGGCGAAGGCGACCATGAACGCGAACGCGCACACCATCGCCAGCAGCCGGGCGAGGAAGCGCAAGGGATGCCGCCCGGATCGCGGGGACGGCTCGGGCTTTGTGGTGCGCCCGGACTTGGCGGAGCGCTCGGATGTGGCTGTGCGCCCGGATTTGGCGGCGCGTCGGGACTTGGCGCCCCTCGCGGACCTGCCGGTACCTCGGGACTTCGCGCCGCCCTCCGATGCGCCGGCGCCGGCGGACTTGGGATCGGGAGTGCCGGGGTGCAACGCGCCACGCGAACGTGGGGTTCCACGGGCCATGCGGTCCTCCAGTCTTCAACTTCCCTTCGTAGTAAGGGGATTACCCCGGACCGGCGTCACAATGCCCACCGTCCGGCTCCCGGTCCCGGCCGCCCGCGGTTTCCCTTCACGCTGTCGGGGCACTCCGGGCGGAGGCCCGCGCGCGCCGCCGCCTCTGTCACCCGAGGCGGTGTTTGGATGGCGCGGAACGGAAGTAACGGACATCTGGCCCACGGAGGTGACGCAGCATGGACCGGCGTACGACGCTCGTCGCCACGGCCGAGTTCCTTGCCTGGTGGGCCGCGCTCGCCATGCTGTGGCTGATCCTCATCAGCGCCGTGGACACCCTGGAGCTCGCTGTCGGCGCGGGCGTCGCCGCCGTGGCCGCGCTCGCCGCCGTCGCCGCCCGCCGGGCGGTGACCGGACGATGAACGGCTGGCTTCTCGCGGCGGCCCTCGTGCTCGGCGGAGGAGTGGGCGCCACCCTCTGGGGCGTCGCCACCGGACCGCTGCGACGCCGGGTCGTGGCGCAGAACCTGTCCACCGCCCTGGCCTGCCCCGGACTGCTCCTCCTCGCCCAGGGCTACGACCGCCCCGCATACGTCGATCTCGCCCTGGTCCTCGCCCTGCTCGGCCCCGTCGGCACCCTTGTCTTCGCCCGTCTGCTGACCGACGAACTCGCCGAGGACCCGCCCCGCGCCCGGAGCGTGACGTGGGTCGCCGCAGGGCTCGGCGCGGCCGTGGTCGCACCGCTGTGCGCGGCGGTCGGACCGAGCCGGGCGATGGCCAAGCTCCTTCTCGTCGGCGCGCTGCTGATCGGCGGGAACCTCGTCGCCTCGCGCGCGCTGTCCGGTGGAATCGCGGGGGTGCGCGGTGGCTGACGCGGTCGTCGTCGTCGCGCTGCTGCTGGTCGCCGGCTCCGCGACCGTGGCCGTACTGGTCCGCGACCCCGTGCGCCAGGCCCTCGTCCTCGCCGTCTCCGGCGTCGTGCTCGCCGTGCTGTTCACCGCCGTACAGGCACCGGACGTCGCCCTGTCGCAACTGGCCGTCGGTGGTGCCCTCACGCCGCTGTTGCTGCTCCTCGCGGTCCGCAAGGTCAAGCGGCGCAAAGGGCGGGAGCGATGAACCCGCGCACCCGGCTCGGGCTCGTCGCCTTCGGCGGGGCCGGCCTCGCCGTGCTCCTCGTCGTCGCCTGTCTGCGGCTGCCGCCCTTCGGCGGCGACAGCCACCCGTACGGCGACCGCGCGGTCCGCACCTCCCTCGCCCGGCACACCGCCAACACCGTCGCCTCCGTCAACTTCGACCAGCGTGCCTTCGACACCCTCGGCGAGATGACCATCCTGTTCGCGGCCGTCGTCGGCTGTGTCGTCCTGCTGCGACAGACCCGCGACGAACACCGCGCCCGCCCCGAACCCGCCGACGTCGCCGAGCCCGTACGCCGCTACGCCCTGATCGTCCTGCCGATCGCCCTGGCCACCGGCCTGTACGTCATCGCGCACGGCCAGCTCAGTCCCGGCGGCGGCTTCCAGGGCGGCGTCGTCGCCGCCACCTCCCTGCACCTGCTCTACCTCGGCGCCGACTACCGCGCCCTGGAACGCATCCGCCCGGTCGGCCTGTACGAGGTCGGCGACGCCGTATCGGCCTCCGCCTACGTCGTCACCGGCCTCGCGGGCCTCGTCGGCGGTACGGCCTTCCTCGCCAACACCCTGCTGCCGTACGGCACGTTCAACACCCTGTCCTCCGGCGGCACCGTGCCGCTGCTGAACGCGGCCATCGGCATGGAGGTCGCCTGCGCGGTCGTCGTGCTGCTCGCCCGCTTCCTGGACCAGGCCGTCGAGATCGAGGAGGAGAGCGGGAAGTGAGAGCGCCGTGACGGACGTCCTGCCGTACCTCGTCGCCGTATGGGTCTTCCTGGCCGGTTGCTACGGCCTGGCCACCAGCCGCAATCTGATCCACGCCGTCGGCTGTCTGTCCGTGTGCCAGTCCGCCACCTACGTGCTGCTGCTGGCCGTCGGATACCGCGACGAGGCCACCGCTCCCGTCTTCTCCGACATCGAGCCCGGCTCACGCCCCGTCGTCGACCCCGTCGTGCAGGCCCTCGCCCTGACGGACGTCGTCGTCGGCGCCACCGTCACCGCCCTCCTCCTCGCCCTCGTCATCCAGGTCGCCAAACGGCACGGCACCGTCGATCCCGACGAACTCTCCGAGCTGCGCGGCTGATGAACGACCTGCTTCCGCTGCTCGTCGCCGTACCGCTCCTCGGGGCCGCCCTCCTGGTCGCGGGCGGACGCCGGGTGCCCCGCGTCCTCGCCGAGTCCGTGGGCTGTGCCGTCTCGGCGGGCACGGCCGTACTCGCGATCGTGCTGTTGCTGAACTCCTCGCCGCCGATGACCGAATGGGTCGGCGGCTGGTCGCCCGCCGACGGCCGCAGCGTGGGCATCGTCCTGGTCGGGGACGGCGCGGGTCTCGGCATGGCGGCTCTGGCCTCCCTGCTGACCCTCGCGGCGCTGGCGTACTCCTGGCACTACTTCGAGGAGCCGCCACGCCGGCACGCGGGCTCGTTCCCCGCGCTGATGCTGCTCCTCCAGGCCGGGATGTGCGGGTTCTCGATCGCGGGCGACCTCTTCAACGCCTTCGTGTGGTTCGAGCTGATGAGCGTCGTGGCCTACGCACTGACGGGTACCCGGGTCGAGGAGGCCAAGGCCGTACAGGGCGCGCTGACCTTCGGCGTCGTCACCTCCCTCGGCGCCTACGCCATGCTGATGGGCATCGGTTTGCTCTACGCCCGCACCGGCGAACTCGCCATGACGCAGATCGGCCGCAGCCTCGACGCGCACGGGCCGCCGGACGCCCTGGTCCTCGCCGCCTTCGTCCTCGTCCTGACCGGCCTGCTGGTCAAGGCGGCCGCCGTTCCCTTCCACTTCTGGCTCCCGGACGCCCACGCGGTCGCGCCCACGCCCGTGTGCATGCTGCTGTCGGGCGTCATGGTCGAACTCGGCGTGTACGGCGTCTGGCGGGTGTACGGCACCGTCTTCGCGGGGCCCGGCGGCATCCCGGCCGCCGACCTGGAACGGGTGCTCCTCGTGCTGGGCGCGGTGACGGCGGCGCTCGGCGCGGTCATGTGCTGGTACCAGCGGCACGTCAAACGACTGCTGGCGTACTCGACGGTCGCCCACACCGGGCTGTTCCTGATCGGCATCGGCGTCCTCACGCCCGAGGCCGACGACGGGGTCGCGCTGTACGTCCTCGGACACGCCGGAGTGAAGGCCGCCCTGTTCGCCTGCACGGGCATCCTCCTCGACCGGTACGGCACCGTCGACGAGCACACCTTGCACGGACGGGCCCGGGAACTGCGGGGCGTCGCCGTGCTGTTCGCCGTGGCCGGACTGGCACTGGCCGGACTCCCGCCCTTCGGCACGGCGTTCGGCAAGGCCGTCACGGAGGAGGCCGTCGGCGGCCCGGTCGTCGCCCTGTACGTCGCCGCGAGCGCGGTTACCGCCGGGGCCGTACTGCGGGTCGCCGCACGGGTGTTCCTGGGGCTCGGGCCGACCCCCGAGGACGACACCGAGTACGAGACGACCGGCGCCGGGGAGCGCCCCGAGACCCGGCACCGGCTCAGCCGCGTCCCCGACACCATGACCGCGGTCCCCGCCGTGCTGCTCGCCGGCTCGCTCGCCGTCGGCGCGGCCCCCGGCTTCGGCGAGATCGTGGCGCACACCGTCAACGAGGCCGGGTCCGGCGGTGCCGTCGTTCCCGCACCGCATTGGAGCCCGGCCGGTGTGCTGCTGGACCTCGCCTCCACGGTGCTGGCCCTCGGCCTCGCGGCCCTGGCCGTCACCCGGCCGGCGCTCCTCGCCGCCCCGGACCGCGCGCGCCCGCTGCGACGTCTTCAGTCCGGGCACGTCGGGGACTACGTGGCCTGGGTACTGGTGGGAACCACGCTGCTCGGCGCGCTGGCCCTGCCGGGCCTGCTGTCGTAGCCAGGACCGTGGGGATCACGTCCCGTATGTCACCTTCACCTCCTTGAAGCCGAGGGAGTGCAGCAGGCCTTCGAGCATGCCGGTGGTGTTGGTCTCGGCGCGTGCGGTCAGGCCGCTCTCCTTCGCCGCGTCGCCGATGTGCCGGACGGCAAGTTTCTGCACGGCCTGTTCGCTGTTCGGGTTGTCCGAGAAGAGATCGCCGAGGCGGTCGAGGAGACCGCGCTCCTTGGAGACGGCGTAGGAGCGGTCGGGGTCCAGGGCCGGTGTGCCGAGGGCGGCGTGCGGCAGACGGAGCGTGGCGGACGTACGGTCCTCATTGACCGTGACGTCGTCCTCGCCGACCTTTCCGAGGTCGACATAGGCGTCCACGGTGCCCGCGCCGACGTACAGCGTGCGGGTGCCGCGGATCGCGTCGGGCAGGAACTTGGCGTCCTTCTCCAGATCCACGACGATCTGGAAGTTTCCGGAGGCGGCTTCGTAGCGGCTCATGTCCTGGATGGACTGAAGCAGCGCGGGACCCGAACGGTCGTTGGTCTCGGTGCCGAACAGGTCCTTCAGACCGGGGATCACGCTCAGCCGGATCCCGGCGAAGAAGACGACGAGCACCAGGATCAGGGCGCTCACCACCTTCGCCCAGCCGGGCATGCGCTTGTCGATGCGCTTGACGGGAGTCGTCATGGCGACGTTTCTCCTTCCCTCTTCAACCAAGTACCCCCAAATCCCTTGCCGGACCTGTCTGTTGGCCGCGCTTCAGCTCCCGGTCCCCGGACACCCGCGACCACCACACCCCTTCGCCATGCGTGAGCCCCGGCAGCCGCAGCTCGACCTCCCGCACCCGCCGGGCCGGCAGCTCGCCGGTGATCAGCCATGACGTCGATCCGCCCGTCGTACCCGTGAACTCGGCTCCGCACGAGGCGAGGTGGGCGGAGACCGGAGACAGGGCGTCCAGCGGGACTTCCGTCTCGAAGGCGTGGTACGGCTCGTACCGCCGTGTCCCCGCCCGCTCCAGCGCGCGGTGCAGCACGATCGGGGTGAGCCCGCGGAAGTCGGCGGCCGTGCTGATCGGCGCGGAGTAGCCGGACCGGGTCAGTGTCACCCGGTAGTCGGTCACCGGCGCGCCGGACGGGCCCGTCTCCATCGTCGTGTGGACCGTGTCCTCGATGGCCTGGTGGAAGGCGCGGGGGAGTGCGCCGAGTTCCGTCTCGTAGGTGAACACCCCGCCCGAGCCACGCGGTCCCGGTTCGACCCGCAGTCCGATCGTCGCCCAGTACTTGGTGTGGTCGTGCCACGGCATCTGCGCGCAGGCCTCGCCGACGCCCCGCGGACGCTCCAGCATGCGCACCCGGCCCGGCTCGAACTCGGCCTGCACGCCGAAGTCCTGCGCGAGGGTAGCGGCGAGCACTTCCATCTGCACCTCGCCGTACAGCAGAAGCGCGGTGGCGCCCGTGGGCGTGGGGCGGGCGTGGATCAGGGGGTCCTGGTCCGCCAGGGTCAGCAGCGCCGTGCGGAGCGGCGCCGCCTGGACGGGGTTGCGGGCCCGGACCAGCGTCTCCAGTGTCGGTGGTGCGAACTGCGGCGCACGGGCCGTGAGTTCGCCGAGCCGGTCGCCGACTCGGATGCCCGGGACGCCGGTGAGCGCGGCGATGTTCCCGGCGGTGAGGATCTCGGCGCCGCCGATCACGTCGAGGTGCGTGGCCCTGCCGGTGACCTCGGTGGTCCGGCCGTCGGCCGCGCGGCGCAGGAACGTCAGCCGCTGACGCCGGGCCACCTCACCGTCGTACAAACGCAGATACGCCGTCCGCTCACGGTCGGGGCCGGGCCGTACGGCGAACACTGTGCCGCGCGGTGCGCCGGTCCCGGACGCCGGCGCCGGAGGGATGAGCCGGGTGATGCCCTCGACCAGGTCCGGGATGCCCTGGCCGCCGAGCGCCGAGCCGAAGAAGACCGGGTGGAAGGAGCCGTCGGCCGTCCGGGCGGCGAGCGACCTGCCCAGCTCGTCCGTGGTCGGTTCGGGGCCGTCCACGATCCCTGCCAGGATGTCGGCGTCCACCTCCGCGAGCGCCTCGGCCAGGTCGGCGCGGCCCTGGGGATCGGCCGGCGAGTACGGTCGCACGCGGGCGTCGGCAGTGCCGAGTCCCGTCACCGCGTTCAGCGGCGCGACGGTCGGCGCCAGCCTGCGGCGGATGTCGGCGAGCAGGTCGTCCGAGCGGGCGCCCGCCCGGTCGATCTTGTTGACGAACACGACCGTGGGCAGCCGCAGCCGCCGCAAGGTGCGCATCAGTACCCGCGTCTGCGCCTGCACGCCCTCCACGGCGGACAGCAGCAGCACCGCGCCGTCGAGGACCTCCAGGGCCCGCTCGACCTCGGCGATGAAGTCGGAGTGCCCGGGGGTGTCGATCAGGTTGACCTGGGTGTCGCCGACGGTGAACGCGGCGACGGCGGAGCGGATGGTGATGCCGCGCTGCCGCTCGATGGCGCCGTCGTCCGTGCGGGTGTCACCGCCGTCGACGCTGCCGAGCCGGGTGATCGTGCCGTGGTCGAAGAGCAGTCGCTCGGTGAGGCTGGTCTTACCGGCGTCGACGTGGGCCAGGATGCCGATGTTCAGGATGTTCGGGGTGTTCGGGGTGTGCATGCGGGATGGAGTCCTCGATGACCGTGGGCCGGCAGGGGCGCTGGGTGCTGTCGAGGAGTCGGCGCATGTGAGGGATCCTGACGTGAGGGAACGCGGACGCCGCCATCATGGCGTGGCTGCACAGGCGGACGGCAAGCGAATTTCGGGTCCCCGTAGCATGACCCCGGGAGCAGAAACGATCATGCGAGGAGCCGAGCGTGCGAGAGATCGCCGTGTTCAGCGGCAGTGCCCACCCCGAGCTGGCGGCGGAGGTCTGCGCTCATCTGGGGGTGCCGCTCAGTCCCACCCGGGTCAGCCGGTTCGCCAACGACTGCCTTGAGGTGCAGCTTCAGGCCAACTGCCGGGAACGGGACGTCTACCTCATCCAGCCGCTGGTGCGGCCCGTCCAGGAGCATCTCGTCGAGCTGCTGCTGATGTGCGACGCCGCACGCGGGGCGTCCGCGCGCCGGATCACGGTCGTCATGCCGCACTACTCCTACGCCCGCTCGGACAAGAAGGACGCGCCCCGGATCTCGCTCGGCGGCCGGCTCGTCGCGGACCTCATGGTGGCCGCCGGCGCGAGCCGCGTGCTCGCCATGACCCTGCACGCGCCCCAGGTGCACGGGTTCTTCACGGTGCCGGTCGACCACCTGCACGCGCTGCGTGAACTCGCCGCGCACTTCCGGCAGTACGACCTCTCCCGTACGACCGTCGTCTCGCCCGACCTCGGCAACGCCAAGGAGGCCGCCGCGTTCGCGCGGATGATCGGCGCGCAGGTGGCCGCGGGCGCCAAGCAGCGGTTCGCGGACGACCGGGTCAGCATCAGCTCCGTCATCGGCGAGGTCACCGACCGGGACGTGATCGTTCTGGACGACGAGATCGCCAAGGGCAGCACCGTCCTCGAACTCCTCGACCGGCTACGGGAGTTGGGGCCGCGCTCGATCCGCGTCGCCTGTACGCACGGTCTGTTCGCGGCCGGTGCGCTGAAGCGGATCGGCGAGCAGCCCGACGTACTGGAGATCGTGTGCACCAACACCGTGCCGGTCCCCGTGGAGGAGCGCACCGAGAAGCTGCGGGTCCTGTCCATCGCCCCGGCGCTCGCCGAGGCCGTGCGCCGCATTCACAACGGGGAGTCCGTCAGCGCCCTGTTCGACGCGCCGGGAACCGAGTAGACGCCTCATAACGTGCCGGACGTGGCCTCCGGCTGGTTCAGGGCCGCGTCCAGCGTCGGGTGCGGGGGCAGCAGCCGGGACAGGCCGGTGATCCTGAGGACGCGCAGGGTGAGCGGGTGGGTGCAGACCAGGTGCAGCTGCCCGCCGTGGTCGAGCGCCCGGCCGCGGGCGCGGTAGAGCAGGCGCAGCCCGGAGCAGTCGAAGAACTCGATCCTGCGCAGGTCGATCACGACCCTGGCGTCGGGGTGTGCCGTCACCCGGTCCAGGTATGGCGCGATTTCGACGGCGGCCGCGATGTCGATCTCGCCGTGGAACTCCAGCACCGTGTGTCCCCGGTGCCGGTGGACGCGCAGATGCCGGCTGAACGGCGCAGGATCCTGCTGCACGACGACATCGCCTCCAACCTGCTCACTTGCGGCGGGCTACTCAAATCCAGTCCCCGCACTGCAAGTTACCCTCGAACGACCGAATTTGAGCATGTTCGATTGACATATGTCTTCGAATTGCGACAGACGTTTCGCCGACTGCTGCGCGGGATGCGCGAGATGCGCGGGCGTGACTACGACAACGCGTGCCAGGACTTGCTGAGGGCCTGGCGGAACTGCTCGGCCTGGTGGGCCGTGAGGTCCCGCACCATCCGCTCCTCCAGCTCCCGCACCTGCCCCGCGTGGCGCGCCAGCAGCTCACGGCCGGCGTCGGTCAGCAGGATCAGCAGCTCGCGGCGATTGCGGGGATTGCGCTCCCGGCGGACCAGCCCGCGGCTCTCCAGCGACCGTACGAGATCGGCGATCGACTGGGCCGTGACGAACGAGTCGCGGGCCAGCTGTGCGGCCGACAGTCCGTCGTGCCGCTCGAGGACGGTGAGTGCCGTGTACTGGAGGGCGGTGATCCCGGACGGCTTGACGAGCTCGTCGAGGTGGGAGCGCACGACCAGCTCCACCTGCTTCACCATGTAGAGAAGCGACGGAGCTGCCTTGGTCACCTGGGTGTCGAGCATGAGTTCAGCCTAGAGCATTGACAGGAAACCTGTCTGTAATGAGACTGCGGACCAACAGGAATCCTGTTTGTTGAAATCTTGGCGATGGAGCTGGGGAGTGGCGATGACCACCTTCGAGATCGAACCCGGTCGGCTGTTCATCGGGGGCCGGTGGCGCGAGGCCGCCGACGGAGCGCGCACCGAGGTGGTCGACCCGTCCCGCGGCACGGTCCTCACCACGGTCGCGGACGCCGGTGCCGCCGATATGGACGCGGCCGTGCGCGCCGCGCGGGACGCCTTCGACGACGGCGCCTGGTCCGGGCTGAGCGGCCGCGAGCGGGGCCGGGTGCTGCGCCGGGTCGCCGCGCTGATCCGGGAGAACGCGGACACGATCGCCGAGCTGGAGAGCCGCGACGTCGGCAAACCGATCACGCTCGCGCACGCCGTCGACGTCACCAACGCCGCCAACGACTACGAGCACTTCGCCGCCCTCGCCCACTCCCTCGACGGCTCCGTCCGGGACACGCCCATGAACGCCCTCGCCTACGTCCGGCGCCGGCCGATCGGCGTGGTCGCGGCGATCACCCCGTACAACTTCCCCCTGATCCTGGCCGGTTCCAAGATCGCCCCGGCGCTCGCGGCGGGCAACACGGTGGTGCACAAGCCGGCCGAGGAGACCCCGCTCAGCGCCCTGTACATGGCCGACCTCTTCAAACGGGCCGGGGTCCCCGACGGCGTGGTCAACGTCGTCACCGGCGGCCCCGCGGCCGGCGAGGCGCTGCTGCGCAACCCCGGGGTCGACAAGGTCGCCTTCACCGGCTCGACCGGCGTCGGCAGGAAGGTCGCGGCCATCGCCGGGGAGTCGCTCAAGCCGGTGACCATGGAACTCGGCGGCAACGCGGCCCACGTCGTCTTCGAGGACGCCGACCTGGAGAAGGCCGTCGGCGCGGTCATCAAGGGCTTCGTCTTCAACACCGGACAGTTCTGCATGGGCGGACCGCGGCTCCTGGTGGCGCGCCAGGTCTACAGCACCCTGCTCGGCATCCTCGCCGACGCCGTGCCCGGCGTACCGCTCGGCGACCCGCGCAAGCCGGAGACCGTCATCGGACCGATGGCGGGGGAGCGGCATCTGCGCAAGGTGGAGGAGTACGTCGACCTGGCCCGCAAGGACGGCGGCCGCATCGTCTGCGGCGGCGAGCGCCTCGACCTCGACGGCGGCTACTACTACAAGCCCACCGTGATCGCCGACCTGCCGGACGACTCCCGCGTGATCCAGGAGGAGATCTTCGGCCCGGTCCTCACCGTCCAGCCCTTCGACTCCGAGGACGAGGCCGTCGAGCTCGCCAACTCCACGCCGTACGGTCTGGCCTCGGGCATCCAGACCGGCAGTCTGGCCCGCGCCCACCGGGTCGCCGACCGCCTCCAGGCCGGGATCGTCTGGGTCAACGACTGGGCGATGCTCGACCCCGCGGTCCCCTTCGGCGGCGTCAAGGACTCCGGCTTCGGCCGCGAGTACGGCCCCGAGGCGCTCGACGCCTACACCACGACCAAGTCCGTCGTCGTCTCGCTCGACTGAGCGCCCCCGCCTAGGAGTTCGTACGATGTCCATCCCCACCCGCGCCGCCGTCGTCGAGTCCGGCGGAGCGCCCTTCACCCTCTCCGACGTCGAACTCGCCGAGCCCGGTCCGCACGAGGCCGTCGTCCGCATGGTGGCGACCGGCCTGTGTCACACCGACCTCGGCGTGGCGAGCGGCGGACTGCCCTTCCCGCTGCCCGGCGTCCTCGGCCACGAGGGCGCGGGCGTCGTCGAGGCCGTCGGCCCCGCCGTGACCGGCGTCGCACCCGGTGACCACGTCGTGCTGTCCTTCACTTCCTGCGGTGACTGCCGCAACTGCCGCGGCGGACACCCGGCGTACTGCGCGACCTGGCTGCCGCTGAACCTCATCGGCGGCCGCCGGGCCGACGGCACCAGCACGATCAGCCGGGACGGCGAGGACCTCGGCGGCCACTTCTTCGGACAGTCCTCCTTCGCCGAGCGGGCCCTGGTGGACGAGCGCAGCCTGGTCAAGGTCGACCCGGAGGTGCCGCTCACCTCGATCGCCCCGCTGGGCTGCGGTGTGCAGACCGGAGTCGGCGCCGTCTGGAACGTGCTGAAGCCGGTCACCGGCAGCACGGTCGTCGTCCTCGGCGCCGGAGCCGTCGGCCTGTCCGCCGTCATGGCCGCCGCCCTGACCCCCGCCACCAACATCGTCGCCGTCGACCGGGTCGCCGAACGCCTCTCCCTGGCAAGGGAGCTGGGCGCCACCCACACCGTCGACGCGGCCGAGGCCGACCTCGGCGAGGCGCTCGCCGGGATCACCGGCGGACAGGGCGCCGACGGCGTCGTGGAGACCACGGGCAACGTCGGCGTCCTGCGCCAGGGCGTCGACGCGCTCGCCGCCCGCGGCACCCTGGTCGTCGTCGGCGCCCCGCCGTTCGGTACCGAAGTCGCCCTGGACGTCAACGGGTTGCTCGGCGGAAAGCAGGTCGTGGGCCTCACCCTCGGCGACGCCGAGACGCAGACCTTCATCCCCGCCCTGGTCCGGCTGGTGAAGGAAGGGCGGCTCCCGCTGCACCGCCTGATCAGCACCTATCCGTTCGCGGAGATCGACCAGGCGGTGCGGGACATGGGCGCGGGCAAGGCGATCAAGCCCGTGCTGACCTTCTGACCCGGGCCCTTCCGGCCCCGGTCGGCCTCAGTCGACCGTCAGGACCAGTTTCCCCGTGGTCCGGCCGGTGTCACCGAGCGCGTGCGCCTCGGCGGCATCGGCCAGCGGGAAGGTGCCGGCGATCTCGACGCGCAGCTGCCCCTTCTCGACCAGGTCCGTGATCGCCCGCAGGTCGGCGCGGTCGGCGTCCACGAGCATCCGCACGGCCCGTACGCCGAGCCGCTCGGCCTCCTCGTGGAACTCGTCCGACCCGACCGGCAGGATCGAGACGACGACGCCGCCCGGGCGCAGCACCTTCAGTGAGCGCACCGAGGTCTCACCGCCCAGGGTGTCCAGCACCACGTCCACGTCCTTCACCGCCTCGGCGAAGTCCGTCTCCCGGTAGTCGATCAACTCGTCCGCGCCGAGGCCCCGCAGGAACTCGTGCTTGCCCGCGCTCGCCGTGCCGATCACATACGCGCCCCGCGCCTTGGCGATCTGCACGGCCACATGCCCGACCCCGCCGGCCGCCGCGTGGACCAGCACCCGCTGGCCCGGCCGCACATCGGCGTACTCGACCAGGGCCTGCCACGCGGTCAGCGAGACCAGTGGCAGCGCGCCCGCCTGGGTGTGGTCGATCGAGGCCGGTTTGTGGGCGAAGGTGCGGGCCGGCGCGGTGACGTACTCGGCGTGCGAGCCGTGGCCGAACGGGTAGGACAGCATGCCGAAGACCTCGTCGCCGGGCCGGAACCGGGCGACGCCGATGCCGACCGCCTCGACCACACCGGAGACGTCCCAGCCCAGGACGAAGGGCGGCTCGCCCAGGAAACCGCCGTTCGCGCGGTGCTTCCAGTCGGTCGGATTGACGCCGGCGGCTCGTACGCGCACCAGTACCTCGTTCGGGCGCGGCGTCGGGCGCTCCAGCTCCACTTCCTTCAGAACCTCGGGACCGCCGAGGACGTCCTGGCTGATGGCTCGCATCGTGTTCTCAGTGCTCATGGTGAAACAGCCTGCCCGGGCCCGCCGCTCCGGAAAATGGCACGATTGCCAACCTTCGATAGGATCGTGCCATGCGTGGTCGTCGAGACGAACGAGATGAACGACAGGTGGAACGGGTCGTGGTACTGGCCCTGGACGGCGTCTACCCCTTCGAGCTCGGCATCCCCAGCCGGATCCTCGGCGCGGCCGACGGCCGGTACGAGGTGCTGACATGCAGCGTCGACGGCCGGCCGGTGCACAGCACCGCGGACTTCACGATCGGCGTCCAGTACGGCCCGGAGATCCTCGCCACGGCCGACACCGTGGTGGTCGCCTCCATGGCGCCCCCGTACATCCCCATGGAGCTGCCTGCCGAGGTCGCCGCCGCCCTCGCGCTGATCCGCCCGGACGCACGCATCGTGTCGATCTGTACGGCCGCCTTCGTCCTCGCGGCGGCGGGCCTGCTGGACGGACGCCGGGCCACCACGCACTGGCAGGTGACCGACGCCTTCCGTCGCCTCCACCCGCACATCGACCTGGACCCGGACGTCCTCTTCGTCCACGACGGCAGGATCCTCACCTCGGCCGGCGCGGCCTCCGGCGTCGATGTCTGTCTGCACATCGTCCGGGTCGACCACGGCCACGAGCTGGCCAACGCCGTCGCCCGGCGCTGCGTCGTACCCCCGTTCCGGGACGGCGGCCAGGCCCAGTACATCGAGCAGCCGGTTCCGGAGAGCGGCGCCGCGAGCACCGCCGCCACCCGTGCCTGGGCCCTGGAGCGCCTCGGCGAGCCCCTCACACTGACCGACCTCGCCACCCATGCCGGGATGAGCCTGCGCACCTTCGCCCGCCGCTTCCACGACGAGGTCGGCCTCAGCCCCGGCCGCTGGCTGATCCAGCAGCGCGTCGCCCGCGCCCGGCATCTGCTGGAGTCCAGCGACCTGTCGGTGGACCGGATCGCCGGCCAGGTCGGCTTCGCCACGGGCGCCTCCCTGCGTCAGCATCTGCACGCCGCGATCGGGGTGTCACCGCAGGCGTATCGCCGTACGTTCCAGGCGGCTGCGCGGTGACCGGACGGTGGTTCGCGTGACTTCTCACGCCTCCGCAGCGGCGTACACGCGCGTGCCCCCGACGTAAGTGAGGGATACCCGCGTCTGCGCGATCGCCTCCACCGGCCCGGCGAACGGATCGCGGTCCAGGACCACGAGATCCGCGAGTGCGCCGGCCCGTACCTCGCCCGTGTCGTCGAGGTGGTTCACATACGCCGAGCCCGCCGTGTAGGCGGTCAACGCCTCGGCGAGCCCGATGCGTTCGCCCGGCAGGAACACCGGGGTGCCGTCGGCGTCCGGGGCCACCCGGTTGACCGCCACATGGATCCCGTGGAGCGGATCAGGGCTGCTCACCGGCCAGTCGCTGCCCGCCGCGAGCCGGGCACCGGAGCGCAGCAGCGCGCCGAACGGGTACTGCCACGCGGCCCGTTCGGGGCCCAGGAACGGAATCGTCAGCTCGTCCATCTGCGGTTCGTGCGCGGCCCACAGCGGCTGGATGTTCGCGGTGGCCCCGAGAGCGGCGAACCGTGGTACGTCGGCAGGCTGGACGACCTGGAGGTGGGCGAGGTGGGGCCGCGTGCCGCTCGGCCCGTTCGTGGCCCGCGCCGCCTCGATGGCGTCCAGCGCGTCGCGTACGGCCCGGTCGCCGAGGGCGTGGAAGTGGCACTGGAAGCCGAGCGCGTCCAACTCGGTGACGTATTTGGGCAGTTGCCCGGGGTCGATGAAGCTGGTGCCCCGGTTGGCGGTGGCGCAGCCGCACTTGTCGAGATAGGGGTCCAGCAGCGCCGCCGTTCCGGTCTCGGCGACACCGTCCAGCATCAGCTTGACGCTGCCCGCGCGGAACCGGCCATGGCTCAACGCGGCCCGCCGCTCGACCAGTTCGGGAATCTGCTCGGCGCCCCGCTCGCGGTCCCACCACAGCGCACCGACGACGCGGGCGGTGAGCGAGCCGTCCAGCGCGGCCGCCACATACGCATCGGCCGGGTCGTCCATCCCGAGGAAGTCCCCGACCAACGCGTCCTGCCAGGCCGTGATGCCGAGCGCGTGCAGATGCCGTTGGGCGTGCAGCAGCGCCGCCAGCCGGTCGGCCGGGGTGGTCGGCGGGGTGAGCCGCCCCACCAGCTGCATCGCCCCCTCCTGCAAGGTCCCGCTCGGCTCACCCGAGGCGTCCCGGTCGATCCGCCCGTCGGCCGGGTCGGACGTGTTCCGCGTGAGGCCGGCGAGCGCGAGGGCACGGCTGTTGACCCAGGCCCCGTGATGGTCGCGGTTGGGCAGATACACCGGCCGGTCGGGCACGACCGCGTCCAGCAGCTCCTTCGTCGGCGTACCGCCCGCGAAGGCCTCCATCGACCAGCCGCCGCCCGTGATCCACTCCCGCTCCGGGTGCGCGTCGGCGTACGCGCGCACCGCGGCGAGCGTCTCGTCGGCCGTCCTGGCCCCGGTCAGGTCGCACTGGGAGAGTTCCAGCCCGGCCGGCACCGGATGCACGTGCGCGTCCTGGAATCCGGGCAGCAGCAGCCGCCCGGCGAGGTCCACCACCTCGGTCCGCGGCCCGGCGAGATCGTGCACCTCCTGGTGTCCTACGGCGGTGACGCGGTCGCCGGTGACGGCCACGGCGGTCGCGGTGCGGCCCTCGGGAGTGAGGACTGGGCCGCCGGTGAAGAGGAGATCTGCGTGCATGATCCGTTTCCTGGTCGGTTATCGGGAGGTGGCGAGAAGCTGCGGGGCGTCGGCGTCGGTGCCCTTGCCGGTGCGGAAGTACGGGGACCTGCGCACCCACCTGGCCCACGCGGCGGCCACGAAACCGGACGCGATCATCGCCAGCGGGGTGACCAGCAGGAACCAGCCGTTGTCCGCGCTGACTTCGAAGTGGTCGGCGGAGGTGTAGAAGGACCAGCCGAGATAGCCGCCGAGGCCGAGCAGTACGGCCGCGCTCAGCGTGGGCAGGACGACCGCGCGCACCCCCTGCCGCCAGTCCTCGCGCAGCAGGCCGCGGAACCGGACGGCCGCGGCTAGTGCGGTGAGGGCGTACGACAGGGCGACCACGATGCCCACCGCGCTCACCGTCGCCATGATCATGTCGGCGAGCCGGGGGATGACCAGCGCCAGGCCCGCGACGCCCGCCGCGAGGGCGCCGATCAGCATCGTGCCGGTGGCCGGAGTACCGTACCGGGGGCTGACCTTGGACCACACCGGCCCGAGCGTACGGTCCCGGCTCATCGCGAACATCGCCCTGGCCGTGGGGATCACCCCGGCCTGGAGCGAGGCGACCGCCGAGAACATCAGGGCGACCAGGGGCAGCGCCGCCCACGGCTGGGACGCCAGCCGGTCGCCGAAGAAGGCCAGCCCCTCGGCGCCGTGGCCCGCCAACTCCTGCTCGGACAGGACACGTTGGAAGGCGACGGAGCCGAGCAGGAACAGCGCCAGCATGGTGAACAGGGTGGTGATCCCGGCCCGCGACGCGTCGCGCGGGTCACGCACCTCCTCGTTGACACTGAACGCCGACTCGAAACCCCAGTAGCAGAACACCGACAGCAGCATCCCCTGCGCGAGGGCCGTCGCCGACGGGATCGCGAACGGGTCGAACCAGCTCAGGCTGAAGTCGTGCGGACCGGTGACGATGCCGTAGCCGCAGAAGCCCAGCAGGACCACGTACTCGAAGACCAGCAGCCCGGCCTGGAGACGGGCGGCGGTGCGGATGCCGGTGACGGCGGTCAGCGTGACCGCCACCAGGACCAGGATGCCGAGCGCCGTCGTCTGCGCGGTCGAACCCGGGTCCAGCGCGAGGCCGCCGATCCGGTGCAGGCCCGCGTCCCCGGCGAGCTGGAGCAGGGCGGAGCCGGTGACCGCCGTGGTGTACGCGAGGAACGCCACCACGGCCACGATGTTCACCCAGCCGACCATGAAGCCCAGCCAGGGCGTGAGCGAACGGCCCACCCACACATAGCCGTTGCCCGCGTTCGGCTCGACCTGGTTGAGCCGCGCATAGGCGCCCGCGATGCCCAGGACCGGCAGGAACGCCAGCAGCATGATCGCCGGCAGATGCAGGCCCACCACGCCGGCCGTGACCCCGAGCCCGATGCCGATGCTGGTGGTCGCGGCCGTGCTGGACGCGGCGATGGCGACCCCGTCCAGGACGCCCAGGGACTTGCGCAGCTCGGGCCGCGCCGGAGGGTCGACGCTGTAGGACTGCTCGTCGGGCATGGCCGCTCTCCGCTCGCACCGGGGGCCTGGAAACGGCCCCGATGAGCGGACATGAAACTGTCCGGGGGGTTAACAGGTCAACGGTGTTGTCATAAGGTGCGGGGCACCGGACCGTGCGAGGCAGTCCATGGGAGGCAGGCAGTCCATGAGCGAGCGCGTCGTCCCGCCCGCCGCCCGCCGGCGCAGGCGCCCCACCAAGCAGGGCGTCGTCCTGTCCGAGGAGCTCATCGTCGAGACGGCCCTGCGGCTCATCGAGGAGCACGGCGCCGACGCCCTCTCGGTCCGCCGCCTCGGCCGCGCGCTCGGCGCCGACCCCAGCTCGCTGTACCGGTACTTCCGGCACACCGACGACCTGATGCTCGCCATCGCCGACGAACTCATCGGCCGTACGCTGCGCACCTGGCGCCCCACCGGCGACTGGCGCGCCGACCTGCGCGACCTCGGCCTGCGCATGCACGCGGGGGCCCTCGCACACCCGCGCGCTGCCGTGCTCAGCTCGTACCGGGTGACCGGGCGGACGTACGAGATCCAGGCCGTCGAGACCATCCTCGGCGTGCTGCGCGACGCGGGTTTCCCCGACGCCGAGGCGGTGCGGATCTACCACGCGTTCGTCGACCAGACCCTCGCCCACGGCGCCCTCGACTCGGCGAGCGCGGCCATGCCGAAGGCCGCGCGGGAGGCGGAGGCGGCCGTCTGGCGGGCGACGTACGCACGGCTGCCCGCCGACACCCACCCGCACATCGCCGCCACCGCCCGCCACCTCGTGGCCGACATGACGCGCAGCTCCTATCCGGCCGCCCTGGAGCTGCTTCTCGGCGCGGCGGCGGGTCTGCTGGCGGAAATCCGCTCCCGGTCCGGACACCCGACGGCCACACTGGACCCGTCCGTCAAAGCCGACCCCTGAGGAGAGACTTCGCCGATGGCCGCGTCACCCGCACGCCCCGCCGAGCAGCGCAAGAAGGACACCCTGCACCGGCTCGAACACGACGAGGACGTGTGGGTCGCCACCGCCGACGCCGACGGGGGAGTGCCGTTCCTCGTGCCGCTCTCCTTCCTCTGGGACGGCTCGACGCTGCTGCTGGCGACACCCGCCACCAGCCCCACGGGCCGGAACCTGAGGACGACCGGCAGAACGCGCCTCGGCATCGGTCCGACCCGCGATGTCGTCATGATCGAGGGCACGGTCGAGACGATCACGCCGGCGAGCTGTCCGAGGAGGAGGGCGACCGCTTCGCCGCGCGGACCGGCTTCGACCCGCGCCGACTCAGCACGCCCTACCTGTACTTCCGTGTCCTGCCGACCCGGGTACAGGCCTGGCGCGAGGCCAACGAGCTGGCGGGGCGGTTGCTGATGCGGGACGGGAAGTGGCTGGTGGCGGACTGAAACCGCCCGACCGGGACACCCGTCGGGGACAGGGCGGCGGGACAGGTCCGTCCCGCGCCCCGGATCCTTCGGAGGAGTCATGCCACTGGTGACAGCGGGTTTCGTGGTGCTCGACTGTGCCGAGCCGGAGAAACTCGCCGTGTTCTACAAGGAACTGCTGGACGGCGAACAGACGGAGGCGACCGCCAACCGCGTGGAGATCAGGGGCGCCGACGGCACCCGGCTCGCGTTCCGCCGCGACATGAACGCGACGCCGCCGAGCTGGCCGCGCCCCGAGAACTCCCTCCAGGCCCACCTGGACTTCGTCGTGGAGGACCTGGACGAGGCCGAGCGCAGGATCGTCGGGCTCGGCGGCCGGCCGTTGGAGACGAAGGACGCGGCCGGCCCCTACGAGGCACGCGGCTACTGCGACCCGGCCGGCCACTCCTTCACCCTGCGCCGCCTGGCCCCCACGGCACCGAAGCAGGGCTGAACCGCTTCGGTGCCGGCACCTCGGCCGGGGTGGCCGCTCAGTCCCGCCCGCCCTTGTCGCTGACCGGCCACACCCCTGTCGACCGCTCGATCGCCTTGGCGCCCGTGCGGTCGGCCAGGCTGCGCGCCATCGCGAACAGGGCTCCCTGGACCGCGGCCGCCAGCAGGATCTCGCCCCAGCCGCGGTCCCGGTCCAGAGCGTCGGGGGCGTCCTCCTCATGACGTATCGCCATCCACGTCTTGCGGAAGGCGAGTCCCGCCAGCGCGCCGCTCGCCCACCCGAGGGCGAATCCCAGCGGCTTGTAGGCGAGGGGGAGTTTCGCCTTCTTCTGCTTCTTCTTGGCCATGTGCCTGTGCCTCCTTCGTACGTTCACGGTCGTCCGTGCGCCGGGACCCGCTCGGCCTGCGCGGGAGGCCCGGGCGGTGTCCCGTCGCCGAACGCCCTGCCGCCCAGCTCCTGACGGTGGTGCGGGGTCAGCCAGCCCGACAGATCCGGCCCGAGGGGCACGATGCCGGTCGGGTTGATGCCGCTGTGCACCTGGTAGTAGTGCCGTTTGATGTGGTCGAAGTCGACGGTGTCACCGAAACCGGGCGTCTGGTAGAGGTCGCGGGCGTACGCCCACAGGACCTGATGTTCCGTCAACTTCCAGCGGTTGCACTTGAAGTGGCCGTGATAGACGGCGTCGAAACGGACCAGCGTGGTGAACAGCCGGATGTCCGCCTCGGTGATCGTGTCGCCGACCAGATAGCGCTGCCCGGCCAGTCGCTCGCCCAGCAGCTCCAGCCGCCGGAACAGGCGTGCGCACGCCTCCTCGTACTCCTGCTGGCCGGTGGCGAACCCCGCCCGGTACACACCGTTGTTGACGTCCTCGAAGACATCCGCCATCACGGCGTCGATCTCGTCCCGCAGCGGCTCGGGGTAGAGATCGGGCGCCCCCGCGCGATGCAGGGCCGTCCACTCGGTGGCGAGGTCGAGCGTGATCCGCTGGTAGTCGTTGGTCACGAGCCTGCCGCTGGGCACGTCCACGATCGCGGGCACGCTGACGCCGCCCGGGTACTCGGTCTCCCGCCTGTCGTAGGCCTCGCTGAGGAAGCGGATGCCGAGCACCGGGTCGCGGTCCCCGGGGTCGAGGGTGAAGCGCCAGCTGCGGTCGTCCTGGAGCGGATCGGCAATCGCCAGGGACAGGGCGTCCTCCAGGCCGAGCAGCCGCCGGGACACCACCGCCCGGCTCGCCCACGGACAGGCACGGCTGACCACCAGACGGTAGCGGCCGGCCTCCACCGGCCAGCCCTCCCGGCCGTCCGCCGTGATCCGGTCCGTGAAGTGGGCCTTCGACCGCTGGAACGCCTTCCTCCCGTAGGCCGTGTTGCCCCCGCCGCTCATGACCCGGCTCCTCTCTGCCGTGCGTCCCCCGTTCCGTGCCGGGGTTCCTGATCTCACCGAGTCCCCCGATTTCCGCCGACGGCACGGTGTGAGCGGGATCGACCGGGGCAGTCGGTGGAAAATGAGCAGCACGCCAGGCGCACCGAAGGCTGATCGCAGGACCCGGGTCACCGTCCTGGTGGCCCTCACCGCCAATCTCGTCATCGCCGTCGCCAAGGCGGTCGGCGGAGTCGTCGCCCACTCACCCGCGCTGTTGTCGGAGGCCGCGCACTCGATGGCGGACAGCATGAACGAGATCTTCCTGCTGGCCGCGCTGCGCCGCAGCCGCCGCCCCGCCGACGCGCGCCATCCCTTCGGCTACGGCAAGGAACGCTTCTTCTGGTCGCTGCTCGCGGCCGTCGGGATCTTCGTGATGGGCGGGTGCTTCTCGTTCTTCCAGGGCGTCGAGGCGCTGCGCGGGGACTCCGAGGAGAGGTTCAGCGGCTATGTGGCGGGCATGATCGTGCTCGGTGTCGCCTTCGTCGCCGAGGGGCTGTCGCTGGTGCGGGCGCTGTACCAGGTACGCAGGCAGGGCGGCGTCGCGGACGGGCTGCGCGACCCGGCCCTGCGCACGGTCGTCGCCGAGGACTCCACGGCGGTGCTCGGCGTGAGCCTCGCCCTGGCGGGCATGGCGCTGCACATGGTCACCGGGCAGGTCGTCTGGGAGGCGTCCGCGTCGCTCGCG
Source organism: Streptomyces sp. AC550_RSS872 (assembly GCF_019049285.1). GTDB lineage: Bacteria > Actinomycetota > Actinomycetes > Streptomycetales > Streptomycetaceae > Streptomyces. The sequence goes on from NZ_JAGMUL010000207.1 coordinate 110,320, forward strand.
ATCGGCGCGCTCCTCGTCTACGTCGCCTACCGACTCGGACGCGACGCCCGCGACGAGCTGATCGGGGAGGCCGCCGACCCCGAGGCGGCCGGCCGGATCCGTGCGCTGCTGGAGGCCCAACCCGAGATCGACAGCGTGGAAGCCCTGCTCACGATGAAGACCGGCCTTGAAACGGCTCTGGTGGCGGCCCGGGTCGATCTGGTCCCAGGCCTGGACAGCGAACACGTGGAGGAGGTCGCTGTGCGCATCAAGCGCTCCCTCTCCCGGACCGTGGCGGAGGCCGACCAGATCTTCCTCGACGTGACCGAACGCTCCGCGCGCGAGGCACAGGGAAGCCCCGCCGCGACGGGGGAACGCGGCGGGGCCTGACGCACGTGTGCCCGGGGGAGAGGGGTTCATGCGTCCGTACGGAGAAAAAGTTTCCCGGAGGCCCGTTCAGCCCTCGTCGAGCGGCTCCAGTACGAAGACCGGGATCACCCGGTCCGTCTTCTCCTGGTAGTCGGCGTACGGCGGGTACGCCGCCACGGCCCGCTCCCACCACTCGTCCTTCTCCGCGCCGGTGATCTCGCGGGCCCTCATGTCCTGCTTGACCGGCCCGTCCTGGAGCTCGACATGGGGATCGCCCTTGACGTTGTGGTACCAGACCGGGTGCTTGGGCGCCCCGCCCAGCGAGGCCACCGCGGCATAACGCCCCTCGTGCTCGACGCGCATCAGCGGCGTCTTGCGGATCTTGCCGCTCTTGACGCCCCGGGTCGTGAGCACGATCACCGGCATCCCCGTGTTCTGGAGGGTCGTCCCCCGGGTGCCGCCGGAGCTCTCGTACAACTCCACCTGGTCGCGGACCCACTTGGTCGGGCTGGGCTCGTACTCACCGTCGAGAGGCATGTTTCGGTCCCATCGTCGTGTCCTGAGGCTGACTGGCTCCACCCTTCAACACGGGCGCCAGCGGAAATCATCCTGACGCGGCTACGCCGCCATCCCCGCGGCCAGCGCAAGGATCACGCCGCTCGACACCAGCGCCGTCACCAATCGCCCCCGACGCCCCGTCAGCACGCGCCCCAGCAGGGCCCCGCCCCCGGCCAGGAGCACCTGCCAGCTCGCCGACGCGACGAACGCGGCCAGGACGAAGACGCCCTGTTCCAGGGGCGCTGTCGCGTCCGCCGTGCGCGTGCCGAGGACGAGGGCCGCGAAGTAGACCACGGTGGTCGGGTTCAGCAACGTGATGCCGAGCAGCGCCAGATAGGCGCGTGCCGGGCTCGGGGGAGAGGGGGGAGTGGAGCGGGTGGCCTGGGGACGGGTGCGGTAGTGGCGTACGGCGATGACGGCGCCCCGTACCGCGAGGGCCGCCAGCACCAGGGCCGAGGCCCAGCGCAGCGGGACCAGCACCGGTCGCAGCGCGCCGGCCAGGGCGGAGCCGCCGAGGGTGGCCACGAGTGCGTAGAGCCCGTCGGCCGTCGCGACGCCCAGCGCGGCGCAGACGCCGGTCCGCAGCGAGGTACGGGCGGTGAGGGAGACGAGGTAGGTCGCTACCGCGCCGACCGGGACGGCGATGCCGTAGCCCGCGATCAGCCCCGCGACGAGCGCGGCGGTCACGACGTGGGAAGCGTGGGCCTCCATGGACGGCCGGGCTGCTGCTGGAGCGCCACGGGACGGACGGCGGCGGTCAGCGGAAGGAAGGCGCGGGTTGTGGGCATGGCCGGATTCTGTGGCCGGCGGCCCCGTGCCGACAAGCGATTTTCCAGCGATGTGCTCCGGGCGAACCGGTCGGACGGGCCGGACGTCCCCGTGACCGAAGTTCTGTACGACGATCCCCGGCCAGATTGCCCGGGAGGCTGATCTGGCCGAACTTGGCGTCGTCCGCTAGGTGCCTGAGGCATCTAATGAAGATCGGCACGACGCACTCTTCGTCTGCGAGGTCTTCCATGACGGACATGACGGAACCGCACACCGTCGTCTTCCCCCAGAGCCGGACCTGCCCCTACCACCCGCCCACGGCCTACGACCCCCTGCGCGAGGCCCGCCCCCTGGCCCGCATCAGCCTCTACGACGGCCGCCCGGTCTGGCTGGTCACCGGACACGCGCTCGCCCGCACCCTGCTGGCCGACCCGCGGCTCTCCTCCGACCGCACCCGGCCCGACTTCCCCGCGCCCACCGAACGGTTCGTGGGGCTGCGCAACCGCAAGACCGCGCTGCTGGCCGTCGACGACCCCGAACACCGGGTCCAGCGGCGGATGATGGTCCCCAGCTTCACGCTGCGGCGTGCCGCCGAACTGCGCCCCGAGATCCAGCGGATCGTGGACGAACGACTGGACACGATGATCGCTCGGGGAGCGCCCGCCGAACTGGTGAGCGCCTTCGCCCTGCCCGTACCCTCCATGGTCATCTGCGCGCTGCTGGGCGTCCCCTACGCCGACCACGACTTCTTCGAGGAACAGTCGCGACGCCTGCTGCGCGGCCCGACGGCGGCCGACACCATGGCCGCCCGCGACCGGCTGGAGGCGTACTTCGCGGAGTTGATCGACCGGAAACAGAGGCAGCCGAAGCCCGGCGACGGCGTCCTGGACGAACTCGTCCACCAGCAGCTGCGCGCGGGTGAGCTGGACCAGGAGGAGGCCATCGCCCTCGCGATCATCCTGCTCGTCGCCGGCCACGAGACCACCGCCAACATGATCTCCCTCGGTACCTTCACCCTCCTCCAACACCCCGACAGGCTGGCCGAGTTGAAGACCGACCCGACGCTGCTGCCCGCCGCGGTGGAGGAGCTGATGCGGATGCTGTCGATCGCCGACGGCATGCTGCGGGTCGCCGTCGAGGACATCGAGACGGACGGCGGGACGATCCGGGCCGGCGAGGGCGTGGTCTTCTCCACCTCGGTCATCAACCGCGACGAGTCCGTCTACCCCGACCCCGACACCCTCGACTGGCACCGCTCGGCCCGCCACCACGTCGGCTTCGGCTTCGGCATCCACCAGTGCCTCGGCCAGAACCTGGCCCGCGCCGAGATGGAGATCGCCCTGCGCACCCTCTTCGACCGCCTGCCGACCCTCCGGTTGGCCGTCCCTGCGGAGGAAATCCCGTTCAAACCCGGCGACACGATCCAGGGGATGCTGGAACTCCCCGTGACCTGGTAAGAGGCTCCGGTCATGCACAACGAAACGCACGAATCAGACAACCTGCACATCGACATCGACCACGGCCTCTGCATCGGCGCCGGCCAGTGCGCCCTCGCCGCCCCCTCCGTCTTCACCCAGGACGACGACGGCTTCAGCACCCTGCTCCCCGGCCGCGAGAACGGCGGCGGCGACCCGATGGTCCGCGAGGCCGCCCGGGCCTGCCCGGTCAGTGCCATCACCGTCTCGGAAACGGGGAGCTGAGACCGAGCCCGTCCGCCGAACCCCGAGGTCGCGTGCGGGCCCGGCATCCGATGCCGGGCCCGCACGGGCCGGTCAGCCCCAGGGCGCCGAGGCGAGTGAGCCCGTGCGGGCCCGGCAGAAGGAGCGCGGGCTGTCCTTCCCGCTGCGTCAGACCGTGTGAGTAGGGTTCCCGGATGACCGAACAGGCCGTCACCGGGCAGGCCCGGAAACCCTTCCTCTACGTCGTCGTCTGCGCCGCCGGCATCGCCGCGGACGTCAGCGAGCTGATCACCGCCGCACAGGAGCGGGACTGGGAGGTCGGTGTCATCGCGACCCCGGTCGCCATGAACGGCTTCTTCGACATCACCGCCGTCGAGGCGCTGACCCGCCGCCCGATCCGCTCCGCCTGGCGCACGCCCGCCGACCCGCGCCCCTTCCCGCCACCGGACGCCGTCGTCACGGCACCGGCCACCTTCAACACGATCAACAAGTGGGCCGCCGGCATCGCCGACACCCTCGCCCTGGCCACCCTGTGCGAGGCGTACGGCCTCGGCGTCCCGATCGCCGTCCTGCCCTGCGTGGCCGACGCGCCGGCCGCCCATCCCGCCTACCAGGACAGTCTGATACGCCTGCGGGGCATGGGCGTGCGCCTCGGGGAGCCGTACACCGGCGAGGCGGGGGAGGACGGCGGACGGCCGGACTTCGGCTGGGAGCGCGCGCTGGACCTGCTGGACCGGTGACCGGACCGGCCGCGCCCGCACCCGAGCACGTACGCTCCCCTGGTACCCCACTCCGAAGGCAGGAGCAGCAACGATGCAGTACGTGAAGCTCGGTTCGACGGGCCTGGACGTGTCGCGGATCTGTCTGGGTTGCATGACCTACGGCCTCCCCGACCGCGGCGCGCACGAGTGGACCCTCGACGAGGAGGCCTCACGACCGCTGATCCGTCAGGCGCTGGACGCCGGGATCAACTTCTTCGACACCGCCAACGTCTACTCCGACGGCACCAGCGAGGAGATCGTCGGCAAGGCGCTGCGCGACTTCACCCGACGGGACGACATCGTGCTCGCGACGAAGGTGAACGGTCGCATGCGGCCCGGCCCCAACGGTGCCGGCCTCTCCCGCAAGGCCATCATGACGGAGATCGACCACAGCCTCGCCCGCCTCGGCACCGACTACGTCGACCTCTACCAGATCCATCGCTTCGACCCGCACACCCCGGTCGAGGAGACGATGGAGGCGCTGCACGACCTGGTGAAGGCGGGCAAGGTGCGCTACATCGGGGCGAGTTCGATGTACGCCTGGCAGTTCTCCAAGATGCAGTACACGGCCGAGCGGCACGGCTGGACCAAGTTCGTCTCGATGCAGAACCACTACAACCTCCTCTACCGCGAGGAGGAGCGCGAGATGCTCCCGCTCTGCGCGGACCAGGGCGTCGGCATCCTGCCCTGGAGCCCGCTGGCCCGCGGCCGCCTCACCCGGGACTGGGGCACGGTCACCGACCGCAGCGCCACCGACAACTTCGGCAGCGGTCTGTACGCCGACAGCGACCGCGTCGTCGTCGAGGCCGTCACCCGCGTCGCGACCGACCGCGGAGTCCCACGCGCCCAGATCGCCCTCGCCTGGCTCCTCCACCAGCCCACAGTGACGGCCCCGATCGTCGGCGCCGCCCAGCCGCGGCACATCGAGGACGCGGTGGCAGCGGCAGAACTCCGCCTCACGGACAAGGAGTTGGACGAACTACAGCAGCCATACAGCCCCCACCCGATCACCGGCCACTGAAACGCCCCTTCTCGAGGGGCGCGGGGCTGTGTCGATATGCGGCTCCGCCGCGCGGGCGCGACCAGCCACAACGTGACCCGCAGCCGACACCTCAGTGGGGTCCGGACGGCGCGAACTCGCTACCGCACGGCCCCGCCCCCTCACTCTCTCCCAACGCCACCCGATCCCCACTCATCGACAACGTCCGGTAATACGCCCCGATCCGCTCGGCCGACCGCCCCACGTAGTGGCCGATGAACGACCGCCGAAACCGATCCGCCGTACGGTTCGGCTGCGAGCCGTGCACCAGGCTCCCGTTGAAGAACAGAACATCCCCCGGCTCCATGTCGACGGGAACGGCGGCCAACCCCGCCGGAGGCGCCACGTACTCCCGCGCGAAAGACACCTCCGCATCCGCAAGCTCCGGACAGAACAACTCCATCGCATGCGTACCGGGCACGACTTCGAGCCCCCCGTTGTCCCGGTCGATCACATCGCAGGCGATCCACGCCGCCACACACGTACCCGGCTCGACCCGCAGATAGAAGTTGTCCTGGTGCAGCGCCTGCCCCCGGGCCCCGGGCGGCTTGAAGTAGAACATGCTCTGCGCGGCCAGCAGCTCCTCCCCGAGCAGCACCTCCAGCACGCCACGCAGCCGCGAGTCCAGCAGCAGCCGCAACGACAGTTCGTCGATCTCGTGCGGCTGCATCACCCTCGGGTACGCGCGCAGCGGGTCGCTGTCCCGCGGGCGCGGCTCGAAGTGGCCGGGCACGGGGCCGGCCGCGTGCAGCGCCGCGAACCGGTCGCACAACCGGTCGATCTCGTCGTACCCGAACAGCCCGCGTACGACCGTGAAGCCCTCCTCCTGGAACTGGCGGAGCCCGCGCTCGGGCAGGATGGGCGCGGCGGCGCCCCCCATGTCCGTGGCTGTCATGTCGGCTGTCATGTGTCCGCTCCTCGGTCAGGTGCCCTCGCCCGACCACGCTAGGCCGACGCACGCCCCAGGAGGATGACTGTGAGCGCTGACGCATTGCCCGAGACTGCCGTACCCGGTGTTCCCGCGCCGCCGCCCGGCCTGGTGGTCGTCGGCTGCTTCGACCAGCCGCCGACGTACGGGATCAACCGGCCGCGCGGCGCGGACAGCTGGCTGTTCACCTGGACGACCGGTGGCCGGGGCCGACTGCGGCACGGGGGCGCCGAGGCGCGGGCCGGGGAGGGGGACCTTGTGGTGCTCGCGCCGGGCGTTCCGCACGGCTACGGGGTCGAACCGGGTGCGCGGCACTGGCGGTTCTGGTGGGTGCACTGCCAGGCCCGCCCCTCCTGGCGGCCTTGGCTGCGTCCCTACGACGCCGGGGAAGGGATGTACGTCGTCGCGCCGACGCCGGACACCGTGCACGGCCGCGTCGAGGCGGCGTTTCGCCGGATGCTCACCGACGCCCGCTGGACGGGCACGGAGGCGCCTCCCCTGACCGCGCCGGGCGACGCGCCGGGGGACGAGGCCGTCGCCGTGGCCCACGGCACCGCGGCTCGCGAACTCGCCCTGTGTTCACTGGAGGAGGTAGTCCTGCTGACCGCCGGCGCCGCGCGGGCGCAGCCGCCCCGGCCAGGCATCGACGTCCGGGTGCGCCGGGCGGAGGCGCTGATCGCGGCCGACCCGGCCGCACCGCACTCGGTGCGCTCACTCGCCGAGCATGTCGCCCTCTCGCCCTCGCGGTTCGCCCACCTCTTCACCCGGCAGATCGGACAGTCACCGATGCGAGCGCTGCGCGAGGCCCGGCTGCGGCACGCCGCTCGGCTGCTGGAGAGCACGGACCTGTCCGTGGAACGCGTGGCGGCCGCCTCCGGGTTCGCCAGTCCTTTTCACTTCAACAGAGTGTTCCGTGAACGGTACGGGAGGCCGCCGGGGGTGTACCGGGGGAGCGGTCCAATGGTTGGCGCTTGACTCGTGTAGGCGCCGTGAAGATCCGTACGTCCGTATGACCAGGCATGAAAGTCGGAGATCTGCCGTTCAATGGTTTGCGCTCGCGTGCGAAGGCGGCTGAGTGAATGCCATTTTCCAATTGTTCGGCCGAGGTGGCCGCAATCGCCTTGATAGGTTATTGACTACTCGTCAAACAGTGATCGTCGCGCACGCAATGCGCAAAAACCGGAATCGCTTGTTCTCTGTCCCTGACCTGTGCAAAGGTGTGCTTCGCTCCCCAGTGCCCATACTTCACAAGAGTCGCGCCCGGAGCATACTCATTGGTATGGACCTTCACAACCGAAAGCCCTCCGGAGGAATGCCGTCGTGCCTGACGCAGGCCTGTCGAATTCGCCTGACGACGCCCGACTCTTCGATGTGACGGACGCTCAACTGAGCGCCGAACTGAAGAAGTGGACGGGGGTGTCGCCGGCGCTGCACCCCGTCGGTGAACTCCTCGATCGGCACTGGGAAGCGGGCCTCGCCTACGCGCGGCTGTGTACCGCCGACGCCCGATCCGCGGGAATGCTCACCACCGCGGCCTTCACCCGGCTTTTCGGCGAAACGCTGCGGCAGACCGGCCCGACGGCGGCCTGGCGCCCCCAACTCCTCGTCACCGTGCGCCGTATCGCCGCGGAATGGGACACCGACCGCAGTCGCGAACTGCTCCACCCCGAGCTGCGGTCCGAGACGGAGGGCGCGGAGCGCGTCGCCGCCCGACTGCTGCCGCCTGCCGACCGACGACTGCTGTCCGGGGCCTTCGAGCGGCTTCCCCAGGCGGCCCGCTGCCTGCTGTGGCACACCGAGGTCGAGGCCGAACCGCTGGCCGTACCGGCCGGACTCCTCGGCCTCGACGAGGAGTGCGCCCGTCTCGAACTGGGCCGGGCCTGCGAGCGGTTGCGCGAGGAGAGCCTCCAGGTCCACCGCGAACTCGCCCCCGAGCACGAGTGCCGGCAATACCTGCGGATGCTGGACGTGACCTACCGTCGCGGTGGCGTCGACGTCGACCCGGACCTGCGCGAGCACCTGAACCGCTGCGGGCACTGCAGTGACACCGCCGCCCAGCTCCTCTTCTTCAACGAAGGGCTCGGCGTCGCACTGGCGGAGGCGGTGCTCGGCTGGGGCGCGAGACCCTATCTGGAGGCGAGAGCACGCCAGGCCGCGGAGCCGGCCGAGGCAAAGACGGAAGCGGCTGCGCAGCCGCGGCCGATGGCGCCGATCGCGGGGGAGTCGTTCTTCGCCGACACCCCCGACACCCCCGACACCCCCGACTTCGTCTCCCCGGCAGAGGTCCCCGCCCCTCCGGCCCACGCCCCTGTCCCTGGCGGCGAGGCACTCGCCACCGGCGGAGCGACGGCCGCCCCCGCGGCCGGCCCCTCCGCCCCCGCGGGCGAGCCCTGCACCACCGCGACCGCCGCGTCCGCCTCTTCGCCGGCCGGTCCCCGAGCCGCCCGCCGCTCTGCCCGTCGTACCGCCCGCCGGAGCGACCCCACCACCGCCCCGCGAGCCGGCGATCCCCGCACCTTCACAGGCCGCGCGGCCCTCAAGGCCGCCCGCCGTGCCGCGCGGCGCCGCAACCTCACCGCGGCCGTGGCGACCGTCAGCGCCCTCGTCGTGCTTCCGCTCGTCTTCTGGGCGGCCGGCGGATCCGAGGACGCGCCCGCTCCGGCCGCGAACGACCGCCCCACCGAGACACCGGACTCCGACGCGGGCTCCGCCACCAGCAACCCGTCCTGGGCGGGCGCCGCCGAGGCCGCGAAGGGCGAACTGCGGGGCCGGCTGCACAACATCGGATCCGGGCTCTGCGTCGGCATCGTCGGCGACAAGGCCGTCAAGGACGCGGAGACCGAACTCACCCAGTGCTCCTCGGCGCCCGGCCAGCAGTGGTCGTACGAGACCGACGGACTGGCACGCAGCGCCGCGAACCCCGATCTCTGCCTCGACTCCCACCTCGGCTACTCGGTCCGGCTGGCCCCGTGCACGAACGCGGCCGACTCCGAAACCAGGAACGTCCGCTACGACTTCACGCTCCAGGGCACGCTCGTGCCCCGCTTCAACCAGGACCTGGCCCTGAGCCCCGCCGCGACGGACGGCTCGGGCGCCCTCGTGCTCAAGAGCCGCGAGGACGACAACAACGCCCAGCACTGGGCGATCGACACCTCGAAGCCGGAGCCGCAACTGGAGGTGGTCAACTGGGACTCGGAGGCGAAGACGGAGTAGGCGCCGGCCCCGACTCCGACCCCCACCCCCGTGCCGTCGAAGACCCCGACGCCCACGCCGACCCCGTCCGCGACCCGTCGACGTCGCAGCCGACGGCCACGAGCCCGCCACCGACCGACGCCTCCCGCCACTACAACCCGTACTCGTGCACCGGGGGCGGTCAGAACGGCTGGTCCGGCGGCGGGTACGCGGGGCTATGGCGGTACGGCGGTTACGGTGGCGGCCGCCGCTGACCGGACGGATCAGCCGCCGGTGCCGGGTTGGACCACCGTCAGCCGCACCGAGGACTCGTTCCCGGCCACCGGTACCTCACCGGCCGTCCACGTCACCTTCAGCGGATCCCGCTCGTCGGGCGGCGTCACGAGCAGCGCCGTCGGCAGGGCCGTACGGGCCCCGCTGATCTCGGGGCTGGCGAAGGACAGCCCGGCCCAGGCGCTGCGGCCCGGAGTCAGGGTGACGGTCGTGGGTGTGTCGGGGGAGCGCTTCGGGTCCGGTCCGAGTTGCTTGCCGGACGAGTCGACGAAGGCGGCGCCCGGGTAGCCGCGGACCGTGCAGGTGCGGTCGGCCGTGTTGGTCAGCACGATCGGGAAGTTCCGCTGTCCGGCTCCGGGGCTCGGGCGTCCGATCGACGCGCGCAGCTCGGAGGTGTGACAACGCGGGGCGGCGCCGCCCGACTGGGTCACCGGACTCTCAGTGATCGCGGTGCCCGGCCCGGTCGTACGGCCGCTCGTGCCGGCCGGTGTCTGGGCGGCACCCGTGGTGTCGGCGCCATCGCCGCACGCGGTCAGCAGGCTCAGCAGCGCGACGGCGGTCACGAGGGGAGTCGCTCGGTGTAAGGCGTGGAGTGTCCGTGCACGTCCCATGTCTGTCACGACTCCCCGTTTTCCCGCCGAGTACTCACTCCTCGGCGAGGAGCCCGATCTCGGCCCAGATCGTCTTGCCGTCCGCCGTCCGCCGTCCGCCGTCCGCCGTGTGCCGGCTGCCTCGGCGCTGGGTCAGCTGAGCGGCCAGCAGCAGCCCGCGGCCGCTGAGATCGCCGGCACGGGCCGGTGCCGCGTCCGGCCGCCGCACGGTTCCGTTGCGCGACGGGTGGCGCTTCGCCCTGGTGGACCCGGGCGGCATCACCGACCCCACCGGGGCCTGCACCGATGCCGACGAGCCAGAACTCGATGCTCCAGTCGTGCGGCACCTCGGCCTCGCGCCGGCGGCGGCCTCGGCTGGTACCGCCTCGCCTTCACGTCACGGTCCGGACGCGCGGCTGTTTCGATCTGCGGCCACCGCCGCGTGGGCGTGACCAGCCATGACGGCGCAGTAGTCGAAAACCGCCCCTCCGGACCGTTGACGCCGTGTCATGTCGCCGACAAGCATGGGCCGCGTCCGCCTCTGGGAGCGCTCCCACTCGTCGAGAGCGTAACCCGCCCCTCACCCCGAGGAGCCCAGACGTGAAGCGATGCAGAACCACCCTGCTGACCCTGACGGCCCTGCTGGCCGCAGGCCTCACGGCACTTCCGACCGCACCGGCCGCCGCCGAAGAGGTCGAGCAGCTCAAGAACGGCACCTTCGACACCACCACCGACCCATGGTGGACGAGCAGCAACGTCACCGCGGGCCTGTCCGGCGGACAGCTCTGCGCCGACGTGCCCGGCGGCACCGCCAACCCCTGGGACGCGGCGGTCGGCCAGAACGACATCACCCTGGTGAAGGGGGAGTCGTACCGGTTCTCCTTCACCGCGAACGGTACGCCCGCAGGGCATGTCGTGCGGGCGATCGTAGGCCTGTCGGCGGCCCCGTACGACACCTACTTCGAGGTGACGCCGGAGCTGAGCGTCTCCGGGAACTCGTACGCGTACACCTTCACCTCGCCCGTCGACACCCCACAGGGCCAGGTCGCCTTCCAGCTCGGCGGCAGCGCGGACGCGTGGCGCTTCTGCATGGACGACGCCTCGCTGCTGGGCGGTGTCCCGCCCGAGGTGTACGAGCCCGACACCGGGCCCCGGGTCCGCGTGAACCAGGTCGCCTACCTCCCCGCCGGGCCGAAGAACGCCACACTCGTCACCGACGCCACCGAGAGGCTGCCCTGGCGGCTGAAGAGCGCCTCCGGGGCCGTGGTCGCCCACGGCTGGACCGTGCCGCGCGGCACCGACGCCTCCTCCGCGCAGAACGTGCACTCCATCGACTTCGGCGCCTACCGCAAGCAGGGCAAGGGCCTCACGCTGGTGGCCGACGGGGAGGCGAGCCGCCCGTTCGACATCGGGACGGCCGCCTACGAGAAGCTGCGCCTGGACGCCGTGAAGTACTACTACACGCAGCGCAGCGGCATCGCGATCCGCGACGACCTGCGCCCCGGGTACGCCCGACTCGCCGGGCACGTCGATGTCGCGCCCAACCAGGGCGACGGTGCCGTGCCCTGCCAGCCGGGGGTGTGCGACTACAAGCTCGACGTCACCGGCGGCTGGTACGACGCCGGCGACCACGGCAAGTACGTCGTCAACGGCGGCATCTCCGTGTGGGAGCTGCTGAGCACGTACGAACGCGAACTCCTCGCCCGCACCGGTGAGCCGAAGAAGCTCGGCGACGGCACGCTCGCCATCCCCGAGAGCGGCAACAACGTGCCGGACATCCTCGACGAGGTCCGCTGGGAGCTGGAGTTCCTGCTGAAGATGCAGGTGCCCGCGGGGCAGCCGCTGGCCGGCATGGCGCATCACAAGATCCATGACGAGCAGTGGACGGGCCTGCCGCTGCTGCCGAGCGACGACCCGCAGAAACGCGAACTGCATCCGCCGTCCACCGCTGCGACCCTGAACCTGGCGGCGACGGCCGCGCAGGCGGCGCGCCTGTACAAGCCGTACGACAAGGCGTTCGCGGCGAAGGCGCTGGGCGCTGCCCGCACGGCGTGGGCGGCGGCGCTCGCACACCCCGACCGGTACGCCTCCGAGAGCGACGGCATCGGCGGCGGTGCCTATGCCGACAGCAACGTCACCGACGAGTTCTACTGGGCAGCGGCGGAGCTGTATCTCAGCACGGGCGAGAAGCAGTTCGCGGACCACGTCCTCGCCTCGCCGGTCCACACCGCCGACATCTTCGGCGCCCTGGGCTACGACTGGGCGAGGACGGCCGCAGCGGCCCGTCTCGACCTGGCGACCGTGCCGAGCAGACTCCCCGGCCGGGACAAGGTGCGCCAGTCCGTGATCAAGGGCGCGGACCGCTATCTGGCCACGCTGAAGGCACATCCGTACGGGATGCCGTACGCCCCCGAGAGCGGTCTCTACGACTGGGGATCCAACCACCAGATCCTGCACAATGCCGTGGTCATCGCCACCGCGTATGACATCTCGGGCGCCTCGAAGTACCGTGACGGCGCGTTGCAGAGCATGGACTACCTCCTCGGGCGCAACGCGCTGAACATCTCGTACGTGACCGGCTACGGTGAGGTCAACTCACGTAACCAGCACGCCCGTTGGTACGCCCACCAGCTCGACCCGAGCCAGCCGAACCCGCCGGCCGGCACCCTCGCGGGCGGGCCGAACTCCGGTATTCAGGACCCCTACGCACAGAGCAAACTCCAGGGCTGCGTCGGTCAGTTCTGCTACATCGACGACATCCAGTCCTGGTCGACCAACGAGCACACGATCAACTGGAACTCCGCCCTGACCCGGATGGCCTCCTTCGTGGCCGACCAGGGATAGGCACTGGTGAGCCCGCCGTCGCGAGGGTGCGGCGGCGGGCCTTCGGTGGCTTCCGGTCGCGGCTACTGGGTGATGTTCCTGACCGGGAGCTGCTTGCTCGCGCCCGACATGTAGTAGTCCTTGGGTGCCGAGAAGAGCACGAACTCGTGGTCGTACGCCCGGATCCTGGTGTGGAGGGTGAAGTTGCCGTCGGCGTCCGTGGTGGTCTGCGCGTTGTACTGGCTCTCGAAGTACTGCCGCAGGAACACCCGGGTCCCGGCGACCGGGCCGTGCCCGGCGGGCCAGGTGACCTTGCCGGTGACGGTGAGGCCGGCGCCGGGGTGCACGACGACCCTGCTGACCCGGTAGGTCAGGGAACTCGCGACGGGCTCCACGCTCACGGCGGCGTCCGCGAACGCCAACTGACCGTCGGTGGGGTCGGTGTCGTACATGGCGCGGAACAGCACCTCGTGGCGCGGGGTGAGGTAGGGGCTGGGCCGGTCCTCCCAGCGGTCGGCCGGGACGTCGTCGAGCGTGAACCGTCCCGCGGCGTCCGTGCGGACGGTGCCCAGGCTCCGGGTCTCCCATTCGGTCGGGTCGATGGGGTCGCCCCACGGGTTCCAGGTGTCGAACAGGACGGACTGTTCGAGCTGGACCGGGGTGTCCGCGGCGGGTGTCCCGTCCGGCCGGGTCAGGGTCCCGGCCAGGTCGACGGTGCGGTGATCGAAGTCGGTGGTGGCGGTGCTGCTGGTGAGGGTCATGGTGTAGTCGCGGTCCGCCGCGTGGGCGGACGGGGCGATCAGCGCGCCGGTGAGCAGGGTGAGTACGGCGACCGCGGTCGATCGAGCGGCCAGTAAGCGCATGCGCACGTGAACTCCGTTGGTGGTGAGGTCCGTTGTCGTGCCGGGAGCATTGGGTGGGGTGCCGGCATGGGGTGTGACACCCCGGACGTCACCAGGGGTTGTAGGGCAGGGCAGGAATACACGACCGGTGCACGGGGCGTTCAGCGACAGGTCACCTACGGGTTGCGTTGCGCCTCGTGCTCCACGAGTCCGCCCGGCCGCTCGTGAGCGCTCAGGGTGTGCAGCGCCGCCCGGTCCAGCGGCTCGTGCACCTCGACTCCGAGCAGGAACGACCAGCGGTCCGGGAAGACCTGGGGCACAAGCGTCAGCTTGTCCGGGTTCTCACGACGTAGACATCGGACACCCGGTCGCCGTCCGGCGTGAGATCCAGGACCAGCACGGCGTACGGCTCACCGCCCTTCCTCCCGTACGAGCCGAAGAACCGGAGTGCCTTGTCGCGGCCGTGCACGGGGTGCAGCGCGGCCGGCTTGCGCTTGCCGCCGGCGTCCGTCCACACCGTGACGTCCGGCGCGAGGACCTCCATGAGTTCGGCGATGTCCCCGCTCACCGCGGCCCGCACGAACCGCTCGGTCGCCTCCCGGCGCACCCGTGGATGCGCCTCGTACAGCGGCCGCCGCGCGTGCCCATGCCCCCGCGCGATGCGCGAGCTGCCGCACGGCCGCCGGGCTGCGGTCGATGATCTCCGCGATCTCCGTGTGTGCGTATCCGAACGCCTTGTGCAGCACGAACACCGTGCGTTCCAGCGGTGACAGCGACTCCAGGACGACCGGCATCGCCGGCGACACGGACTCGGTGCGCAGGGCCGGGTCCTAGGGGTGCCACGGGCCGACGCAGGTCTCCCGGCGGCGGCTGATCGCGGCCCGCCGTGTCAATGCGCAGTTGACGGCGATCCGCACGGGACAGGCCCGCGGGTTGTGGACCCCGTCGAGCGGCGCGCCCCCGCTCCGTGCCGTCCAGGACAGCCAGGTCTGCTGAAGGACGTCCTCGGTGTCGGCGACGCTGCCGAGGATGTCGTGGACGACGCCGAACATCAGCTCTCGGTGCTCGACGAGGACGCCGGTCGCGTCCTCGGCGGTGACGGGGAAGGGGGTGTCGGACACGCGGTGGCCTCCCGGTGCGCGCTCACCGCTGCGAGGCCCGGCGGGGGCCGGAATGTGACCTCCCGGGGATGAATGTGCCCCACGTCTTGGGGCTCCGTGCGTGCGCCAGCGTCCGGCGCAGGGTGGTTCGTAGTCGGCCTGGTACCGGCATGCATCACACTTGACCTGCACGTATTTACGCGTGAGTACCCGAGCGGTACCGTGAGGCCATGCCAGCTCTCAACGTGGAGTTCAGCGACCGCGAGCTCGAGGACCTGCGGCAGATCGCCAAGGAACGCGGTACGTCGATGAAGGCGCTCGTGCGCGAGGCCGCGGCGGCCGACATAGCGCGGCACCGGGCGCTACAGGAGGGCGCCGAGGCGTTCCGCCGGTTCTTCGCGTCGCACGCCGACGAGTTCGCGGCCGCCTTCCCCGAGGACGAACCGTCCGCAAAGGGCGAGGGACGGGCCGCCTGACCGATGGCACCCGTCATTCATATCGACGTGCCCTGGCTGCTCCAGCGACACGAAGAAGTCCTGCCGGACCAGCCCACGGTCAACGACTTCTCCGCGCTGGTCGCCGCCGTCGCCCGCCATCGCGTGGATCCGCCCCGCCTGGGCGTCGACTCCGACCCGGCCTGGCGGGCCGCCGCGCTGCTGCACACCCTGGCCCTGCTCAAGCCGCTGCCCGCGGCCAACGCCCGCTTCGCCTGCGCCTCCGCGGTGGCCTACATGTTCGTCAGCGGCGTCGGCATCGACCCGCCCTACGGCGCCCTCGTCGATCTGGCCCGTGACCTGATCTCCGGCAAGGTCGACGTGTACGGCGCGGCCGACCGGCTGCGCTCCTGGCAGATCTGAGTCCCGCCGGCCCGCCTGGGCGCCCCGCCCTGTGGTGGCGGCCCCCTGGCGGCGGCCCCTGGTGGCGGTCCCCGTCCCTGCCGCCCTGGGGCCGCCGACCGAGGGCGGGAGGAACGGGGTCGGCGGCCCATGACGCGCAGGAGAGCCGCCGTCCCTGCGCGGGGCCTTCCGAGAGGGCCGCTCCCAGTGGACTACGCGGGCGTGCGCGCCGGGGAGCGTGCGTGGTGCGGCGGCGTGTGCGTGCGTTTCACACGGGGCGCATGGAATGTCGAAAGCTCGCGCGCATGCCGCGAGTTGCAGCCGAATCTGACTTTGTTTCAAAGGTGCGGATGTTGCCCAAGTGGCTTGTTGGCCATCCGTGTGCTGTGCAAGGGTGAACTACCCGTGGGGGGTGGAAAAAGGCCGGGTCTCATGCGTTCCGTGAGGAACCGGGGCGATTGGACGTGGGCGAATTCTTACTCCCCCGCTCGTGCCGAAGAGGTACACACCAAGTCGCTCGGTCCTTTTCGGCGAAGGGAACTTCTGTGTCTTGAGCGTGGGAAGGAATCCGTTCAGTGCCCACCCCCCACCCCCCTCGCCCTCCTTACCCCCCGCCCGGCGGGGTCCCGGAGGAATCCGACGAAGGTCTCGCCGCCCGGTTGCGGGGCCGTCCGGACGGCGAAGC
>NZ_JAGMUL010000028.1 GCF_019049285.1 Streptomyces sp. AC550_RSS872
CTCCCCCGCCTCCCCGGCCTCCCCGGCCTCCGGCGTCCGTTTCGACCGTCCGCCGCAGCCCGACGCGTACGCGCTGCCCGACGAGTTCACCCTTCAGGCGCCCGACCCGCGCGTGGCCCCCGCCGCCCCGCCGACCCCGCCGGAGGGCACCAAGGTGTGCGTGGCGTGCCGTGCGGGCCGCGTCGACCACGACGGGTACTGCGAGAACTGCGGGCACGCCCAGCCGCGCGAGCGCGACCACATGGAGCAGGACGCGGGTCCGGTCGCCGCCGTCAGCGACCGCGGGCTGCGCCACCATCGCAACGAGGACGCGTTCGCCGTCGGCAGCACCACGCTGCCCGACGGCCGGCCCGCGGTCCTGGCGATCGTCTGCGACGGCGTGTCCTCGGCGACCCGCCCCGACGACGCCTCGATGGCCGCCTCCCGGGCCGCGAGCGAGTCGCTGCTGGCCGCCCTGCCGCGCGGCGCGCACCCCCAGCAGGCCATGCACGACGCGATCATCGCCGCCTCGAACGCGGTCAACGCCCTGGCGGGCGAGCCGGCCACGATCCGCGAGCAGGGCCCCCACCAGAACGCCCCGGCCTGCACCTTCGTCGGTGCCGTGGTCACCGCGGGCCTGCTGGTCGTCGGCTGGGTCGGCGACAGCCGCGCCTACTGGGTCCCGGTGGACCGCAGCACTCCCCCGGCCCGGCTCACCGAGGACGACTCCTGGGCGGCGCAGATGGTCGCCGCGGGCCTGATGAACGAGGCCGAGGCGTACGCCGACGAGCGCGCCCACGCCATCACGGGCTGGCTCGGCGCGGACGCCTACGAACTGGAGCCGCACACCGCGTCCTTCAAGCCGGACCGCCCGGGTGTGGTCGTGGTGTGCACGGACGGGCTGTGGAACTACGCGGAGGCGGCCGAGGACATGGCCGACGTCGTGCCGCTCGACGCGGCCGTACGCCCCCTGCACAGCGCGCAGGTCCTCGTCGGTCACGCGCTCGACGGCGGGGGCCACGACAACGTAACAGTGGCCGTCCTGCCGTTCCCGGCACCGCCGATGGGGGCAGGATCGGCCTGAGGCCGCATCGCGGGGACGGCCTCAGCGGACCGGAGGGGACCGGTCCGTCGACAGCCATTGCCCCACCACGGGGTGTTTTAGGGGGATTTGAGAACGCATGGCCAATTTCTCGAAACCAAGCGTGCCGCAGTTCTCGGTGGACGTGTACCAGAACGAGTACCTGCCGGAGGGCGGCCGCGAGGTCAACGCGATCGTCACGGTGACCTCGACCGGCGGCGGCACGATCGGCAGCGCGGTCGCCGCGCCCCACCTGTACGCGCCGGGCCAGGGCCCGTCCGCGGCCGTGGCGGTCATGGTCGACTGCTCGGGCTCGATGGACTACCCGCCGACCAAGATGCGCAACGCCCGCGACGCCACGGCCGCCGCGATCGACACGCTGCGCGACGGCGTGCGCTTCGCGGTGGTCGGCGGAACACACGTGGCCAAGGAGGTCTATCCCGGCGGCGGCCGTCTGGCCGTGGCCGACGCCTCCACCCGCGAGCAGGCCAAGCAGGCGTTGCGCCGGCTCGGCGCGGGCGGCGGCACCGCCATCGGCACCTGGCTGCGCCTCGCCGACCGTCTGCTGTCCTCCGACGACGTGGCGATCCGGCACGGCATTTTGCTCACCGACGGCCGCAACGAGCACGAGTCGCCCCAGGACCTCAGGGCCGCACTCGACGCCTGTGCCGGACGGTTCACCTGTGACGCACGCGGCGTGGGTACCGACTGGGAAGTGAAAGAAGTCACAGCAATCGCCTCCGCCCTGCTCGGCAGCGCCGACATCGTCGCCGACCCGGCCGGTCTCGCCGCCGACTTCACGCAGATGATGGAGACGGCGATGGGCAAGGAGGTCGCGGACGTCGCCCTGCGGGTGTGGACGCCGGTGGGCACCACCATCAGGTTCGTCAAGCAGGTCGCGCCCACGGTCGAGGAGTTGACCGACCGCCGCACCGAGGCCGGCCCGCGCGCCGGGGACTACCCCACCGGCTCCTGGGGAGACGAGTCCCGTGACTACCACGTCTGCATCGAGGTTCCGGCCGCGAACCTCGGCCAGGAGATGCTCGCCGCCCGCATCTCCCTGGTCGTCCCGCAGCCCGACGGCACCACCCGCAACCTCGGCGCGCAGGGTCTCGTGCGGGCCGTATGGACCGAGGACATGGTCGCCTCGACCTCGATCAACCCCCAGGTAGCCCACTACACCGGCCAGGCCGAACTGGCACAAGCCATCCAACAAGGCCTTGATCTTCGCAAGTCGGGCGATATCGATGGAGCAACGGCCAAACTGGGCCGTGCGGTTCAGCTCGCCAGCGCCTCCGGAAACGCGGATACGGCGAAACTCCTTGCGAAGGTGGTGGACGTGGTCGATGCCGCGACGGGTACTGTGCGACTGAAGGCGAAGGTCGCGGAGGCCGACGAGATGACTCTCGAGACACGGTCGACAAAGACTGTTCGTGTAAAGAAGTGACCGAGTAGTGCCTTGGCAGTGCCCAGTAGTGCCCTAGCAAGACCCTGAAAAGCAGCGAGCCTGACCCCCTGGGGGTTGGAGAAATCCGGTCGAAGCGGCCGGAAAGGAGAGGGGGAAGCGCCGACATGCCGACCTGCCCGAACGGACACCAGTCGGGTTCCGACGACTGGTGCGAGGTCTGCGGTCACCGCATGGCCGGTGCCGTTCCTCCGCCCCCGCCACCACCGCCCCCGCCCGGTGGCGGCTACGGCTTCCCGCCGCCCGGCGGCCCCGGTGGCCCCGGTCCGGGCCCCGGCCCCGGCGGTCCGTTCGGCGGCCCGAACGCCGGCCAGCCGGGCGGCCCGCCGCCCGCGTCCGCCGTTCCGGAGCCGCAGCTCTGCCCGCAGTGCCGTACGCCCCGTGAGGGCGGTGCGCCGTTCTGCGAGGAGTGCCGGTGGAACTTCCTGACCAACACGGCGACCTCGTACACCCCCGCCGCCCCGCGCCAGCCGGCCCCCGGCCCGGGCCCGGGCGGCCCGTTCCAGCAGCCGCCGGGCCCCGGTCCGTCGTACGGCGGCGGTGACTCGTACGACTACCAGAGCTCGCGTCCGTCCCAGGTGAACCGCCCGGCCGAACCGATCCCGCCGTTCGGCGGCGAGCCTCAGGGTCCGGGAGGCCCTGGCGGGCACGGCGCTCCCGGCGGACCGGGCGCTTTCGGTCCCGGCCCAGGCAACCCCGGTGGCCCTGGGGGCCCCGGCAGCCAGGGCGGTTTCGGTCCCGGCCCCGGCGGTCCGGGCAACACCAGCCCTGGCGGTCACGGTGGTCCCGGCGGCCCTGGCGGTCCGGGAGGCAACGGCCCCTCCGGTGGCTTCGGCGGCGACCCCTCCCGTCCGGTTCCGCCGCCGCCCGGCCCCACACCCCCCGGCGGTCCCGGTGCGACCGGCGGCCTTCCGCAGGGCTTCATGCAGGGCGCTCCGGCCGGCCCGCCGGCTCCGCCCGCCTTCCCGCAGGAGACGAACCGTCCGCAGCAGGGCGGCCCGTCCTTCGGCGGCGGTGACGACGACTGGGTGATCTCCCCGCCGTCGTCCGGTCCCGGTGCCCCGGGCGGTCCCGGAGGTGCCCCGGGCGGTCCCGGTGGCCCCGCGCAGGGCGGGTACGGCTACCCGCAGCCCGGCGCCACCCAGGCCCCGCCGCCGCCCGGCCCCGCCTTCCCGCAGCAGCAGCAACAGCCGCTGACCTGGATGGCGACCATCGGCCCCGACCGCGAGTACTTCATGGCGATGATGCAGCGCTCCGGCCCGGAGGCCGCGGGCCTGAACCTGCCCGCGTACTCGCCCGAGCAGCAGCGCACGCTCAACGGCAACCAGGTCACCATCGGCCGTCGCCGCCACTCCACGGGCGACACCCCCGACATCGACCTGTCGGTGCCGCCGGAGGACCCGGGCGTCTCGCACCAGCACGCGGTCCTGGTCCAGCAGCCGGACGGCACCTGGGCGGTCGTCGACCAGAACTCGACGAACGGCACCACGGTGAACGGCTCCGAGGAGCCGATCCAGCCGTTCGTGCCGGTGCCGCTTCAGGACGGCGACCGGGTGCACGTGGGCGCCTGGACGACGATCACGATCCGACGCGGCTAGATCTGTCGGTCTCCCGATACCGGGCGATACCGGGAGGGGGCGGTCGTACGGCGAGAAAGTGTCGTACGACCGCCCCCTCCCGCGTCTCAGCCGGGCAGCGGCCACGCGTACGGCCCCTCGGGGTCGTCCAGCCACGCCCACTCGTGCTCGCCGCGCACCGTGATCCCGTATCGCTCACGCTGCGGCTGCCCCTCGCGCTCCCACAGCGCGTACGCCTCCTGCGGATCGAGGCTGCCGCGGGTCAGGGCCAGCAGGAAGCGGAACAGTTCGTGCTCCCTGGCCCGGCGCGGCAAGCCGCCCACCTGTACGGCCTCCGGTTCGGACCGGGTGCCGCCGCGCAGCGGCACGAAGTAGGCGGGCGTGTGCAGGAAGCGTCCTTCGGCGTGCTCGGCGTCCCGGACGACGAGGGCGATCAGGCCGGTGGCGAGCGGGGTCAGGATGCGGGCGCCGGGACGGCACTGGGCGAGCCAGGGGCGCGGGATGGACGGCAGGGTGCAGGTGGCGATGATGCGGTCGAAGGGGGCGCGCTCGGGCACACCGCGTGCGCCGTCGCCCGTGACGACGACGGGGTGGTACCCGGCCGCCTCCAGGTGCCGCCGCGCGGACTCGGTGATCTCCGGCTCCAGGTCGACGGTGGTGACGAGGTCGTCGTCGCCGAGCCGGTGGGCGAGCAGTGCGGCGTTGTAGCCCGTGCCGGCGCCGATCTCCAGGACCCGGTCGCCGTCCCGCACCTCCAGCGCGACCAGCATCATCGCCATCAGGGACGGCTGGCTGCTGGAGGAGAGCAGCTCGCCGTCGCGCAGCCGGGTGGCGAGCGGGGTGTCCGCGTAGGCGCCGCGCACCCAGCGCTCCCGCGCGGCCGGGTCGGGGCTCTGGCCCCAGCGCCGCTCGTAGCCGCCGACGACGCCCACGTAGTAGTACGGCACGAACAGATGCCGTGGCACGGCGGCGAAGGCGTCCCGCCACACGGGATCGTCGGCCCAGGCCCCGCTCAGGTCGATCTCCCGCACCAGCGCGGCCCGTGCCGAGGCGGCGAGGTCGTCCAGGTCCCTGTCGAGAGCGTGCGCGCTCATACGTCCACTGTCCTGCGGGAGACGACGGGAGGCGAGCGCCTCGCCGGACGATCCGGCTGATCCCGACGGTGCGGGGGATCGCGGGGTCCCGGAGCACTGGTCCTAAGCCTGGAGTCCTCGGCCGCCGCGTCTGAGACCATGGACGGGTGAATGAGATTCGGCGCGGCACGCTTCAGGAGCAGACCTTCTACGAGCAGGTCGGCGGGGAGGAGACCTTCCGCCGCCTCGTCCACCGTTTCTACGAGGGTGTCGCCGAGGACCCGATCCTCAAGCCCATGTACCCCGAGGAGGACCTGGGCCCGGCCGAGGAGCGCCTCACCCTGTTCCTGATCCAGTACTGGGGCGGCCCGACGACGTACAGCGAGAACCGCGGCCACCCCCGGCTGCGGATGCGCCACGCCCCGTTCACCGTGGACCGCGCGGCCCACGACGCCTGGCTGAAGCACATGCGGGACGCCGTCGACGAGCTCGGCCTCTCCGAGGAGCACGAGCGGACGCTGTGGAACTACCTGACGTACGCGGCGGCGTCGATGGTGAACACGGCGGGCTGAGCCGGCCGGTGTGATCCCGGCGGTCAGCGGATGCTGACGTCCAGGGCGCCGAGCCCCGCCCGCCGTACCGCGATCGACCCGTACGGCGTGCGCAGCCGCAGCCACGCGCCGCACGAGAGCAGCGCCGGCTCCCCGCCGCCCCGCAGGAATCCCAGTGACTGGGCGGCGTGCACGGCCCGCACGGGCAGGTGGGTGTCTCCGACGGCCCGGGACCAGATCTCGCGCCCGATCCGGTCGAGTTCGGCCCGGGTACGCCGCTCGGGCGCCAACTCCTCTGTACGGGACCGGAATTCGGCGATCCCGACGCCGACCATCGCCCGCAGGGCGTCGGGCGCGGGCAGCCCCGGCACCGGCTGCCAGCCGCCGCGCGGCGGGAGCACCCCGGCCCATGGCGGCCCGGTCACGGCTTCGGGTACGAGGGCGGTGGCCGCCGACTCGTCGACGGACTCCAGCAGTTCACCCGCGGAGACGGTCACGTCCAGTGTGACGTCGAGCCCGTTCTCGTACGGCTTCGCCAGCCGTACGGCGCGGATCGCCAGCACCTCGAAGGACGGCGGCCGCCCGAAGACGGCGAGTGCGGTGCCGGCCGCCTGAAGGCGCACCGCGGCACCACGGTCGTAGTGGAGCAGTCGGGAGAGGAAGGCCGCGAGGTCCGCCGCCTCCCCCTCGTCGGCGAGGTGGAGCACCGTCATGCGGCGACGGCCTTCTCCTCGTCGGCTCCGTCGGCCACGTCGTCCATGTACTCCCGGAGGAACTCCTTCTCCTCCGCGGTGAGCCGACGCGGCCGTGCCGCCTCGAAGTCGAACGGCACGACCACCGTCGAGGCCCGGACATAGACCAGGTCGTCGTCCTTCACCTCGTAGGTGATGGTGAAGGACGCGGCCCTTATCTCACTGATCCACAGCTCGATGTCCACCGGGTGGTGCCGGTGGACGAGCTGCCGCTTGTAGTCGATCTCGTGGCGCGCCACCACGGACCCCTGCTTGAAGTCCTTCTCGGGACGGAACAGGAAGTCGATACGGGCTTCCTCCAGGTAGCGGAGGAAGACCACGTTGTTGACGTGGCCGTACGCGTCCATGTCCGCCCAGCGCAGTGGGCAGCGGTAGATGTGGCGCAAGATCGATCAGCCCCGGGTCAGCTTCTTGTAGGTGGCACGGTGCGGACGGGCGGCGTCCGGACCGAGCCGCTCGATCTTGTTCTTCTCGTAGGACTCGAAGTTGCCCTCGAACCAGAACCACTTGGACTCGCCCTCGTAGGCGAGGATGTGCGTGGCGACCCGGTCGAGGAACCAGCGGTCGTGGGAGACGACCACGGCCGCGCCGGGGAACTCGAGCAGCGCGTTCTCCAGGGAGCCGAGCGTCTCGACGTCGAGGTCGTTGGTCGGCTCGTCGAGGAGCAGCAGGTTGCCGCCCTGCTTGAGGGTGAGCGCGAGGTTGAGACGGTTGCGCTCACCACCGGAGAGGACACCGGCCGGCTTCTGCTGGTCGGGGCCCTTGAAGCCGAACGCGGATACGTAGGCCCGCGACGGCATCTCGACCTGACCGACGTTGATGTAGTCGAGCTCGTCGCTGACCACGGCCCAGAGGGTCTTCTTCGGGTCGATGTTCGCGCGGCTCTGGTCGACGTACGAGATCTTGACGGTCTCGCCGACCTTGATGTCGCCGGAGTCCGGGGTCTCCAGACCCTGGATCATCTTGAAGAGGGTGGTCTTGCCGGCGCCGTTGGGGCCGATGACGCCCACGATGCCGTTGCGCGGCAGCGTGAAGCTGAGGTCGTCGATGAGGACCTTGTCGCCGAAGCCCTTGGTGAGGTTGGAGACCTCGACGACGATGTTGCCCAGACGCGGGCCCGGCGGGATCTGGATCTCCTCGAAGTCCAGCTTCCGCATCTTGTCGGCCTCGGCCGCCATCTCCTCGTAGCGGGCGAGACGGGCCTTGGACTTGGCCTGCCGCCCCTTGGCGTTCGACCGCACCCACTCCAGCTCTTCCTTGAGCCGCTTGGCGCGCTTGGCGTCCTTCTGGCCCTCGACCTTGAGACGGGTCTGCTTGGTCTCGAGGTACTTGGAGTAGTTGCCCTCGTAGCCGTGGAGGCGGCCGCGGTCGACCTCGCAGATCCAGCCGGCGACGTTGTCGAGGAAGTACCGGTCGTGGGTCACGGCCACGATGGTGCCCTCGTACTTGGCGAGGTGCTGCTCCAGCCAGTTCACCGACTCGGCGTCGAGGTGGTTGGTGGGCTCGTCGAGAAGCAGCAGGTCGGGGGCTTCGAGCAGCAGCTTGCACAGCGCCACACGCCGCTTCTCACCACCGGAGAGGTTGGTGACGGCCCAGTCGCCGGGCGGGCACCCGAGCGCGTCCATGGCCTGCTCGAGCTGAGCGTCGAGATCCCATGCATTCGCATGGTCGAGCTCCTCCTGGAGCTTGCCCATCTCGTCGAGCAGCGCGTCGGAGTAGTCGGTCGCCATCAGCTCGGCGATCTCGTTGAACCGGTCGAGCTTGCCCTTGACCTCGGCGACGCCCTCCTGGACGTTCTCCAGGACGGTCTTGTCCTCGTTCAGGGGCGGCTCCTGGAGCAGGATGCCGACGGTGTACCCCGGCGACAGGAAGGCATCGCCGTTCGACGGCTGCTCCAGCCCCGCCATGATCTTCAGAATGGTCGACTTACCGGCACCGTTCGGGCCGACCACACCGATCTTCGCGCCGGGCAGGAAGTTCAGCGAGACGTCGTCAAGGATGACCTTGTCGCCGATTGCCTTGCGCGTCTTGCGCATGGTGTAGATGTACTCAGCCAAGAGAAACCGTCCGGCAGCTTGAAATCAGGCAGTGGGCAGATACACCCCATCTTGCCGGATCGCCACCCCTGGGGGGAAACCAGTATGGGTGAGCGCCCATGACCTGGACGTTCGCCGACCGCGCCGGTAGCTGACCTGCCACTGAGTGTCGCAGCGATCGAGCGGCCCCAGGTGCTCCCCGGCCTGATCTACGAACCCGCGCCGTAGAACCTGGCCCCGCACCCCTTGCCGATGGGCGGGGCCCACCAACTGGGTTTCGTGTGTGACACGCCGATGATTCCCGGCGCGCCATCAGGACATATAGGAATTTTTCACATTACCCTCTCGTAACTGTACGAAGTCGATCTCTCACGGATCGCACCCACCTCACTCCTTCGGAGATGACATGCACAAGCTTCGCAAGGCTGCCGTCGTGGTCGCGGCCATCGGCACCGCCGGGCTCCTGGGCGCCGGGACGGCCACGGCCGACGGTCACGGTGGCAAGGGCGGGGACAAGGTCAGCGTCCTGCAGAGCTCCAACTGCAAGTCGCACGACCTGAACGTCGACGTCCTCGGCCAGGTCGGCATCCTCAACGGTGCGCTGGGCAGCGCGCTCAACGGCGAGGGCGACCCGGGCGCGCAGGCCACCCACATCGGCTCGACCATGGGCTGCGACAACAGCGCCTGGTAGGTCAAGCTCGGAGCGCGGCCTCTCGCCGCGTCCCATGCCGTATTGCCGGTGGAGTACGGACCGTGACGCACGGTCCGACACCAGGGGCCTGATCCGCGGAACTGGATCAGGCCCCTGGTCTGGCGTCAGCCCCGGTCTCAGTCCTGCGTCGGCAACTGCTTCTTCCGTACGACGACCAGCGCCGCGCCGCCGATCACGACCAGGCCGATGGCGATGCCCGCGATCAGGGGGGTCATGGTGGAGCCACCGGTCGCGGCGAGGTTGGTGTCGTCGGACCCCGTGCCGACCGTGGCGGGGCTCGGTTCGCTGAGCGTCTGGGTGGCGTCGCCCGCCTCGTCGGCCTCACTCACCTGCGTCTTGCAGTCCAGCACGCCGGTGAACCGCTTCTTGAAACCGCCCGGCCCCTCGATGGTGAAGTCGTAGGCCTGGTCCTCTTGCAGAGGGATCGTCACCGTCTGCGACTCGCCCGCGGGGACGCTGTAGTCGACCCCGAGCAGCTCGAAGTTGAACGACTCGGTGCCCTCGTTGGCCGCGGTGATGTCGACGCCGCCCTTGGCGCAGTTCTCCGCCGCCGACAGCGCGGGTATCGCACCGCTCTTGGCCCAGGTCGCGGTCGCCGTCGCCGAGACGGTCGACTCGCTGGAGCCGGCCAGGATCTGCGTCTGGCTGCGGCTCTCGGCGGCGAAGGCACGGCCCACCGGCACCGTCGTCGACGCCTGCACGGTCAGCTCCGCCTGGCCGTCCGCGGCGTCCTCGGGCACCTCGAAGAAGACCTGGCTGCCGTCCGCGGCGGACGTGACGGCCCCACCGTCCTTGTCGACGATCCGCACTCCGCTGGTGGCGGCGTCCGCGGGCGGCGTCACCGTCGCGCTGCCCGCGTTGGTGTGCACCGTCACCGGTCCGAGCCGCTCGCCGGGGTGGCCGGAGACCGCGGGCGGGTCGAGCGTGAGCGAGGCCTGGGGCTCCGCCACGCTGCGCGCGTTCTTCTCCAGATAGTCGGCGAGTTGCTCGGCCTGCGGGTCGACGGCATCGACGTCCACCCCGTCCGAGTAGCGCCAGATGGCCACCTGGGTGCCGGCCGCCGCGTCCTGCTCGGTGAGGCCCCCCTTGACGCCCGCCTTGCCGGCGAGCGCCGCGAGGTCGTTCACCTGGGGATAGGAGTTCTGGAGGATCCAGCGGATCCTGCCCGCGTCCTTGTTGGCCCCCAGCGAGGTGCCGCTCCAGGGCGTCTCGTGGTAATTGGCGTCGCGCTGCGTGGGGTTGTGGATGTCCACGCAGTACGTCTGCAGCATGCCGCCGCCGTCGACGGACATCTCGAACAGGCCTGCCGAGATCTCCTGGTCGCCGGAGTCGGCGTGGACGACCGCGGCACCGTGAGTCTTCAGGCCGCCTATGGTGGCCGTCGCCCCGCCCTGACCCCACGCCGCCTCGTCGGCCGCGGCCGGGCCGGCGCCGGACAACACCGAGGCGGCGGCGAGCCCGGACACCAGGGACGCGGCGGCGACACGGGCCACCTTTCGCCGCCTGTGAACCGACAGCGCAGAGAACGCAGCAAACACAGAATTCCCCTTCGAGCAGGACCCGTTGACATGGGGGGAACGGTCCCACCAGCAGAATCAGAAGCCCCGAGAGCTACGTCCGGCATCCTAGGTACGCGACGCACCACGCTTCCCTGGGATCCCGTCGGAGGGCCGATCCGACTCGGAATCGTTATCGCCAAGATCCCTTGCGAGCAGGGCTTATCGACAAATCCACCGGGGTCGTTCGGAGCGCATTCGCCGATAAGCCGCAGTTCGGTCAGCCCTGTCAGGTGACTGACGTCACGTCACCGCCATGGGTTCCTGGGCTTGTTGGACGTCGGCGCCCGCGTCCGCCTCCGCGGGTGGTGTCTCCCAGTCGGGTTCGGGTTGCGCGGGTGAAGCGGCGATGGCTCCCGCCTCCGGCCTCGGGGCGCGCCGGAACGCCGAGGTGCCGCGGGCGAGGTCGTGGCCGATCGCCGTCGCGTCGATGTCGGCCGAGGTCCAGCTCTGCCCCTCGCGCACGTCCGAGCGCACCTTCAGCCTGCCCTGCACCACGACGGGATCGCCCACGTTCAGCGAGCCGGCGGTGTTCGTCGCGAGCTGCCGATTGGCCCACACCGTGAAGAAGTTGGTGTGTCCGTCGGTCCACTCGTTCTTCCCGCGATCCAGATAGCGCGAGGTCACCGCCAGCCGGAAGCGCGCGGACGGCCCCGTCGCCAGCTCCCGGTACACCGGCTGCGTCGCCACGTTGCCCACCGCGCAGATGATCGTCTCGTTCATCTCGAACCCCTCCCTCGCCCGGCCGCTCCCGGCGGGCGGATACGCGTACGGGCCCGTCCCGTACGGCTGCGTCCGGCATGACGGCCGCGCAGCCAGGTAGGCCCTGGTGCGCCGCCGTCATCGCGATCGACCGCGTCCGTCGCGATCACCGCGAAGCCAGACTGCCTCCGTCGGGCCGAGCCCGCTGAGCCCTGTGGACCACCGCTCGCCTGTGGACATCTCCGCCACTCGAACGGGTGACCAACGCTCCGCCGACCAGATCGGCTCCCTGGTCGCGGGCGGCCTCCCTGGTCGCGGGCGGCCTCCCTGGTCGCGGGCGGCCTCCCTCGTCGCGGGCGGCCTCCCTCGTCGCGGGCGGCCTCCCTCGTCGCAGGGCCCCCTGGGGCGCAGGTCAGGTCCCTGGGTCACAGGTCAGGCCCCTGGGGCACAGGTCAGGCCCCTGGGTCACAGGTCAGGCCCCTGGGGCGCAGGTCAGGCCCCTGGCCGTAAGGTCACCGCGCCGCCGACCCCACCCCCATGACCCGCCCGTATTGCTCCCGGACCTCCCGGTACCGCAGCAGCTCCGCCGCCACAGGGTCCAGCACCCGGGCCCGTCCGCAGCCGGCCGCCGCCTCCCGCAACCGGCGTTCCGCGTCCAGGCCGTACCGTCTGGCGGGCCCTCGGGCCGCCATCCGGCAGCCCCACTCGACCAGCGGACCGCCGGCGATGCCGGCCACCATCAGCAGCACCGGCACACCGAGGTTGGGCGCCATGACCCCGACGATCTGGCCCACCAGCCAGAGCCCGCCGATGACCTGAAGGATCGTCATGGACGCCTGGACCAGGACGGCCGCCGGCCACCAGCCGGGACGCGGCGGCCGCCCGGGCGGCAGTCCGGCCCGGGCGGCCAGCTCGTCCAGCGCCTCGGGCAGCCCCTGGGCACCCCGTACGGCCGCCTCGCGCACCGCCTGCGCCCACGGTGTGGGCAGCCCCGCCGACGCCTCGTCGGCGACCGTCCGCACGGCCTGTTCGACGCGCTGCCGCGCGGTGGCCTCCTCGTCCGTCTGGGTCCGCAGGGACAGGCGCCCCGTCGGGGGTTCGCCCCGGTCCTGGTACCAGCGCCACAGCCGTAGCCACGGAGTCCCGCACGCGCGGTTGGCGTTGCGCAGCCAGGCCCGCTCGGCGGCCTCGCCCGCGGCGGTGGCGCCGATGGCGTCCGCGAGCCTGGCGGAGAACTCGTCCCGCGCCTCCTCGCTGAGCCCGGTCCGCCGCCGCGCCGCGTACACCGGCCGCAGCTTCCACCCGGCGGCGTCCACGTCGGCCGAGATCCGGCGCGCGGCCGCCCCGCGCTCCGCCACGAACTGGCCGAGCGCCTCCCTCAGATCGCCGACGCCGTCCCCGGTGAGCGCGGACAGCGCGAGCACGACGGCGCCCGGTTCGCCGTGCTCGCCCAGCGCGATGCCGTCCTCGTCGAGCAGTCGCCGCAGATCGTCGAGGACCTGGTCGGTGGCCTCGCCGGGCAGCCGGTCGATCTGGTTGAGGACGACGAACATGATCTCGGCGTGCCCGGCCATGGGCCGCAGATAGCGCTCGTGCAGCACGGCGTCGGCGTACTTCTCGGGATCGACGACCCAGATGACCGCGTCGACGAGCGCCAGGACGCGGTCGACCTGCTCGCGGTGCTGTACGGCCGCCGAGTCGTGGTCGGGCAGGTCGACCAGGACGAGCCCGCGCAGCTGCCCGTCCGCGGCCGCGTTCTGCGCGGGCCGCCGGCGCAGCCGTGGCGGGATGCCGAGCCGGTCGATGAGGCCGACCGCGCCGTCGCTCCAGCTGCACGCGAGGGGCGAGGCGGTCGTCGGCCGCCGTACGCCCGTCTCCGAGATGGTCACTCCGGCAAGCGCGTTGAACAGCTGCGACTTGCCGCTGCCCGTGGCGCCCGCGATGGCGACGACGGTGTGCTGCCCGGACAGCCTGCGCCGGGCAGCCGCCTCGTCGAGCACCCGGCCCGCCTCGGAGAGCGTCCTGTTGTCGAGCCTGGTGCGCGAGAGCCCGACCAGTTCACGCAGCGCGTCGAGCCGGGACCGCAGCGCGCCGTCGTACGCGAGCGGCGTCACGACCTGCGCCCCGGAAGCGCGCGGCTCCACGATGGCGGGTTGCTCCGGAGCAGCGGTTTCATTCACCCTCCGTGCGATCAGCCCGTCGTCCCAGGGGGACGCGGATTCGGTACCGGTGGGGGAATCCGCACCGGTGGAGGAGTCCGTACGAGCGGGGGATTCCGTACGAGCGGGAGATTCCCTACGTCGGGCGGTGTCGTCACCCTTACGGCCCCCCGAGTGGCGGTCGCCCTCACGCGCGGGCGCGTCCCCGCCCGTACGGCCGCCGTTGGAATCAGAGGCGCCCCTACGGCCCCCGGGCTCAGGGACAGCGACACGCGCCTGTACGTCGCCGCCCTCACGGCCACCGGAGTCGGGGACGTCCACGCGCGCGGGCGTGTCGTCGTTCTCCCGGTCCTCCACGCGCGCGTGGTCGTCGCCCGCGCGGCACTCCTGTTTCGCCAGCTTCCTCCAGAGCTTGCGCATCTCCGGCTCCTCGGCCGCTGCGGATTCCTCGCCCTCGCCGGGCTCTCCCTCCGCGCGGTCGCCCGCCAGGGGGGAGCCGTTCTCGGAAGCGCCGTCCGCAGGGGGTGCGCTCACCGGGACGTGGTGCTCGCGTTCGTCGCCCTTGGTGGCGCCGTCCTCCTGCTGATCGGCGTGTTCCGTGTGGTCCTGGTCAGTGACGGCAGTCACCGGTCACCTCTCCTTCTGCAGTACGGACAGCGCGGCGATGAGTTCGGCCTGGGGTTCGGGGTGGACCTCCAGGGCGTCGAGCGGGGCGAGCCGTCGCTCGCGCTCGCTGTGCATGACCCGGTCCAGGTGTTCGGTGAGCAGTCGCCCGGCCCGGTCGCGCAGCCGCAGCGCCCCGTGCGCCCCGATCCGCTCGGCGAGCCCCTCGCCCGCGGACCGCGCCCGGCGTCCGCCCAGCAGCGCGGTGGCGACGAGTGCGGTGACGACCTCGGAGTCCGGGGCGACGCTGCGGTCGAGGACGCTGACCTCGTCCTCGGCGTATTCCTCGAGTTCCCTGCGCCAGCGCCGTACGGCCACGCCAATGCGGTGCTCGACGCTCGCCGGCCGTGGATCACGGCCCGTCAGTTCGGGGGCGGCGGCGGCCGGTTCGCGCCGCCAGGCGTCGTCGACGCGCTCGTCCGCGGCGGTGACGGCACACAACAGGAGGGTGCTGAGGCTCTCCACCAGCGAGTCGAGAAGCTCGCCGGCGGTGCTGTCGAGGGGGAAGGCGCGCCAGCGTTTCAGCGCGTCCCCGGCGAGCACGGCACCGGCTTGCAGCCGGCTCCGCACGCGCGCGTACTCGCTGTCGTACGCACTGTCCACGGCGCCGGTGAGCCGCAGTGCCGCCGCGTACTGGGCGGCGGCGGCGTTGGCGAGCTCGGGCATGCGGACCTTGAGGGAGTCGAGGAGGCCGTGGGCCGTACGGGCGACGGCGTGCTCCCGCGCCCCCGGGTCCTGGGCCTGCTGACTGAGCCAGGTGCGCAACGGCGCCACCGCCGTGGCCGGCAACAGCCCGCCGCCCCAGGCCGACTCGGGCAGTTCGGGCACGGTGAAGCGGGGTACGTCGCCGAGGCCGGCCTTGGTGAGGAGCGCCCCGTACTGCCGGGACACCTCGGACACGACCTGGTGGGGGACCCGGTCCAGAACGGTCACCAGGGTGGCGTCGTACTCCTTGGCGGTGCGCAGCAGATGCCAGGGGACGGCGTCGGCGTAGCGCGCGGCCGTGGTCACCATCACCCAGATGTCGGCCGCGCAGATCAGTTGCGCGGCGAGGACGCGGTTGTCGGCGATCAGGGAGTCGATGTCGGGCGCGTCGAGGAGGGCGAGGCCGCACGGCAGCGTGTCGGCGGTCTCGACCCGCAGTACGCGCGCGGAGTCCTCGGCGGACAGCATCAGCTCGTCCGCCGGATCGTGTTCGGTCACCCACACGCGCGTGAGGTCGGGCAGGACGCGCATCCCGCTGAACCAGTGATGATCCTCGGGATGGCAGACCAGCACGGGGTTTCGCGTCGTCGGCCGCAGCACGCCCGCCTCGGTCACGCGCCGGCCCACGAGGGAGTTGACGAGCGTCGACTTGCCGGCGCCGGTGGATCCTCCCACCACGGCCAGCAAGGGCGCTTCGGGCTCCTTCAAGCGGGGCACCAAATAGTCGTCGAGCTGCGCGAGCAGTTCGTCACGGTTGGCACGCGCGCGTGGCGCCCCCGCCAGGGGCAGCGGGAAGCGTGCAGCCGCGACACGGTCGCGCAGGGCGGAAAGTGCGTCGAGCAGCTGAGGCCGTACGTCCAAGGTCACCACATGCGAAGAATGCCCAATTTTAGGGGAATTCTGAAGCATATGAGCATGTCTGCGCGCCGACGGGACACAAGGGATGGAAGGGACGACTGGGACACAGGCACAGTCCGGGCATAACGAGTGCACAACACCCGGTGCGCGAGAGGCCAAAAGCGGTGCACGATTCGTACCTGCCTGCGATTATCAGGACCGCTTCACCGAACCTCCACATCGAGCCACGGAGGCGAAGCAGCAGGGACACGGATGCGGGAGCCCTATCCTTGTCTCCGGCATCGTCACGGGTCAGCCCCACCAGGGCACCACGACCGAGGCCACCACAACCGGCCCCCGTAGCTCAGTGGATAGAGCAGGCGCCTTCTAAGCGCTTGGCCGCAGGTTCGAGTCCTGCCGGGGGCGCACACACCCTCTCCCTGCGGAAACGCGTGAGGGGGTCTTTGATGTCCGGGTGCGCATCGCTGTGAGACCAAGCGCCTTGCCTGCCCACGATCGCGGCCACCCCCGACATCGGGGTTGCAGTTCGCGCCGACGGACACCTGGCTACCCCTCCTCGTCGTCCAGCACCGGGGCGGCCGCGCGTGGGTCCATGAGGTTGGACCACGCCTGTTCGGCCGGGAGCAGGTCCCGCTCAGGCAGGGCGTACTCCGGACGGAACCGGTGATCCGGACGGCGAGGTAGGTCTCGTGGCCGTCGTCCGCCCGCACCGTCCTCGCGCCGACCCGCCGCGACCAGCCACGGCAGGCCGGCGTCCAGCCATACCGCGCCGCGCCACCGCTGCACCTTGGCCTTGAACAGCACATGGTCGTCCACGGACCGAATGCGTTCGTGCTTGGCGTCCTCGTCCACGAACTGCTCGGACGGCTTGGCCGGCACCGGGTGGTCGATCTCGTCCAGCGGCGCCGTGACCGGCGGCACCTCGATGCCCAGATCCTCACGCAGGCAGCGCAGCGTCGGGCGGGCCGGGCGCAGAGGGCCGGGGCCGCTCACTCCCCGATTCCCAGGACCGCGTCGATCCCCTCCGTGGTCAGTCCGGCGCGCGCCATGCGCGAGGCGGTTCTGGCGGAGCCGCCGCAGACGGCTGCGAGCGGAAGCGGCGGGGCCCGGTCGCCTGCCTGAGCCGGCGGGATCCGTCGGTGAGCCACTTCGGCTGCCTGAGCCGGCGGGACCCTGTCGGTGAGCCACTTCGGCTGCCTGAGCCGGCGGGACCCTGTCGGTGAGCCACTTCGCCGACCTGGTGTGCAGCACTTCGCCCGCGTACGCGGCGCCGGTTCGGGCCAGTTGCCGGTCGGCAGGCGCAGACCACCTCAGCCCAGATACGTCAGCACCGCCAGGACCCGCCGGTTGTCGGCTTCGGAGACCGGGAGGTCGAGCTTGGTGAAGATGTTGGATGTGTGCTTGATGACGGCGCGTTCGGTGATCACCAGGTCCTGCGCGATGGCGGCGTTCGAGCGGCCCTCGGCCATCAGCGCGAGGACCTCGCGTTCGCGGGGCGTGAGGCGCGAGAGCGGGCCGTCGCGGTGGGAGTCCTTGGCGAAGAGTTTGGCGACGACGTCGGGGTCCATCGCCGTGCCGCCGGCGGCGACGCGGCGTACCGCGTCCACGAAGCCGTCGGGGTCGAACACCCGGTCCTTGAGCAGATAGCCGATGCCTCCGCTGCCGTCGGCGAGGAGTTCGCGGGCGTAGAGCTGCTCCACGTACTGCGACAGGACGAGGACCGGCAGGCCCGGCACCTGGCGGCGGGCCTCGAGCGCGGCCTGCAGGCCCTCGTCCGTGAACGTCGGCGGGAGCCGGACGTCGACGACGGCGACGTCCGGCTTGTGGGCGAGCAGGGCCTCGAGGAGTCCGGGCCCGTTGTCCACGGCGGCGACCACCTCGAAGTCGTACGACTGGAGGAGGCGGACGAGGCCGTCCCGCAGCAGGAACAGGTCTTCGGCTAGGACAACGCGCACGGCAGCTCCATGGTGAGGGTGGTTCCCGTACCTTCCTTGCTGTTCACGGCCAGGACCCCGTCGAAGGCGGCGAGCCGGCGCTCTATGCCGCGCAGCCCGGTGCCGCGCGAGGGGTCGGCGCCGCCCCGGCCGTCGTCGATGACCTGGCCGCGCAGCGCGCCGCCCTCGTACCAGAGGTCGATGCTCACGGTGTCGGGCGCGGCGTGCTTGGCGGCGTTGGTGAGGGCCTCGGCGACCGCGAAGTACATCGCGGACTCCACGGGCGCCTCGGGGCGGCCGGGCAGGTCGGCCTGGACGGTGACGTCGAGCGGGCTGTCCATGGCGAGGGCGCGCACCGCGTCCGCGAGGCCGCGGTCGGCGAGCACCGGCGGGTGGATGCCGCGGACGAGGTCGCGCAGTTCGGTGAGCGCGGCGGCGGAGGCCTTGCGGGTGTCGGCCAGGATGGCGGCTACGGCCTCGGGGTCCTTGGCGAGCAGCTGCTCGGCGACGCCCAGGTTCATGCCGAGGGCGACGAGCCGGGCCTGCGCTCCGTCGTGCAAGTCCCTTTCGATACGGCGCAGTTCGGCGGCCGAGCTGTTGACGGCGTCGCTGCGGCTGTCGGTCAGGCGGCGCACGCGCTCGGTGGTGCTGGTGGGGGCGAGCAGCGTACGGGCCAGGGCGGCGTGGGCGCGCAGCGCCGCGGGCGCCACGGCGAGGCCGCCGAGGAGGCACACGAAGCCGAGGGCGGCGGCGTACCAGGCGGAGATCAGGTCGCTGATCTCGACCCACAAGTAGTAGTTCTCGCCCGCGTCGGCGATCGGCCGGTAGATCGCGGGCATCAGCATGCCGCCGAGTCCGCCGACGGCCAGCGCGAACGGCATCAGGGCGAGCACCACGCCGGCCACCGGGTTGACCAGCATCCAGGCGAGGTCACGCCAGGTCGCGGGGTCGCGGATCACCCAGTGTGTGCGCCGCATCTGCCCCTTGAGGCCGGGGGCCGCGGCGGGCTCCGGCAGATACGGCTCGGGGACCGGGCTGCCGGACCAGTGCCCCGCCGTCCTGCGGGAGGTGTTCACGACCGCCCGTACGGCGACGGCGAGCGCGGGCACGAGCAGCACGCCGAGGCCGATGCCGAGCAGCGAGACCGCCGTCACGAAGAGGCAGAACAGGACCAGCTCCGCGATGGCGAGGCCCAGGACGGGCAGCCCCCTGCCGATGGAGCGGATACCGGTGCGGATGATCTGGATGTTCACGGTCGTCCCATTCCCCTCTGCGCACGGCACGCTGCCGTGGTGCTGCCCCGATTCTTCTCGGCCTGCGGCCGGCGCACACGGGATATGTGTCCCGTGTGCGGTGGTGTACCTAGGTCCCCCTCCGGACGCCACCGAGGTGCCTTTTCCCACCGCATCGTCCCGGCTTGACTTGATCCATGACGATGCGACTGCGACTGCGACAGCGACGGCAGCTGCGGCTGCGGCTCCTGCTTCTTCCGCTCTGCGTGCTGCTGCCCCTGCTTCCGGTGGGCGGCGGGATCGCTCAGGCGGACACCGGTTCCTCCTCCGCAGCGGGCACCACCACCCTGTCCGAGGAGATCGACTCCCTCGTCCGCAGGCAGCTCGCCGACCACCGGATCCCCGGCGCCTCCGTGGTCGTGGTCGAGGGCGGCCGGCCGGTGCTCACCAAGGGGTACGGAGTCGCGGACACCGCCGCGAAGACACCCGTGGACCCGGAGCGCACCGGGTTCTTCATGGCCTCCGACGCCAAGCTGTTCACGGCGGTCGCGGTCCTGCAGCAGGTCGAGCAGGGGCGGCTCGACCTGCGGTCCGACGTCAACCGCTACCTCAAGTCGTTCAAGATCAGGGACAGTTATCCGGGCCACCCGGTGACCGTACGCGATCTCCTGACGCACACGGCGGGCTTCGACAACAACATCATCGGGCGGGCCGCCACCCGCCCCGAGGACGTCCGCCCCCTCGGCGAGAGCCTCGCCGCGCACCAGCCGCGCCGGGTCCGGCCGCCGGGCGAGGTCGCGAGCTACGACAACTACGGTGTGGCGCTTGCCGGTTACCTGGTCGAGACGGTGACGGGCACGCCGTTCGCCACGTACGTGGACCGTTCGATCGTACGGCCGCTCGGCATGGACCGGACGAGCTTCGCGCAGCCGCACGCCCCCGCGGTCGCGGCAGGTCTCGCGCGGGGCCACCGGCCGGACGGCGCCGGGCAGCAGGTGCAGAACGGGCAGTACGGCGACTGGTCGCCGACCGGCGCGGGCGCCGTGACCACGGCGGCCGACATGGGGAAGCTGCTGCGCGCCCTGCTCGATGAGGACGGCGGTCCGATCCTGACCGCGCGCTCCAACGGGGCCTTGCAGAAGCGCCAGTTCGGCAACGACGAGCGGCTGCCCGGCCTCGGGTACATCCTCGAGGAGCGCGGCCGCGGCGGGCAGCGGATGCTGGTCAAGGACGGCGATCTGCCCGGCTTCCACGGCAATCTGGCGCTGCTGCCCGAGCGGGACGCCGCGGTGTACGTCGTCTACAACGGCGACGGCGAGAACGGGCGCGCCGCCTACGCGGGCCAGGAGGTGGCCGACCGGCTCGCCGGCCACTTCGGAAGGCCCGCCACCGTGCAGCGCTCGACGTCGCTCGCGGATGTCGCACGGTACGAGGGTGACTACCGCTCCACGCGCACCAGTTCCTCGGAGCTGACCCGGGTCAGCGCTCTCATCGGTTCGGTACGGGTGAGCGCCGGCGAGGGCGCGACGCTGACCACGACCGGGCTTTCGCGCGACCCGGACGCCGCCGAGCGGCACTGGGTGCAGCTGAGCCCGGGTCTCTTCCAGGAGAAGGGCGGCCAGGACCGTATCGCCTTCGACGGCGGCCGGCTCGTGAGCGCGTCCGACGCCTCCGTCGCGTACGAGCGGCTGCCCTGGTACCTGTCCCCGACCCTGCACCAGCAGGCGCTGCTCGGTTCGCTCGCGGTCCTCGCCCTGACGGTGCTCGCGCTGCCGGTGCTCGCGGTCGTACGCCGCCGCTCGCCGGGTGCGCCCGCGGGGGCGCGCGCCGCCAAGCTGCTCCTGTGGACGTCCGGGGCGCTGATCACCGCGGCGACGGTGTGTTTCCTGCTGCTGTCCGCCGATCCCAACGCCCTCAACCGCACGATCATCGTGGGCGATTCGGCCCTCCTGACCGCCGTGCCCGCGCTGACCGGTGTCGCGCTGGCCACCACGTGCGCGATGGTCGTGTGCGCGTTCCTCGCCTGGCGGCGGCGGTGGTGGCGGGTGTCCGGCCGGCTGCACTACACGTGCAGCACGCTGGCCGCGCTGGTGTTCCTCGGGGTGTGCGCCTCGTACCGGCTCGTGGGGTAGCACGGTGGCTCCTTCGTCGGACGGAAGGGCCCGGGCAGGAGAGTGTCCTGTCCGGGCCCTTCTGCATGCGGATGGGCGGGGGTTACCAGCGCGTGGTCTCGCCGAAGAAGTCCGCGATCTCCACGGCCTCGCCCGACGCCCGTGCCGTGCGGAAGACATGCAGCCCGACCGCGAGGTCGAGGACGCCGAGGCCGAACGGCGAGAAGATCACCGGCTTGTCGCCGCCGGTGGTCACCTCTCCCCTGATGAACTGGGCGAGCGTGCCGGTGACGAAGTGCCGGTCGCCGTACTTCTGCTCGGCGAGGTGCGGCGAGGTGTTGGCCTTCATGCAGTGCTCGACGTCGTCGAGGATGTTGTACGCGCCCGCGATCAGCTCCGGGCCGATGTCCCGCAGCGAGATGTTGAGGACGACCTGGCCGGGAGCGAAGGCCCCCGGGTCGAGGATGTACGGCTCGGCGGCGGTCGTCGCGAGGACCACCACGTCGGCGCCGTCGACGGCCGCGGCGAGGCCGGACTCCGTGCCGGCCGGGTAGCCGAGCGCGGTGGTGGTGTGGGTGGCGAGCGCGGAGCCGTACTCCTCGTTCTTGTCGTGCACCGTCACCGAACCGACCTGCCAGTCACGGGACTTGAAGAACTCCAGGATGTTGCGGGCGATGATGCCCGCGCCCACGACGGTCAGCTTGCCGGCGGTGCGCCCGCCGGTCAGCTGCTCCGCGGCGAGCACCGCGGACGCGGCCGTACGGGCGGCGCTGATCTGCGAGGCCTCCAGGCAGGCGAAGGGGTAGCCCGTCTCGTAGTCGTTGAGCAGCAGGGCGGCCGACGCACGCGGGATGCCGCGCTCGATGTTCGCCGGGAAGCTGCTGATCCACTTGATGCCGGAGACGTCCGCGCCGGCACCCAGGTGCGCGGGGAGCGCGATGATGCGGGCGTCGGGCTTCTCGGGGAAGCGCAGGAAGTAGCTGTCGGGGTTCACCGAGTCGCCCGCGTGGTGCGCGAGGTAGGTGTCGCGGACGACGTCGACGATGTCCTGCCGACCGGCTCCGATGATCTCCCGTGCGGTCTTGCCGCCGATGACGCTGAACTCGTACATGGAAAGAGGTCCTTGAGGTCGTGTGAGCGGATACGGGGGCGGCGGCTTCGCGCCGTTCAGCGGCGTGCGAGCGTGGGGTCGGCCGCAGCGGGGACGGTGTGCTCCCGCGCGGGGGCCGGAGCCGGCTGCTCCTCGCCGTGCGAGAGCTGCGGCAGCCACTTCAGCCAGCCGGGCAGCCACCAGTTGGAGCGGCCGAGCAGGGCCATCACGGCGGGCAGCAGCACCGCGCGTACGAGGGTGGCGTCGAGCAGGACCGCCACGGCAAGGCCCACGCCCAGCTGCTTGAAGTCCTGCATGGACAGCGTGCCGAAGACCGCGAAGACCGCGACCATGATCAGGCCGGCGCTGGTGACGACCCCGGCGGTGGAGCGGATGCCGTGGGCGACGGCCGCGCGGTTGTCGACGCCCTGGTCGTAGGCCTCGCGGATCCGGGAGACCACGAAGACGTGGTAGTCCATGGACAGGCCGAACAGGACCACGAAGACGAACAGCGGCATCCAGGACTCGACCGCGCCGACGGCCGTCGTGCCGACCAGTTCGTCGCCCCAGCCCTTCTGGAAGACCGCGGTCATCACGCCGTAAGCGGCCGCGACCGAAAGGAGGTTGAGGACGATCGAGGTGATCGCGATCACCGGGGAGCGGAAGCAGAGCAGCATGAGCAGGAAGCTGATGCCCATCACGAAGGCGAAGACGGGCACGATCGACGACTTCAGCTGGTCGTTGTAGTCGGTCGAGAAGGCGAGGTCGCCGCCGACCGGTGCCTGGTTCGCGGCGTCCTGCTTCAACGTGGCCGGGATGATGTCGTCACGCAGCTGCTGGAGGGCGCGGACCGAGGTGGCGTTGCGGCCGTCGCCGGCGAGCGGTGCGTTGATCACCGCGATGTTCTCGTCCTTGTGGACGGTCACCTCGATGGGGTTCTTGACGTGGCCGGAGGCCAGGGCCTGCTTCTTGAACTCGTCGATGGCGCCGGTGGCTTCGGCCGAGCCGACGTCGCCGGTCTTGAAGACGATCTGGGCGGGTGCGGGTGCGCCGGGGAAGACCTTCTCGATCCGCTGGGCGGTCTGCGCGGTGACGTTGTCGGCGGGCAGCAGCTGGTCGAAGCCGAGCTTCTCGGTCTTCATGGACAGCGCGGGCGCGGCCAGGGCCAGCAGGAAGGCGACCCCGAGTACCGCGAACAGGGCGGGCGCCTTGAGGACCGCGCCGAGCAGCCTGCCCGGCTTCTCGCCCATGGTGCGTACGCGCGCCTTGCGGCGCAGGCCCGGAATCCGGCCGGCCTCGATCCTGTCGCCCAGCATCGCCATCACGGCGGGCAGCACTGTCATGGAGCCGAGCACCGCGATCAGGACGACCTCGATGGTGGCGATGGCGAAGCCCTCGAACACCGTGAGGCCGGACAGGAACATGCCGGCCATGGCGACGGCCACGGTCAGACCGGAGATGAGCACCGAGCGGCCCGAGGTCGCGGCTGCGATCCGCAGCGCGGTCTCCTTGTCGCGGCCCGCGGCGCGCTCCTCGCGCTCGCGGCGGATGTAGAAGAGGCAGTAGTCGACGCCGACGGCGAGGCCCATCAGGAGCAGCACCGAGCTGGTCATCGAGTCGACCGGGACCAGCTGGCTGGAGAGCGCGAGCAGGCCCATGGCGGCCACACACGCGGTGATCGCGAGGATCAGCGGCAGTACGGCGGACAGGAGCGCGCCGAACACGACGAGCAGGATGCCGAGCGCGACGGGTACGGCGGTGAACTCGGCGCGCGTGAAGTCCTCACCGAGCGAGTCGTTGATGCCCTTGAGACCGCTCGCGGCGCCGTACTGGCCGAGCGTGACGCCCGTGTGGGCCTCGTCCGCCTTCGCCAGCGCGTCGACGAGCGGCTGGATGCGGTCGGCGGCCGTGTCCGGGTCGCCCTTGACGGCGAACTGGACGAGGGCATCGTGCTTGTCCTCGGAGACCGCGCCCGTGTTGTACGGGTCACCGATGCTCTGCGCGAGTCCGGTGCCGTCCACGGCGGTGATCGCGTCGGCGACGGCCTTCTTGAACGCGGGGTCGTCGGCGGTCAGTTCACCGCTGTGGACGAGGACCATCTCGGGCGCCGGGGTCTTGATGCCGGCGTCGACGAGGACGCGGGCGGCGCGGCCCGACTCCCCCGTGCCGTAGTCGGCTTCCGTCAGGCTCTTCTGGCCCGCCAGACCGCCGAGGACCGTGAGCGCGATGACGGCGAAGAGCCATCCGAAAAGTGCGGTCTTGCGGTGCCGGGCGCTCCAGGCGCCCAGTGAAGCCGCCAGATTTCGTTGCCTTGCCATTACCTCTCCCAGTGGGACGTCTGCGGGGACCATCGATCAGCGACGTTCCTCACTGTAGATTTCGGCGCTCCTTGGACTCCCCCTTCCCATATGTCAGTTGAATGCCGCTGCAACATCCTGCCAGCGCGTCAAGATCCGCAGGTCGGCAGCATGCTGCACCGGCAGTCTGCGGCCACCGCCGAACGGCTCGATCCGGCCACGGTGGCGGTTAGGTTCCTACTCGTCCCAGCAATTCACCGATGCGGCAATTCACTGCTGCGGCGCTGCGCCGAATCAGCTGAATGCATCCGATCCTTGAAAGGGGGAATTCCGTGAACACCGCGATCGAGGCCGGAGGGCTGACGAAGCAGTACGGCAGCCACCGCGCCCTGGACGGCGTGGACCTGGCGGTCGAAGCGGGCACGGTGCTCGGCCTGCTCGGACCCAACGGCGCGGGCAAGACCACCACGGTCCGCACGCTCGCCACCCTGCTCGAACCCGATGCGGGCACAGCGCGCGTCGCGGGCTTCGACATCGTGCGGCAGCGCCGCGAGGTGCGCCGCCGGATCGGTCTCGCCGGCCAGTACGCCGCGGTCGACGAGCTTCTCACCGGCCGCGAGAACCTGATCCTGCTCGGCAGGCTGCTGCGGCTCGGCCGCAGGGGCGCGGGCGTCCGAGCCGCCGAACTGCTCACGCAGTTCGAGCTGGAGGCCGCCGCCGACAAACCCGCCAAGGAGTACTCGGGCGGTATGCGGCGTCGGCTCGATCTGGCCGTGAGCCTGATCGCGGCGCCCGAGGTGCTCTTCCTCGACGAGCCCACCACCGGACTCGACCCGGCCAGCCGGGCCACGTTGTGGCGGATGGTGCAGGACCAGGTCGCCCAGGGCGTCACGGTCCTGCTGACCACCCAGTACCTGGAGGAGGCCGACTTCCTCGCCGACCGGATCCTGGTCGTCGACCGGGGCCGGGTGATCGCCGAGGGCACCTCCGACGAGCTCAAGCGGAAGGTCGGCGGTGAGCGCCTGGAGGTGGCCGTCGCCGATGCCGCAGCGCTCGCGCAGGCAGCGTCCGTCCTTGCGCCGCTCGCGGTGAGCGCGCCGCAGCTGGACGAGCGGCAGCGCACCCTCCACGTACAACTACCGAACGGCATGGGCGCGTTGGCGTCCGCGGCGACCGCGCTGGAGTACGCGGGAGTCGGCGTCGAGGAGTTCGCGCTGCGGCGTCCCTCGCTCGACGACGTGTTCTTCCATCTGACCGGAGAGCTTGCCGGCGTACCGGCCACAGAGAAGGCACAGAAGACAGAGAAAGCACAGAAAGCGGAGGCCGCCCGATGAGCTCGGCACTTGCCCACGGCGGCGATGTAGCGGCCCTCACCGGCCGGCACCTGCGCCATCTGCGGCGCACCCCGGAGAAGATCATCGGTGTGGCGCTCACACCCGTCGCGATGGTCGTGATCCTCGGCTATCTCTTCGCGACGGTCGTCCAGGTGAAGAACACCGGCGCCAGTTACCGCGAATACATCATGGCCGGTGTCTTCGCCCAGGTCGGGCTCTCCTGTATCGGTATCACCGCGATCGGTGTGGCCGGCGATCTCGGCAAGGGACTGATCGACCGGTTCCGTTCCCTGCCGATGGGGCGGGCCACGGTCCTGGTCAGCCATACGCTCGCCGATCTCGCTGCGGCCGCCCTGAGCATCGCGCTCGTGGCCGTCACGGGGCTCGCGGTCGGCTGGCGGGTACACGGCAGCTTCGCCGAGAACGCCACCGGATTCCTTCTGCTGCTCGGCTTCGCCTACGCGATGCTCTGGGTCGGCGCGCTCCTCGGCATGGTGATGCGCAACCTGGAGGCGATCAGCGGGGTCGCCGCCCTGATGCTGGTCCTGTTCTCCTTCCTCTCCAGCTCGTTCATGCCCCTGACCGGTCTGCCCGGCTGGCTGCGGGCGGTCGCCGAGTGGAATCCGGTCAGCGCGGTCTCGGAGGCCTGCCGTCAATTGTGGGGAAACACCGGCGCGGTCACATCCAGCAGCTTTCCGGTGGAGCATCCAGTGATCGTCTCGCTGATCAGCATCGGCCTGCTCATCGCCGTTCTCGTACCACTGAGCCTGCGTGTGTACCGCATATCGGCCACACGATGACCTTGTCTTCATGGGGGAACCATGCCGGTTATCTCGGCACCGCACGAATTCAACACCGAAGATCTATACGTCGATCTCCGGGAGATGTACGGATATCCGCTGCACCTCAAATGTGAGGGTTTCAACTTCGCCGGGTCCATCAAGCTCAAGGCCGCCGCGAGCATGATCGAGGCGGCCGAGCGCAGCGGGGCGCTCACCGAGGGTTCGACGCTCGTGGAGTCCTCGTCCGGGAATCTCGGGGTCGCGCTGAGCGTGATCGCCGCGGCCAAGGGCTACCACTTCATCTGCGTGGTCGACTCCCGGACCAACCCCGCGACGCGCAAGGTCATCGAGTCGCTCGGCAGCGAGGTGCACACCATCACGGAGCCGGCCGCGGAAGGCGGGTTCCTGGCGGCGCGGCTCGCGCACGTACGGGAGCTGCTCGCCCGCAGCCCGCGGGTGGTCTGGCTCAATCAGCACGCCAATCCGGACAACTGGCGGGCGCATTACCGCTCCACGGCCCCGCAGATCGAGAAGCAGTTCCCCGGTCTCGAGGTCCTGTTCGTCGGCGCAGGCACCACCGGCACCCTGATGGGCTGCGCCCGCTACTTCAAGGAGCTGCCGCGGCCCGTGACGGTGGTCGCGGTCGACAGCGTCGGCTCCGTCACGTTCGGCGGCCCGGCCGGTCCGCGCATGATTCCCGGGCTCGGTACGGGAGTTCGGCCCGCTCTGCTCGACACCTCGTACATCGACGACGTCGTACATGTCCCCGAGGCCGACACCGTGCGCGTCTGCCACACCCTCGCCCGCGGCGGATTCCTCTTCGGCGGTTCCACCGGGACGGTCGTGAGCGGTGCGCTGCGCTGGCTCGCCGAGCACCGCCCG
Source organism: Streptomyces sp. AC550_RSS872 (assembly GCF_019049285.1). Taxonomy (GTDB): domain Bacteria; phylum Actinomycetota; class Actinomycetes; order Streptomycetales; family Streptomycetaceae; genus Streptomyces. The sequence goes on from NZ_JAGMUL010000028.1 coordinate 27,532, forward strand.
GGGCAGAACGCCTCGGCGGTCGCCATCGCCCCGGACCTGGGCGAGCGCTATCTCGACACCGTCTACCAGCCGAGCTGGGTGCGTGACGTGTACGGCATCGAACCGTCCGACCTTCCCTCTGGAGCACTGCAGTCATGACACCCACACCCCCCGCGCGGCAGCTGCCGCTCTCCGCCGCTCAGCGCGAGATGTGGTACGGGCAGCAGGCCGACCCGGGCAACCCGGTCTTCACCATGGGCGACTTCCTGGAGCTGCGTGGTCCGCTCGACACCGCCCGGTTCACCGCCGCTTGGCGGGGAGTGCTGCGGGAGGCCGGCACCCTGCGCGCCCGGTTCACCGAGCGCGACGGCGAGCCGCGCCAAGAGCTCGCGCCCGCCGGGGACTTCCCCGTCGAGACCCTCGACCTGTCGGATGAGGACCGGCCCCGGGACGCCGCCGAGGTCTTCATGCGCAAGGACCTGCTCACCACACCGGACCTGACGGCGGGCACGCTGCGCTCGGTGCTGCTGCGGCTCGGTCCCGAGCATGTGCTGTTCTACATCCGGGTCAACCACATCCTGGTCGACGGGTTCAGCCGCGTCCTCATCTACAACCGGCTCGCCGCGCTGTACGCGGACCCGGACGCCGAGGGCGCCTTCCCGGATCCCCTGACGCTCACGGACGACGAGGCCGCGTACGCGCAGACCGCCAAGTACCAAAAGGAGCAGGCCTTCTGGCAGGCCCGCTTCGACGAGCAGCCCGAACCGGTCAGCCTCTCGCAGCGGCCCGGCGGGCCCGCCCGCAGTTCGCTGCGGTGCGAGGCCGTGCTGCCCGCCGCCACGGTCGAGCGGCTGCGCGCGCTCGCCTGGGACTCCCGTATCACCTGGCAGACGCTCCTGATCGCGGCGACCGGCGCGTACGTCCAGCGGGCAGCCGGGGTGGACCGCGCCCTGCTCACCCTCGCGGTGCCGGCCCGCGCCACGGCTGCGGCCCGCGCCGTGCCGGGGATGCGCGCCAACTTCGTGCCGCATCCCGTACGGGTGCTGCCCGGCCGTACCGTAGCGGACTTCCTGCGCGACAGCGCCGGCGAACTGCGGGCCACGCTGCGCCACCAGAACTACCGGGGTGACCGGATCCGCCGCGACCTCGGCTTCACCGGTGACGCGGGCCGCTCGCTCGGACCGACCGTCAACGTCCTCGAATCGGGCTTCGACTACACCTTCGGCGCGTGCACCGGCCTCCTGCACAACCTGTCGACAGGGCCGGTCGAGGACCTCCAGATCATCTATCTCGACTCGGCCGAGGACGGTTACGCGGTACGCCTCGACGCCAACCCCTCGCGCTATACGCAGCAGGAGCTGGAGCTCCACCAGCGCCGCCTGTTCGGCTGGCTGCGCACACTGGCCGAGGCCGGACCGGACGCGGTGGCCGACCAGCTGGACGTACTGCTGCCGGAGGAGTCGGCGGCGGTGCGTGCGGCATGGGGCGCGACGGCGATCGACGAGCCCTACGCCGGGGTGGTGGAACGTGTACGGGCACTGGCCGTCGAGGAGCCCGACAAGACCGCGGTCCAGGATCCCCAGGGCTCTGTCCCCTACGGTGAACTGGTCGCTCTCGCCTCGGCGCTGAGCCGCCGACTGCTCGCTTGCGGGGCCGGTCCCGGCTCACGGGTGGCGATGCTGTGCGAGCCCGGGATTCCCTTCGTGACCGCAATCCTCGGGATACTGGGTGCCGGGGCGGCCTGGGTGCCGCTCGATCTGCGGGCACCCCAGGCCCGCACGGCCGCGCTGCTCGATGACAGCCGGGCCGATGTGCTCTACGTCGGGCCGGGCCAGGACACGACGGCCGCACAGATCCTCCAAGCGTCGGCCACCAGCCCCCAAGTGATCGCCTGGGACGGCGCGGCCGACAGCGAGCTGGTCCCGCCGGCCGGTGGCGCCGACGACCTGGCGTACATCATCTTCACCTCCGGCTCGACCGGACGCCCCAAGGGCGCCATGGTCCACCGCGCCGGCATGGTGAACCATCTCCTCGCCAAGGTCGACGACCTGCACATGACCGCCGGTGACGTGGTGGTCCACAACGCCCCCGTCACCTTCGACATCTCCGTATGGCAGATGCTCTCCCCCCTCATCGTCGGCGGCCGCCTGATCGTCGTCGACCGGGAGACAGCCGTCGATCCCCAGGAGCTCTTCGGGCGGATAGCAGCCGACAACGTCACCATCCTCGAAGTCGTCCCCTCCCTCCTGCGCGCCGCCGTCGACTCCTGGCAGGCGGGCACGCCCCGGCCGCCGCTGGGCACACTGCGCTCCCTGATGGTCACGGGCGAGGCCCTGCCCGCCGATCTCGCCGTCACCTGGCGCGAGTGGGAGCCCGGTATCCCGCTGGTGAACGCCTACGGACCCACCGAGTGCTCCGACGACGTCACCCACGCCATCATCACCCCGGACACCCCGCTAGACACCCGCGCACCGATCGGACACCCGGTCCGCAACACCCGCCTCTACATCCTCGACACAGCCCTGCAACCCGTACCCCCCGGCACCCCCGGCGAGCTCTACGTCGCCGGCACCGGCGTCGGACACGGCTACCTCCACGACCCCGCCAAAACCGCCACCACCTTCCTCGCCGACCCCCACGCACAACAACCCGGCACCCGCATGTACCGCACCGGCGACCGCGTACGCCAACGCCCCGACGGACAACTCGAATTCCTCGAACGCACCGACCACCAAGTCAAAATCCGCGGCCACCGCATCGAACTCGGCGAAATCGAAACCGCCCTACGCACCCTGCCCGGCATCACCGACGCCGCAGCCGCCGTCCACCACGGCCGCCTCACCGCCTACCTCATCGGCACCACCCACAAACCCAAAACCGCACTCGCCGCCGTCCTCCCCGACTACATGATCCCCAGCACCCTCCTCACCCTCGACACCCTCCCCCTCACCCCCAACGGCAAAATCGACCGCAAAGCACTCCCCGCACCTGACCCGGAAACCGTCACCACGGTCCCGGTGCGGCTGCCCCGTACGGAAACCGAGCGCGCCCTGTGCGAGATCTACGCGGCCGTGCTCGGACTGCCCTCCGTGGGCATCGACGACAGCTTCTTCGACCTCGGCGGCGACAGCATCCGCTCCATCGAGGTAGTCGCCGGTGCGCGGCGGGCGGGGCTGCGGGTCACCGCGGCCGATGTGTTCACGTACAAGTCGGTGGCCGCGCTGGCCACGGCCGTGCGCGCGGCGGAACCGGTCGAGATCGCCGGCACCGACGACGGCGTGGGCGAACTGGCGCCCACACCGGTGATGTTCCGGCTGCTCGAAGAGGGCGGTCCGCTCGACGGGTTCAACCAGTCCGTGGTCCTCACGACCCCCGCGGACCTGGACCTCGAGCGGCTCACCGGGGCGCTCCAGCGGGCCGTCGACCACCACGACGCGCTGCGCCTGCGGCTGACCGGCCACGGACCCGGCGACTGGCGGCTCGTGATCGGCGAGGTGGGCACGGTGGCGGTCGCTCCGCTCGTGAGCCGGATCGACGCGGGCCATCGCGCGTACGAGGACGAGGCGCTGCTGCGCCGGGCCGTCGCCGCACAGGCGGAGGCCGCCCGCGACCGGCTCGCCCCGAGGGACGGGATCACCGTGCAGGCCGTGTGGATCGACCGCGGAAGCAGCCTTCCGGGCCGGCTGATCCTGATGCTGCACCACCTCGTGGTCGACGGCGTCTCCTGGCGCGTGCTGCTGCCCGACCTGCTCACCGCGTACGAGCGCCCCGGCACCGCACTCGATCCGGTCGGCACCTCGCTGCGCCACTGGTCCCAGCTCCTGCACGCGCAGGCCACGGCGCGCACCCGTGAACTCCCGTACTGGATACAGCTGTTGTCCCGCACGGAGCAGCCGGTCGGTGCGCGGGCGCTGGATCCGGGCCGCGACACCTACGCCACCGCCAGGACGCTGCGGCTGACCCTGCCGGCCGAGCACACCGCACCGCTCCTGGAGCGCGCTCCCGCCGCGTTCCAGGCCGAGATCAACGATGTGCTGCTCGCCGGTCTGGATCTCGCGGTCGCCCAGTGGCGCGGCCGGAGCCTGCTCGTCGAGGTCGAGACCCACGGCCGCGAACAACTGCATCCGGGCATCGACCTGTCCCGTACGGCCGGCTGGTTCACCGGCACGCATCCGGTGCTGCTGCGGGCCGCCGCGCTCGGGGCCGAGCAGTCGGTCAAGGAGATGCGCGAGCAGCTAGCGGCGCTGCCCGACCACGGTCTCGGCCACGGCATCCTGCGCCACCTCGGCGAAGGGCCGGCTCCGGTGCCGGCGGTGAACCCGCAGCTCGGGTTCAACTACCTGGGCCGGTTCGCCGCGATGGAGTCGTACGACGGCGGCTGGGCGGCCGCGCCCGAGTCACGTGAGGCGTTCGCGGCGACCTGCGGCGGTCAGCCGCTCGGGCACACCATCGCGGTGGACGCGCTGGTCGAGGACGGTCCCGACGGGCCCGTGCTCGTCGCCAACTGGACCTGGGCGGGCGAGGTGCTCGAGCCCGCCGACGCAGGGGCGCTCGCCGAGGGCTGGTTCCGTGCGCTGCGCACCCTGGCCGAGCGGGCGGGTGAACTCGCGGCCACCCGGCCCGCCGAGAGCGCCGAGCGGCGGCCGGCCCTGCTCACCGAGGCGTTCGAACCGCTGCTGCCCATCCGGCCCGACGGCACCCGTGCGCCGCTGTTCTTCCTGCACGGCGGTGTCGGTCTCAGCTGGCCCTATCTCGGGCTCGCGGAACATCTGGCGAAGGAATTCCCCGTATTCGGATTCCAGGCGTCCGGAATTGTCACGGAAGCGCCCCTTCCGTCATCGATCGCGGAAATGGCCCGGGATTATGTGAGCAGAATTCTGGAAATCCAGCCCGAGGGACCTTACTATCTTCTCGGTTGGTCTTTCGGCGGACTGCTCGCCCATGCGGCGGCCACCCGTCTCGAAGCGCTCGGACACCGTGTCGCGCTGCTCGCCAACCTCGACAGCTACCCGGTCCCCGAGCCGGACGGCATCCCGGACGACCGGGCGCTGCTCGCGAAGATCCTCGAGTACTGCGGTTACGACGCGGCGACCCTCGCCGGCGGCGAGCCCACGCTCTCCGAGGTCCTCGCGCTGTTCCGGCGGGACGCCAACCCGCTGGCCGGCCTCGACGAGCAGCAGCTGGCCCGGCTCCTTCGGATCGTGCGCAACCACGCGGTCCTCAGCGCCGAGTTCACCCCGGACCGCTTCGGCGGTGACGTGCTCTTCCTGTCCGCCGCACACGGCACCGACGAGCAGTCACCCACGGTCGCGGAATGGGAGCCGTACATCGGCGGCCGTATATACCGGCACAGCATCGCATCGGACCACGACGGAATGATGCGGCCCGAGCCGCAGCGGGCGATCGGGCGCATCATCGCCGCGCATCTCGACCGAATGCAGTGAACGCACGGAACACGCTCAGGACGTATTCCGGCTGAATTCCCTTACGTATTGGCGAAGGAAGAGACCTCATGAAGAACAACCCGTTCGACGACGAGAACGGCACCTTCCTGGTGCTGGCCAACGACGAGGGCCAGCACTGCATCTGGCCCGAGTTCGCCGCCGTCCCGGCCGGCTGGACCACCCTGCTGCCGGCCGGACCCCGCCAGGCCGCGCTCGACCACATCGAGCGCACCTGGACCGACATGCGCCCCAAGTCCCTGACCGTCACCGCAACCCGAACCGTGGCCTGAGGACCAGGCCACCCCTCAGAGAGGCAACTGTCATGACCGTGAACACTCCCGTGGACGTCACCGCCGTCCGGGCCATCATCACCGACATCCTGGAGCTCGAGGACGACGAGCTCACCGGCACCAGCCTGTTCGTGGACGACCACGGCGCGGACTCCCTCGGCGCCATCGAGATCCTCTCCCGTATCGAGAAGGAGCTCGGCGTGGTCATCCCGCAGGACGACCTGGTCAGGCTGACCCACCTGGACGCCGTGCTCGAGGTGCTCGCGACGGCCGAACGGCGGCAGCCATGAGTACCGCCGAGGCCACGGGGGCCCCGCGCCGCGTCGTCCTCACCGGGTGCGGTGCGCTGTCCAGCGTCGGCGTCGGGGTCGCGGAGTTCACCTCGGCCCTGCGCGCCGGCCGGGTCGGCACCGGTGACATCACCGCCTTCGACACGACGGGCTTCCCCAGCCGTCGCGGCCACCAGGTGCACGGCTTCGACGCCGCGGCCCGGCTGCACCGGGTGCGGCCCGAACTCACGGGCCGCGCCACGCAGTTCGCGGCGGCGGCCGCCCGGATGGCGCTCGACGACGCCGGGCTCGACGAGGACTGGCTGCGCGAGCGGCGCGGCACCGTCGTCGTCGGCACCACCGACGGTGAGGTCGGCGAGCTGGATCTGCTCACCGAGTCGGCGCTCGCCATCGGGCTCGGCGCGTTCACCGGTACGTCCCTCGGCAGGACCGCCACCGGCAGTCTCGCGCTCGGTGTCGTCCGCGAACTCGCCCTGTCCGACGTGGAGTCGTCGACGATCGCCACCGCGTGCGCCGCCGGCAACTACGCGATCGGTGCCGGTTTCGACGCCGTGCGCGGCGGCCGGGCGGAGTGGGCCCTCGTGGGCGGTGCGGACGCGCTGAACCGCAAGACGTTCGCGGGCTTCACCCGGCTCGGCCTGATCGCCCCCGACGAGTGCCGGCCTTTCGACGCCGACCGCGTGGGCCTGCTCACCGGCGAGGGCGCGGGACTGCTGCTCCTGGAGACCGAGGAGTCGGCGCTCGCCCGCGGCGCGCACATCTACGCCGAGGTGCTCGGCTACGGCCTCAACTGCGACGCCGCGCACCCCACCGCACCCGAGGAGGACAGCGTGGCCCGCTGCATCCGCCTCGCCCTGGAGAACGCGTCGGTCAAGCCGGAGGAGGTCGACGTGATCTGCGCACACGGCACGGGCACGCCGACCAATGACACCACCGAGGTCGCCGCGATACGTCAGGTGTACGGGGACAAGGCGCCGCGCACGGTCGGCATCAAGGCGATGATCGGCCACACCATGGGCGCGGCCAGCGCCCTGGGCGCCATCGCGTCGGCGCTCGCCATCCGGCACGGGTTCGTGCCGCCGACGGCCAACCACCGCAGCACCGATCCGGACTGCGCCGTCGATGTCGTACCGAACGCGTCGGTGTCGGCCGATGTGCGGATCGTGCAGAACAACGGTCTGGCGTTCGGCGGCAACAACGCGGTGGTGCTGCTCGGCCGTCATGAAGGCACCGGCCGCGAGGACCCCCGCACCGAAAGCCCCCGAGGGGAGTACGTCCGATGAGTACCGCGGTCATCACCGCATGGTCGGCCGTGTCGCCGTACGGCACGGGCCGCGCACCGCTCGCGGCCGGTCTGCGCGAACGGACCGCACCGCCCGAGTCCGCCGGGCCCGAGGAGTGGACGGCGCGGCCGGACGCCACCGCCCGCCTCGTGCCCGGCTTCGAGGTCCGCGAGGCGCTCGGCAAGGCCGGCACCCGGGGCATGGACCGCCTGACCGGTCTCACCGCCGTGACCGTACGGGAGCTGCTCGCCGGGGAAACGGAGCAGCGGCCGGACGGCGGCCTCGGCACCGGTGTCGTGCTCGGCACGGCGGCCGGCAGCACCCAGGGGTTCATGGAGTTCACCAAGGCCTCCCTCGAAGGTGACCGTCCCATCGACGTGATGCCGTCGAGGATCCCCAACATGGCCATGAACAGGGCGGCTTCGGCCAGCGCGATCCGCCACACGCTCAAGGGACCCAACAGCACGGTCGCCGCGGGACGGCTCTCCGGCCTCGTCGCACTCGGCCAGGCGGTCCGGCTGCTCGCCGACGGGCGGGCCGAGCGGGTGCTCGCCGGTTCGGCCGAGGAGTACTCGGCCACCCGCGCCCACCTCACCCACGCGGCGCACGGGGAGGACCTCGTGCTCGGCGAGGGGTGTGTGATGGTGCTCCTCGAACCCGGGGACAGCGCGGCCGGTGAGCCGCTGGCCGAGGTACTCGCGGTGCACCACCGGGTGGCGCCGCAGGGCGAGTTCGCCCAGGTGCTCACCGCGGCGGTGCACGCCTCGCTCGCCGAGGCGGGTGTCGCGCCCGCCGCGGTCTGGGCGGCCGTACCGGGCCAGGCCCCGGGTGCGGCGGGTGAGCAGGAACGGATCGTGCACGAGGCCCTGTTCGACGCGGACGTACGCGAGCGCACGGCCTCCGTCGCGCTGCTCGGCGAGACGGCCGCCGCCACCGGTGCGTTCCAGCTCGCGGCTCTGCTGTCCGAGCCGGGTGAGCCGGGCCGTATCGCCCTGGTCACGGCCACCGATCCGGACGGTCCCGTGGGCTGCGCCGTCCTGCGGCTCCTGACGGACGGAGCGAGCGCATGAGCGGCTCCGCGCAGGGGAGTTCACGTCCGGTCGCCCTGATCAGCGGCGGCTCCCGCGGCATCGGACGGGCCGTCGCCCTGCGGCTCGCCGAGGACGGGCACGACATCTCGTTCTGCTTCCGCGGCGACGAACAGGCTGCCGCGAACCTGGAGAAGGAGCTGGCCGAGCGGGGTGCCCGGGCGCTCGCGCGGCGTGTCGACGTCACGGACGCGGCAGCCGTACGGGACTGGGTGGACGTCACTGAGCGGGACTTCGGACCCATCGCGGTCGCGGTCACCTCGGCCGGCATCACCCGGGACAAACCGCTCCTGATGATGTCCGACAGCGACTGGCACGACGTCGTGGACACCAATCTGGACGGTGTGTACCACGTGTGCCGGTCCGTGGTGTTCCCCATGATGAAGCGCCGGGGCGGCAGCATCGTCACCGTCGCCTCGGTCTCCGGTCTGTACGGCAACGCGGGGCAGACCAACTACGCCGCGTCCAAGGCCGGGATCATCGCGTTGTCCCGCTCGCTCGCGAAGGAGGTCGGACGGCGCGGCATCCGGGTCAACGCGGTGGCGCCCGGCCTGATCGACACCGATATGTCGGCCGTGCTCGACGATCAGGTCAAGGAGCAGGTCACCGAGCGGACGGCCCTGGGCAGGACCGGGCTCGCGGCCGAGGTCGCCGAGGTCGTGGCGTTCCTGGCCTCCGCGCGCGCCTCGTACGTCACCGGTGCGGTGCTGCCCGTGGACGGCGGGCTGTGACGGCCGGGGCCGCGGAGCCGGGAGACCGCTCGCCGGCACGGGTGCGCGTGCCGGCGATGCGGCCCGGGGAGTGCCGGCTGTGGTGGGCGTCGGCCCGGGACGCCCACCCGGGGCTGCGCGAGCTCCTCGACGAGGGCGAGCGCGCCTGTGCGGACCGGCTGCGCAAGCCGGCCGCGCGGGCGCTCCACCTCACCGCGCATGCGCTCGCCCGGTCCGTGGCCGCCGCGCACCTTGGCGTATCCGCACGGGAGTTGGTGCTGACCGTCGTCTGCAAGCAGTACGGCGGTCCGCACGGAAAGCCCGAACCGCCGCGGCCGCTCAGGCTCGCGCCCTACGAGCCGGAGACCGCACAACGGGTCCTCACCACACCCGAACGCAGCGCCCTCGCGGGCCTGCCGCCGGCGCGGCGGCCCACGGGCTTCGTGCGCTACCGGACCCGCAAGGAAGCCCTGCTCAAGTCGACCGGCGACGGGCTCGCGGTGGCGCCGGAGCTGCTGCATGTCACGGCGCCCGACGCCGCGCCCCGGCTGCTGTCCTGGTCGGGGCCCGCGCGCCCCCGGCTGCCCCGGCATCTGTACGACGGCTCCACCCTGCTCCCCGCACTGCGCGAAGCAACCGGCGTCCCCGCACCGCCTGTCCCCTCCACGCCCCTCCTCGCCGAAAGGCCACTCGCCTCATGAGTCCCCACGTCGCCCTCATCGCCGACGCGCTCAGCCCGCAGGCCACCGAGGTGCTCACCCGGGACGGCGCCGCCGAGGTGCGGCACGTCGACGGCACCGACCGGCCCGCGCTGCTCGCCGCGCTCGCCGAGGCCGATGCCGTCCTGGTGCGCTCCGCCACCCGGATCGACGCCGAGGCCCTCTCCGTCGCGCCCCGGCTCAAGGTCGTCGCACGGGCCGGGGTCGGCCTGGACAACGTGGACGTACCGGCCGCCACGGCCGCCGGTGTGCTCGTCGCGAACGCCCCCGCGTCCAACGTCGTCAGCGCCGCAGAGCACGCCGTGGCGCTGCTGCTCGCTCTCGCCCGCCACGTCCCGCAGGCGCACGCCGCGCTCAAGGACGGGCGCTGGGCGCGCAGTACGTACACCGGCACCGAACTGGCGGGCAAGACGCTCGGAGTGCTCGGGCTCGGCCGGATCGGCTCGCTCGTGGCGCGCCGCCTGTCCGCGTTCGACATGGAGGTGATCGCGTACGACCCGTACGCGGAGCAGACCCACGCGAAGAGTATCGGCGTACGCCTCACCACCCTTGACGAACTCCTGGCCAGGGCCCAGTTCCTGACGGTGCATCTGCCGCTGAACGAGCAGACCGCCGGCCTGCTCGGCTTCGACGCCTTTCAGTGTGTACGCACCGATCTGCGCCTGGTGAACGCGGCGCGCGGCGGCATCGTCGACGAGCAGGAGCTGTACGCGGCCCTCAAGGAGGGCCGGATCGCCGGCGCCGCCCTGGACGTCTACGCCGAGGAGCCCTGCACGGACTCCCCGCTGTTCGAGCTGGACAACGTGATCACCACGCCGCACCTGGGCGCGAGCACCCCCGAGGCCCAGGAGCGGGCCGGTACCCAGGCCGCCGAGTCGGTACTGCTCGCGCTCGCGGGCCTGCCCGTCCCCGACGCGGTCAACGCGCCGCGCGACGCACCCGTGCGTGCGCAGTGAGGCCGCCGAACGACGGTGCGCGCACGGCGAGTTCAGGCGTCGCCACGGACCTCCCCGGCGTCCTGGCCGACCCCCTCCCCCGTACCCTCACCGGCCGTCGCACCGGAGCCGAGCCACCCGCCCTCCATGGCCAGTGCCCCCGCCTGGAACCGGCTGCGGGCGCCGAGGCGGGCCATCAGATCGGCGGTGATCCGCCGGCCCGTACGCACCGAGACGCCGAGCTTGCGGGCGACGACGTCATCGGTGTGGCCGTCGAAGAGCAGGTCGAGAACGGCCTGTTCCTGTGGGGTGAGACCGTCCTGGGTCGCCGTCGCCGCCCTGCTGCCGCAGAGCGCCTGCGCCTGCTCCCAGGTCTGCTGGAAGAGCGACACCAGCGCGGTGACGACACCGGCTCCCTGGAGGACGAGGACCCCGCGCGCGGCGTCCTCGGGGTCGATGGGCACCATGGCGGCCCGGCGGTCGTAAATGATCATCCGCAGCGGCAGTTGGGGCAGCGCCCGCACCTCACCGCCGATGCCCTGGAGCCAGCGCGCGTACTGCATGGTCGCCGGGTCGTTGCGGATCGAGTCCAGGTAGATGTAGCGCACGTGCACACCGCGCTCCACCGCCGACTGGTCCAGCGGACGCGCCGCCTTCAGGGCCGCCGGCGTCTGGGCACCGCGCGGCGCGAAAACCTCGACGCTGCTCTCCGCCCCGTGCCCGAGCCGCTCGATCTGGGAGTTGATCGCGTCGAGGCCGATATAGCGGCGGACGTCGTCGGTCTGCGCCGTCTGCCCCTCGTCGTACTCGGTGAGCATCTGCGTAATGGCGAGCCGCGTCGCGGCGACCGCCTGTTGGCGCTGGGCCAGCTCCTGCTCCTGGCGCTGCAACAGGCCGGCGAGCCCGAACTCCGGGTTGACCAGGCGGACTTTGCCCGGCTCCTCCGAGGAATTCCGTACCAGTGTCAGTTCGGCGAGCCGGTCCAGGGTGGCCCTGGCGCGCTCGACGGGCCAGTCAAGCCCTTGCGCGATCTCCGTGACACCGGCCCTGGGCTGCTTCAGCAGGATGCGGTATACAGCCTCGGCATCCACGTCAAGCCCCAATTGCCCCATTGTTCAACTCCCCCCAGAGTTCCCCCGTTGACCGCACAGACAGCGTCGCAGTCTCCTCGACTATCGCAGCCCTGTTCGATCAGGGGCAACCTTACTGAGGGGTACGCGGTCTGGTGCACAGGAAATTCGCGGAGGCGCAACCCATGTTCCTCGTGACGGCAACCGTGCCCGCCGAGGCACTGCCCGGCGGGCCCGCGCTCGATGACCGGATCCGCCGACTTGCCCTGCCGGAAGATCAGTTAGAGCACATTCACGTGCTTCCCTCGGCCGACGGCGGAGCGCATGTGACCCTGTTCCTCGGCCATCCCGACAGCGAGGGAACCGAGGCCGCGGCGGCCCGTCTCGTGGCCCGCGCCCTGCCGGCGACCGCCGGAGCCGGACTCGACTGGGCGCCGGCCACCACCCTCGTGAGCGCCCTGGAACAGCTCGGCGCGGACGCCTGGGACCGCCCGCATGACAGGGAGTTGCCATCACAGGACCCTGACACTCGGTAATGCTGACGGGACTGGTCGTGAGTGTGAAACTCATGGAGATCGAGCACGAAACCGCACCGACGTGAAAATTACGGGGAGATATCACCGCATGCATGCCATCGTCCGTCATCGCCACCGCAGCATCGCCAAGCCCGCCGCCTGCCGGGCCGCCACCATCGCCCTGACCGTCCTCGCGGTCACCGTGCCCGCTTCGGCGGCCATGGCGGCGGAGCCCGCACCGGGGCAGGCCGTCGCCGCCTCGGCCGGGGAGGCAGCCCCGGGCCGGGCCATGTCCGCGATCGCCACGACCCTCGTCGACGCGACGCGCGAGACCGTCTCGGACGTCGTCGGTCTGCTGGCCCCCCTCGGCAACACCTGGGGAGGGTGACCATGGCCGCGAAGGAATCGACCACGCTCGCCGATGTCTCCGCCCTCCGCGCCGAACTCGACCTGGTGGACGCGGAGATCCGCGCCCTGATGGAACGCCGCCGGGATCTGTCCGGCGAAGTCCAGCGCAGCCGGATGCTGTCCGGGGGCACCCGCACGGACCTCACCCGCGAGATGCGGGTCATCTCCCCGTACGCGGACCAGTTCGGCCGGCCGGGGACCGCGGTCGCCATGGCGCTCCTGGAGATATGCCGGGGCGCGAGCGTCGCTCCGTAGCCCGCGGAATCTCTTTCGTGCCCGCACCTGTACACACACCTCACCGCGCAGGAGGGCCGGGTTCGCCCGGCCCTCCTCCCATGAGAGGGCTCCGACGTGACCGGTTCTTCTGCCGACGCAACTCCCAAGCTCGCCCTCACCGAAGGCCAGGCCGGAATCTGGTACGGAGGGCAGCTGGACGAGTCCGGGCTCGCCCACGCGTATGCGGAACTCCTGGACATCCAGGGGCCGTTGGACCCAGCGCTCCTTCAGAAGGCGATCCGCCGGGTCAGCACGGAAGCGGAGGCCCTCCGCACCTCCTTCGGGGAGGATCCGGACGGCCCGTGGCAACGGGTGCGGGCCCCGTCCGACCTCCACGTACCCCTCATCGACCTCACCGCCGGGACAGAGTCCCGGGAGGCGGAACCACGGGAGGCCGATCCGTGGGAGGCCGATCCGTGGGAAGCTGCTCAGCGCTGGATGCGGACGCGGATCGGCACCCCGCTCGATCCCGCCGCCGGAGAGGTCCAGCGGCACGCGATCCTGCGTCTGGCACCCCACCGGCACCTCTGGTTCTGGCAGTTGCACCACATCGTCTCCGACGGTGTGGGCTCACAGCTCCTCGCCTCCCGCGCGGCAGAGATCTACGCGGCCCTGGCCGCCCGCCAAGAGCCGTCCGCCACCCCCTTCGGCGCCCTGTCAGCCCTGGTCGAAGAGGACCGGCGCTATCGCGCGTCCGCCGACTTCCCCCGCGACCGGCGCTACTGGCGCGCCGAGTTCGCGGACCTGGAGCAGGTGCCGGGCCTCACCGACGCATCCCTGCCGCCGGCCGGCATCGCCCTCAGGGAGACCTGGACCGCCGACGACGAACTCCGGGACCTGCTCGGCGAGTTCTCCCGTGCGCACGGGGTGAAGTGGCCGCGCGTGGTGATCGCGGCCTTTGCGGCGTACACCGGCCGGATCACGGGTTCGCGCGACACGGTGCTGGGGCTTCCGGTCTCCAACCGTCACACGGCCGCGACCGCGACCACCCCGGGCATGGTCTCCAACATCATCCCGCTGCGGGTGCGGACCGATCCGGCCGACAGCTTCACCGACCTGCTGGGGCACGTGGCCGAGAGGATCGACGCGACCCGCCCGCACCGCCGGTACCGCTTCGAGGACATCCGGCGCGACCTGCGCAAGGAACGGGGAAGCGCCCGCGTCTTCGGCCCCACGGTCAACGTGCTCTCACTCGACGCCGCGCTGTCGTTCGGCCACAGCTCCGCGCAGCACCGCAATCTCGCGCCGGGCCCGATCGAGGACTTCATGCTGGGCGTCTACGAGACACCGCAGCGCCTCACCTTCACGATCGACGCCAACGCGGGCCTCTACTGCGCCGAAGACCTCAGGGATCACCGGACGAGGTTCGGGCAGTTCCTGCGCCGGGCCCTCACGGGTGCCGGCCGCCCGCTCGGTGAAATCGATCTGCTGAGCAAGGCGGAGCGGCGCGCGTTCCTGGCACCGCGCCCGCGCTCCGGGTCCCGTACCGGAGACAAGGCCCGCACCCTGGTGGACGCCTTCGAGACGCAGGTCTCCCGCACTCCGGACGCCGTCGCGGTGACCTGCGCGCCGGCGGCCCTGTCCTACGCGGAACTGAACGCTCGGGCCAACCAGTTGGCGCGGCTGCTCGTCGAGCAGGGCGCCGGGCCCGAGCGGCTGGTGGCCGTCTGCATGCCGCCGACCGTGGAGCTGGTGATCGCGCTCCTGGCCGTGCTCAAATCCGGAGCCGCCTACCTTCCCGTCGACCCGGAACAACCTCGGGACCGTATCGACTCCTTGCTCGCCGACGCGGAGCCCTTGCTCCTGCTCGCCACGTCCGACGGGCTCGCCACGTCCGGCGAGGCACCAGGTTCCCGCACGGCGGACCGGCTCGTCGTGGAGACCGACTCCGCGGCCACCCGGCGCCTCCTTGCCGGCCTCCCCGCGGACGATCTGCGCCCCGAGGACCGCGGCAACCCTCTGACCGGGGACAACGCGGCCTATGTCATCTACACCTCCGGCTCCACGGGCCGCCCCAAGGGGGTGGTCGTCCCGCACAAGAACGTGCTCGGCCTGTTCTCGGCCGCCCGGGAGCTGTTCGACTTCCACGCCGGCGACGTATGGACCATGGCCCACTCGTTCGCCTTCGACTTCTCCGTATGGGAACTCTGGGGGCCGCTGCTCCACGGGGGACGTCTCCTTCTGGTCCCCGCCACCACGCGCCGCGCACCGGACCGGCTGCTCCGGCTGCTCGTGGATGAAGCGGTCACCGTACTGAGTCAGACGCCCTCGGCGTTCTACCAGCTCCTTCAGACGCACAAGGATGATCTGCGGCTCGGGCGGCAACTGGCGCTCCGCTACGTCGTGTTCGGTGGTGAGGCGCTCGACATCCGCCGGCTCCAGGAGTGGTACGCGCTGCACGCGGACGACGGTCCGGTGCTCGTCAACATGTACGGGATCACCGAGACCACGGTCCATGCGAGCCATCTGCCGCTCGACAGGTCCCCGCTCTCCGCCCGGGGCGGCAGCCTCATCGGGCGGAGCCTGCCGGGTCTGGCCCTCTACGTACTCGACGAGAACCTGCGGCCGGTTCCCCCCGGCGTCACCGGCGAGCTCTACGTGGCCGGCGATCAAGTGGCCCGCGGGTACCTGCACCGGCCGGGACTCACCGCCACCCGCTTCCTCGCCGACCCCTTCGGCCCGCCCGGCTCCCGCATGTACCGCTCCGGCGACCTCGCCCGCCGCACTGCCGACGGGCTCCTCCAGTACGAGGGACGAGCGGACGATCAGGTGAAGCTCCGGGGCTTCCGGGTCGAACCGGGCGAGATCGAGGCGGAGTTGCTCGCCTGCCCGGAGGTCGAGGCGTGCTGTGTCGTCGTACGGAAGGACGCCGTCGGCGACGATGCCCTCGCGGCGTACGTGGTGCTTGCGGGGGCTGCGCGTGCTGGGGGTGGTGCGGGCAGCGCGGGGACTGCGGGCGCTGCGCACATGTCGGGCACGCGGGCGGCCGGTCTGCGGCATCGTCTGGCGCGCCGGCTGCCCGCCCACATGGTGCCGGCCACCGTGACGGCGATCGGACGCATCCCCCTCACCGCGAACGGGAAGCTCGACCGGCGGGCGCTGCCGGATCCCGTGTACGCCCGTGGACCACGGGACACTGCGGCGCCGACTCCCGGCGAGCAGGAGGTCGTCGACGCCTTCCGGCACGCACTGGGTGTCGCGGACCTCTCCGTCGAGGACGATTTCTTCGATCTGGGCGGCGACTCCTTCAAGGCCGTACGCCTGGCCCGCCGCCTGGGCCGGGGCGCCGCCGTCCTCGATGTGTTCCAGCACCCCACACCGCGGGCTCTGGCCCTGCGCGTCCGCGCACTTGAGAGCGCGCCCGCGGTGCACCGCATCCTGCGGCCGCTGACCGGGGACGGAGCCGGGACCGAGACCGGGGCCGAGGCAGCGGCCGAGGCCATCACTCTCGTCTGCATCCCCTACGGCGGCGGCACCGCCGCGGCCTACCACCGCCTCGCCGCCGAGCTGGCACCCGGGATCGTGACCTGGAGCGCCGCGCTGCCCGGACACGACCCGGCCCGGCGCCAGGAACCGCTCCTGGACCTGGACGAAACCGCCGACCTGATCGCCACCGAGATCAGCAGCTCACTGACCGGCGGCTCCCTGGCCGGCGGCTCCATCCGTGGCCCTTTCGCCCTGTACGGGCATTGCGCAGGCTCGGCGCTCGCGGTGGCCGTCACCCAGCGCCTGGAGAGGCAGGGCCATCGGCCGGCCGCCCTCTTCATCGGTGCCGCACTGCCGGCCACCGCGCCGGCCGAGGACCTGGAGCGCGCGCAGAGCTGGTCCGGGGACGCCCTGTACACGTACATGCAATCGCTCGGAGGATTCGACGGAGCGCTGGCGGACGCCGATCTGCGGACGGTCCTGGCGGCGATCCGGCACGACATGACGCAGGGTCTGCGTTTCCAGCTCCGGGCGGAGCAGACCCCGCAGCCGCCGCTGGCCACTCCGCTCCACGTCATCGTCGGCACGGACGACAGCGCCACCGAGGGCCATGCGCACGCGTACCTGAACTGGAAGCGCTTCGCCGCGCAGGTGGACCTGGCGGAGATCCACGGGGGCGGACACTACTTCGTCACCCACCGGCCCGCAGCGCTCGCCGCCCTCCTCGCCGAGCATCTCACCAGCCCCGGCCCCGCCCGTCTTCGCGACCAACTCGACGCCTCGGACCGGGAGTTCTGATGTCATCTGCCACGGTCGCCCTCGTCACCGGCGGCACCTCCGGTCTCGGCCTCGCGGTCGCCCGGCGGCTCCTGGCCGAAGGCGTCGTTCCGGTCGTCGTCGGCCGCAGCGAGGAACGCGGACAGCACGCGCGGGAATTCCTGGGCGGCCCGGCGGTATTCGTCCGCGCAGACGTCGCCAGTGAGCCGGATATGACGGCAGCCCTGGACATCGCGGAGCGGCTCGGTTCCCTGCGTATCGCCGTGAACTGCGCGGGAGTTCCCCACGCGGCAAAAGTCGTCGGGCGGGCGGGACCGCATTCCCTGAGCCAGTTCGTGGATGTCATGACGGCCAATCTCGTCGGCACCTTCAATGTCGTACGCCTGGCCGCCGAGCGGATGATGCGGAATGCGCCGCGCGGCCAAGAGCGCGGCGTCATCGTCAACACGGCCTCGCTGGCGGCCTTCGACGGGCAGGTGGGGCAGGCGGCCTATGCGGCGTCCAAGGGCGGCATGGTCTCCATGACGCTGCCGCTGGCCCGTGAACTGGCCGGTTCGCTCATCCGCGTCGTCACCGTCGCGCCGGGGTTCTTCGAGACCCCGGCGGTCGCCTCGGTGCCCGTCCGGGCCCGGCGGGAATTGGACCGCGATCTCGTGCATCCCCAACGGTGGGGAGATCCGGCCGAGTTCGCCGGCCTGGTCGCGCACATCATCGAGAACCCGATGATCAACGGAGAGACCATCCGCATCGACGGCGCGGTCCGTATGTCACCCGGATTACTCAGGAAGGCGAATACACCATGAACGGATCCGCCGGCGGTACGCACGGTCTCACCGGGGTGGGCATACGCTCCATCGGAGTGTGCGTCCCGGAGAACGAGGTCACCAACACCCAGCTCGTCGAGCGATTCGACACCACCGACGCCTGGATGCGCGAGCGGCTCGGTATCTTCAGCCGCCGCGTCGCGGGACCCGATGAATTCACCTCGGACCTCGGCCTCGGCGCCTTCGAGGACGCGTGCAAGCGGGCCGGTGTGGACCCGGCGAGCATCGATCTCCTGATCTGCTGCACCTCCACCCCCGACCACATGATCCCGGCCGTGGCGGCGCTGATCCTGCGCAAGGCGCAGATCCAGGGCGTCCCCGGATTCGATGTGAACGCCGGAGGCTGCGCCGGCGGCCTCTTCGGTCTGGATGTCGGCCACAAGTACATGCAGTCGGGGCAGTACGAGCGGGTGGCCGTCGTCGTCGCGGACACGGTGGCCCAGCTGAACGACCCCGAGGACCGGACCCAGCACGCGATCTTCGGGGACGGCGCCGCGTGCTATCTCCTGGAACGCTGCGCGGACAGTCCCGGCATCGGCCGGACGCTCCTCGGCACGGACCCGGAGGGCTACTACACGGCCTTCGTCGAACGCCTTGACGGCGATGGCCGGTTGAACCGCTTCAGCGGCGCGAACGTGACCCGCATGGACGGCCGGGGAGTCAAGGACTTCGCCCTCTCCGTGGTCCCCGGCTTCGTGTCGGAGGTGACCGCCCTCGGCGGTGTCACCCTCGATGACGTACGGCTGATCGTCACGCACCAGGCCAACCCCCGCCTCGTACGGGAGTTGGTCACCCGTCTCGGCCAGCCGGCGGACAAGACCGTCATCGTGGCCGACCGGTTCGGCAACACCAGCGGCTCCAGTGTGGTGATCGCGCTCGCCGAGGCCGAGCGGACGGGCCGGATCGGCCCGGGTGACGCCGTGCTGCTGCTCGGCTTCGGTGCCGGGATGAGTTACGCGGGCACGGTCGTCCACTGGTGCGGCAGCGAGAACTTTCCGCAGCGGGAGTGGTGAGGTCGCCCATGTTCGCCGCCTACGCCGCCGAAGTCGGACTGCGACAGCCGCTCCAGGGACTGCGGTTCGGGGAGCGGCCCGCTCCCCGGCCCCGCCCCGGCTGGAGCCGTGTCGAGGTCAGGGCCGCCTCGCTGAACCACCACGACCTGTGGTCACTGCGCGGCGTCGGCCTCGGCGCCGACCGGCTCCCCATGATCCTGGGCACGGACGCGGCCGGCATCGACGAGGACGGCAACGAGGTCGTCGTGCACCCGGTGATCGGCCTGACCGGCCACGGACTCGGCCCCGGGGAGCCCCGCTCGATCCTCACCGAGCACCACCAGGGCACCTTCGCCGAGTACGTCACCGTACCGACGTGGAATCTCGTCCCCAAGCCGGCGGAACTCTCCTTCGAGGAGGCGGCCTGCATGCCGACCGCGTGGCTGACCGCGTACCGCATGCTCTTCACGAAGGCCTGCGTGCGCCCCGGCGATGCGGTCCTCGTCCAGGGCGCGGGCGGCGGGGTGGCCACGGCGGCGATAGCGCTCGGCAGCGCCGCGGGCCTGCGC
Source organism: Streptomyces sp. AC550_RSS872 (assembly GCF_019049285.1). Lineage (GTDB taxonomy): Bacteria > Actinomycetota > Actinomycetes > Streptomycetales > Streptomycetaceae > Streptomyces. Next base: position 47,127 of record NZ_JAGMUL010000028.1, read on the forward strand.
GTCTTCGCGACCGGCAGGGACGCACGCAAGCGCGGGCGAGCGCTGGAACTCGGCGCCGTCGCGGCCCTGGCACCCGGCGAACGACTGCCGCACCGCGTGGACGCCGTCATCGAAACCGTCGGCGCCGCCACCTGGTCCCACTCGGTGAAGTCGCTGCGCCCGGGCGGCACCCTGGTCATCTCGGGCGCCACGAGCGGCGACCGCCCCACGAACGCGGAGCTCTCCCACATCTTCTACCGGGAGCTCACCATCGCCGGCTCGACCGTCGCGACCAAGGACGAGCTGGCGAACCTTCTGTCGTTCTGCGTCTCGACCGGTGTACGCCCCACCATCGACACAACCCTCCCCCTCACCCGAGCCCACGAGGGCTTCGCCCACCTTCAGTCCGGCTCGCACTTCGGGAAGATCGTCTTCACGGTGTGAGACCTGATCACACCGGCACGGTCACCGCGATGTGCTCACCGCTGCCGAGGTGGAGCATCCCCTTGGAGAGCAGGATGCTACGGGACTCCGGCAGCGCACGACGGGAGTGGGCGTTCGTCACGGACCGGGGCGCACTGGCCGGCGGTTCGCTGACCGCCCTTGTCGTAGCCACCCTCGGCCGGCCGTACGGCGGGTGGGGGGTGGTGGTGTGGGCCGTGCTCGTCGGTCTCCTGGTCGCCCAAGTACTGAGTCGGCGCTCGGAACGCTGACGCCCCGCAGGGGGCCCTCGACCCGGGCCACGTCCTGAGACCCCTTGTCGCGGTCCCGGTCCTGTGCCCGGTCCTGTGCCCGGCCGAGGTCGGGCACCCCGGGTTCGTCGGAGAAGAGACGGTGCAGGGGCCGTACGAAGAGGCGGGTCATCCTCCATGCGGCGAGCAGTGCCAGGACCGGTACGGCCATGCGCAGCAGTCCGGTGGTTACTGGGCCCGGCGAGGTGAACACGGCCAGTGCGAGAGTCCCGCCGATACTCAGGGACCAGGCGAGGACGGTCAGCGCGCAGACGGCGATCGTCTCCGGTACGCCGCCCATGCCCCAGGCACGAAGGTCCAGGTCGGCGTCGAAGCTGTCGGTGGTGGCGAAGCCCGCGGCCGTGTTCGGTGGCGCATCGCCTGCTCCGGGCTCCGGTGCCGGACACCTGCCGGTGTCCGGCACCGGAATCCCCCGTAGTGCTCCCCGCACGTCATGGTGCACGGCAGGCACACGCCCGCGCATTGCCGGTTTCCGGCAACGTTCATTAGGGTCTGTATGCCGGTGAGCCGCTAAGGAGCCGTCATGGGCGCGTTAGGAATCCGGGAGACGACGTGACGGAACGGGAGATTCCCGAGCAGTATCTGGAGGGCTATGCCCAGATCCTGGCCGAGGTCGCGGCCACGGGGCGGCGGCTCACGCGGGAGGAGCTCACCTCCCGCAGGGACCTCGGTGAGCTGGCCGCGGACGCCGGTCACGGACTGCGGGCCCTCGTCAGCGCCCACCTGGCCGCCGCCCGCACGGCATGGCCGGCCGTTCCCGGCTCGGCCGACAGCGCCCTGGCCGCCGTGCACCAGGTCATCGACGCCTTCTCCGAGGGCTACGAACGCGCCCAACGCAACGCCGTACGCCAGGAGGAGGCCGCCCGCCGGGAGTTCATCGACGACCTCCTCTACGGACGCAGCGACCTGGGCCGCCTCGCCGAACGTGCCGAACGCTTCGGCCTGCGCCTCTCGCACGCCCACGCCGTGGCCGTCGCCCAGGGCCCCACTGCCTACGAGGAAGGCGACAAGGTTCCCCAGCAGGTGGAACGCGCCCTCATCACCCGCTTCGGCGACCGCAGCATCCTGCTCACCACCAAGGACGGCCGCATGCTGTGCATCGCCCCCGGCCATCAGGAGGAGGTCCTCGCGCACTTCGCCCAGCAGGCCCACGCGGCCACGGAAGGCGGCCGGGTCGCCGTCGGCCGCGCGCAGCCCGGACCCGGCGGAGTCGTCCACTCCTACGAAGAGGCGCTCAACGCCTTGGAACTGGCCGAGCGCCTGGAGCTGGAGGACCCGGTCCTCCACGCCGCCGATCTGCTCGTGTACCCCGTCCTGACCCGCGACCGGCAAGCCATGGCCGATCTGGTGCTCAACAGCCTCGGCCCGCTCACCACGGCTCGGGGCGGCGCGGAGCCCCTCCTCAAGACCCTCACCGCCTACTTCGACGCGGGCTGCGTGGCCGCCGAGGCCGCCCGCCGCCTCTCGCTCAGCGTGCGCGCCCTGACCTACCGGCTGGAACGCATCCACAAGCTCACCGGCGCCGACCCCGCCGACCCGGCTCACCGCTACCTGCTCCAGACCGCGGTGATCGGTGCCCGACTGCTGGACTGGCCGGCACAGGACCTCTGACGGCACACAGGTCGAGGCCCGGGGCACCCGGGCGCCGGCCTCCTCAGCGCGTCGGAAGGAACACCGTCAGGCGCCCCCAGGCCGCCAGCGTGAGCGCCGCGCACGGCACGAGCCACCACAGCCGCAGCCGGCGGCGTGCCACCGCCAGGACAGTGACCGGTACGGTGAGCAGGGCGGAGGCGAGGGCGATCGTTCCGAAGAGGTGGATGTGGTCGTACGCCTGGTGGTCCCAGGGGCCGAGCGGGTTCGACAGGTAGGCGACGGCGGTGGCGGCCGCCGCCACGAGGAAGCCGAGGACCAACAGGACCGCGCAGGCGGCGCCTTTCAGTCGCGAGGCCCGTGACGACGACTTCGGCGCCTTCGATGCCTGCGGTGCCCGCGGCTCCGGTGAATCCGGTGACACGGTCACGACTCCAGTGCCCGCTTCGCGTCCTCGACACTGTCGTCGAATCCGAGGCCGTACCGCTGGGCGTCGTCGCTGCGGTAATAGGGGCCGCCGTTGTAGCGCGCCGCGAGTTCCCGCATCTGTTCTCTCGTCATCCGCTCCGGCGGCACGTCGGCGAACTCGCTCTCGGCCTTGAGCTGGGCGAGGTACTCGGCGGCGATGTAGATGTTCTGGCCCGGGTCCCTGGAGGCGTTGACCACCTCTTCGCGCTGGGCGTCGGTGAGGTTCTGCGGGTCGTAGCCGAGGACTTCGGCGGACCGGCGTACCTGGATGGCGATCGGGCCCATGGAGGTCTGGTCCGCCTCTCCCGTGCCGGGTAGGTGACGACGCACCCCGTAGGCGGCCTCGTCGATCCAGGAGGGGTCGCCCTCGACTTCCATCCAGGCGATGCCCGCCACCATCTCGGGAGGCAGTCCGGAGCTGTGCGCGGCGTCGTTGATCAGCGCCTTGTTGCCCGAGATGTACCGGCGGCGCCCGGCGTCGTCGTCGGACGGCAGATACAGGTAGTGGTCCTGCGCGCCCGGCAGACCGGCGAGCCTGTCCCGGATGCGCCGGAGCGACGGCGAGACCGGCGTGTCGCCCGACACCCCGGGGATCGAGTCGACCTTCGTGCCGGTGCCGGGAAGCTGGGTGTCCGGGTCGCGGCCGGCGTCGCTCACCTCCCGGCTCAGCGCGTCCACCGCGCCGACCAGCAGGGCGGGGTAGGCGCTGTCCCCACCGCGGAAGTCCGGCAGGGACCGCAGGGCCGCCCGTATCTCGTGCACGCAGTCCTCCCGGGCCGCGGACTCCACCTGCTCGGCGTCGCCGTAGTGGCCCTGGGTGGCGTTGTAGTACTGCTCGGCCTCTTCGCGGATCGCGTCCACGTCGACGGTGAGTTCGGCAGCCCAGTCGAGGAAGCCGGTCGTGGCGCGCAGGTCCTCCCACTGACGCAGTGGCTCGGCGGCGCGCGCCGTGGGAGTGATCGCCTGCGCTTCCCGGGACATCACCTCGACCAGACGGTCCTCGGTGGTCCGCCCGCTCTCGAAGTGCCCCTTGGCCCGCTCGACGGCCGCCGCGTAGTCGTCCAGCGCCTTGCGTACGCGTCTGAAGGCCGCCGCGAGGTGCTCCGCCAGGTCGAACGCCTCCTTCAGCCGCCTGGTGTAACGCTCCCGGTGTGCGCTCTCCCACTCGACCTTCCCGGCCTTGCGGAAGTCGTCGTCGCACGAGGCCAGGAGGGTGTGCAGGCGGCCGTACTCGGCCGCGGTCCGTTCGATCAGCTGTGGGTTCGACGCGTCGAGGAACTCCACGTCCGCACGGTAGGCCATGGCGCTCACCGGTCCTCGGGCACGATGTAACGGCCGTTGTCGAGCAGGTCGTCCATCGCGCGCTGCGCGCTCGCGTCTGCCCGCACATACGCGTTTCCCGTCGAGCGCAGCCTGGTCGACAGGGCCGACAGCAACGTCACCAGGTCGCCGTACTGATCATGCGCGTACCGAGCGAAGTCCTCGACCGCTTCGGCCACTTGGGGATGCGAGCGCGGCACGCGGCACTGCGTGGCGTTCTCCCCGTCCATGCGCCCGGCGTACAGCAGTCCGGCCAGCTCGTTCAGCAGATGCGAACTGCCGTCGATGGACTCGGCTTCTGCCGAGAACCCTCCAGGCCCCGTGGTCATCGCTCCCCCGATGTCGACAATGATCGCGACCGTGAGCATGCCAGTTGCGGATGCAATCTGTCACGCTGTCACAGGTCGGTCCCCCCGCTGACGTCCAGATACTGACCGGTGATCCAGCGGGAGTCGTCGGAGGCGAGGAACGCCACCACGTCCGCCACGTCGGAGGGCCTGCCGATCCGGTCGAAGACCGAGCGTGCGGCCAGGGCGGCCCGCGCCTCGGGCGTCGTCCTGCGCCGGGCGTTCATGTCCGTCTCGATGAACCCGGGTCCGACCGTGTTGACGGTGATGCCACGAGGGCCGAGTTCCTTCGCCAGAGCCGGCGTCATCGTGTCCAGCGCGCCCTTGGACATGGCGTAGGCCAGCGACTCCGGAAAGGCGCGCCGCGAGGCGAGGGAGGAGACGTTGACGATACGGCCGCCGTCACGCATCCGCGGCAGCGCGTTCTGCACGAGGAAGAACGGCGCCTTGGCGTTGACGGCCATCATGCGGTCGAAGACCTCGGGAACCGCCTGCCCCACCGGCCCCGAACCGCTCGCCCCCGCGTTGTTCACCAGGATGTCCAACGAGGCCTCGGTACCCGCCGCCTCATCGCCCCGCTCCCCCCGCAACCCGGCGTCGAAGGCCTCGAAGACCGCGGCGGCGTCGCCCGGCACGCCGAGCTCGGCCCCGAGCGCGAAGGCCCGCCCGCCGTTCCGCCGTATCTCCCCCACGACTTCCAGGGCGGCGGCCTCACTGCGCCCGTAGTGGACGCCGACCAGCGCCCCGTCGCGGGCGAGGCGGGTGGCGATGGCGCGGCCGATGCCCCGGCCGGCCCCGGTGACCAGTGCGATCTTGCCCGTCAGCGCGCGTTCGATGTTCACGAGGACCCCCTGTCCGTGGTGGAGCAGTACAGGAACTGCCGGTACCACTGCTCATGGTGGGACAGCCCTCGCGCGAACCCGGTCCCGGGATCCGCCCCCACACCGGCCCAGAACCCGTCGTCCGCGAACCAGTGGTCCACGGCGAGCAGGTCGAGGTGGTGCAGTGCGCGCGGCTGCCCGGCGAGCCGTGTCCGGGCCTCTTCGATGTCCAGCGGGGCGCCGGGCAGGTGCAGGTCGAGCAGGTCGGCCACCGTGTCGAGCAGCTCCGAACTGTCCACCGGCCTCGGGTGGTTGACGTGATGCACGCCCGACAGTTCCCGCTCCGACAGCCCGGCGGCGAGCACCGCACGTCCCAACGCCCGTACGTCGACGACGGAGTGCCGGGCGGCACATCCTTTGAGGGGCGCCGACAGCAGTCCCAGTACGGCGACCAGGCCCGGCACCACCCATCGGTCGCCGGCGCCGAGCACGAGGTGCGGGCGCAGCACGACGCCTCCCGCGTCCAGCACATGCCGCTCGGCGGCGACGCGGGAACGGCTGGTCGGTGAGGCCGGTGCGAGCGGTGGCCCGCCCGGGGGCGCGGCGGTGAAGGGCCCTTGTCCGTAGACGGCGGCCGTGCTCACGTAGACGACGCGGGCCACTCCGGCGCGCGTCGCCTCCTCGACGAGGGCGCGGGTGCCGTGGTCGTTGACGGCCTCGGTGAGCCGTTCGTCGGCGCCGATGTGGGAGGCGCAGTGCAGGACGACGTCGACGCCGTCGCAGACACCGCGCAGGGACGACGGATCGGTCAGGTCGGCCCGTACGACGTCCGCCGCCGGCGCGTCAGCGGGATCGACGCCGCGTGGCAGGCTCCCCGGATCCCGTAACACGAGCCGGACCGGGGGTGGTACGTCGCCGCCCCGCGACTCCCGTAGGGCCGCGACGACATGGCCGCCGATGAAGCCGCTGCCTCCGGTGACGAGGATGCGTGGTGACAAGGTGGGGCCTCCCTCTGGCCGACCGTTCCGCGGGCCATGATCAACAGTCGGTGACGAACCCGCCGCGGGTCAATCTCGCCTGGGCTCGCCGCACCCCGCACCCCGACGGTCGGACCCCTTCCGTAGAGTCGGTCCGGTCGGTGCCCCGGCCATGGAAAGGAACCCCCGTGCGGCTGCGCTGTGCTGTGCTCGACGACTTCCAGAACGTGGCGACGGAGGTCGCCGACTGGTCGCCGCTCGCGAACGAGGTGGAGGTCGTCCCGTTCACGGCCCACTTCCCCGACGAGGACACCCTGGCCGTGGCCCTCGCCGACTTCGACATCGTGGTCACCCTGCGGGAGCGCGTCCCCTTCCCCGCCTCCCTGATCGCCCGGCTCCCCCGGCTGAAGCTGCTCATCGCCTCCGGCATGCGCAACACGGTCATCGACTACGCCGCCGCCGAGGCGCACGGCGTCACCGTCTGCGGCACGGCCAGCACCTCGACCCCGCCCGTCGAACTCACCTGGGCCCTACTGCTGGGCCTGGCCCGCGGTCTCGTCGAGGAGAGCAACGCCCTGCGCTCCGGCGGCCCCTGGCAGCAGACGGTCGGCGCCGACCTGCACGGGCGTCGCCTCGGACTGCTCGGCCTCGGCAAGATCGGCAGCCGCGTGGCCCGGGTCGGCCTCGCCTTCGGCATGCGTGTCACCGCCTGGAGCCAGAACCTGACCAAGGAGTACGCCGACGAGGTGGGCGTCCACCTGGCCGCCTCCAAGGAGGACCTGCTCGCCGAGAGCGACTTCGTCTCGATCCACCTCGCCCTCAGCGACCGCACCCGCGGCCTCCTCGGGCCCGCCGAGATCGCCCTGCTCAAGCCGACGGCGTATCTGATCAACACCTCACGCGCGGCGATCGTCGACCAGGAGGCGCTGCTCGGCGCCCTGCACGCGGGCCGTATCGCCGGCGCCGGCGTGGACGTCTTCGACGCCGAGCCCCTCCCCGCGGACCACCCGATGCGCACGGCCCCCCGGCTGCTCGCCACACCCCATCTGGGCTATGTCTCGCAGGCCAACTACGCGACGTACTACGGCCAGGCGGTCGAGGACATCCAGGCGTACCTGGCGGGTTCACCTCTACGACGGCTGCCCTAAGCGGCGGGCGTGGCCTCGGCCGGCCTGCGGTAGATGCCCTCGCTCCGGCGCAGATGGTGCAGGTCCACCAGATAGCGCCGGAGCGTCACATGGTCGATGTCGTCGCTGCCCTCGCACCAGGCCCGCAGCTTCTCGTTGACGGTCCGCTCCGGGTACTCGACGCCCGGCTCGAAGGTCCGCTCGGCGATGTGCCGCAGCACGAGCTTCTTACGGGTCCACCGTGCGGGCAGCCGGACCAGCCGCCCGTCCCGGACGAAGGTCCGCAGGACCAGGTCGGCGGCCCGCTGCTCCCCGGACGCGCGGCTCTCGGCGGCCCCGGCGTCGCGCTCCCGCCGGGCAGCCGTTCGCGCGTACTCCTTGAACAGGCTGTAGGCCACGCCCAGTTCCCCGTCGTCCCCGGTCGTCACCACGCCCTGCTCCCGCAGCCGCAGCAAGGCCGTGGCCGTCTCCTTGGCGGGCAGCCCCGCCGCCCGGGCGACCTGCTCGGCGCTGCCCGCGCCCAGCGCCACGGCCGCGAAGGCGCGTACCCGGCTCTCCTCGGCGAACAGTCGGACCAGTTGTTCCGTCGGATCGGTTGCCATGCCCGGAGGCTAGTGGACCCTGGCCCGCGGGGCTGAGCGATTTTTCGGCGGCCCCGGTCTCATCCGTACCGATAGATCCCGGACATGTCCTCCAGCTCGTCCGGAGTGACGTCCCACGGTGGCAGCTTCTCGTTGCGGGCGACGATCCGGCCGTACTGGGAGCTGCCTCGCCCCGGTGGCTTCGCCGGCGCATAGCGGTGTTTGCGGTGGCGCCGCTGCCAGCGCTGCCACTGCATGTCGACGAAGGCGTGGACCAGCCAGAAGACGGGGTCGTTGACGGACGCGCCGCCGAGCATGGTGCCCCCGACCCAGCGGTGGACCCGGTTGTGGTTGCGCCACGGGTCGTTGCGGCTGCCCCACCCCTCCATCTTGTTGCGGAAGCCCTTGGTCACCGTGGAGTCCCACGGGGAGACGTCGTAGGCGGGGTCCTTCAGCGCCCAGTTCAGATCGTCCCGCGTGGGCAGGTCGATCGGCCGGCGCGAGCGGCCCAGGTCCCGGGTGAGGAACTCGACGTTGGTGATCCTCGCCCTGAGGGTCCAGTTGCCCGTCGCGTAGGCGAACGGCCCGGTCATCACCCGCCGGTCCAGGGGCCGCCCGTTGCCGCCGAGCAGATCGTCGGTCCACGGCACCGAGGTGGTCGAACGGTCCCGGGTCCAGTCCCAGTACGGCACCGTCACCGAGTCGTCGACGCGGCGCAGGGCGTTCTCCAGGTCCAGCACGAACCGGCGGTGCCAGGGCAGGAACGAGGGCGTCATATGGGCGGCGCGCAGGCCCCGGTCGCCGTCCCCGCGGAAGTGCTCGATGTGCAGCCGTACGAACTCGTCGTACTCACCACTGCGTTTGACCTCGAGCAGTGCCTCGACGAACCGCCGCCGCTCGGTGCGCGTCAGTTTGCTGACGTTCTTACGCACGTACACCATGCTGTGCCTCCCCGTGCGGCCCGTGCGGGTGCCCGCCGTCGAACGGTCCGGGGGCCAGGTCGCGCAGCCGCCGCAGGGGGCCGAGCTCGTCGACGGCGGCGCGGGTCGCCTCCAGCGGGGTGCCGTACCAGCTGTAGTGGTCGACCATGCTCAGCCAGGTGCCGTCGGCACGGCGCATCAGATGCAGCGGCCGGCCGTCCACGGTGACCTGCCACTCGGCTCCGAGGGCGGAGAGGCCATGGAGGGGAAGGGGCGCGCCCTGGATGCGGCGGCCGCGGTAGGTCTCGTCGAAGGGGGTGCCGGTGTCCGGCTGCCCGTCCGCGGGCTGTGCGGGCCGGGAAGCGGTGACGACCGGGGCGAGCGCGACGGCGGCGGAGGCGAGCAGCACCCGCGCGACCTCCCGCCGTGTCCGCCGCTCCGGCTCGCTCCGCACCGGGGCGGCGCCCGCCTCCTGCACCGCACCCACCGGCACTCCGTCTGCGCTGACGGCCATCGCTCACTCCTCGTACGGTTCGGCTGTTCGTACGAGTAACCGTGCGGGGTGCTCCACGGTCACCGCCGAAGCGCCCATACGGTGCAATGGTCAGCTGGTCCAGAAGTCCCACCAGCGGGTCAGGATCAGCATGCCGACGATCCCGATGTGCAGCACGGGAAGCACCCAGGTGAACTCCGCGAAGAAGGTCTTCACCGGGCCCGGCGCGGGCAGGAAGTCGTGACGCACGACGAAGGACGTCACGTACCAGAACAGCGGGATCGTCCCCAGCCAGGCCAGGCAGCACCACAGGCACAGGGCGTCGATCCGGTACAGGGACTCGAACTGGAGCCAGGAGACGAACCCGACGCCGAAGAGGCATCCGGCCGCGAAGGTCAGCCAGTACCAGCGCGGAAACGTGGCCCCGGCCAGCAGACTGACGCCGACGCAGACCACGATGCCGTAGGCCACAAGGCCCAGCATCGGGTTGGGGAACCCGAAGGCCTCGGCCTGGTCGCTCTCCATCACGCTGCCGCAGGACACCACGGGGTTGAGGCTGCACCCCGGTGTGAAGTCCGGGTCCTCCAGCAGCTTGAACTTGTCGAGGGTGATGACCCAGGAGGCCAGCAGTCCGGCCGCCCCGCAGACCACCAGCAGCAGGGCGAACGCCCGGCTGCCACCGACGGTGGGGCGCGAAGGACGTGCGGTGTCGCTCGAGTCAGGGGCCACCGCGCGACCTTATCGACGGCCCGCGCGACTTCCCGGCGTACGCTCCGCCGTCCGGCGGACATCACGGCGGCCATCCGCCCGATCGGGGGACCGGGCCGGACCGGACCGGGGAGCGGGTGCGGGTGCGGGGCGGTCAGCGGTAGACGCGGAGGAAGTCGACGTCGAAGGTGAGGGGCGCCGGGCCGCAGGGTGCCGGGTGGTACTCGCCGGCGCTCAGCGACAGGTTCAGGATCAGATACGCCGACCAGTCGGGGCCGACACCGGTGCCGTCGGAGAAGACGTGCTCGCCGTTGACGTACCAGTCGACGCAGCGCGCGCCGTAGCTGGTGCCGACGGTCACCCAACGGTCCGGGCCGATCGCGTCGGGGTCGGTGTGGCAGGCCGCGGCGTGCTGGACGTGGTTGGACAGCTCCAGCAGATGCGGGTTGTCCGGGTGGTACTCGAAGGAGTCGACCTCGTTCCCGCCGTCCTTCCAGGTCCACAGCGCCGGCCAGGCTCCGCTCCCGGAGGGCAGCCGGACGCCGGTCTCGACGTGGTCCCCGGTCCGCACCTGGAAGCCCTCGGCGGAGTACTCGGTGGTGAGCAGGCCGGTGCGCCAGGCCGGTCGGCCGTTCTCGAGGGTGCGGCAGGCCGGTACGGCGGTGAAGGTGGCCGTCCCGTCGGAGACGGTGACACAGCCGGGGTCGAGCCAGTCCAGCTTGTTGTCGTCCGGGTTGTGGTCGCAGTAGCGGTAGGCGCTCGATCTGTCGCCGACCCATCGGGCGCCCCAGTCGACCGGGGTGTCGAACTCCTCCGACCAGATGAGCGACCTGCCAGGGGGCGCGCTCCGGGGGGACGTGTCGCTGTAGGCGGTCATGGCGGCGAGGGTAAGCCGCGGGACGTCTCCGGCCGGCCCGGCTCGGCGACGGGGTGGGCCGACAATTCCGAAATTCATCTTTCAGGTCGCGCAGGCGGCCCAACCGGGCCGGGTGCACCATACGATCAATTGATTCGCCGACCAGATGTCAAATCCCGCGAAATCCCTCTGCGGATTCCATTCTTCACTCCACTGACTTTCATGCGTATGGAGTAACGCGTCGCTTTTGCAGCGCCCTTGGACTGCTATGTTCTCCAACCGTCGGATCAGAGGTACTTTCAAGCGAGGTGAATCATGAAGAAGGCAGTTTTCACCACTGCGGCGTTGGCCATCGGTGCGGGTCTTGTGGGTGGCTCCGCCGCCGCGGCTGTCGCCGCCGGGGGTTCTGGCGCTTCCACCAGCCCGATCGGCGGGCTCATGTCCCCGACCAAGGTGGCGCCTGCGGTCGTGCCTGCGGCCGACGTGGTGACGCGGCTGGCCCGGGACGGCGGTGTCACCAAGGGCAGCGCGTTCGACAAGACCAAGTCGGGAGGCATGTCCGGTGTCTACCTGGACGGCATGGACCCGAACGCCGCCAAGCGGCCCACCATTCCGGTGAAGAACCCGGCCGGAAGCGGCGAGGTCCAGATCCACCCGCTGCACGCGCCGACGGCCACCGGCCTCGGCACCCTGCTTCCCAACAAGTGACGACCCGGCAACCCTTTGAGTCGGCCGTACCGGCGTATGCCGGCCCCGGAATTCTGAGACTCTGATCCGGTTCTCGACAGCCGGAGACCGCGGACGGCCCGGATACCGAATCCGGACCCGCGACACGGTCTCCGTATACGGCGGGCCCGCACCCACTGGCCCCCGTGCTTCATCCGTCCGGCCCACCGGCCCGCATCCGCCGGCGGGCCGGACGCATGTCGGCGGGGTTCCGGCCGCTCAATTCGGACCGCCGCACCGCAGATTTCGCACGTTGCGCCATCCGAAGGAATCTGGCCGTGTTTGATTGTTCCCGCCGTGACTTATGCATGCATATACGGGTTTCCTTTTCGTAAGCGTGCGCAACCGTGAATTCAGGAAGGAACCGAGTTGAGCAAGAAGTTCGCGGTCATCACGGCCCTCGCCCTCAGCACCGTCGTCGGCACTGCCGGCCTTGCCTCCGCCGGCGAATACGACGGCAACGGCAAGACCACCACCGTCAAGGGCGGCAGCGGCTTCTCGTCGGCACCCGTCGTCGTGAACGCGCCCCAGCAGGGGGTTCTCGTCGTCAACGGCACCCTCGTCGACGGTCGCTGCCTCGCCCCGTGGTCCAACGGAGCCGTTCTCGCCGGCACCGTCGCACCGAACTCGCGCTACGCCGCCTGCAACACGGCCAAGATCGACCAGGCGCAGAACGCCGCGACGTCGGCCGGCCTGCTGATGTGACCTCTGCTGCGAACTCTTCGCAGCAGCACGTGAATTACCCCAACGCAGCCCCGAAAGGCGCAACTCATGCGTAAGAAGGTTACGGCCATCTCCGCGCTCGCGGCAGGCATCGCCCTCGCGACCGGCGGCACCGCCGCGGCCGACAGTGACACCACCACGGTCAAGGGCGGTAGCGACTTCTCGACGGCCCCGGTCGTCGTCAACGAGCCCCAGCAGGGCGTCGCCATCGTCAACGGCACGGTCGTCGACCTCCGCTGTGCCGTGCCGTGGTCCAACGGAGCCGTGCTCGCCGGCACCGTCGCACCGAACTCGCGCTACGCCGCCTGCAACACGGCCAAGGTCGACCAGGCGCAGAACGCCGCGTCGGCGAGTGGCCTGCTGATGTGACTCCTGCTCCGAGGAACTCGGAGCAGGTAAACCCCGAACGCAGTCCGGAAAGGCTCAACTCATGCGTAAGAAGGTTACGGCCATCTCCGCCATCGCCGCGGGCATCGTCATCGCGACCGGTGGCACCGCCACGGCCGACGGTGACACCACCACGGTCAAGGGCGGTAGCGACTTCTCGACGGCCCCGGTCGTCGTCAATGAACCCCAGCAGGGCATCGCCATCGTCAACGGCGCCCTCCTCGACGCTCGTTGCCTCGCCCCGTGGTCCAACGGAGCCGTCCTCGGCGGCGTCGCCGCACCGCGCTCGCGCTACGCCGCCTGCAACACGGAGAAGATCGACCAGGCGCAGAACGCCCCGTCGGCGGCTGGCCTGCTGATGTGACCAGTGCTTCACCCGATGGCGGTCCGCCGGATTTCCGGCGGACCGCCATCGGTGTTTGTGCGCCCCCCCACGAAAGGTGCGGCGCACACAAAGACCGGCGCACACAAAGACCGTGGGCCCTGTCCGCATCAGCGTGCGGACAGGGCCCACGGTCAAGGAGCGCCGGCAAGGAGGAAAGAGCGCCCATTCAGTGGGTTCAACGGAGTTCTTGTCCGCGTGGTCACCCCGATTCCTCCATTCGGCCCAACCTGAATACCAAAGGGCAATCGCACTCCCCCGTACATGCCGAAGGGCCGGCTCCGAGTGACACGGAGCCGGCCCTGGTCATCGAGCCGAAGGCCAACGACGCGGCAGAAAGGAACGAAGGGTCCCGCCGGACCGGCTACTTGATCGGAAGCCCGCCGAGCAGTCGCCCGTCGACGGGGTTCGGCAGGGTGCCGCCGAAGACGGGGGTCTTCACCATGCCCTGCGACTGCACGCCCTTCTTCACCTTGTCCGCGGTGCGCTTCACGTTGTTCCCCACGTAGCCCGTCGGCACCTTGGCGGCCGAGGGGAGGCTGCGGGCGACCGTCTTCCCGTTCTCGACGAGGCCCGACGACGGCATGTCCACCGCGGCGGCGCCGGGCACGGTGGCACCGGCGATGGCGAGGGAGCCGACGACGACGGCAGCAGCCTTGAGGTTCTTCATGATGTTCCTTTCCAGGAATACACGGTCTCGGTTCTCCTGGGCTAACGAGAGGGGATCCCCCGGGAAACCCCCGTGGCTCCGAATGGGTGGTCCCGTGAATGAAACAACTCCGAAAACACCACCGTTCCGACACACTTGACCGCTTCTCAGATAAGTATGGATAAGTGTCTTTCTTCGAAAGGGCGGCCTCGGTCATGCGCATTGCGCCGCATATCCTGCATGTCGCCCAGCCCGTCGAGGGCGGCGTCGCGCGGGTCGTGACGGACCTGGCGGCGGCTCAACTCGCCGCGGGGCTGAGGGTGTCCGTGGCCTGTCCGAAGGGCGGCACGCTGACGGACGACCTGCGGGCACTGGACTGCACGGTGGTCCGCTGGGACGCGACCCGCGCACCGGGGCACCGACTCCCGGTCGAGGTACGGCAGTTGGCGGGCTTGCTGCGCGGTGTGCGGCCGGACCTGGTGCACGCGCACAGCGCGAAGGCGGGGCTCGCGGCCCGGCTCGCGGTGCGCGGCAGTCTGCCGACCGTATTCCAGCCGCACGCCTGGTCGTTCGAGGCCGCGGACGGGATCGTGGCGCGGCTGGCGCTGGGCTGGGAGCGGTTCGGGGCCCGGTGGGCGACGCGGGTGCTGTGCGTGAGCGAGGCCGAGCGGCGCACCGGAGTGCGGTCCGGCATCGACGCCCCGTGGCGGGTGGTCCCCAACGGGGTCGACACCTTCCGGTTCCAGCCGGAGGGCGACCGCGCGCGCTGCGGGGCGGGCCCGCTCGTCGTGTGCGTGGGCCGGCTGTGCCGTCAGAAGGGGCAGGACGTGCTGCTGGCGGCCTGGCCCGGGGTGGTGCGGCAAGTGCCGGGCGCGAGGCTGGTGCTGGTCGGTGAAGGCCCGGACGCGGACGCCCTGCGCTCGGGTGCGCCCGGGTCGGTGGAGTTCGCCGGCGCGACGGCCGACACCGCGCGCTGGTACCGGGCCGCGGACGTCGTGGTGCTGCCGTCCCGCTGGGAGGGCATGGCGCTCGCCCCGCTGGAGGCCATGGCGTGCGGACGGCCGGTGGTCGTCACGGACGTGGGCGGGGCGGGCGAGAGCCTTCCGCCCGGCCATCCGCCGACCTGTCTGGTGCCGCCGGAGGACCCCGAGGCGCTGGCCCGGGCGCTGACGGCACTGCTGCTCGACGGGCCGCTGCGTGCGGCGCTGGGTGCTCAGGCCCGGGCACATGTGCTCGCCGGCCACGAGCTGCGGCACGCCACGGACGCGGTGACCGACGTCTACCGCGAGTTGCTCGGCCTCGCCACCACGCGGGTCGTCGAATCGAACGGGGGCAGGGAGTGCATCACCACATGACCGCGGAGAGCACCGTCGCCTCGCCCGGGCAGCAGCGGACAGCGCAGGACGCCGTCACCGTTGTCGACCCGCGCGGCCGGTCCGCCGGGCGCCGGGCGGCCTCCGGACGCCGGTCGCGTCACCCGCGGACGGTCTCCCGGGCGCCGCTGTGGCTGGTCGACGGCGCCGCCGCGCTGGCGGCCGCGGTGCTGGTCCTGCCCGCACCGCACCACTTCTCGCCGGTCATCGTGGTGCTCGTCCTCGTTGTGATCGGGATGAACCGCCGGGCCACGCTGTACGACACCCTCGTCGTCCCCGGCGTACTCGACGAACTCCCTGCCGTCTGCGGCCGGATCGCCGTCGGCTGGGCGGCGGTCGTGACGCTCTCCCCGCTGCGCTCGCTCCCGCCGGCCGTGCTGGTCGGCGCGGTCACCGTGCACTGTCTCGCGGCCTGTGCGGGCCGTGAAGCGGTGCACGGGCGGCGGCGCCGGGCGCTGCGGCGGCGGCCCTGTCCGGCCCTGGTGGTCGGTCCGGTCGCGATGGCCCGGCTGGTCGCGGCCGCGCTGCTGCGCCAACCGGGCTGCGGCGTACGGCCGGTGGGGCTGCTCTCCGACGACCCGGACGTCCTCGCCGACACCGACGACGAGGCCGGGCCGCCGGTGCTCACCACGGCGCAGGACGCGCGGCGGGCGGTGATCCAGAACGGGGTGGAGACGGTGCTCGTCGTGGGGGCCGCCACCCGGACGGAGAAGGCCGCCGTGCTGCGGGGGCTGGCCGCGCACGGCTGTGTGCTGTGGGAGCTGGACGCGGACCCGCCGTCGTACGGCCTCGGTGGGCGACGTCAGGGGGCGGGGCATCTGGCCGGGTTCTCGCGCAGGTTGCTGGGGCCGGGGGGCGGACGGCGGCGCGGGAGCGTGGGCAAGCGGGTGCTGGACGTGGTGATCTCGGGGCTGCTGCTGGTGCTGGCCGGGCCGGTGCTGCTGGTGTGCGCGGCCGTGTTGCGGGTCATGGACGGGCCGGGCGTGGTGTTCCGGCAGGAGCGGATCGGCAAGGACGGACGGCCGTTCACGATGCTGAAGCTGCGCACCCACCGGCCGGCCAGCGCGCATGAGGCGGCGACCCGCTGGAGTGTGGCGGGCGAGCAGGACATGAGCCCGTTCTGCCACTTTCTGCGGCGCACCTCGCTGGACGAGCTGCTCCAGCTGTGGAACGTCTTCCGCGGCGACATGAGCCTGGTCGGTCCACGGCCCGAACGGCCGTATTTCGTCGCGAAGTTCAGCCAGGCCCATCCGGGCTATCCGGCCCGCCACCGGATGCGGACCGGGATCACCGGGCTCGCGCAGATCCACGGGCTGCGCGGTGACACCTCGATCGAGGACCGGTGCCGTTACGACAACGCCTACATCGACAACTGGTCGCTGTGGCAGGACGTCTGCATCCTGCTGCGCACGGCGGCCCAGTTCGTCCGGCCGACAGGGAGCTGAGCACCGATGAGCACGTCCCCCAAGGCCCCTCCCCCGCTCGCGCCGCCCCGGCCGGAGCCGCGGCCCCCGCTGCGCCGGCCCGGCTCCATGCCGGCCGCCCTGTCCGCCCTGTCCGCCCTCTCCGTCCCGTCCCTGCTGTCCGTACTGCCCGTCCTCGCGGTCGTCGTCCTGCTGGGGCTGCCGGTCACACCGGGCAGCTCCGTCACACCCGCCGACGCCGCCTCCGGACTGGTCGTGCTGTGTGCGCTCGTCCAGGCCGTACGCGGGGCGCGGCGTCCGCTGAACCGGACGGCGGCGGTCCTGTTCGGGCTGCCCGTGGTGGGTATCACGGTCGCCGCTGCCGGAGCGCTGACCACCAGTGACGCGCTCTCGGGACTGGCCCGCCATCTCCAGGTGTTCGTGCTCGTCCCGGTCGCGGTGCTGCTGCTGGTGCGCGACCGGCGGGGCGCCCGGCTGGTGCTGTGGTCCCTGGTGGGCCTCGCGCTGTGGCAGGGGGCCATCGGGGTGCACCAGAACCTCACCCGGACCGGGGCCCTGTATCAGGGGGCCGACATCCGGGCGGTGGGCACGTTCGGGCCGTCCGACGTGATGGGGATGGCGACCGTCGTGGCGTTCGGAGTGGTGGCCGCGACCGGTCTCGCCCTCGGCACGCGGGCGCGGCGGCAGCAGGTCGTGGCGGCCGTGTGCGCGGTGGCCCTGCTCGTGCCGCTCGCGCTGTCGTTCAGCCGGGGCGCCTGGATCGCCACGGCGTTCGCCTGCGGGGCGCAGCTGCTGCTGGTCGGGGTGCGGCGGGCGGCGAAGGTGTTCGCGGCGGCGGCCGCTGTCGCGGTGGTGCTGGTCGGCGGGCTCGGCATGGGCGCGGCGACCTTGCAGGAGCGGTTGACCAGCATCACTCAGGTCACCGACGCGCCGGACCAGTCGGTCGTCGACCGGTACACGATGTGGGCCGCGGCGGGCGACATGTGGCGCGGGCATCCGATCACGGGCGTCGGGCTGAAGGCCTTCCCCGCGCACCGGGACGGCCATGCCTCGCTCGCGCTGTCGTCGGGCAGCGACACGGCCGGAGCCGGCCAGGCCTTCCGCCGTCAGCCGCTGCTCTCCCCGCACAACATGTACCTGCTGCTGCTCAGCGAGCAGGGCATGCTGGGCCTGCTCACGGTCGCGGGCAGCTGGCTCGCCCTGCTGGTGATCGCGCTGCGCCGGCTGCGGCGGAGCGGACGCGCCCTCCGGGACTGCGCGCTCCCCGCGTGCGGGCTGCTGCTGTGGCAGCTCGTCAACTTCCTGTACGCCGACATCGGCGGGCCCTCCACCATCCTCGCGGGGATCTGCCTGGGCCTCACCGCCTGGTGGGCCCTGGGCCGTGAGGCGAAAGTCCCCGCCCGGACGACGGCCCCGGCCGCGGAATCGGACCCGCGATGAGGCCCCGTCCGGCGACGACCGCGCGCGCCCCCGAGCAGGCGCCCGGCGGGGACGCCCCGCGCGTCGCCGAGGGCATCCGCCCTGCCCCGCCGACCGTCCGGCGGACCGGGGCGCCCTCGCGGCGCTTCCTCGCCAGGGCGACGCTGCTCTCCGCCGCGTTGTCGATGGCCGGGGCGGTCCTCGGACTCGGGCGGGACCAGACGCTCGCGCATCTGTTCGGGGCGGGGGTGGACAGCGACGCGTTCCTCGTCGCGTGGACGCTGCCCGAGATGGCGTCGACGCTGCTGATCGAGGACGGGATGGCGTTCGTGCTCGTGCCCGCGTTCAGCGTGGCGCTGGCACGACGGGCGCACGGCGTCGGCGCCCCCGACCCCGTACGCGCGCTGGTCACCTCCTCGCTGCCGCGCCTGTGCCTGGTCCTCGCCGGCTCGGCCGCCCTGCTCGCGGCCCTGGCGCCGCAGGTGGTCGCCGTGCTCGCGCCCGGCCTGCCCGACCCGGCCCTGGCCGTGTCCTGCACCCGGCTGACCGCGACCTGCGTCCTGAGCTTCGGGCTCGCCGGGTACTTCAGCGCGGCGCTACGGGCCCACCGTGACTATCTCGCGCCGGGTGCCATCTACATCGCCTACAACCTCGCGATCATCGCGACGATGTTCGTGCTCGCCGACCGCTGGGGCGTACGGGCCGCCGCCCTCGGTGTCGCGCTCGGCGGGTGCGTCATGGCCGCCGTACAGGCGCCGTTCCTGTGGCGGCGGATCGCCGGAGGCCGGGAGCCCGAACGCTTCTCGCCGGACTCCGGGTACGACGGGGACGGTGGCCGTACGCTCGCGCCGGCCCTGGTCTGCGCGGTCCTGCTGTTCACGCTGTGCCGGCAGTCGCAGGTCCTCATCGAACGCTACTTCGCCTCCGGGCTGCCCGCCGGTGCCATCTCGCACCTCAACTACGCCCAGAAGGTCGCCCAGTTTCCGATGTCGCTGGCGATGATGGTGTGTGTCGTCACCTTCCCGGTGGTGGCGCGGGCCATCGCCGAGGGCGACCTGCGGCGGGCCCGGGACCGGGTCGAGCGGGACCTGACGCTGATGGGCTGCCTCGTCCTGCTGGGTGCCGCCATGGTCGTGGCCTGCGCACCGCAGATCATTCAACTCCTGTTCCAGCGCGGCGCGTTCACCGCACAGGACACCGCCGCGACCGCCGCCGTCATGCGGGTGTACGCGGTGGGGCTGCTCGGACACACGCTGGTCGGGGCGCTGGTGCGGTCGTACTTCTCGACCGGCCGCACCACCTGGTTCCCGCTGCTCGCCATGGGTGCCGGCGCGCTCGCCACCGTCGTCATCGGCGCCTGGGCCGTGGACCCGTGGGGTACACGCGGCCTCGCCGCGGCCAACGCGGCCGGCATCACCCTCACGGCACTGCTCCTGCTGCACGGGCTGGGTCCGCGCAGCGTGCCCGTGCGCGTCCGCTCGGTCGTCGCCGAACTGTCCCGCCCCGTACGCGCGGCGCTGTGCGCCACCGGGGCCGGGCTGTTCTGCGCGAGGCCGTTCGAGTCTCCCGCGGCCGCCGTCGCCGTCGGCTGTACCTGCGTGACCGGCGTCTTCCTGCTGCTGGCCTGGATCCTCGACGCGGCGGGCGTCCGGGCCCTTCTGCTTCCCGTCACGCACTCCGTCCGTAGCTCCCTCACCCGAAAGCTTCGCCATGGTCGCTGACATCTCCGCCGCCCCACGCGCGGCCGAACCCGATCCCGACCCGGTCGCGGGGGGACGCCCGAGACAGGGTCCCGCCGCCTGGGTGGCCATGTACCACTCCGTCTCCGACTGCCGGGACGACCCGTACAACGTCACCGTCACGCCCGACCGCCTGGACCGGCAACTCGGCTGGCTCGCGGCCCGCGGACTGCGCGGGGTGAGCGTGCGGGAGCTGCTCGCGGCGCGGGCCCGGGGCGCCGAGCGCGGCCTGGTCGGGCTCACCTTCGACGACGGGTACACCGACTTCCTCACCCACGCGGTGCCCGTGCTGCACCGCTGGGGCTTCTCGGCCACGGTGTTCGTCCTGCCCGGGCGGCTCGGCGGCGAGAACTCCTGGGAGCAGGCCGGCCCGCGCAAACCGCTGTTCGACGTGGCCGACGTCCACCGGGCCGCGGCCGCGGGCATGGAGGTCGCCTCGCACGGTCTGACCCACCTCGACCTGACCAGGGCAACCGACGAGGTGCTGCACTGCGAGGTCGGCGAGAGCCGGCAGCGGCTCGCCGCCCTCACCGGAGGCGACGTCGACGGCTTCTGCTACCCGTACGGCTGTCTCGACGAGCGCGTCGTCGCCGCCGTGCGCCGGGCCGGGTACCGCTACGCCTGCTCGATCTCCCCCGGCCCGGCCGGCTCCGGCGACCTCGCGCTGCCCCGCATCCACCTCGGGCAGGCGGACATCTCGCTGCGGCTTGAGCTGAAGCGCCGCCTGGCCCGGTACTACGGCCGTGCCCTGGAGGCCGTGTGAAGGCCCTGCACGTCATCACCGGCCTCGGCGTCGGCGGCGCGGAACAGCAGCTGCGGCTGCTGTTGCGGCACCTGCCCGCGCAGTGCGACGTGGTGACACTGACCAACCCCGGCTCCGTCGCGGCCGGCCTGGCCGCCGACGGCGTCCGCGTCGCCCACCTCGGGATGAGCGGCAACCGCGACGTCGACGCGCTGCCCCGCCTCACCCGGCTGATCCGCGCCGGCCGCTACGACCTGGTCCACACCCACCTGTACCGGGCCTGTCTGTACGGCCGGATCGCGGCGCGGCTCGCGGGAGTCGGGGCCGTCGTCGCCACTGAGCACTCGATCGGCGCGAGCCGGCTGGAGGGCCGTCCCATGACCGCGGGTGTCCGCGCCCTCTACCTGGCCGGCGAGCGCCTCGGCCGCGCCACGGTCGCCGTGTCACCGACGGTGGCGCAGCGGCTGCGGCACTGGGGTGTGCCCGGGCCGCGCATCCGGGTCATCCCGAACGGCATCGACGCGCCCCGGTTCCGTTTCGACGAGGTGCGCCGCAAGGAGGCCCGGGCGTTCCACGGGCTGCCGCCGGACGCGTACGTGGTCGGCGGGGTGGGGCGCCTCACCCCGGGCAAGCGGTTCGACCTGCTCGTGCGGGCACTGCACCAACTGCCCGGCGACGTATGGCTGCTGCTGGTGGGTGCCGGCCCCGAGGAGGCGGCGCTGCGGCGCACCGCGCAGCGGCTCGGGGTCGCGGAGCGGATGGTGCTGACGGGCGAGCGCCCGTATCTGTCCCTCCCCGGCGACGACGCGCCGGGCCTTGCCGCCCTGCTGTCCGCGATGGACGTACTCGCCTCGCCGTCGCCGGAGGAGGCCTTCGGCCTGGCCGTGGTCGAGGCGCTGGCGGCCGGGCTCCCCGTGCTGTACGCGAGTTGCCCCGCCGTCGACGACATGCCGCCGGACGCGGCCCCGGGAGCCCGGCGGGTCCGGGGCGGGGCCGAGGCGTACGCGCGGGAACTGCTGCGGCTGCGGGTGCTGGGACGGGACGAGCGGACCGTCCCCGATGTCGTACGCCGCTATGACATCGCGCGTACCGCGCGGCAGTTGATGGATCTGTACACGGCCGCTCTGTCCGGCTCGAACCTGGAAGTGAGTTCCTCATGACCGACAACCCCACTGAGGGTGCCCGGGTGGCCGACCGTTCGCGCTTCCGCGTGACACGGCTGGCCTCATGGTGGTGGCTGCCGGCCGCCGCGCTGGTCGGTGCCGCGGCCGGTGGCGCCTACGGCCAGCTGAGACCCCCGCAGTACACGGCGACCAGCTCCGTCGTCGCCGTGCCGAACGGCACGACCGAGGCCGACTGCACCGACGCGCTCGGTTTCGCGCAGGCGTACGGCCGGGTGGCCACGCAGCTCGCGGTGCTCGGCGACGCCCAGGTGTGGGCGGGCGTACCGGTCTCCACGCTGCGCGAGAGCGTGGACGTGGCGACCTCGCCGGACGCGCCGATGGTGGCGGTGTCGGCGACCGCGTCGAAGCCCTCGCAGGCCGTCGACATCGCCAACGCCGTGTCCCGCGCGCTGATCACGGAGGCGGACCACACCCGCTCGCGCACCGGCATCCGGCTCGAACGCCTCTCCCGGGCCCTGAAACCCACCGAGCCGTCGTCCGCGTCCCCGGCGCTGGCCTCGCTCGTGGGCGCGAGCGCGGGCGGCCTGCTGGGCGGCCTCGCGCTGCTGGCACGGCCGCGGCGTACCCCGGAGGACGACGACGACCAGGGCCACGCCTCGGTCCCCGGCCCGGCAGGCGCCGCCGATGCCCGCGGGACGCTTGGGTGAGCGGGCACGGGCGCGCGCTGTCGGTGGAGGTGTGCACCGACGAGCGCGCCTTCGCGGAGCTGGCCGGCGACTGGGAACGCCTGCACGGTGCGTGCCCGTCCGCGACGGCGTTCCAGAGCCATGCCTGGCTGCACTCGTGGTGGCAGTCGTACGGCAGTCCGGGCGGGCTGCGGCTCGTGCTGGTGCGCAGGGGCGGTGCGCTGGTGGCGGCGGCGCCGCTGATGCGGGTGCGTCGGCCGCTGCCGGCGCTGGTGCCGATGGGCGGCGCCATCACCGACCTCTGCGATGTGCTCATCGACGACGAGGTGGCCGCGCCGGCCGCCGGGGCGCTGGCGGATGGCCTGGCCGAGCTGGCGCGCACCGCCCTGGTCGACTTCCGCGAGGTGCGGCCGGGCGGCGCGATGGAACGCGTCTACCTGTGCTGGCGCGGGCCGCGGCACCGGCTGCCCGACTCGGTGTGCCTGGAGTTGCCCGCCGTACCCATGGACGAGCTGGTCGGGCGGCTGTCCTCGCGACACGCCCAGCGGGTCCGCAACAAGGTGAACCGGCTCGCGCGGCTCGGCATCGAGTGGCGCCTCGTGCGCGACGACGAGACCGACGCCGCGCTGCGCCGGCTGCTCGCGCTGCACCGGCTGCAATGGCAGGGCCGAGGGATGTCGTCGGAGCACGCCCGGCCGCGGTTCCTGGAACACCTGGTCCGCTCGGCGGCGCCGATGACCCGGTCCGGGCAGGCGGCGGTGATGGAGTTCCTGCTCGACGGGACGGTGGTGGCGGTCAATCTGAACCTGCTGTCGGGACGGGCAGGAGGGCTGGCCGGCACCTATCTCTACGGCTTCCATCCGCAGCTGCGGGAGCAGAAGGTGGACGTGGCGGCGATGCTGCTGCACGCGTCCACCGAGCACCTCTCGTCGGTCGACGGACACCGGGTGCTGAGCCTGCTGCGCGGTGACGAGCCGTACAAGTACCGCTGGCATCCCAAGAGGGTCGTCAACCAGCGCCTGCTGCTGGCCCGCCGCCGCACCGCCCCGCTGCTGGCGGCCGCCGTCGCGGAGGCGGGTGCGCGACAGCGGGTCAAACGGGTGTTGCGCCGCGAGCCGGTTGAGACAGAGCAGACGGATCAGGCACAGCAGACGGATCAGCGGTAGCGCTCCTCCCCTCCCCCTTCAGCCGAGGGGGAGGAGTCGCCGCAATCCCGCCATACGCCGTCCTCTTTGACCAGGACCATCTCAAGGCTGTTCCCCGGGATCTCCTTGAGATGGGTGATGGCCACCGCTCTCGTGTCGCTCACCTGCGTGATCTCGTCGAGGACGAAGTGAAGGGCCCCTGGGAAATCCACGTCGGCGTCCGGCCCGGCATGCTCGCGGCGTTGGTCGGCACACGCATTCGCGTAGATGTCCGCGTAGGTGGAGTCCGGATCATTCATGACGTCGACGAACCGCCGGGCCGCTCCCTCCGGGGTGTTGTCGTACCCGTCGGGCCGGGTTACGAGCACAGCGACGGCGATCACGAGGCCGGTGGCTACGACCGCCCCCGAGATCACGGCCGGCCTCCGTCGCCTCCAGACCGACCGAAGCCGTTGCGCCGCCGGCGTGTCGTCGCTCCACTGCTCGGGCGTGCCCTCGCCGGCTGTCGGGTCATCGCTCATCGTCGCGGCCCTCCTCGGCTTGGTGAGCGAGGAGAGTTGTCTAGCAGGCCGGTCTCGGGAGGGGTCCCGGAGTAGCGCGTGCTTCTGCCGATTCTTGCGGGGAGCCCCAGGGCTTCAGCCCTGGGAGGCATCGCATCCTCGTGGCGGCGGCGCGGAGCGCCGCGGTATCTCTCGAGCGCCGTGTCCGGCGGAGCCGGTGCTGCTGCCATACCGAGGCGGCTTCACTCGGTCGGGTGAAGCATGGAGAACGTACGGTGGGCCGTCGTACGCGTGTACAGGTTGGTTGATCGTGAAGCTGGTGGTGCAGGTCAGGCTGCTGCCGACGCCCGTGCAGGCCGCCGGCGCTTGAGGCGACCCTGCGCGCCTGCAACGAAGCGGCGACCTGGGCAAGCGGCGTTGCGTTCGAGAAGGACGTGAGGAGTAATTTCACGCTGCGCGAGCACACCTACCGTCAGGTCAAGGCCCGCTGGGGGTTGGGGGCGCAGGCCGCCCAGCACGTCATCAAGAAGACCTGCGACGCATATGCCGTGCTGAAGGCCAACCTGGGGGGGGGCCGGGAAACTGGGCAGGCCGGGCTCGAAACGCTGCCGCAGGGCGATGGAGAAACCGGTCGCCTTCCGCCCGGACGGGGCGCAGCCCTTTGACGACCGGATGCTGTCCTGGCAGATCGACCGGCGCCGCATCTCCATCTGGACGACCGCCGGGCGGGTCAGGGATGTGGCGTTCACCGCCTCGCCGGAGCAGATGGCCACTCTGGCCCTGTACCGCAGGGGCGAGTCCGATCTGTTGTGGCGGGACGGCATGCGGTTCCTGAACGCCACCTGCGACCTGCCCGAGGCGCCGCCGAACACCGATCCGGTGGACTTCCTCGGGATCGACCTGAGCATCGTGAACATCGCCACCACGTCCGACGGCGAGATCATGGCGGGGCGCGAGCTCAACCGGACCCGGCTGCGGGAGCGCGCGCTACCCCGTCCGCCAAGCGCCGGCTGAGGAAACGGCGGCGCAAGGAGGCGCGGCGGGCGAAGGACATCGACCACAAGATCGCGAAGCATGTGGTGGCCGAGGCGGAACGCACCGGTCGCGGGATCGCCCTGGAGGACCTGACGGGCATCCGTGAACGGGTACGGCTTCGTAGGCCCCAACGGGCCACCCACTCCACGTGGAGCTTCGCCCAGCTCGGAGTTCATCGCGTACAAGGCCCGCCGGGCGGGGGTGCCGGCGGTGTACGTCGATCCGGCACACACCTCCCGCACCGCGCCGGGTGCGGCCACATCGACAGAGCGAACCGGGTCTCCCAGGCCTGGTTCGCGTGCCGGAACTGCGGCGTCGTTGCCCACGCAGACCGGAACGGCTCCCGCAACATCCGTGCCCGTGCGCGGGAGTTGTGGCGACGCGGGGCGCAGTCAACCGCCCCAGACCCACCACCGAACCGGAACGTGGGACAGGACGCAAACGCAGCATCACAGCCAGTGGCGCCCGTTGTGCGAGCCCGGGACTTCAGTCCCGGGTCGTTGACTCTCGGCCCTTACCATCCCGGTTATGACCGATGACCTGCTCGACCTCGACTACGCGCG
Source organism: Streptomyces sp. AC550_RSS872 (assembly GCF_019049285.1). Taxonomy (GTDB): domain Bacteria; phylum Actinomycetota; class Actinomycetes; order Streptomycetales; family Streptomycetaceae; genus Streptomyces. Next base: position 72,683 of record NZ_JAGMUL010000028.1, read on the forward strand.
GCCCGGCCCCTTCACGCGCCTGCGCTCGACACAAGTCCACCTGCTTGAGGGGCTGCCGGATGACCCCGTGGGCATCTGTGCCGCCGTGCAGAGCCTGGTCATCCAGCCTGCGGACGCCGCGGTGTTAGGGGTTTGCGAGGACCGTACGGCCGAGAAGAACATCAGGCCGGTCGACAAGCTGATCACCGCGCTGACCGCCCTTGATCCCGCGCCACTGCACCAGCCCCGGACACCCGAGACACGGGTGATCGGCACCTGCCGTCACTTCGCCACGATCGCCTGCGCGATCCTGCGGGCGCGGGGTATCGCCTCCCGAGCCCGGTGCGGTTTCGGCACCTACTTCCTCGAGGACCGCGGCGTCGATCACTGGATCACCGAGTACTGGGACCAGGACCACCACCGCTGGGTGCGTGTCGACACCGAGCACCTCGGCAAGGACTACGTCGACCGCCCGGACGATCTCGCTCCCGGCGAGTTCCTCACCGGCGGCGAAGCATGGGTCCGGTACCGCGACGGGTTGCTCGACCCGGACATGTTCGGGGTGGCCGGCACCGATCACGCCTGGGGTCCGGCCGAGATCAGCGGCAACGCCGTCCGCGACCTCGCCGCCCTCTGTAAGCGGGAGACACTCAACTGGGACGAGTGGGGCCGCATGACCGCGGCCTACGAGGGCAGGACCGGCCCCGATTACGACCAGTTGATCGACGTGGTCGCCGACGCCTGCGCCAAGGGCGATCCGGCAACCTTGACACGCTGGTTCGCCCACGAGGATCTGGCAGTTCCCCAGCACATGGTCGCTTGAGCAGGACCAATGTTTCTCTCTTCACCCAGGCGGGGACGGGCAAGCCCCAGCTTTGCGGCCGGGTGCTTGAGGCCCGGAGCGCGCGATGGAACCTCGGTCTGACCTGGCCGTGGACATTGCGCAGGCAGGCGAAACCAGCTTGCGCAGCGACCAGCGAGGGACCCGCAGCGGGCTCCAGGAATCCGTCCCGATCCCGTTCCCGCTGGGCATCGTCGCGGCCTTTGCAGTCTGCCGCACGACCGCGAGGGGCGACCGCGAACCACTGGGGGTGAAGGCGCTGGTGCTGTTGGCCGCGCCGCCGCCCTCGGCGCCATGATGACGGGCTGGTGGTCAAGCCCCGCAACTCGCCCGGGCTGCTCACACCCTGACGCTGTTCGGTTGATTCGGGGCCTCACGTGACGTCTGCGACCCGTGCTGTCAGTGGCGATGCGTTATGCGCGGTCAGGAATCGAAGCTGATGTCCAGCTCAGACGAATAGCCCGGACCGTCGTTCCCGTTTGCCGGATGGCGTACGTCGGCCTCGGGCCAGACACGTACGGCACGCCAGCGGTATTCATCCTGCTCAGCCTCCTCGGCCGAGAAGGAGACAAGCTGACCCGCCGTCAACTCTCGGAAGCCTTCCGTCTGGATGGCTGAGAAGTGTGCCCATGCCTGGTCCGGAAGGGCCTCGGAAAAGAGGACGCCCCATCCCTCTTCGCTGTGCCAACTGAGCACATGGCCGGCAAGCACCTCTTCGGGCCTGGTGTCAGACATGCTCCCCCTTCCTCCTCGCACCATCGTGGCATGGCCCTTCGGCACGCGCTCAGCTCCCGCACAACGCCTCGATCTCGCCCGTGTATGCCCCCGGTTCACGCAAAGTCCGGGCGGGTGCATCGGACGGCGCGTCTGCGTCGTCCGCCTCTGTACGTTGATGTACGACCGCCCCCCCACGGAAGGAACCCCCGTGCACTCCCCACGCCTCCGGTCCGCCCTGGCCGCCGTCTGCGCCACCGCAGCCATGTCCCTCACCGGCGCCGCGCCCGCCACCGCGGCAGCACACTCCGCGCCGCCGCCGGCGATACACGCCTCGGCCACCTCCGTTCGGGCGGCCTCCGTCTCCCCCGGACTCACCCCGCTGACCGACCTGTTCGCCGAGCGGCTGCTGCTCGCCGACAAGGTCGCCGCCGCCAAGTACGGCACCGACAAGCCGATCGACGACCCGGTGCGCGAACAGCAGATCCTGGACGACGTCGCCGCACGGGCGTCGGGGCTCGGTCTCGATCCTGACGGGGTGAAGGCCGTCTTCCGGGACCAGATCGAGGCCAACAAGCTGGTGCAGCGCGGGCTGTACGCACGCTGGGACACGCACCCCGAGGAGCGGCCCACCGAGCGTCCTGACCTGGTCAAGGAGGTCCGCCCGCAACTCGACCGCATCACCACGGAGTTGCTGGACGCGCTGAAGGACACCCGGCGGCTGCGGACGTCACCGTCGTGCACACCCCGGCTGGGGCTGGCCGCCGTCCGGTCGGCGTACGGCCATGAGCTGGACGCGCTGCATGTCGAGGGCCTCGTACGGGCGCTGCCCTCCGTCTGCGCGGACTCCTGAGGCGCCGACCGGTCGCACCGCCGCCTCAGTCCGTCAGCCGCTCCGCCCGGCCGATGGTCTCCGCCAGCTGCCGTACCTCCTCGTCCTCCGTCTCCTTCGCCAGGTCCTCGGCGTGGTCCGCGAGGTCCCGCAGGGACGGGGCGGCGGGCAGGGAGCTCCAGCGGGAGTCGCCGTCGCGCAGGGCGTCGGCGAAGTAGGCGGCGGTGGCCGTGACCTGGAACCTCGCGGACGTGTCGTCCAGGGAGTCGTGCAGGGAGCCGGTCTCCAGCTGGCCCGACTTCTCGTGCGGGGCGCGGGTCTTCGGGTCGAGCCAGCGGACGCTCGCGGTGGCGAGGTGGCCTTCGGTGCCGGGCCTGGTGCGGACGGCGTAGAGGGCGGTGACGGTGTGGCCGGGGCCGATCTCGCCGCCGTCGACGCTGTCGTCGCGGAAGTCGTCGTCGGCGACCTGGCGGTTGTCGTAGCCGATGAGCCGGAACTCCTTGACCGTCTCGGGGTCGAAGGCGACCTGGGCCTTGGCGTCGCGGGCGGTCAGGTCGATGTTCTGCGGGAGTTGGCGGCTGAAGAGCTTGTGGGCTTCCCTCTCGGTGGAGACGTACGACGTGTGGCCGTCTCCCTTGTCGGCCAGGCGTTCCATCAGGGCGTCGCCGTAGTCGCTGCCGACGCCGACGCCGAAGAGGGTGATGCCGTGTTCGCGGCGTTCGGAGGCGATGCGTTCGAGGATGGTGTCGGCGTCGGTGTCGCCCGTGTTGGCCAGGGCGTCGGAGACGAGGACGACCCGGTTGGTGGCGCCCTTGCGCAGGCCCTCGACCGCTGTCTCGTAGCCGGTCTCCATGCCCGCGCCGAGGTTGGTGGAGTCGGTGGGCTCCAGGCTGTCGATGGCGTCGTGGATCTCGTCGCGGTTGCCGTCGAGGCGGGTCATCGGCAGGACCGTCTCGGCCTCGTCGCTGAAGGTGACCAGGGCGACCGAGTCGTCGTCGCGCAGTTGGTCCGTCATGTGTCCGAGGGAGTCCTGCGCGAGGTCCAGGCGGCCCGGTTCGGCCATGGAGCCGGAGATGTCGATGACGAAGGTGAGGGCGGCCGGCGGTCGCTCGCCGGGGTCGGAGGCGGGGCGGGTGGCCAGGCCCACGCGGACCAGGGACCAGTCCTCGCGGTCGGTGCGGGCGCCGTCGACGGTGACCGTGAAGCCGTTGCCGTCGGGACGGTCGTAGTCCTGGCGGAAGCTGTTGACGAACTCCTCGGGGCGGACCGTCGACGGGTCGGGCAGCCGGCCCTCGGCGAGGGTGCGGCGGGCGTAACCGTAGGAGGCGGTGTCCACGTCCAGGGCGAAGGTGGAGAGGTAGTCGGGTTCGGGGGCGAAGTCGCGGGAGTCCTCGCCCTCGCCCTCTCCCTCGCGCTGGTCTCCCTGGCTGTACGCGGGGGCGGGGAAGCCCTTGCCGCCTCCCTTGCTGTCCTGCGCCGAGTCCCCGCTGCCGCCGCTGTCACCCGCGCCGCATCCCGTCAGCAGCAGGCCGCCCGCCGCGGTGAGTGCGAGCAGTGCTCGGTGCAGCCGTCGTGTGCGGTACCGCTCCATCGTCCGTGCCCCCTTGGTCCGTTGACGTCGACTTCTGTGACTGTGACGGGCCAGGGGGCCGGAACGTGCGCTACGGAACGTTGCGGATGAGTCTCGAAGAGGGCACGGTGGCGGGCCGTCGAGACCGGTGGGTGATCTTCCGTTGACCTACGACACCACGTCCTTGCGGGCGAAACCGCGGAAAGCCAGCGCGAACAGCACGAGGGCGTACGTTACCGACAGGGACGTGCCCTGGATCATGTCGGACCATTCGAGCTGGGGTCGTACGGCGTCCAGCCAGGCGTACTGCCAGTGGGCCGGCAGGAAGTCGCGCCAGTCGCCGAGGGCCGTCACCTCGTCGAGGACGTTGCCGATGATGGTCAGGCCGACCGCGCCGCCGACCGCGCCGAGCGGTGCGTCGGTCCTCGTGGACAGCCAGAACGCCAGGGCCGCGGTGACGAGTTGGGAGATGAAGATGTACGCCACCGTGATCAGCAGGCGCTGGGCGGCGGTTCCGGGGGCCAGCGAGTCGCCGGTGGGGAGCTGGAGCGGGCCCCAGCCGTAGGCCGCCGTGCCGACCGCGAGGGCCACCAGCGGGAGCAGGATCATCGCGGCCAGACTGAGGCTCAGGCCGACGACGAGCTTGGACCACAGCAGGCGGGCCCGGGGGACGGGCGCGGCCAGCAGATAGCGCAGGGAGGACCAGCTCGCCTCCGAGGCGACCGTGTCCCCGCAGAACAGCGCGACGGGGACGACGAGCAGGAAGCCGGCGGAGGCGAACAGGTTGACGGCGGCGAAGTTCGCCCCGGACAGCGTGGCCGTGTCCATCAGACCGACCTGGTTGTTGCCCGAGCCCGGGCCGCCGCCCACCTGGAAGGCGATCAGCAGGACGAACGGCAGGGCGAACAGGATGCCGCCCATGACCAGGGTGCGGCGCCGCTTCAGCTGCCGGACCAGCTCGACCCGGATCGGCAGCGTGCGGCCCGCGCGGTAGCCGTCGGCGACCTCCGCGCGGTCGGTCAGCGTGCTGCTCATGCGGAGTCTCCGATCAGGGTGAGGAAGGCGTCTTCGAGACGGCGGTGCGGGCCGACCGACTCGACGGGGACTTCCAGCCGGACGAGTTCGGCGACCAGACGCCGTGCGCTGCCGGACGCGTCGAGCCGTACGACCAGGCCGCCGTCGGCGCGCACGGCCGAGGCCACGCCCGGCAGGGCGGCGAGCTTCTCGACGAGGGGCTCGTTCACGGGCTCGGTCGTGCCCACGAGCAGCGTGTCGCCCGAGCCGACGATCTCCCCGACCGGGCCCGCCTGGACGAGTCGGCCGTGGTCCATCACCACGAGGTGGGTGCAGGACTGTTCGACCTCGGACAGGAGGTGGCTGGAGACGATGACCGTGCGCCCGGCGGCCGCATAGCGGATCATGACCTCGCGCATCTCGCGGATCTGGGGCGGGTCGAGTCCGTTCGTCGGCTCGTCGAGTATCAGCAGGTCCGGCAGGCCGAGCATGGCCTGGGCGATGGCGAGGCGCTGGCGCATGCCCTGGGAGTAGGTGCGCACGGCTCGCGCGAGTGCGTCGCCGAGTCCCGCGATCTCCAGGGCCTCGTCGAGGTGGGCGTCCGTGGGCGGTCGGCCGGTGGCCTGCCAGTACAGCTCCAGGTTCGCGCGGCCGGACAGATGCGGCAGGAAGCCCGCGCCCTCGACGAAGGCACCGACGCGGGAGAGCACGGGGGCGCCGGGGGCGATGGCGTGGCCGAAGACGCGGATCTCGCCGCCGTCCGGCTTGATCAGGCCCATCAGCATGCGCAGGGTCGTCGTCTTGCCCGCGCCGTTCGGGCCGAGCAGGCCGAGCACCTGGCCCTTCTCCACCCGGAAGGACAGGTCCTTGACCGCGTACCGGTCGGCGGACTTCGCGTAGCGCTTGCTCAAGTCCGTGATCTGGAGCGGCACTTCGGCCAGCGCGGGGTCGGGCGCGGCGGGTGCCGCGGTGCGGCGCCGTCCGGTCGCCAGCAGGGCCAGCGCGATCACTCCGCCGGCCAGCGGCAGCCACCACACCCAGGCGGGCAGCCCTGTCGGCCCGTTCGTGTCACCGAGCGCCGTCGGCACCGACAGGTCGCCCTTGAGGGAGACGGTGTACGTCGCCGGGGCCGTCGGGGAGGCGTAGCCGAGGTCGGTGGAGGCGAGGACCAGCCGCAGGCGGTGGCCGTCGTCGATCTCGTGGTCGATCGCCGGGAGGGTGAGGGTGACGTCCTTGCCGGCCTTCGCGCCCTCGACCTTGAGGGGCTCGACCAGCTGCGAGGGCAGCACCTGGCTGCCCTGACCGCCCGGGCCGACGTCGTACAGCTTGGCGAAGAGCACGGCGTCGTCGCTGGTGGACTTCACATGGACGGTGGCCGTCGGCGACCCGGTGATCTGGAGGTCCTCGCGGACGGGCGCCGACTCGAACGCGGCGAACTGGCCCGGGAAGTCGAGGGACACGCCGATGCCGAGCGAGGACAGCTGGGACAGGCCGCCGGCGCTGCCGAGCCCGGGCAGGGCGGATACGGCGGGCGGGTTGGCGCCGGCCGGGTTCTGGAAGCTCTGCTCCCGCCCGGTGAGGGCGATCGAGCGCCGGTCGCCCTCCAGGCCGGGGTACTTGTCGGCGCTCACGCCGCTCAGCCGGGTCTCGCCGTCTGCGCTGCCGGTGCCGAGGGTGCGGGTGACGCGGAAGGCGGGGCCGGTGTCGACGCCCTTGTCGTCCTTGAGGTAGCGGTCGAACCAGGTCCGCACCCGCTCCTGGACCCGGCCCGTCTCCATGTCGCCGCCGTCGTGGCCGCCCGCGATCCAGTCGACGTCCACGGGGGCGCCGCCCGCGCGGATCGCCTTCGCCGCGGCGTCGGCCTGGTCCAGCGGGAAGAGGGAGTCGGTCTGGCCCTGCATCAGCAGGGTGGGCACCTTGATGCGGTCGCCGACGGCGGACGGCGAGCGTTCCTGAAGCATCCGCTCGGCCCGCGCGTCCGGGGTGCCGGACTCCGCGACCCGCTCGTACATCTCGCAGATCCGCGTCTCGAACTTGTCGCAGCCGCCGGCCGAGTTGACGAAGATGCCCGCCCAGAGCTTCTTGAAGACGCCGTTCGGGAACAGCGCGTCCGAGAGGTTCCAGTACGTGATCGCCGGGGCGATGGCATCCACCCGGTCGTCGTGACCGGCGGCCAGCAGGGAGATCGCGCCGCCGTAGGAGGCGCCCGCCATGCCCACGCGCGGGTCGCCGGCCTTGTCGAGTTCGACCTGGGGCTGCTTCGCCAGCCAGTCGAGCAGCCTGGAGACGTCGGCGACCTCGCCCTTCGGGTCGTTCAGCCCGACCTTGCCGGTCGACTTCCCGAAGCCGCGGGCCGACCAGGTCAGCACGGCGTAGCCGTCCCGGGCGAGGTCCTCGGCCTGCTCGCGTACGTCGTTCTTGCTGCCGCCGAAGCCGTGCCCCAACAGGACGGCCGGCCGGCGTCCCGAGGGGCCCGAGGTGAAGAACGAGGTGTCGATGCGCACCCCGTCGCCCATGTTCATGACCCGTTCGGTGCTCTGCACCCGCGGCTCGTCCTCGCCGGCGACGGCCGTCCATGTCCCGGCACCCGCGAGTACGACGACGGAGGCCGCGGCGGCGATCCACCGTCGCGGCCTCCGGGCACGCCCTCGCAGCGCGGGCAGTCGAAGATCCATGGTTCAACGGTACGGGGCGAACCTGTCGGCGAGTTATCGACCGGAGACCGAACTACTCGACCTCCCCCAGGCGTACGGGGGCTCGGAGAGGTACTGCGTTCGTGGTACCCACCTGATCACCGGCGGGACGGTAGGTTCCCCGTCCGGCCTTGATCGGTTGCCGCGGGGGTGACCCCATGATCGTCTGATCAAGACCGTCCCGGTCGCATGCGGAACCCCCACCCCCACGCACAACGGGAGAATCACATGGAACTTGTCTCTGTCCTCGGCGCCGTCGGCGACCTGCTCAGCTCCGTCACCGGCCTCCTCGGCGGCCTCCTCAGCGGCCTCGGCATCGGCTGAGGGCGGAAAGTCCCAGCTGGAGGAGGTCCGGTGGATCGCGCAATCCGCCGACACCTCCCGGTCACCACACGGACGGGCCCGCCGCCAGCGGGCCCGTCCCGTTGTCAGTGGTTGCGCGGGAAGCCGAGGTCGACGCCGGACGGGGCGTCCGCCGGGTCGGGCCAGCGGGTGGTGACGACCTTGCCGCGGGTGTAGAAGTGCGTGCCGTCGTTGCCGTAGATGTGGTGGTCGCCGAAGAGCGAGTCCTTCCAGCCGCCGAAGCTGTGGTAGCCGACGGGGACCGGGATCGGGACGTTCACGCCGACCATGCCGGCCTCGATCTCCAGCTGGAAGCGGCGGGCGGCGCCGCCGTCCCGGGTGAAGATCGCGGTGCCGTTGCCGAACGGCGAGCTGTTGATCAGCGCCACGCCGTCCTCGTACGTCTCGGCGCGCAGCACGCACAGCACCGGGCCGAAGATCTCGTCCTGGTACGCCTTCGCGGACGTGGGCACCTTGTCGAGCAGCGAGATGCCGATCCAGTGGCCGTCCTCGAAGCCGTCGACCGTGTAGCCGGTGCCGTCGAGGACCACCTCGCAGCCCTCGGCCGCCGCGCCGGAGACGTAGGAGGCCACCTTGTCGCGGTGGACGGCGGTGATGAGCGGGCCCATCTCCGAGGTCGGGTCGTTGCCGGGGCCGATCTTGATCTTCTCGGCGCGCTCGCGGATCTTCTCCACCAGTTCGTCGCCGATCGAGCCGACCGCGACGACCGCGGAGATGGCCATGCAGCGCTCGCCCGCGGAGCCGTAGGCGGCCGACACGGCGGCGTCGGCGGCCGCGTCGAGGTCGGCGTCGGGCAGGACCAGCATGTGGTTCTTGGCGCCGCCGAGCGCCTGGACGCGCTTGTGGTTGGCGGAGGCGGTGGTGTGGATGTAGCGGGCGATCGGGGTCGAGCCGACGAACGACACGGCCTTGACGTCGGGGTGCTCCAGGAGGCGGTCGACGGCCACCTTGTCGCCGTGGACGACGTTGAACACGCCGTCCGGCAGACCGGCCTCCGACAGCAGCTCGGCGATCTTGATCGAGGCCGACGGGTCCTTCTCGCTCGGCTTGAGCACGAAGGTGTTCCCGCACGCGATGGCCATCGGGAACATCCACATCGGCACCATCGCCGGGAAGTTGAACGGCGTGATGCCCGCGACGACGCCGAGGGGCTGGCGGATCGACGAGACGTCCACCCGACTGGCGACCTGCGTCGACAGCTCGCCCTTCAGCTGCACGCTGATGCCGCACGCCAGGTCGACGATCTCCAGGCCCCGCGCGACCTCGCCGAGGGCGTCGGAGTGCACCTTGCCGTGCTCGGCGGTGATCAGCTCGGCGATCGCGTCCCGGTTGGCGTCCAGCAGCGCCCGGAACTTGAACAGGATCGAGGTGCGCTGGGCCAGCGACGACTGGCCCCAGGTCAGGTACGCCTCCTTGGCGGCCGCGACCGCTGCGTCCACCTCGTCGACCGAGGCGAACGCGACCTTCGTGGTGACCGCGCCGGTGGCCGGGTCGGTGACCGGCCCGAACGTGCCCGACACGCCTTCGGCGGTCTTGCCGCCGATCCAGTGGTTGACGATCTTCGTCATGCCCAGTAACTCCTTCACAGGTGGCGGCGCCGAGTGGAGACGTGCCGTTCGTACAGCTCACGGGCCTTGACCGCCGACGCTCGGGTCGCGGTCTCGGCCACGGGAACATCCCACCAGGCCTGCGCGGGCGGCGCGCCCGACACTGTGTCTGCCGTTTGGGTCTCGACGTAGACACAAGTGGGAGTGTCGGCCGTACGGGCCTCGGCGAGCGCCTCGCGCAGGTCGCTCACGGTCTTCGCGCGCAGCACCCGCATACCCAGGCTGGCGGCGTTGGCGGCCAGGTCGACGGGGAGCGGGGCGCCCGTGAAGGTGCCGTCCTCCGCGCGGTGGCGGTACGCCGTGCCGAAGCGTTCGGCGCCGGTCTCCTCCGACAGTCCGCCGATGGACGCGTACCCGTGGTTCTGCACGAGCAACACCTTGATCGCGATCCCCTCCTGCACGGCGGTCACGATCTCCGTCGGCATCATCAGATAGGTGCCGTCGCCGACCAGCGCCCACACGGGCCGGTCCGGGGCCGCCAGCTTCACGCCGATCGCGGCCGGGATCTCGTAGCCCATGCAGGAGTAGCCGTACTCCAGGTGGTACTGGTCGCGCGAGCGCGTCCGCCAGAGTTTGTGCAGGTCGCCAGGGAGGGAGCCGGCCGCGTTGATGATCACGTCCGTCTCGTCGACGATCCCGTCCAGCACGCCCAGCACCTGCGGCTGCGTCGGTCGTACGTCCGGCTCGTCGGCCTCGTAGCAGGCGTCGACGCGCTGCTCCCAGCGCTCCTTGTCCTCGGCGTACTCGGTGACGTAAGAGGCGGCGACGCGGTACGCGTGCATGTCCAGAGCCGCGGTCAGCTCCTGGAGCCCGCTGCGGGCGTCCGCGATCAGGGGCATCCCTGCGAGCTTGTGGCCGTCGTGGGGCGCGATGTTGAGGTTGAGGAAGCGGACGCCGTCGGCGGCGAAGAGGGTGCCGGAGGCGGTGGTGAAGTCGGTGTACCTCGTGCCGACGCCGATCACCAGGTCGGCGGTGCGGGCGAGTTCGTCGGCGGTGGCGGTGCCGGTGTGGCCCACTCCCCCGACGTCCTGGGGATGGTCGTGGCGCAGGGAGCCCTTGCCGGCCTGGGTGGAGGCGACGGGGATGCGGGTGACCTCCGCGAACTCGGCGAGTGCCTCCTCGGCGCGGCTGTGGTGGACGCCGCCGCCCGCGATGACCAGGGGCCTGCGGGCGGACCTGATCGCCCTGACGGCCTCGGCGAGTTCGGTCGGGTCGGCGCCCGGGCGGCGGACGGCCCAGATGCGCTCGGCGAAGAGCTCGTCGGGCCAGTCGTAGGCCTCGGCCTGTACGTCCTGGGGCAGCGCGAGCGTGACCGCGCCGGTCTCGACGGGGTCCGTGAGGACCCGTATGGCGTTCAGGGCGGAGGGGATCAGGGCTTCCGGGCGGGTGATCCGGTCGAAGTACTTCGAGACCGGCCGCAGACAGTCGTTGACCGACACATCGCCGGCGTACGGCACTTCGAGCTGCTGGAGGACCGGGTCGGCGGGGCGGGCGGCGAAGACGTCGCCGGGGAGGAGCAGGACCGGGAGGTGGTTGACGGTCGCGAGCGCGGCGCCGGTGACGAGGTTGGTCGCCCCGGGGCCGATGGAGGTGGTCACCGCGTGGGTGGAGAGGCGGCCCGACTGCCTGGCATAACCGACGGCCGCGTGCACCATCGCCTGCTCGTTGCGGCCCTGGTGGTACGGCATGGCGGGGGATGTGGGGGGTGTCCCCCCACTGGGCACAGTGCCGTACTCGACGAGTGCCTGGCCGATCCCCGCGACGTTCCCGTGGCCGAAGATGCCCCACGTGGCGCCGATCAGACGGTGCCGTACGCCGTCGCGCTCGGTGAACTGGGCGGACAGGAAACGGACGAGCGCCTGTGCGACCGTGAGCCTCGACGTTGAGGTCATCGGTTACCTCCGTGTGGTCCGGATGGAAGCAGATCCGCCACTTGCGTACGGCTCAGCGGCCCCGTTCGACTCGACGAACCGGGTCGGGGACCTCCGGCGCGGGGCCGTAGCGGGCGGGGAGTCTTCGCTCGCACTTCGCTCCTGCCAAAGCAAAGCGGCTACCCGCGCCGGAGGCGTTCTGGGGGTGGAACGTACGGCTCGTGGTCATGAGGACCTCACAGCAGTCCTACGGCAGTGTCCACCGCGGCGGCAACGTCCCCGTCGGCCGGGTAGAGCAGCGAACGGCCCACCACCAGGCCCTGCACGGTGGGCAGTTGGAGGGCGCCCCGCCACTTCTCGTATGCCCCGTCCTGGTCGTCTCCGACCTCTCCGCCGAGCAGGACGGCGGGCAGCGTGGAGGTCGCCATGACCTCGGCCATGTCGTCGGGGTTCTCGGTGACCGGCAGTTTCAGCCAGGTGTAGGCGGAGGTGCCGCCCAGGCCGGAGGCGATGGCGATGGACTTGGTGACGGCCTCGGCGGAGAGGTCGTTGACGACCTTGCCCTCGGGGGTGCGGCGGCTGAGGAACGGCTCGACGAAGACCGGGAGCCGGCGCGCTGCCATGTCGTCGACGGCACGGGCGGTGGACTCCAGGGTGGTGAGGGAGCCCGGGTCGTCGTAGTCGACGCGCAGGAGCAGCTTGCCGGCGTCGAAGCGGAGGCGCTCGATGTCCTCGGCGCGGTGGCCGGTGAATCGGTCGTCGAGCTCGAAGCTGGCGCCCTGGAGGCCGCCGCGGTTCATCGAGCCCATGACGACCTTGTCGTCGAGCGCGCCGAGCAGCAGCAGGTCGTCGAGGATGTCGGCGGTGGCGAGGACGCCGTCGACGCCGGGGCGGGACAGCGCGAGGCAGAGGCGTTCCAGCAGGTCGGCACGGTTGGCCATGGCCAGGCCGCGGCCGCCGACGCCGAGCGCGCCGCGGGCGGGGTGGTCGGCGGCGACGATCATCAGCCGGCCGCCGGCCCCGAGGAGGGGCCTGCGTACGCGCCGGGCGGCGGCTTCCGCTATCGCCTCGGGGTGCCGGGTGCGGGTGCGGACGAGTTCCGCGAGGTCGACGGTCACTTGACGGCCCCTGCGGCGATGGCGGCCTCGATCTCGTCCGGTGTCGGCATCGCGGAGGAGCACTCCAGACGGGAGGCGACGATGGCTCCGGCGGCGTTGGCGTGCCGCATGATCTTCTCCAGGTTCCAGCCTTCGAGCAGCCCGTGGCAGAGGGAGCCGCCGAAGGCGTCACCGGCGCCGAGGCCGTTGAGGACGTTCACGGGCAGCGGCGGGACCTCGGCCTGGTCGCCCTGGCTGTTGACGGCGAGGACGCCCTTGGGGCCCTGCTTGACGACCGCGATCTCGACACCGGCGTCGAGGAGCGCTCGGGCGGCGGCATGCGGCTCGCGAACGCCGGTGGCGACCTCCACCTCGTCGAGGTTGCCGACGGCGACGGTGGTGTGCTTGAGCGCTTCGGCGTAGAAGGGGCGGGCCACGTCGGGGTCGCTCCAGAACATGGGTCGCCAGTCGAGGTCGAAGACCGTCGTACCGGACTTGGCGCGGTGCGCGAGCGCCGCGAGCGTCGCCGTACGGCTGGGCTCCTCGCTCAGGCCGGTGCCGGTGATCCAGAAGATACGGGCGTCGCGGACGGCGTCGAGGTCGAGCTCGTGGGCGTCGATCTCCAGGTCCGGGGCCTTGGGCTGCCGGTAGAAGTACAGCGGGAAGTCGTCCGGCGGGAAGACCTCGCAGAAGGTGACCGGGGTGGGCAGGCCGGGGACCGGGGTGACCCAGCGGTCGTCCACGCCGAAGCCCTGGAGAGCCTCGTGGAGGTAGGTACCGAAGGGGTCGTCGCCGGTGCGGGTGATCACCGCGGTCCGCCGTCCCAGACGGGCGGCGGCCACCGCGACGTTCGTCGCCGAACCGCCGAGGAACTTGCCGAAGGACGTGACCTGCGGCAGCGGGACGCCGGTCTCCAGCGGGTAGAGGTCCACGCCGATCCGGCCCATGGTGATCAGGTCGTACGCCATCGGTGTCCCTCGGTCTCCCTTGTCGCGACTGCGGTGCCGACTTGGCGGGTCGGCCCTCCAGGGTTTTGTAGCCCTGCTGGGGGAGGCCTGTCAATGTTTTGTCCAGACATTCGAACCAACACCCTACGGGGAACGCCGGGCGCCCAAGGGGGTGGCGGGTGCCGTTCGGGGGCGGGTGCGGGTTGGTTCGTGGCTTGTCGCGCCCACGCGGCGGAGCCGCATATCAATACAGCCCCGCGCCCCTTAGGGAGCTGCGGCCCGCGTGTGCCTTTGTGGCGCCCGTGTCACAAAGGCGGCTCTTCTGTCACGCATGTCGCATGTTCGCGGGGCTCGCGTCACGTCCCCTCCACAGGGCCCGCCCGGGCTCACTCTGTGTCGTTGACCGGACACAGGCTTTGTGATCGCCAGCGCAGCGCACGGTACCCCCGACGACCGCCCCAGGGTCGCCGCCGCGGCGCGCGCAGGGAGGTGCAACCGATGACCGACCGAACTCTCTGGTCCTACAAGGAGATCGCCGCGCACATCAAGGTGCAGCCGGACACCGTGCGGTCGTACCGCAAGCACGGGTTGTTGCCGCCGCCGGACCATGTGGAGGGCGGCAAGCCCTTCTGGTACCCGGACACCGTGCGGGCCTGGGTGGAGTCCCGCCCGGGCAACCGGGGCCGAAGGGTGGACTGACCTCCCCGGCCTTGCGGAAAACCAGCTGTGCCCCATCCGGCCAGTGGGGCACAGTCCTCGCATGCGCAGCTTCTCCGTCAAACCCACGCTCACCGGCGACAAGGCCGTGCTCCGGCCGTTCACCGGGGCCGACGCCGACATCATGTGGGAGATCATCGAGGACCCCGAGGTCGAACGCTTCACCTTCTCCCCGAACAACGAACTCACTCCGGAGCGGGTGCGCTCCTGGTACGGCTCGCTGTCCGACCGGCCCGACCGTCTCGATCTCGCCGTCACCGACCGCGCCACCGGCGAACTCGTGGGCGAGGTCGTCCTGTACGAGTGGGATCCGCATGCCCGCAGCTGCACCTTCCGCACACTGATCGGCCCGCGTGGCCGCGACCGCGGCATCGGCACCGAGGCCACCCGGCTCATCGTCGGGTACGGCTTCGAACAACTCGGGCTGCACCGGATCGAGTTGGGGGCCTACCGCCACAACCACCGGGCCCTGCGCGTCTACGAGAAGGTCGGGTTCGTGACGGAGGGGATCCGCCGGGAAGCGCAGACGAGGAACGGGGAGTGGCTGGACGAGGTGCTCATGGCCGTCCTCGACCACGAGTGGGCCGCCCTCAACTCCACGGCTCGATGACGGTCACCCCCGCCCCCGGCGCCGTCCCGAGCGCCGTCAGCGCGGCCGGCACCGCGTCCAGCCCGATCGTCGACGTCACCAGCAGATCCGGCCGCAGCACACCCGCCCGGACCAGCTCCAGCATGGGCGGGTAGGTATGTGCCGCCATGCCGTGGCTGCCCAGCAGTTCGAGTTCCAGGGCGATGGCGCGGGCCATGGGGACCGGTGTCGTGCCGGACGTCGACGGCAGCAGGCCCACCTGGATGTGCCGGCCCCGGCGGCGCAGGCCGTTGACGGAGGCGGCGCAGGTGGTGGGCGAGCCGAGGGCGTCCAGGGAGAGGTGGGCGCCGCCGCCGGTCAGGGCGAGGACGGCGGCGGCTGTGTCGGGGGTGCTCGACGCGTCCACGCACTCCGTCGCCCCGAACTTCCGCGCCAGCTCCAGGGCCTGCGGTGAGACGTCCACCGCGACGACCCGCGCGCCCGAGGCCGCCGCGATCATCACCGCCGACAGGCCGACCCCGCCGCAGCCGTGCACGGCGACCCACTCCCCCGCCGCCACCCGGCCCTGCTGCACGACGGCCCGGAACGCGGTGGCGAACCGGCAGCCCAGCGACGCCGCCGTCGCGAAGGACATCTCCTCGGGGACGGCGACGAGGTTGACGTCGGCGTGGTCCAGCGCCACGTACTGGGCGAAGGAGCCCCAGTGGGTGAAGCCTGGCTGGGTCTGGCGCTCACACACCTGCTGGTCGCCCGCCGCACACGCGGCGCAGCTGCCGCAGGCGCACACGAAGGGCACGGTGACCCGGTCGCCGGGGCGCCAGTTGCTCACGCCGGCGCCGGCTGCCTCGACCACACCGGCGAGTTCATGGCCGGGCACGTGAGGGAGCGTGATGTCCGGGTCGTGGCCCTGCCAGCCGTGCCAGTCGCTGCGGCAGAGGCCGGTGGCCTCGACGCGGACGGTCACTCCGTGGGGGGCGGGGTGCGGGTCGGGCACGTCACGTACCTCGGCCTGCTCCCCGAACTGCTCGAACACCACTGCCCGCATCCCTGGGTCTCCTTTCCGCCGACACGCTTCGCGGGATCAGCCGCGTTGTGTCGTCGATTGTCTGCGAGAACATCGTGGCTGGTCGCGCCCACGCGGCGGAGCCGCATATCGATACAACCCCGCGCCCCTTGGGGCGCGGGGCCCCCCGAGGTTCCGCCGGCGAAGTCAGCCCGGTGTGCTCACCTTGTCCCGTTCCCGGGCCGGCTCGGTTGTCGGGGGCGCCGTCGACTCGCCCTCGCTGAAACCGAAGCGGGTGTGGAATCGCCGCAACGGCCCCGGCGCCCACCAGGTCGCCCGCCCCGTCAGGCGCATGACCGCCGGGACCAGGAGGCTGCGGACGACCATCGCGTCCATCAGCACCGCCAGGGCGATCCCGAGGCCGAGCATCTTGGTGTTGGTGACCCGGGAAGTGCCTATCGCGACCATCACCACCGCGAGGATGACGGCGGCCGCGGTGATCAGTCCGCCCGTGCGCTGAAGGCCGTGCCGGACCGCCTGGTCGTGGTCGCCGGTCGTGTCGTACTCCTCTTTGATGCGGGACAGCAGGAACACGCCGTAGTCCATCGACAGGCCGAAGGCGACGCAGAACATCAGCACCGGGAGGGTCGTCTCGATCGAGCCGGGGCTGGTGAAGCCGAGCAGGCCGGACAGATGGCCGTCCTGGAAGACCCAGACCACCGCGCCGAACATCGCCGTCAGGCTGAGCGCGTTGAGCACCACCGCCTGGATCGGGATCAGCACACTGCCGGTCAGCAGGAACACCAGCAGCAGGGTGACGGTCGCGATGAAGGCGGCCGCGAGCGGCAGGCGTTCGGCTATCGCGTCCTTGGAGTCGACCAGGACGGCTGCCGCGCCGGTCACCCTGGTGTCGAACGGGGCCTGGGTGGCGCGCAGTTCGTCGACCAGACGCTGGGCCGGGTCGTCGACCGCTTCGCCCTTGGGCAGCACCGTGAAGTACGCCGACTCGCCCTTCACCAGGGGTCCGTCGACCCGCAGCACTTCCGGGAGCGCGGCGATCCGCTCCTTGTACGCGGCGTACTGCGCCGGCGTCGCACGGCCCTCGGCGAGCACCTCAAGGCCGCCCCCGGGGCTGCCCGGGAAGCCGTCGCGGATGTGCTGCTGTACGACGTGGGACTCGGCGCTCGCCGGCAGCTGGCGGTCGTCGGCGGTGCCGAACTTCACGCCCAGGAAGGGCAGTCCGAGCAGGACCAGGACGGCGGTGGTGCCCAGAGCGAAGAAGGGGGCGCGGCGCATGACGAGGTTCGCGGTGCGGGTCCAGGCCCTGCCCTGCGTCGCACCGGCCGTCGAGGCGGGATACTTCGGCTGCCCGCGCCGGAACAGGCGGCGCAGGTCCAGGGCGTTGACCCGGTGGCCGAGCAGGACCAGTGCCGCCGGGAGCAGGATCAGCGCGGCCGCGGCGGCCAGCAGCACCACCGCGATCCCGGCGTAGGCGAAGGACCGCAGGAAGTACTGCGGGAAGAGCAGCATCGCCGCGAGGGACACCGCGACCGTGAGGGCGGAGAAGAGGACGGTGCGGCCGGCCGTGCGCAGGGTCGTGCCGACGGCTGGGAGCGGGTCGGCGCCGGTGGCGAGTTCCTCGCGGAAGCGGCGGACGATGAACAGGGCGTAGTCGACGGCGAGGCCCAGGCCGAGGGCCGTGGTGAGGTTCATCGCGAAGACCGACACGTCGGTGACCTCGGTCAGGCCGCGCAGCACCGCGTTCGTGCCGAGGATGGCGACGATGCCGATGCCCAGCGGCAGCAGGGCGGCGACCGCGCTGCCGAAGACCATCACCAGCAGCACCAGGGTGACCGGCAGGGCGATCACCTCGGCGCGGACCAGGTCCTCCTGGATGGTCGTCTGCATCTCGTGCCGCACCGCGACCGGACCGCCGACGCTCACCTCCACCGGGCCGTGCGTGCCCCGGAACTCGGGTGCGATGCGGTCCAGGGTCTCCCCCGCCTGTTTCTCCTCGCCGGTGATGCGGGCGGCGATCAGCGCCTCATGGCCGTCCTCGGCACGCAGGGCGGGAGCCGCCGAGGCGTCCGCCTGCCAGTAGGAGCCGACCCCGGTGACGCCCTTCTCCGCGGCCAGGCGCGCGGTGATGCGCCGGGCCTCGGCGGCGACCGCGGGGTCGTCCACGGTGGCCTCGCCCGCGTCCACGAGGAGCAGGAGGTTGGGCTGGGAGGCGGGGAACTCGCGCTCCAGAGCCCTGGTCGCGTACGTCGACTCGGCCTCCGGGTCCTCCCAGCCGCCGCTGCCCAGCCGGTCGGCGACGCCGCTGCCGGCCAGCACGGCGAGCGCGGTGATCACCAGAGCCACGAGCAGCGACAGCCGCGGCCGGGCCGTCACGAAGCGGGTCCAGCCTCCGAGGCGGGGTGACCCTCCGTCACCGGGTGGCTTGTTGACTTCGGTCATTGTGCGGTGTCCCCTCACCCTGATCCGTGCTGTGCGGTCGGTGCTGTGCGATCCGTGCCGTTCACAACCAGGCAGCATGGAGCTGTCACTGCCATAGAGTGGCAAACACGAGACATCGCTCGCGTTTCTCAAGAATGCGAGCGGTCGCTCGCGTTTGTCAATCGCGTTCGGAGAACTGGGGATAACGCGTGTCCGCCAACCAGGAGAAGGAGCAGCCGCGCCGCCGCCAGGCCCGCGGTGAGCGCCGTATCGCCCAGCTGCTCGAGGCGGCGGCCGCCGTCTTCACCGCCTCCGGCTACACGGCTGCCAGCACCAACGCCATCGCCCGCGAGGCAGGCGTCTCACCGGGCACGCTGTACCAGTTCTTCCCGAACAAGGAAGCCATCGCGATCGAGCTGGGCGAGCGGCTCATGCGCGAGATGCGTGAGACGTTCGGCGAGGCACTCGCCCCGGTCGACCCCACGACCCCGCTGGAGGAGGCCGTCGGCGCGGCCGTCGACCGGTTCATCGCCTTCAACTGCGAGCACCCGGCGTTCTTCGCCCTGATGCACGGCCCCGACATCCCCGGCCGCATCGCCGAGGAGCACGACGCCCTGCACGCGACCCTGCTGTCCCGGATCGAGGGCCTGCTCTCCTCGTTCCTGCCCGACGCCGCCCCGGCCGACCTCACCCGGACCGCCCACATGTGCCTGGGCCTGTACAAGGCGGGCCTGGAGCTGATCCTGGCCCACGAGGGCGCCGAGCGTGACGCCTACGTCCAGGAGCTCAAGCACGCCCTGACCCGCTACCTCGTACCGCTGGTGGCGACCGACTCCTCTTGGAGAAATACCCCGTAGGGGTATACCGTGGCAGTGGAGGGACCCCGCGGGTCCCGTCAACCCCACATGCCTCGACGAGGAGAACGACATGACCGCGCAGACCGACACCCCGGGATCCGTCACCGCCGTCTACAAGGTGAGCGGCATGAGCTGCGGGCACTGCGAGGGAGCCGTCTCCGGTGAGATCTCCGACCTCCCCGGTGTCAGCTCGGTGAAGGCCGTCGCCTCCACCGGCGAGGTCACCGTCGTCTCCGCGGCCGCGCTGGACGAGGAGGCCGTACGCGCGGCCGTGGACGAGGCGGGCTTCGAACTGATCGCCAAGATCTGAGCCTGAAATGCCCCGCACCACCGACCAACCTCCGATAGCCGGGGCGGCCGAAGTCGAGCTGCTCATCGGCGGAATGACCTGCGCGTCCTGCGCCGCCCGCGTCGAGAAGAAGCTCAACCGCATGGACGGCGTCACCGCCACGGTGAACTACGCGACGGAGAAGGCGAGGGTCAGCTGTCCCGCGGGCATCCAGGTCGCCGACCTGATCGCCACGGTGGAGAAGACGGGGTACACAGCCGAGGAACCGACTCCCCCACAGCCCGAGCCGCGGCAGCCGCAGGAGGCTCCGGAAGACCCCGAACTGGCCTCCTACCGGCACCGCTTCACCGTCTCCGCCCTGCTCGCCGGACCCGTCATCCTGCTGTCGATGATCCCGGCCCTCCAGTTCGACAACTGGCAGTGGCTCGCGCTCACCCTCGCCTCGCCGGTCGTCGTCTGGGGCGGGCTGCCCTTCCACCGGGCCGCGTTCACCCATGCCCGGCACGGCGCGGCGACCATGGACACGCTGATCTCGATGGGCACGCTGGCGGCGTACGGCTGGTCGCTGTGGGCGCTGTTCCTCGGCGACGCGGGCATGAGCGGCATGCGCGACGACTTCGAGTTCACGGTCTCGCGCGTGGACGGCGCCTCGCAGATCTACCTCGAAGTGGCCTCCGGGGTCGTCACCTTCCTCCTCCTCGGCCGGTATCTGGAAGCGCGGGCCAAGCGCCGCGCGGGAGCCGCGCTGCGGGCGCTGATGGAGCTGGGCGCGAAGGACGTGGCGGTGCTGAGAGACGGCCGTGAGGTCCGTGTCCCGGTGGACCGGCTGGCCGTCGGCGACCGGTTCGTCGTACGGCCGGGCGAGAAGATCGCCACCGACGGCACCGTCGTCGAGGGCGCCTCGGCGGTGGACGCCGCCCTGCTGACCGGTGAGTCGGTGCCGGTGGACGTGACCGTCGGGGACGCGGTGACCGGCGCGACCGTCAACGCCGGGGGCCGGCTGGTAGTCGAGGCGACCCGGGTCGGCGCCGACACACAGCTCGCGCGGATGGCGAAGCTGGTGGAGGACGCACAGAACGGCAAGGCCGAGGTGCAGCGGCTCGCCGACCGGATCTCCTCGGTCTTCGTGCCGGCGGTCGTCCTCCTCGCGGTCGCCACTTTCGGGGCGTGGCTCGCCGTCACCGACGACACGGTCGCCGCGTTCACCGCGGCCGTCGCGGTGCTGATCATCGCCTGTCCGTGCGCGCTGGGCCTGGCCACGCCGACGGCCCTCATGGTCGGCACGGGACGCGGAGCGCAGCTCGGCATCCTCATCAAGGGGCCCGAGGTGCTGGAGTCCACGCGCCGGGTCGACACCGTCGTCCTGGACAAGACCGGCACGGTGACCACGGGCCGGATGACCCTTCAGAAGGTGTACGTCGCGGAGGGCACCGACGAGGAGGAGGTGCTGCGGCTCGCGGGCGCCGTGGAGCACGCCTCGGAGCACCCGGTCGCGCGGGCCGTCGCCGCGGGCGCGCAGGAGCGAAGCGAGATGGGGGTCCCCCCGGCCGAAGGCTGGGGGAGGGTCGGGAGCCTGCCGGAGGTCGAGGACTTCGAGAACGTGCCCGGGCGGGGCGTACGCGCACGCGTGGAGGGCCGTGACGTGGCCGTGGGGCGCCTTTTCGACACGCTGCCCACCGAGCTGGCCCGCGCCAGGGAAGAGGCCGAGAGGGGCGGTCGTACGGCCGTCGTGGTCGGCTGGGACGGAACCGCGCGGGGCGTGATCGCCGTCGCGGACGCGGTGAAGGAGACCAGCGCCGAGGCAGTGCGCGAACTGCGGGCGCTGGGGCTGACCCCGGTGCTGCTGACCGGGGACAACCGGGCGGTCGCCGAGGCGGTGGCCGACGCGGTCGGCATCGATGCCGATCAGGTGATCGCGGAGGTCCTGCCCGAGGAGAAGGTCGAGGCGGTACGGCGGCTGCGGCGCGAAGGGCGGTGCGTGGCCATGGTCGGCGACGGCGTCAACGACGCGGCCGCGCTTGCCACCGCCGATCTGGGTCTCGCCATGGGGACGGGGACGGACGCGGCGATCGAAGCGAGCGATCTGACGCTGGTGCGGGGTGATCTACGGGTGGCGGCGGACGCGATCCGGCTGTCGCGGCGGACGCTGGGCACGATCAAGGGCAACCTCGTGTGGGCCTTCGGGTACAACGTCGCCGCGCTGCCGCTGGCCGCGGCGGGGTTGTTGAACCCGATGATCGCGGGGGCCGCGATGGCGTTCTCGTCGGTGTTCGTGGTGTCGAACAGCCTGCGGCTGCGGACGTTCCGGTGAATTCGTAGTAAGAACCCCACTGGGTCCCTCTGGAGTCCGGCGCCCGGCTCACATAAGCTCTTCACAAGGCTCACGCATCATCCTTACGCTTGAGTCCCGACCGCCATATCAGGGCTCTTGCGCATCTAACGGACATATGCAAGAGACGCAGATCACAGTGATGTGAACGTAACCATCGAAGGGGTTCGAAGGTCTAAGTTGACGATGTCAGGCAGCGTCTTGGGGGGCGCTTACTGGCATCTGAGGATGTCTTGGGGGACTTCCTCAGAGTTGCGTTGCCGGGGCACGTACTTCGGGAAGCTTTGAGCGGCCCTCCCGAGCGTGCGCTGTCCCGGCAGACCGCATCGACCCATGAGTACGACGAGTTCTGCTCGTTCTGCTCAATGGCAGCACAAGAAAGACAGCGAATTCAGGCGCTGGTCTCTCAGACGCCCGGCCGGATCCCGTGGGGGGAATCCGCACCGGGACATGGGAAGGCGCCCTGGACGTCGGCCCGTGGGGGGACCGCCGCCAGGGCGCCTTCTGTTTTCTGCCTACGGAGGTGCAGCGCCCCGAAGGTGCCGCAGGCCCTGAAGGTGCCGCAGGCCCTGAAGGGGCGCGGGGAACTGCGCGACCAGCCCCAACGAACCCGCAAGCCGACCGACAACCCCCACGCACCCCAAGCGGAGCGCTACCGCTGCTCCACGGGAACGAAGTCGCGCTCCACGACACCCGTGTAGATCTGGCGCGGGCGGCCGATGCGGGAGCCCGGCTCCTTGATCATCTCGTGCCACTGGGCGATCCAGCCCGGGAGGCGGCCGAGGGCGAAGAGGACCGTGAACATCTCGGTCGGGAAGCCCATGGCGCGGTAGATCAGGCCGGTGTAGAAGTCGACGTTCGGGTAGAGGTTGCGCGAGACGAAGTACTCGTCGGAGAGCGCGTGCTCCTCCAGCTTCAGGGCGATGTCCAGCAGCTCGTCGGACTTGCCGAGGGCGGAGAGGACATCGTGCGCCGCCGCCTTGATGATCTTCGCGCGCGGGTCGAAGGACTTGTACACCCGGTGGCCGAAGCCCATCAGGCGGACGCCGTCCTCCTTGTTCTTCACCTTGTTGATGAAGGAGTCGACGTCGCCGCCGTTCGCCTGGATGCCTTCCAGCATCTCCAGCACGGACTGGTTGGCGCCGCCGTGCAGCGGGCCCCAGAGGGCGGAGATGCCGGCCGAGATCGACGCGAACATGTTGGCCTGCGACGAGCCGACGAGGCGGACCGTCGACGTCGAACAGTTCTGCTCGTGGTCGGCGTGCAGGATCAGCAGCTTGTCCAGCGCCGAGACGACGACCGGGTCGAGCTCGAACTCCTGCGCCGGCACCGAGAAGGTCATCCGCAGGAAGTTCTCGACGTAACCGAGGTCGTTGCGCGGGTAGACGAACGGGTGACCGATCGACTTCTTGTACGCGTACGCAGCGATCGTCGGAAGCTTGGCGAGCAGCCGGATCGTCGAGAGGTTGCGCTGCGTCTCGTCGAACGGGTTGTGGCTGTCCTGGTAGAACGTGGACAGCGCGGAGACGACCGACGACAGCATGGCCATCGGGTGGGCGTCGCGCGGGAAGCCCTTGTAGAAGTTCTTGACGTCCTCGTGCAGCAGGGTGTGCTGCGTGATGTCGTTCTTGAAGGTCGAGAGCTCGTCGACGGTGGGCAGCTCACCGTTGATCAGCAGGTAGGCCACCTCCAGGAAGGTGGAGCGCTCGGCCAGCTGCTCGATCGGGTAGCCGCGGTAGCGCAGGATGCCCGCCTCGCCGTCGAGGTAGGTGACGGCGGATTTATAGGCGGCGGTGTTGCCGTAACCGCTGTCCAGCGTCACCAGACCGGTCTGGGCGCGGAGCTTGCCGATGTCGAAGCCCTTGTCGCCGACGGTGCTGTCAATCACCGGGTAGGTGTACTCGCCGTCGCCGTACCGCAGTACTACAGAGTTGTCGCTCACGTCTTCCCTCACCGACGTTGTGCCTCATCTTCGAGGTTGCCCTGACTGTCTCTACCCTCCCCCATTCGGCTCAGGAGAGTGCACTCGGGGTCGACCATTGGGCCTATTGGCGGCACTGAGTGCCGCCAACTTGTCATCCTGCCCCCTGTTTTCCCCATCCGGAAGTGCTGTGTGACCTTCACGACTCGTTTGATCGATCATTTTTCTCGCTGCCTCACGAAGCGGCAGGTCAGAAAGGTGACCTCCGGCGATCCCGGAACAAGATCAGAAACCCGCGAGCCGGAAGTCGAGCGCCGTGCAGCGCCGCCCGGCCGACACCGTGCGCACCGCCTGGCCGATCGCCTTGCGCGACCCCACGAGAACGACGAGTTGCTTCGCGCGGGTCACGGCGGTGTACAGCAGGTTCCGCTGGAGCATCATCCATGCCCCGGTCGTGACGGGGATCACCACGGCGGGATATTCACTTCCCTGTGAACGGTGGATCGTCACCGCGTACGCGTGGGCCAGTTCGTCCAGTTCGTCGAATTCATACGGAACCTCCTCGTCCTCGTCCGTCAGGACCGTGAGGCGCTGGTCGACCGGGTCGAGCGAGGTGACCACGCCCACGGTGCCGTTGAAGACGCCGTTCTTCCCCTTGTCGTAATTGTTGCGAATCTGGGTGACCTTGTCGCCGACGCGGAACACCCGGCCGCCGAACCGCTTCTCCGCCAGGTCGGGCCGCCCGGGGGTGACGGCCTGCTGGAGCAGCCCGTTCAGCGTGCCCGCACCGGCCGGGCCGCGGTGCATGGGGGCCAGGACCTGGACGTCCCGGCGCGGGTCTAGGCCGAACTTGGCCGGAATGCGCCGGGCCGCCACGTCGACGGTGAGCCGGCCGGCCGCCTCCGTGTCGTCCTCGACGAAGAGGAAGAAGTCCTTCATGCCGTCGGTGACGGGATGCTGCCCGGCATTGATGCGGTGCGCGTTGGTCACCACGCCGGACTGCTGGGCCTGGCGGAACACGCGCGTGAGGCGCACGGCCGGGATGGGGCTGCCGTCGGCGAGCAGGTCCCTGAGGACCTCCCCCGCGCCGACGCTGGGCAACTGGTCCACGTCCCCGACGAAGAGCAGATGGGCGCCCGGCGGTACGGCCTTGACCAGCTTGTTGGCGAGCAGCAGGTCCAGCATGGACGCCTCGTCGACCACCACCAGGTCGGCCTGGAGCGGGCGGTCCCTGTCGTACGCCGCGTCGCCGCCGGGCTTGAGCTCCAGGAGCCGGTGGACGGTGGAGGCCTCGGCTCCGGTCAGCTCGGCGAGGCGCTTGGCGGCGCGGCCGGTGGGGGCGGCCAGCACGACCCTGGCCTTCTTCGCACGGGCCAGCTCCACGATCGAGCGGACCGTGAAGGACTTGCCGCAGCCGGGGCCGCCCGTCAGAACGGCGACCTTCTGCGTCAGCGCCAGCTTGACGGCGGCCTCCTGCTCGGGGGCCAGATCCACACCCGTGCGGCCCTTGAGCCAGCCCAGCGCCTTGTCCCAGGCCACGTCGCCAAAGCCCGGCATCCGGTCCTCGTCGGCGCGCAGAAGGCGCAACAGCTGGGCGCAGAGGGAGAGTTCGGCCCGGTGGAAGGGGACGAGGTAGACGGCCGTCACCGGCTCCGAGGCGCCGTCGGGGCCGGGGACCTTCTCCCGTACGACACCGGGGTCGCCGCCGTCCTCGGGGACCTGGGCCAGCTCCGCGAGGCACTCGATGACGAGCCCCGTGTCGACCTGGAGCAGCTTCACCGCGTCCGCGATCAGCCGCTCCTCGGGCAGGTAGCAGTTGCCCTGGTCGGTGGCCTGCGACAGCGCGTACTGCAGGCCCGCCTTCACGCGCTCCGGGCTGTCGTGCGGGATGCCGACGGACTGGGCGATCTTGTCGGCGGTGAGGAAGCCGATGCCCCAGACGTCGGCCGCCAGCCGGTACGGCTGGTTCTTCACGACGGAGATCGAGGCGTCGCCGTACTTCTTGTAGATGCGGACCGCGATCGACGTCGAGACCTCGACCGTCTGGAGGAAGAGCATGACCTCCTTGATCGCCTTCTGCTCCTCCCAGGCGTCGGCGATCTTCTTGGTGCGCTTGGGGCCGAGGCCCGGGACCTCGATGAGCCGCTTGGGCTCCTCCTCGATGACCGTCAGGGTGTCCAGCCCGAAGTGCTGGGTGATGCGGTCGGCGAAGACCGGGCCGATGCCCTTGACCAGGCCGGAGCCGAGATAGCGGCGGATGCCCTGGACGGTGGCCGGGAGGACGGTCGTGTAGTTCTCCACCGTGAACTGCTTGCCGTACTGCGGGTGGGAGCCCCAACGGCCCTCCATCCGCAGGGACTCGCCGACCTGGGCGCCGAGCAGCGCGCCGACGACCGTGAGGAGGTCCCCCGCACCTCTGCCGGTGTCGACCCGGGCGACCGTGTAGCCGTTCTCCTCGTTGGCGTACGTGATCCGCTCCAGGACGCCTTCGAGTACCGCCAGTCGCCGCTCGCCCGTGGAGTTCCCCGCCTGGCTCCCCGCCTGATTGGACATGATCCGACGGTACCGCCCGGGTGTGACAGCGGCGGGGCGTGCGGGTCAGCAGTGGGGGTTCTCCTTGAGGGCTTCGATGAAGACGGCGAAGGTTTCGGCGGGGAAGGAGAGGGTGCCGTAGGCCGGGGCCTTCGAGTCGCGTACTGCCAAGCGCGCGGGGTGGTGGGCGATCTCCACACAGGCGTTGCCGTCGCCGCTGCCGGAGTAGGAAGACTTCCGCCAGTTGTCGGAGGTGGTCACCGTGCGCCTCACAGTTCCTTGGCCAGCCTGAGGATCAAGTCACGCGACCCTGCGGGGTCGAGTGACGCCGCCTCCACTCTACGGAAGAGTGTTCGGAAGACACCAAGCTGGGCTTCGGAGTCAATGAAGACGCTGCCATGGGGACCGTCACGCAGCACGGTATCCAGCTTCGGAACGGCGCCGCCGGCGTACACCATGGCAGCTGTGATGTCGGCGAAATCCTCCAGCTCGAAGGGGATGACACGAACCGTGACGTGGTCCGCCTCGGAGAGTTCCAGGATTCGGTTGAGCTGAGCACGTGAGACGGCGCGCCCGCCGACGCGGATCCGCAGCGCCGCCTCGTGGACCAGCGCTTCGTAGGGAACAGCCCGCTCCGCCCCGATGATGACGCGCCGGTGCATGCGATGGCGGACGCGCAACTCAAGCTCATTTTCGGTGAGTTGTGGGACACGGCGAGAAAAGAGCGCTCGCGCATAGCCCTCGGTCTGAAGGAGGCCTGGGATGTGCAGGAAGTCCACATCCCAGCGATACGCGGCGTGGTGCTCCAGTTCGGACAGGTCCAGGAACGCTGCGGGCAGGAGGCCCCGGTACTCCTCCCACCAGCCGCGAGTCCGATCGGTGGCCACGGCGACCAGTGCGTCGATGAACTCGCCGTCTGTGCAGGCGTAGTGGGACGCCAGGCGCCGCAGCCGGTCCTCACTCACGCCCGAGAGGCCGGACTCGATATGGCTGATCTGGACGTGACTCACGCCAAGCTGCGCCGCCGATTCCTTGGCGCTGAAGCCCGACGCGTCGCGAAGTCTCCGCAACTCGGCCGCCAGGCGCATCTGGCGTGCCGTCGGTTCGCGCCTCGTCGTCATTCACCGCTCCTTGGTGCAACACGCTTGTGAGCACGACTCGTTCGGAGGTCAGATTACGCGATCGGCTTGCGCCACCGAAAATGTAACCCCTACCGTCAGTGATGCGACGCACACGCTGCGGATTGCCGGGGCTCTGGAATCGCACCACTCCGTCGTGCCTTCGCAGCTCTCCGAAATCCCCGCCACCGAAACGGAGTTGCCGCATGCCCGAAAACGAGCCCGAGCCCTGGGAGTACTGGCTCTACCTCCCGAACGACCCACGCGCCGTCACCATCAGCCGCCGCACCCTCCGCCTGATCCTCACCATGCACGGCCTCATCGGCCTCGTGGACGTGGCCGAACTCCTCGCAACGGAGCTGGTCAGCAACGCCGTACGGCACACGAAGGGGCCTGCCGCACTGCGCGTGCGCTGGTCGGCGGGCGCGTTGCGGATCGGCGCGTGGGACGCGGACCCGGAACCGCCCGAGCCGCCAGGGCCCCTGGAGGAAGTTCCTGACGCGGAGGACGGCCGCGGTCTCGCACTCGTCCGCGCCTGCGCCGATCTCTGGGGCTGGCAACCGCTGACCAGGAACGGGGACCGAGGGAAGTACGTGTGGTGTGAGCTCGCCGCAGCCTGAAACGTTTAGGCAGGTGCGCCCAGGAAGCGAGATGCAGACCGACATGCGCACACCGTCATGACCGCTCCTGCGGCGATTCCGGCTCCTTCTGACGATGGCCAGGCAAGGGGAGCCCCGGGAGCGCCGCGACGCAGGGAAAGGCACGGGCCAGGCCCCCGGCTCTCAGTGAGAGCCAGGGGCGGTCAACGGCTTCGCGTCCGTCGGGCACGCCATCGTCGACACGAGTCAGGTGAACGGCGATGGCTGAATGCGGCCCACGCCCTTGCTCTGAATACTGCGCTCGCATCACGGTCCAAGCCGGGAAACTCCGTGATCACCTTGCGATACGCGCCGCGCTGTACCACATCGATCAGACGGGCGGCCCCGGCCCATCATCGGTGGACCCCGGAACTGTGGTCGCGGATCTCGGTGGCGTGGCGCGCAGCCTGCGTAATGTCCCCGGCGTCCTTGGCCGCGTTCAGTTGCTTCCAGTTCGATGCGCAGACCTTGCAGCCGGGGACGGGCACACAGTCCAACAGCCAGGCGTTGAGCCCTACAGGGAGTTCAACGGGCGGTTCCTGGGTGGCCTTGTGTCGCGTAGCTGCCATGGGATGCTCCCGACTCTCCGTGAATCCGGTGACGACGGTAGGAAGCCGCGAACGGGCCGGTCCACGAGGTTGCACGTGGTTGCACATGATCCGTGGCGCCCTTGACGTCCATTGCAGCTCAGCGTGAGGCTCTGCAACCGACGGCAACCGGCTCGAGACGGGGAGAGGAAATGAACCTACGGTTCGTCGGGAAGGATCCTGAGTCCGGGGATCACGGCTGCCCGGCGGTATGGGTGGACGAGGAGTCCCACGATCTTGTCATCCAGGGCACCAGGGCAGATGCCGGCACTTTGGCCCGGACTGTCCAGGACAGCCCGCTGCCGGACCATGAGAGTGTGATCCGGCTACCGCAGCGCATGATCCCACTGCTGAGGGAGGCGCTTGATGGCGCAAAGCCTCAGTAGCTTTGCCGACCTGATCCGGTCCGTGGAACGCTCCGCCGTCCACCTGGAGACAAGAGACATGTACGCGATCTCTACCGAAGACGAGGGGTTCGCGGCCTGGAAGCGGGGTCACCGGCTCGACCCGGAGGACCAGGAATCGTGGTGGCGTCCCTGGCTCGACCTGGTCCAAGAGGTCACCGCCAAGGGCGTTGTCATGCGCCGCGCCCGGATCGTAGGCGAGCCGCCGAGCGAGTACATCCGCTACGAGCACTCGTTCACGTTCACCAACGTCGCCGCGGGCGAGGAGATCCGTTGGTTGCCGAGGCGGCAGGCTTCCGATCTCGCGCTTCCCGGAAACGACTTCTGGCTCTTCGATGACCGTATCGTTCAGTTCAACGTCTTTGACGGTGACGGGCGCTGGGTCAACACCGACCAGACCGACGCGCCGGCTGTCGTCCAGTTGTGCTCGACAGCCTTCAACGCCGTCTGGGAAAAGGCCATCCCGCACGACAAGTACGTCATCTGAGAAGACCGGTACGCCAGTTCATGTCCGCGTCCCCGCTGTCCACCGCCCAGGCTGCCCGTGCGGCCATCGCGACGCGCCTGGACGAGATCCGGAAGGACGCCGGGATCACAGGGCACGAGCTGGCGCAACGGTGTGGCTGGCACAAGTCGAAAGCGTCTCGAATCGCACGCGCCAGAACCACCCCGTCCGACGACGACATACGGGCATGGTGCCGGGCCTGCGATGCCGAAGAGCTGGCAGCGGATCTGATCGCCGCCTCCCGAACCGCCGAGTCCATGTACCTGCAGTGGCGGCAGATCCACCGCGACGGCATGCGGCGCGTCCACGAAAGGACCGTCCCGCTGTATGAACGCACGACCCACTTCCGCGTCTACGCCTCGAACGTGGTCCCCGGCATGGTCCAGACCGGCGACTACGCGACGGGGCTCCTGCGGTCCATCACGGACTTCCAGGGCACCCCCGACGACGTGGCCGCCGCCGTCCAGGCGCGCCTGAACCGCTCCCGCGTGGTCCATGAGGGCAACCACCGGTTCGCCCTGCTGCTGGAAGAGACCGTGCTTTACTACCGGGTCTGCGACAACGCAGCGATGGCCGGGCAGCTCCGGTACCTGCTGCAAGTCATGTCGCGGCCGAACGTGTCCCTCGGGATCATCCCCTTCACGGCCTGTCGCACCGTGTGGCCCCTGGAAGCCTTCTACGCCTTCGATCGCGCTCAAGTAGCGGTCGAGACCCTGACAGCAGAGGTCAATATCACAGCTCCCGGCGAGATCCAGACGTACTTCAAGGCGTTCGCCGAGCTGTCCCGGATCGCAGTGCACGGCACGGACGCGAGAGCCTGCATCACCAAGGCCCTCGACGCCTTCTGCTGAGCCCGACGTCATCGGCCCAGGCAACCGAGGCCCGGGACCTCGATGAGCCGCTTGGGCTCCTCCTCGATGACCGTCAGTGTGTCCAGCCCGAAGTGCTGGGTGATGCGGTCGGCGAAGACCGGGCCGATGCCCTTGACCAGGCCGGAGCCGAGATAGCGGCGGATGCCCTGGACGGTGGCCGGGAGGACGGTCGTGTAGTTCTCCACCGTGAACTGCTTGCCGTACTGCGGGTGGGAGCCCCAACGGCCCTCCATCCGCAGGGACTCGCCGACCTGGGCGCCGAGCAGCGCGCCGACGACCGTGAGGAGGTCCCCCGCACCTCTGCCGGTGTCGACCCGGGCGACCGTGTAGCCGTTCTCCTCGTTGGCGTACGTGATCCGCTCCAGCACGCCTTCCAACGTCGCCAATCGGCGGTCCGCTTCTGCCTCTTGCCTGGACATGATCCGACGGTACCGGCCAGGTCCGACAGCGGGAGCAGCTCCCGCCCTTCAGCCCGATCACCGACTTGTCAAAACCATGTGATCCGCTCCAGGACGCCTTCGAGTACCGCCAGTCGCCGCTCGCCCGTGGAGTTCCCCGCCTGGCTCCCCGCCTGATTGGACATGATCCGACGCTACCGCCCGGCACCGACAACGGGTCGCTCGTCGGTGCCGGGAGGCGGGATCAGGTCTCGTTCGTGAGCACGCAGGTCCCGACCACGTAGCCGGTGACACCGCTCCTCGTGACCTTCACCCAGCGCTTGCTGACGATGCCGCACTTCTCGTACGAGGAGGTGCCGTAGTACATCGTGCAGGACGCCGGCGCGCTCTCGCCCTTGTTGAGTTGGGCGAGGGCCGTGCCGCTGGTGCTCGTCGTGGATCGGATGACCACGGTCTCCAGGGCCTTCGCCGTACAACCGGCCGCGGCCGCCGGACCGGCGACGACGAACGACGTTCCGACCAGGGCCGCGGCCCCCATGGCCGCACCGAGCATCCGAGCTGCGCGCATTGTCTGTTTCTCCCCGTTTCATTGGCGCGGGCATGCCACCCGCACGGAACGGAGGCAGCCTAGCCTGCGTCCGCCGATGACCTGACGGAATTTCACGAGCACTCCCCAAGCGGCGCCCGTCCGCGACGCCGACCGCCGTCAGGTCTCCTCCGGGGGCGCGCCGAGCGCCACGACCGGCTGCCACCGCAGCGCCGCGCCCCACGCCCCCTGTCTCACGCCTTCCGCGCCTCACCCCACCTGCGACATCACGTGGTCGATGACCGCCTGGAAGTCCTCGGTCGGCGAGAACTCCACGAACTCGCAGTCCTCCAGGGCCACGGGGACATGACCGGGCCCCCAGTAGTAGGCCTGGCCCGCCTCGTAGAACTCCTCGCCCTCGGCCGTCAGCATCCGCAGTCGGCCCTTGAGCAGATAGCCCCAGTGCGGGCAGGGGCAGGCGTCGCCTTCGAGGCCCTTGAGGGCGGGGCCCATGTCCGTGCCCTCGGGCAGGCTGATGTAGCCGACGGACATGCCGCCGCCGATGGGCTCGGTGCGCACCTCCACACCGTCGCCGCCGAGGGCGACGGGTACGTCGTCGCGCGTCGCTGCCGTCATGACTCCTCCGCTCCGGCCCCCGAGGACGAGGGCTCTGCCTTGAGGAACGACCCCCTGCCCTTCCAGCGTGGACCCGACCGGGACCGCACCGCGACATCACGATCCGGTCTCGGGATGTGGTTGAGGGGTTGATTAACCTCCGTGTAATCGATTCCAATCCTCCATACACGTCGATGTAATCGATTCCACGAGGATCGGCCATCGACTCCCTGAACGATCCACGAGGAGGTGGAGCGGCGATGGCGAGCATCAAGGACGTCGCTGCCGAGGCGGGCGTCTCCGTCGCCACGGTCTCGCGCGTCCTGAACGACCATCCGTCGGTCAGCGCCGAGGCACGCGCACGCGTGCTGGCCGCCGTCGAGACCCTGGGCTACCGCCCGAACGCCGTCGCACGCTCCCTGCGCACCGACCAGACCCACACCCTCGGCCTGGTCATCAGCGACGTGATGAACCCCTACTTCACCGAGCTGGCCCGCTCCGTGGAGGAGGAGGCACGCGCGCTCGGCTACAGCGTCATCATCGGCAACGCCGACGAGCGGCCCGACCTCCAGGACCACCACGTACGGAACCTGCTCGACCGCCGTATCGACGGGCTCCTCGTCTCCCCCACCGACGGCGGCTCGCCGCTGATGCTGGACGCCGTGCGCGCGGGGACGCCGATGGTCTTCGTGGACCGGTGGATCCCGGGCGTGGACGTGCCGGTGGTGCGGGCGGACGGGCGGGATGCCGTACGGGATCTCGTGGCGCATCTGCACGGGCTGGGGCACCGCAGGCTCGCGATCATCGCGGGACCGGCGGCGACCACCACAGGGCGGGAGCGTGTGGAGGCCTTCCGGGAGGCGCTCGGCGCGTACGGTCTCGAACTCCCCGACGCCTACATAGGGCAGGGCGACTTCCAGGCCGAGAGCGGGCGGCGGGTCACCGAGGGCTTCCTCGACCTGCCCGAGCCGCCCGAGGTCGTGTTCGCGGCCGACAACCTGATGGCGCTCGGCGCGCTGGACGCCGTACGCGCGCGTGGGCTGCGCGTGCCGGACGACCTCGCGCTCGCGGCGTTCGACGACATCCGGTGGTTCGTGCACACCGATCCGCCGGTCACCGCCATCGCCCAGCCCACGGGCGAGCTGGGCCGGGCCGCCGTACGGGCCCTGGTCGACCGCATCGAGGGACGGCCCGGCGAGTCCGTCACCCTCCCCGCCCGTCTCGTCGTACGCCGCTCCTGCGGCGAACCACCGGCTCCCCCGGAGCCGTCCCCCGTAACGAACAGGAGCCAGTCGTGAGCAACGCGGACGAGTTGCTGCGCATCGAGGGCATACGGAAGACCTTCCCGGGCGTGGTCGCGCTGGACGGCGTCGACTTCGATCTGCGCCGGGGCGAGGTGCATGTGCTGCTCGGTGAGAACGGCGCCGGCAAGAGCACCCTCATCAAGATGCTCTCCGGCGCCTACACGCCCGACGCCGGGCGGATCCTGGTCGGCGGCGAGGAGACGCGCATCCATGGTGCGCAGGACTCCGAGCGCCTCGGGATCGCCACCATCTACCAGGAGTTCAACCTCGTTCCCGATCTGACGGTCGCCGAGAACATCTTCCTGGGGCGCCAGCCGCGCCGCTTCGGGATGATCGACCGGAAGAGGATGGAGGTCGACGCCGAGGTGCTCCTCGCGCGCGTGGGCGTGAACGTGTCACCACGCGCGCGTGTGCGCGAACTCGGCATCGCACGCCTTCAGATGGTCGAGATCGCGAAGGCGCTCAGCCTGAACGCGCGCGTGCTGATCATGGACGAGCCGACCGCCGTGCTCACCTCGGAAGAGGTGGACAAGCTCTTCTCCATCGTGCGCAAGCTGCGCGAGGACGGCGTCGGGATCGTCTTCATCACGCATCACCTGGAGGAGATCGCCGCCCTGGGCGACCGGGTGACGGTCATCCGGGACGGCAGGAGCGTCGGGCAGGTCCCCGCCTCCACACCCGAGGACGAACTCGTACGGCTCATGGTGGGCCGCTCCATCGAGCAGCAGTACCCGCGTGAACGGACCGGCCGCGGTGCCGCGTTGCTCTCGGTCGAGGGACTGACCCGCGACGGTGTCTTCCACGACGTCGGCTTCGAGGTGCACGCCGGGGAAGTGGTCGGCATCGCGGGGCTGGTCGGCGCCGGACGTACCGAGGTCGTGCGGGCCGTGTTCGGGGCCGACCCGTACGACAAGGGGGCCGTGAAGGTCGGCGGTTCCTCGCTCCCCAAGTACGACGTCAACGCGGCGATGACCGCGGGCATCGGGCTGATCCCCGAGGACCGCAAGGGCCAGGGCCTGGTGCTGGACGCGTCCGTCGAGGAGAACCTCGGCCTGGTGACGCTGCGTTCGGCCACGCGCGCGGGGCTCGTCGATCTCAAGAAGCAGCGGGAGGCCGCGGCACGCATCGCGGGGCAGCTCGGCGTGCGGATGGCGGGCCTCGGGCAGCATGTGCGCACGCTCTCCGGCGGCAACCAGCAGAAGGTCGTCATCGGCAAGTGGCTGCTCGCCGACACCAAGGTGCTGATCCTCGACGAGCCGACGCGCGGCATCGACGTCGGCGCCAAGGTCGAGATCTACCAGCTCATCAACGAACTGACCGCGGCCGGCGCCGCCGTACTGATGATCTCCAGCGATCTGCCCGAGGTGCTCGGCATGAGCGACCGGGTCCTGGTCATGGCGCAGGGCCGGATCGCGGGCGAACTCTCCGCCGACGAGGCCACGCAGGACTCCGTGATGGCACTCGCCGTCAGCAACCCCACCACCGACCCCACCACCGACAAGACCGGAACGGAGGCCCCCCGTGGCCACTGACACGCTCAAGAGCCCGGCGGGCGCGAGTGGCGCCCCGGGCGGCCTGCGCCGCCTCCTCCTCGACAACGGCGCGCTGACCGCGCTGATCGCCCTCGTCATCGCGATGTCGGCGCTGTCCGGCGACTTCCTGACGGCGGACAACCTGCTCAACGTCGGCGTCCAGGCGGCCGTGACCGCCATCCTCGCGTTCGGCGTGACCTTCGTGATCGTCTCGGCGGGCATCGACCTGTCGGTCGGCTCCGTCGCCGCCCTGTCGGCCACCGTCCTGGCCTGGAGCGCGACCTCGCAGGGCGTGCCGGTCGTCCTGGCGGTCGTCCTCGCCGTCGCGACCGGCATAGCGTGCGGCCTGGTCAACGGCATCCTGATCTCGTACGGCAAGCTGCCGCCGTTCATCGCGACGCTCGCCATGCTGTCGGTGGCCCGCGGCCTGTCCCTGGTGATCTCGCAGGGCTCCCCCATCGCCTTCCCCGACTCGGTCTCGCACCTCGGCGACACCCTCGGCGGCTGGCTGCCGGTGCCGGTGCTCGTGATGGTCGCCATGGGCCTGATCACGGCGTTCGTGCTGGGACGCACGTACATCGGCCGCTCGATGTACGCGATCGGCGGCAACGAGGAGGCGGCCCGGCTCTCCGGTCTGCGGGTGAAGAAGCAGAAGCTCGCGATCTACGCCTTCTCCGGTCTGTTCGCCGCCGCCGCGGGCGTCGTGCTCGCCGCCCGTCTGTCCTCCGCGCAGCCGCAGGCCGCGCAGGGCTACGAGCTCGACGCCATCGCGGCGGTCGTCATCGGCGGCGCCTCGCTGGCCGGTGGCACGGGCAAGGCGTCCGGCACGCTGATCGGCGCGCTGATCCTCGCGGTGCTGCGCAACGGCCTCAACCTCCTTTCGGTGTCCGCCTTCTGGCAGCAGGTCGTCATCGGTGTCGTCATCGCGCTCGCCGTCCTGCTGGACACCGTGCGGCGCAAGGCCGGGGCCACTCCGGCGGCGGCTGGTACCGGCTCGCCGAGCAGCCGGGGCAAGCAGGCGGCGACCTACGTCCTCGCGGCCGTGGTCGCGGCGGCGATCGTGGGCGGCACGTCCCTGCTGCACGGCGGCTCGTCGGCGGCGACGACGCAGAAGGTCGGCCTGTCGCTGTCGACGCTCAACAACCCGTTCTTCGTGCAGATCCGGGCCGGTGCCGAGGCGGAGGCGAAGAAGCTGGGCGTCGACCTGACGGTCACCGACGCGCAGAACGACGCCTCCCAGCAGGCCAACCAGCTCCAGAACTTCACCTCCGAGGGCGTCGACTCGATCGTCGTCAACCCGGTGGACTCGGACGCGGCGGGCCCCTCCGTACGGGCCGCGAACAAGGCCGGCATCCCCGTCGTGGGCGTCGACCGGGGCGTGAACAAGGCCGACACGGCGGCGCTGGTCGCCTCCGACAACGTCGAGGGCGGCGCGCTGGGCGCCAAGGCGCTCGCCGAGAAGCTGGGCGGCAAGGGGACCATCGTGATCCTCCAGGGCCAGGCCGGCACGTCCGCCAGCCGTGAGCGCGGCGCGGGCTTCGCCGAGGGCCTCAAGGACTACCCGGGCATCAAGGTCGTCGCCAAGCAGCCGGCCGACTTCGACCGCACCAAGGGCCTGGACGTCATGACCAACCTCCTCCAGGCCCACCCGGACGTCGACGGCGTCTTCGCCGAGAACGACGAGATGGCGCTGGGCGCGATCAAGGCGCTCGGCGACCGGGCCGGGAAGGACGTCCAAGTCGTCGGCTTCGACGGCACTCCTGACGGCCTGAAGGCGGTCGAGGCGGGCACGCTGTACGCCTCCGTCGCCCAGCAGCCCAAGCAGCTGGGGAAGATCGCCGTGGACAACGCGGTGCGGGCGGCCGAGGGCAAGGAGGTCGCGGAGACGGTCAAGGTGCCGGTGAAGGTGGTCACGAAGGAGAACGTGGCCGGCTTCGGCGGCTGACACAGGGGAACGGCGAGCGGGCGGGCGGCCGTTGCACGAGTACGGGGCCGCCCGCCTCGGCTCACCACGGGGACCTAGCAGGGGAGCAACCTCATGTATGACTACGACCTCCTGGTCGTAGGGTCGGCCAACGCCGACCTGGTGATCGGCGTCGAGCGCCGGCCGGGCGCCGGCGAGACCGTGCTCGGCTCCGATCTGGCCGTCCACCCGGGCGGCAAGGGCGCCAACCAGGCGGTCGCGGCGGCCCGGCTCGGGGCCCGTACGGTCCTGCTGGCCCGGGTCGGCGACGACGCGCACGGCCGGCTGCTGCTCGACTCGCAGCGGGCGGCCGGCGTCGACCCGGTCGGTGTCCTGGTCGGCGGCGCGCCGACCGGCGTCGCGCTGATCACGGTGGACCCGTCCGGGGACAACAGCATCGTGGTCTCGCCGGGCGCCAACGGACGGCTCACCCCGCAGGACGTACGGGCCGCCGCAAGCCTGTTCCAGGCATCGAAGGTGGTGTCGGTCCAGCTGGAGATCCCGCTGGAGACGGTCGTGGAGGTGGTGCGCAGTCTCGCGGACGGCAGCCGCTTCGTCCTGAACCCCTCTCCGCCGCGCCCGCTGCCGGCCGAGGTGCTGGCGGCCTGCGATCCGCTGATCGTGAACGAGCACGAGGCGAAGGTGATCCTCGGCGACTCCGCGGTCGGCGAGACACCGGAGGACTGGGCGCGGATCCTGCTCGCCAAGGGCCCTCGCTCGGTGGTCGTGACCTTGGGCGCCGAGGGTGCGCTGGTGGCCTCCGCGCAGGGTGTGACGCGGGTCGCGTCCGTGAAGGTGGACGCGGTGGACACGACGGGCGCGGGCGACGCGTTCACGGCCGCGCTGGCCTGGAAGCTCGGGACGGGCGCTGCCCTGGCCGATGCGGCGGCCTACGCGGCGCGGGTCGGGGCGGTGGCCGTGACCCGGGAGGGCGCCCAGGTGTCGTTCCCGACCGCGGCGGAGGTCGAGGCACTGTGCTGTGCCATTCCGGGGGACGCTGCGTCCGATAGCGGCTCCGCCGCGGGCCGGCCCCCCGGCAGAGGGTTGGACGGCGCACCCGGCATTGGCTTGCAAGGTGGTTCGCGGTGAAGAAGGCCGGAATCCTGAACCGTCATCTCTCCGGCGCCCTCGCCGAGCTGGGCCACGGCGACGGGGTGCTGGTGTGCGACGCGGGCATGCCGATACCCGACGGGCCCCGGGTCGTGGACCTGGCCTTCCGGGCCGGAGTGCCGTCCTTCGCCGAGGTGCTGGACGGTCTGCTGGCCGAGCTGGTGGTGGAGGGCGCGACGGCGGCGCGGGAGATCCGCGAGGCGAACCCTTCCGCGGCCGCGCTGCTGGCCGGGGAGTTTCCCGAGCTGGAGCTGGTCACGCACGAGCGGCTCAAGGAACTGTCGGCCGGGGCGCGGCTGGTGGTGCGGACCGGGGAGGCACGGCCGTACGCGAATGTGCTGCTGCGGTGCGGGGTCTTCTTCTGAGCAAGGCGTTCTGCATCCGGGAGTGCCCGGAACGTTTCGAGGGGCCCGGTCCGTCGACCGAGCCCCTCGGGGTTTCCCCTCCCCGTCAGAACCCCCGCGATCCCCCCAGATCCCCCTCCAAGAGTCCTGACTCAAAGTACGACCCGCCAGGGACGGGAAGGGTTGTACGGTCCCCGCGGATTTTTCTCGACGTGCCCTGGAATCCGGACAGACGTAGCGTTTCAGATATGCAGGAGCTGGACGAAAACCCCCTGACGTCCCTCCAGGACGACGTGCTCGACGAGCTCGGCGACGAGCGGATCGCGGATATCGCGGTGCTGCTGGACACGGACGAGGCAGGGGCCCGACAGATGGTCGGTACGACGGTGGCGGCGCTGTCCGGCGAGGCGGAGACGGTGGCGACGCCGCACGACGCCCCGCTCACCGGCGTGGCCACGCTGGGCGGCTTCGCGACCGGCGGCCTGATGGCCGGGCTGCTGGCCGAGGAGGCCAGGCCGGTCGCGGTCGCGGTGGCCCGCAGGACGGGACTGGCGCCGGGTGCCGTGTCCCGGGTGGTGGAGACGGTGATTCCGGTGGTACTGGCGGTGCTCACGAAACGGGCGGCCGGGAAGTAGCAGAGTGGCGTGGGCTCCGTGTGAGTCCGAAGAATGCGGGGTACACCGAGAGGGTGATTGATCACGAGTGATCGTGAGCCGCGCAAGGCTCGGTCCTCATCACGGCAGGAGTCCGCCGGAGAGCGGGTGTCCGCCGCCGATGCGATGCGGTCCGCGATCGAACAACTCAGTGAGCTGCTGGGGAGGGCTCCCGAGTCGGTCTCCTCGCTGAGGCCGACGGACCAGGGCTGGGAAGCCGATGTCGAGGTCGTGGAACTGGAACGCATTCCCGAGACGACCAGTGTGATGGCCAGTTACCAGGTGGTTCTGGACCCGGAGGGGAAGCTGCTGGCGTACGAGCGCGGGCGTCGTTACACCCGCGCTCAGGTGGACAGGAAGGACGGCCGCTAGGGGAAGACACCCCATAGGTCGCTCGCCCTTTCGCCGGGAAGTCGGGCCGGAAGGGAAGTCACCGTGACGGTGGTGCCACAGGGCAACGGTGGTGGTGTGCCCGCCGCAGCAGGAGGCGGCGGTTCGGGAAATCTGTACGACGTGCTCGAGCTCGTCCTGGACCGGGGTCTGGTCATCGACGCGTTCGTACGGGTCTCCCTGGTGGGCATCGAGCTGGTGAAGATCGACGCGCGGGTGGTCGTCGCCAGCGTCGACACGTATCTGCGCTTCGCCGAGGCGGCCAACAGGCTGGATCTGGAGTCGGGCAAGAAGGCGCCGGCCCAGCTGACCGACATCGTCGAGGGCTCCGTCGAGAGCGGGGCGCACGGCAAGAGCAAAGGCGCGCTGTCGGGCGCGGTCGAGGCGGTCACCGAGTCGCTCAAGGGCGGCGGTGACGAGGCCGAGGACGAGGACGCCGAGCGTGAGCGCAGGCCGGCGCGCGAGAAGCGGCAGGAGCGCGGCGAACGCCGCTCGGAACGCCGTTCCACACGGGACCGGGAGGAGTGAGCGAGCCCATGTCCGTGTATGTGTACGCGATCACCAAGGACTCGCATCCGCTGGACCTGGGCGACGCCAAGGGCGTGGGCGACCCTCCCGGCGAGGTGCGGGTGGTGCGCGGCGGCGCCCTGTGCGCGGTCGTCAGCGAGAGCCCGGACGACCTGTCGGTGGCCCGCCGGGACCTCCAGGCGCACCACGACGTCCAGGAGCGGTTGTGGGCCGAGGGCCCCACCCTGCCGCTCAGTTTCGGGTTCGTCGCCGCCGACGACGAGGCGGTGCGCGGCGTCCTTGAGGAGCGGGCGCAGCTGTTCGCCCAGCGTCTCGACGAGCTCGCCGGAAGGGCGGAGTTCAACGTCAAGGGCGTTCTGGACGAGGACACGGTGATACGTGCCGTCCTCGAGGAGAACGCACAGGCCCGTGAGCTGAACCGGCGGACCCTCGAAGGCGGCGGGACGTACGACGACCGGCTGGCCCTCGGCCAGTTGGTGGCCCAGGAGGTGCAGGACCGCCAGGACGCCCTCGCCGAGGAGGTCCTCGCCGGGCTGCGGCCGCTCGCCGAGGCGGAGAAGGTCGCGCCGCCGTCGCAGCAGTACTTCGTGAGCGCGTCCTTCCTCGTGGAGGACGCCAGGTCCGAGGAGTTCGGCCGGG
The DNA here is from genome assembly GCF_019049285.1 of Streptomyces sp. AC550_RSS872. Taxonomy (GTDB): domain Bacteria; phylum Actinomycetota; class Actinomycetes; order Streptomycetales; family Streptomycetaceae; genus Streptomyces. Next base: position 113,013 of record NZ_JAGMUL010000028.1, read on the forward strand.
CCGGGCAGGAGCTGGCCGAACGCTATGGCGAGGGCGTGGAGTTGCGGATGCGGGGGCCCCTGCCGCCGTACAGCTTCGTCTGAGGTTCGGGGTCCTGTGGGAGAGGAGTGGGAGAGGAGGCGCCGTGGGACTGGTCACCGGGATCCTGACGTTGCCGTTCGCTCCGGTGCGGGGCATCGGCTGGGTCCTCGACAAGGTGGTCAAGGCCGCCGAGGACGAGTACTACGACCCGGCTCCCGTACAGGAGGCGCTCGTGAACCTGGAGCGGGCGCGGGACGAGGGCCGTGTCGACGACGAGGAGTTCACACGGCAGGAGGAGGTGCTGCTGCACCGCCTGGAGGAGATCAGGGCCTACCAGCTGCGACAGGGCGGCCAGGGCGCTGAGCCCGGGCTGTGACGGCCCGGGGCGCGCTGCCGCTCGGTCGGCTGCTGCTGGGTGAGGAAAGAAGACAGGTCATGAACAACGCCAAGATCGGCACCGCCCTGCTGGGCGGCTATGTGCTGGGGCGGACAAAGAAGGCGAAGCTCGCCATCGGCCTCGGCGCGCTGCTCGCCGGATCACGGATCAAGCCCGGGCAGGTCGGCAAGGCCCTCCAGGACTCTCCCTTCCTGCACACCCTCACCGACCAGGTGCGCTCCGAGCTGACCGACGCGGGGAAGGCGGCGGCGACCACCGTCCTAAGCGCCAAGGCCGACAACCTGGCCGACGCCCTGCACCAGCGCACCGCGGGCCTGCGGGAGCGGGGCCAGGAACAGGAAGCGGACGACGAGGCCGAGACCGACGCCGAGGACAGGGACGCGGCCGAGAACGAGGCCGAGGACGAGACGGAGCCCGAGGGGGAGCCCGAGGAGAAGCCTCGGCAGAAGCCCCGGAAGGCGGCGTCCCGCCGTACGAAGAAGACCTCCACCTCGCAGAGCCGCTCACGCGGCGGCGGCTCCGCGCGGTCGAGCAGGCAGGGGCAGGACGATGGCTGAGCGCAAGGGAACGGGACGCGGCTCGGGCGGCGGCACGGGAACCCTGTCGAAGGCCGGCGAGCGCGTGCCGGGGACGGACCGGCTGAAGGACGAGCTGGAGAACTACGTCCAGGCCCGGCTCCAGGTCGCGCTGGAGGGCATGGGTCACCGGCTCGGCGAGGGCGCGCGAAAGCTGAGCGAGGCGCACGTCGGCCCGCGCGGACTGATGGGCGCGGTGGCCAAGGGCGGCAAGAAGCTGGGCGATCACCTGCCGTCGGGAGTGGGGGCGCTGACCTCGACGGCCTCCCACGCGAAGGACACGGCCGCGCACGCCAAGGACGCGGTGGTGGACAAGGCCAAGGACGCCGCCGGGCAGTTGCCCGGGCAGAGCCGCGACAAGGACCCCGGCGACGACCCGGACAGCATGGGCAAGGGGATCACCATCATCGAGGACATCGATGTGGGCGTGCCGGTGCGCGAGGCGTACGACCAGTGGACGCAGTTCCAGGAGTTCGACCGGTTCGCCAAGGGTGTCGTCGGCATCGAGCAACAGGACGACACCACGGCCAGATGGCATGTGAAGGTCGCCAAGTCCAATCGCCGCTTCCGGAGCACCATCACGGAACAGGTGCCCGACGAGCGCATCGCCTGGACGAGTTCCGGGGACAAGGGCACGACCCAGGGTGTCGTCACCTTCCACCCCCTCACCGACAACCTCACCAAGGTGCTGCTGGTCCTGCGGTACTTCCCCAAGGGGCCGGTCGAGCGGGTCGGCAGCTGGATGCGGGCCCAGGGGCGTCGCGCCCGGCTCGACCTGAAGCTCTTCCGCACCTTCGTGATGATGCGCGGGGAGGCCACCGGAGGCTGGCGCGGGGAGATCCGCGAGGGCGAGGTGGTGCGGGAGCCGGAGGAGGTCGAGGAGGCCGAGCGGGAGGAGGACGGCGAGGACGAGGAGGGCCGGGCCGAGCAGGAGGAGTACGACGACGACCAGGAGGACCAGGAGGACGACGACCGCGTGTCCGCCGAGGACGACGACGAGGAGTACGACGAAGAGGACGAAGAGGACGAGGACGCCGAGGACGACTGGGAGGAGGACGAGGACCGGGACCGGGACCAGGACGAGGACGACGACCTGGTCGAGGAGAAGGACCGAGAACCTGACGACCGCTACGACGACGACGGCACAGACGACGCCGAAGACACCGACCGGGAAACGAGGTCGAGTACCCCGTGACCGAGCCCGTCCCCACCCGCTCCACGCCGTCGAGGGCGATGTCCCCGTACGGCGAGTCATCCGGCGCGAACCTCGCCGACATCCTTGAACGCGTGCTCGACAAGGGCATCGTCATCGTCGGCGACATCAAGATCAACCTGCTGGACATCGAGTTGCTCACCATCAAGCTCCGCCTCCTGGTGGCCTCGGTCGACAAGGCGAAGGAGATCGGCATCGACTGGTGGGAGCACGACCCCGCGCTCTCCTCCCGCGCCGACCAACGGCACGACCTCAGGGAACAGAACGAGCGGCTACGCGCCGAGGTCGAGGACCTGCGCCGCAAGGTCGAGCGGTCCGAGAGGGCCGAGTCCGCGGGCGAACTGCCCGAACGCGGCTCGGGATCGTCCGGTCGGCGCCGGCCCCGTGAGACGGACCGGGAGTCCGGCACCGAACCACGACGTCCCCGGCGCAAGAAGGACGACGCGGAGGAACGGGACCGAGACCGGAACCGAGACCGACAGCCGTGAACGGGCAACGGCTCAGCTACGCCTACGCCGTGGTCAGATCGTCCGGCCCCGCGGCACAGCGGGCGCAGGCGGCCCTGGGCGGCCTCCGCGGTGTGGCGGACGCGCCCGTCGTCCTGGTCCGCTCGGGCGCGGTGGCCGCCGCGGTGAGCGCGGTGCCCGGCGCGGAGTTCTCGGAGGCGGCCCTCAAGGCGCGGCTGGAGGATCTCGACTGGCTGGAGTCGACGGCCCGGTCCCACCACCTGGTCATCGAGACGCTGGCCACCCGCACGACGGTCCTCCCCCTGCGGCTGGCCACGGTGTACCTCGACGACAGCCGGGTCGAGCGGATGCTGGGCGAACGGCAGGAGGCCTTCACCGCGCTGCTCGACCGGTTCGACGACCATGTGGAGTGGGGCGTGAAGGTGTACGCCGAGATCCCCACCGCACCCGACCCGGCCGCACCCGACCCGGCCGCACCGGGCCCGTCGGAGCCGCCGGGCACGGGACGCGCGTATCTGCGCCGCCGCAGGCAGCACCGCCAGGCACGCGAGGAGACCTGGCGGGCCGCCGAGGAGGCCGTACGGCGCACGGAGCAGCGGGCGCGCGGTCTCGCGGTGGAGCGCGCCCGGCACCGCCCGCAGCAGGGCACCCTGGCCCGGCTCCCCGGCGAGAACGTGGCCAACGACGCCTACCTCGTCCCGCGCCACGCGGCCGAGGAGTTCCGCGACCGCATGCTGCACGCCGCCGACGACCTGCCCGGCGTACGCGTGGACGTCACCGGCCCCTGGGCGCCGTACTCCTTCACCACCCCCCTCGAAGGGGTGCGGCAACCGTGACCGAGCACGACGCGTACGACGACGACCACCCGCTCGCCGGAACCCAGGTCGCGCTGATCGACCTGCTCGACCGGTTGCTGAGCGGCGGGGTCGTGATCACCGGCGATGTCGTCCTGTCGATCGCGGACATCGACCTGGTGCGGATCTCGCTGCGCGCGGTGGTGATCGCCGTTCGCGAGCAGCTGGAGGAACAGTGGGCGCCCGTCCTGCCGGACCGGAAGCCCACGGAGTACGACCACGGCGGCCACCGTGACGACCCCGGCTGACCGCACGCCCCCCGACCGGCTGCGGGAGGTCGCGGACGCCGCGCATCGCGCCTTCTCCCTGCTGCCCGCCCAGCCGGACGACGTGGCCCCGCCGACCGCGGGCCGCACGGCGGCACGCCGGCTGCACGCCGACCCCGACACCGTGGAACGCGACCTGGTCAGGCTGGTCCTCACCATCGTCGAACTGCTCCGCCAGCTGATGGAGCGCCAGGCCCTGCACCGCGTCGACGAGGGCGACCTGACCGAGGAACAGGAGGAGCGCCTCGGCCTGACCCTGATGCTCCTCCACGACCGGATGACCGAACTGTGCGACCGCTACGGCCTCACCCTGGAGGACCTCAACCTCGACCTGGGGCCGCTGGGCACCCTGCTCCCACCGCCGTGAGGTCCGCCCTCGTCATCGGGGGGCGGCCGGCGTGGGGTCGGGAGCGTCGAGGACCACTCCCCAGGTGTCGTCGTCCCCGATACGGACGGTGAGTTCCTGGGTGCGGCGGGGCCCGGCGAAGTGCAGCACCACGTCCTGGCGTACGGATCCCTCGTCGAGGAAGTCCGCGCTCACCTCCGCGCGGGCGGCCGTGCCGTACGTCTCGACCCAGTCGCGGGCTGCGGAGTGGTCGCCGCCCTCCGTGTCCAGCGCGGCCAGCCCGTCGACGTCCCCGTCCGCGAGCCGCCAGACCACCTGCTGCACTGTCTCCAGGCTCCCCGTCGAGGGGTACCCGGTGACCCGCAGGGGGCGGTGACTGGCATAGCCGGTCTGGTAGTCCAGCTCTCCCCCGCTGTCGGAGCACGCCGTGAGCAGGGCGCCGGCGGACAGGAGAACCAGGCCTGGGACACCGGCTTTCGGTATACGCATGGGTGGGTTGAGCCTTTGGTCAATGGCGGACAATCCGACGCCATTATTGATCATCAGGGACATGCTGGACGCCGACGGCCCGAGAACCGTCGGCGCCCCGCCGCGCCCCGCCGCGCCCCGCCGCGCCCTGCGCGCCTTAGCCCGCGTGCTCCACGAACCGCGCCGCCGTCTCCGCCAGCACTTCGCGGCCGTCCCGCGCCCACAGCCCGTCGTTGAACAGCTCGACCTCGATGGCCCCGCCGTACCCGGCCGCCTCGACGTACCCCTTCCACTCCCGCATGTCGATCGCCCCGTCCCCGATCTGACCGCGCCCGGTGAGCACGCCCTGCGGCAACGGGGTTGTCCAGTCGGCGAGTTGGAAGGTGTGGATACGGCCACCCGCCCCCGCCCGGGCGATCTGCTCCGGCGCCGTGTCGTCCCACCAGATGTGGTACGTGTCCACGGTGACGCCGACCTGCTCGGCGGGGAAGCGCTCGGCGAGGTCGAGGGCCTGTGCCAGGGTCGACACCACGCAGCGGTCGGCGGCGTACATCGGGTGCAGCGGCTCGATGGCCAGCTTCACCCCGCGCTCCTCGGCGTACGGGCCCAGCTCGCCGAGCGCGTCGGCGATCCGCTCCCGCGCCCCGTGCAGGTCCTTGGAGCCGGCGGGCAGGCCGCCGGACACCAGCACCAGGACGTCCGTGCCCAATGTGGCCGCCTCGTCGACCGCCCGGCGGTTGTCGTCCAGCGCCTCGGCCCGCTCCTGCGGGTCGATCGCCGTGAAGAAGCCGCCTCGGCAGAGGGTGGTGACGGTCAGGCCCGCGTCGCGGACCAGTTTGGCCGTCGCCTCCAGTCCGTACGACTGGACGGGTTCGCGCCACAGGCCGACGTTCGTGATGCCCAACTGGCCGCAGGCGTCGGCCAGTTCGGGCATCGACAGCTGCTTGACCGTCATCTGGTTGATGGAGAAGCGTTCGAGTCCGGTGCTCACTGGGCCACTCCGTACAGGGCGAGCAGGTTCTTCATCCGCTCCTCCGCCAGCTTCGGGTCCGGGAACAGTCCGAGCCCGTCGGCGAGTTCGTAGGCGCGGGCGAAGTGCGGCAGGGAGCGGGCCGACTGGAGGCCGCCGACCATGGTGAAGTGGGACTGGTGGCCGGCCAGCCAGGCCAGGAAGACCACGCCCGTCTTGTAGAAGCGGGTGGGTGTCTGGAAGAGGTGGCGGGACAACTCGACGGTGGGGTCGAGGAGTTCACGGAAACCGGAGACGTTCCCCGTGTCCAGCACCCGGACGGCCTCCGCCGCCAGCGGGCCCAGCGGGTCGAAGATGCCGAGCAGGGCGTGGCTGAAGCCCTGCTCGTCGCCCGCGATCAACTCGGGGTAGTTGAAGTCGTCGCCGGTGTAGCAGCGCACGCCCTGCGGGAGGCGGCGGCGGATGTCGATCTCCCGCTGGGCGTCCAGCAGGGAGACCTTGATGCCGTCGACCTTGTCGGGGTGGGCGGCGATGACCTCCAGGAAGGTGTCGGTGGCTGTGTCGAGGTCGCTCGACCCCCAGTAGCCCTCCAGCGCCGGGTCGAACATCGGGCCGAGCCAGTGCAGGACCACCGGCTCGGTGGCCTGGCGGAGCAGATGGCCGTAGACCTCCAGGTAGTCCTCGGGGCCGGAGGCGGCGGCCGCGAGCGCGCGGGACGCCATCAGGATGGCCCGCGCGCCGCACTCCTCGACGAGCGCGAGCTGCTCCTCGTAGGCCGCCCGGACCTCGGCCAGGGACGCCGGGCCGGTGAGCTGGTCGGTGCCGGCGCCGCAGGCGATCAGCCCGCCGACCGCCTTCGCCTCGGCGGCACTGCGGCGGATCAGCTCGGCCGCGCCCGCCCAGTCCAGGCCCATCCCGCGCTGGGCGGTGTCCATGGCCTCGGCGACCCCGAGCCCGTGGGACCACAGATGGCGGCGGAAGGCGAGGGTGGCGTCCCAGTCGACGGCGGCCGGCGAGTCGGGCGTCGCGTCGGCGTACGGGTCGGCGACGACATGCGCGGCCGAGTAGACCGTGCGGGAGGTGAAGGGCGCGCCCGGGGTGAGGGCGAGGGGTTCGGTGCGGGGCTCGTAGGTCCGCATCCCGCCCGTGAAGTCAGGCAGTTGGATGGTCACAGCGCGATCTCCGGAACATCGATACGGCGGCCCTCGGACGACGACTTCAGGCCCAGCTCGGCGAGCTGGACGCCACGGGCGCCGGCCAGGAGGTCCCAGTGGTACGGGGCGTCGGCGTAGACGTGCTTGAGGAACAGCTCCCACTGGGCCTTGAAGCCGTTGTCGAACTCGACGTTGTCGGGGACTTCCTGCCACTGGTCGCGGAAGGAGTAGGTGGCCGGGATGTCCGGGTTCCAGACCGGCTTGGGGGTGAGGGAGCGGTGCTGGACACGGCAGTTGCGCAGACCCGCGACCGCGGAGCCCTCCGTGCCGTCCACCTGGAACTCGACCAGTTCGTCGCGGTTGACGCGCACAGCCCAGGAGGAGTTGATCTGGGCGATGGCGCCGCCGTCGAGCTCGAAGATGCCGTACGCGGCGTCGTCGGCGGTCGCGTCGTAGGGCTTGTCGTTCTCGTCCCAGCGCTGCGGGATGTGGGTGGTGGCGATGGCCTGCACGGACTTGACCCGGCCGAAGAGCTCGTGGAGCACGTACTCCCAGTGCGGGAACATGTCGACGACGATGCCGCCGCCGTCCTCGGCACGGTAGTTCCAGGACGGGCGCTGCGCTGCCTGCCAGTCGCCCTCGAAGACCCAGTAGCCGAACTCGCCGCGGATGGAGAGGATCCGTCCGAAGAAGCCGCCGTCGATGAGGCGCTTCAGCTTCAGCAGGCCGGGGAGGAAGAGCTTGTCCTGGACGACGCCGTGCCTGATGCCGGCCTCGTTCGCGAGCCGGGCCAGTTCCAGGGCGCCTTCCAGACCGGTGGCGGTGGGCTTCTCGGTGTAGATGTGCTTGCTGGCGGCGATCGCTTTCTTGATCGCCTCCTCGCGGGCCGAGGTGACCTGGGCGTCGAAGTAGATCTCGACGGTCGGGTCGGCGAGGACGGCGTCCACGTCGGTCGAGATGTTCGCCGGGTCCAGGCCGTGCTGCTCGGCGAGCGCCTTGAGGGCGTGTTCGCGGCGGCCGACCAGGATCGGCTCCGGCCACAGCACGGTGCCGTCGCCGAGGTCGAGACCGCCCTGCTCACGGAGGGCCAGGATGGAGCGGACCAGGTGCTGTCGGTAGCCCATGCGCCCCGTCACACCATTCATGGCGATACGCACCGTCTTGCGTGTCACGTCATTCCCTTCGTAGGCGTCGTACGCAGCGTCGTACGCGGTTCTGCGTGCCGCGTACGCCCCTACCCTGTTGAGCGTCACAGCAAGCGCTTTCTATTCGATAAGAAGCTAGCCTCTGACCAGGGGTCCGGACAAGACCGTGACCGGGTTGAGTTGTTCGAGGGGACGAACAACGGGGGTTGTTGGCCGTAAGGTCTGCTCGACATACACGGAACCGTGGCCGCTGACGGGCTGTCTACGAGGAGGCAGGCCTGTCTGTGAGCAGTACGAGCGTGAGCAGTACGAGGTGGTACGACGAGATGCGCGACCGGAGGACGACGAGATGACGGTGACCCTGGCGGACGTGGCGGCCCGCGCCCAGGTCTCCCCCGCGACGGTGTCGCGCGTGCTGAACGGGAACTACCCCGTCGCTGCCTCCACCCGGGAGCGGGTGCTGCGGGCGGTGGACGAGCTGGACTACGTGCTGAACGGGCCGGCGAGCGCACTGGCGGCAGCCACCTCCGACCTGGTCGGCATCCTGGTGAACGACATCGCCGACCCCTTCTTCGGGATCATGGCGAGCGCGATCCAGTCGGAGATCGGCGGGCCCGGCGGCCGGGCGGGCGGTGAGCGCCTGGCGGTGGTCTGCAACACCGGGGGTTCGCCCGAGCGCGAGCTGACGTACCTGACCCTGTTGCAGCGGCAGCGGGCCGCGGCGGTGGTCCTGACCGGCGGTGCCGTCGAGGACGCGCCGCACGCGGCGGCGGTCGCGGCCAAGCTGCGGAGGCTGGCGGACGCCGGGACCCGGGTCGTGCTCTGCGGCCGGCCGCCCGCGCCCGACACCGGCGCCATCGCGCTGACCTTCGACAACCGCGGCGGCGGCCGTGAACTGACCGAGCACCTCATCGGCCTCGGCCACCGGCGCCTCGGCTACATCGCGGGCCCGGAGGAGCGCACGACGACCCGCCACCGCCTGGAGGGCCACCGCGCCGCCCTCGATGCACACGGCATCGAGGAGGACCCCCGCTGGTCGGTCCACGGACGCTACGACCGCCAGTCCGGCTACGAGGCCACGCTGGAACTGCTCCGACGGGATCCGTCCCTGACCGCCGTGGTGGCCGCCAACGACTCCGTCGCGCTGGGCGCGTGCGCGGCCCTGCGGGATTCCGGCCTGCGCATCCCGGACGACGTCTCGGTCGCCGGCTTCGACGATCTGCCGTTCAGCATCGACGCGGTGCCTTCTCTCACGACGGTGCGGCTGCCGCTGTCGGAGGCGGGGGCGCGGGCCGGGCGGATCGCGATGGGGCGGGAGGACGCGCCGCCCGGGGGGATCGCGACGATCCGGGGGGAGCTGATGGTGCGGGGGTCTTCTGGGGGGCCTCGGGGGTAAGCGAGTGCTTGCGGGTTGGCGCCCGTCGTGAAAGTGGGCGCCAAGCGGTGGCTCAGGCGCCGATGGACCCCTGCTTCACGGCGTCGATGAACGACGTCCAGCCCTACGCGGGGAAGAGCAGCGCCGGGCCGTACCGCCGCCAGACGTCCGCGACGTGCCGGCCGGTATTCGTTTCCGATCGGCACGTTCGGCGAACACTGGCGCGCCTGCCTGTCTGCCCGGCTCACGGGAGGGCTTCGAGACGCTCCATGTTGTCCTCGCCCCACTGGCCGAGCGGACCGAGAGCAGCGATGAGTGAGTGTCCGAAGTCGGTCAGTGAGTACTCCACCTTCGGTGGGACCTGGTGATGGACCTCGCGGTGTACCAGGCCGCTGGCCTCCAGTTCCCGTAGTTGCAGGATCAGTATCCGCTCACTGATGCCGGACACGGTCCGGCGCAACTCACCGAAGCGCAGCGGTCCTTCGCCGAGCCAGAAAAGGATCAGTCCCTTCCATTTCCCTCCCATGACGTCGATGGCAGCGTCCAGCCCGCAGGTGTAGCTCCGCTTTGTCATCAGCCTTCCCCTAACAAAAATGTGGGTACCCGACAAAATTGTAGGTACTTGCAGATGTGCAGGTGCGCCCACAGCATGGAGCAGGCATCGCACCGAGATCGCCACAACTACGTGCGATTGGCCTGCGTTTGACGCCATGTCAGATGCTCAGGAGGATCCGTCTCAGGCAGGAGCAACGTATGACCGGGCAGCATCGCACTCCAGTGACCGTCGTCGGACTGGGCTCGATGGGCAGCGCACTGGCTGAGGCGTTCATCGCCGCCGGGCACCCGACCACCGTCTGGAACAGGACTCCCGGGAAGGCCGCGCCCCTCGTGTCCAAGGGTGCTGTTCACGCACACACCATGGACGCGGCGGTGGCGGGGAGTCCGCTGGTCATCGCCTGTCTGACCACGTTCGAGAACACCGTCGAGGCCCTCGAACCGGCCGCCGCCGGGCTCAGGGGACGGGCCCTGGTGACCCTGAACAGCGGCTCACCCGCCGGGGCCCGGCAGATGGCCGGGTGGGCGCTCGGACACGGAGCGCGCTACCTCGGGGGAGCGATCAAGAACGTGCCGTCCGCCGTGGGCGCCGAAGACACCCTCCTGTACTACGGCGGCGACAACAGCGTCTTCGAGGAGTTCGCTTCCACGCTGCGGGTGCTGGGCGGCGACACCGTCTACCTCGGTGCGGACCCCGACCTCGCCGCCCTGTACGAGATGGCCGTGGGCGGCACCCTGCTGCCCGCGCTCGTCGGTTTCTTCCAGGGCGCGGCGGCCATGCAGGCCCGGGGCCTCACGGCGGCCTCGATGGTCCGGTTCAGCGTCAAGTGGTTCGAAATGATCAACTCGGTACTGCCGGTCTTCGCCGAGGAGATCGACCGCGGCGACTACAGCAAGCCCGCCTCCTCCGTGAACCTCTTCCTGGCCGGAGCCGCCCACGACGAGGAACTCGGCAAGGAAGCGAACCTCGACATGGCCTGGCACAGGCCCTTCCACGATCTGCTGGAGCGGGCGGTCGACGCCGGCCATGGTGACCACAGCATCTCCGCTCTGACGGAAGTCCTGAAGAACGGAGTCCTCAACAACGGAGTCCTCAAGAACACCGGGCCGACCCGATAGCGCAGGACTGCACTCGGGGAGTCAGCGCCGCCGGCGCCATGCGGTCGTCGTTCATCTCGTCGTCGTCGCCGTAGTCCACCACGCCGCTGACGATATGGCCGCACACGCCGAGCAGCAGGAAGAGCACGACGAGGACCTTGGCCGTGGTGTCCAGCAGGAGTGGCCGGGTGCCGGAGCGGACCGCTTCCTGCGGAACCGGCTCGTCGCCGAACAGCCGCTTGGGGTAGGCGGGGGTCAGCATCGTGGCGTAGGCGGTGAAACGCATCTGGTAGCGGGCGACGGCGGCCGTGGCGGCGAAGACCGGGGCGGGCAGTCGTCCCAGCACGATGCCGATGAGCCAGAAGATCCAGCCGATCGCGAACCAGCCCGCCTGCGCGAGGTTGTTGATGATGGCCGCCGGGATCATCAGGATCAGGCGGAACAGCACCGCGAGCCGGTTCAGCGGTGTGGCGCGCAGTTCGATCTGCACGGGGTGGTCGGGGGCGGAGAACGAGAACGGCGGATAGCGGTCGACCAGGAGCATCGAGCTCACGCCGACCCGCGTCCGGTAGACGAGGACGGAGCCGAGGAAGGAGAAGACCGCGTCGGGCAGCCGTCCCAGGAACAGCGCGGCGAACCATCCGGCGATGGTCACGAAGAACGCCGCGACCGAGAGCAGGCAGACCACCACGAACTGCGGCAGGAGCAGCAGCCAGCGCAGCAGGACGGTCCAGCGCCGCTGCCGCGCGGCAGCGGGGATGTCCAGGACGGGCAGCCACTCTCCAGCCTCGGAAGCGGCACGAGGATCCCAGCCCGTCGCCATGAGCACTCCCAGTCGTCCCGGAATTCCGCCTGACGTCCCCATGCTGCGGCGGCGCGGCGAGACCCGCGCCCGCAGAGGCCCGAACGGGGTGCCCCGCGCCCGCCCGGCGGCCCACCTGAGGCGCCCGCCCCCTGCCGAATCCCCCCTTCCGCATCTATCACTGGGCCGACCGGTGATTTCCGGGCCCGACCCCGGTCTCCATCGCCGTAATCACCAACAGCCGACTCACCCGAGCAGCACCCCGGCACGAGAACCAGGAGTGTCCCCATGCGTATCGCGATCACCGAGTTCATCAGCCTCGACGGCGTCGTCCAGGCCCCCGGCGGCCCCCAGGAGGACACCGACGGCGGCTTCGCGCACGGTGGCTGGTCGCACCCGTACTTCGACGCGGAGGTACTCGGCGAGGCCTTCGACGCGGGGATGCGGAAGGCCGAGGCGCTGCTCTTCGGGCGTCGTACCTGGCAGACGATGGCCGGGGCGTGGCCGGAGCGGGCCGGGGACCCTTTCGCCGACCGGATGAACTCGATCAAGAAGTACGTCGTCTCCAGCACCCTCACCGAAGCCGACCTGACCTGGCACAACACCAGCCTGGTCCCCGGCGCCGAGGCCGTCGCCCGGGTGCGGGAACTGCGGGCGGCGGAGGGCGGCGACCTGGCGATGATGGGCAGCCCCACCCTCGTACGGACCCTGATCCAGGAGGGGCTGGTGGACGAGCTCCAGCTCATCGTGATGCCGGTGCTGCTCGGCGGCGGCAAGTCAGTCTTCCCTGCCGACGGCGGCAAGCGGCCGCTGGAACTCATCTCCACGACCACCGCCAAGACCGGGGCGCAGGTGTGCGTGTACCGGCCGGCGAGTGCCGAGGGGTAGCCGCGAGGACGCGGGCGTCCTAGGCTCGAACCCACGGAACCTCTGACTGAGTCAAGCATCGGCAGTCAGCTGCCGCAGAGTCCACCGGGGTCGACGATCATGACAGTCCACGACATCCGCGCCTTCAACCGCTTCTACACGAACGTCATCGGCGCCCTCGACTACAGCCGCCACCTGTACGCCCCGTACACCCTCACCGAGTCCCGCGTCCTGTACGAGCTCGCGCATTCCCCGCGTACGGACGCGGCCGACCTGCGGACCGAACTCTCGCTGGACGCCGGGTACTTGAGCAGGATCCTGAACACGTTCGAGCAGGACGGGCTCATCGAGCGCACGGCCTCCGAGGAGGACCCCCGGCGCCGGCGCGTCACGCTCACCGCGCGTGGGCGGGAGACCGGCAAGCTGCTGGAGGAACGGGCGGCCGAATCGGTCGGCTCGCTGCTGTCGACCGTGCCCGCCGCCGAACGGCCACGTCTCGCCGAGGCGATGACGACGGTCCGTACGATCCTGTCCCACGGCCGCCCTCCCCGCCGCGAGGACGTCCTGCTGCGTGAGCCAGGACCCGGCGACCTCGGCTGGATCGTGCAGCGCAACGCCGCGCTGTACGCCGCCGAGTACGGGTGGAACGCCGACTACGAGGGGCTGGTGGCGAGGATCGTCGCGGACTTCGCGCAGGACCACGACCCGCATCTGGAGCGGGTGTGGATCGCCGAGCTGGACGGTCGGCCGGTGGGCTGTGTGATGTGCGTACGGGACGAGGCGCCCGGCACGGCCCGGCTGCGGGTGCTGCTGGTCGAGCCCGACGCCCGCGGCCTCGGCATCGGCGACCGGCTCGTCGGGGCCGTCGTCGACTTCGCGCGCGGCGTCGGCTACCGCGAACTCGTCCTGTGGACCAACGACGTCCTGGCCGCCGCCCGCCGTATCTACCAGCGCCACGGCTTCGTCCTGGCCGCCGAGAAACCCCACCGTTCCTTCGGCCGGGACCTGAACGGCCAGGACTGGCGCCTGGATCTGCACGACACCCAGGAGTGAGGCCCCGGCCCGCGCGCCTGCCGGATGGGCGTGCCCGCGTTTCCCTGGCAAGGTGGAGTGCATGAAACTGGCGTTCTCCACCCTCGGCGTCCCCGGTCTCCCCCTCCCCGACGTGCTGCGGCTCGCGACCGCGCACGGCTATCACGGCGTCGAGTTGCGCACGCACCCGGAGGAACCGGTCCACCCGGGCCTCGGGCCCGACGAACGGGCCGACGTGGCGGCCGAGTTCAAGTCCGCCGGCATCGAGCTGCTGGGCCTGGCCGGGTACGCCCGGGTCGCCGCGCCCGGTGACGACGGACCCGTGATCGAGGAGATCCGTACCCTGGTCGACCTCGCCCACGACCTGGGCGCACCCTTCGTCCGCGTCTTCCCCGGCGCCGACCCCGAGCAGAGCCGGCAGCGCGCGGACGCCATCGCCGCGCGGCGGCTGGGTACGGCCGCGGAGCACGCCGCCGACATGGGCGTACGGATCCTGCTGGAGACCCACGACTCGCACCGCACCGCGGCCGACGCGATCCGCGTCCTCGGCTTGGTCGGCCACCGCCACGTCGGCTCGCTGTGGGACGTGATGCACACCTGGCTGGGCGGCGAACAGCCCTCGGAGAGCTACGCCGCCCTCGCTCCGTTCCTCGGCTACGTCCAGGTCAAGGACATCGCCTCCGCCGACGACACGACCCCGCTGCCGCTCGGCGCCGGGGTGCTCCCGCTCGCCGACTGCGTGGAGGTCCTCTCCCGGCACGGCTGGGACGGCTGGCTGTGCTGGGAGTACGAGAAGCGCTGGTACGAGGAGGCCGCGCCGCTGGACGGACTGTTGGGCGCGGGCAGGGAGCACTTGTCACGGCTGCTGAACGAGTCGGCCTAGGCGCCGGGGGCGGACCGCTGGGGAGGCCCGTTCCTCGGTTCGGTGTGTCTGCTGTCTGCTGAACGATGCACGCCCCGGTCAGTCCAGCCCCTCCGGCGTTTGAGGAGCGGGGTCTGGGGCGGAGCCCCGGAAGGATGGGACGGGTAGGGGCGGCGGGGGCGAGGGAACGCGTGGATGGTCCACCCGACCCACCCACCTCATCCACCACCGCCCTACCAACTTCACGGATTTCAGCCATCCCCGGGAACCCGGTCCCACCCCCGCCCGTCCAATCCGCGAGCTGCCGGAGAGTCACCGTGGTGCGGTGTCGGCCCTCGCTGCTGGCTGCGATTGCTGACCCACCCTCTCCGCCGTGCCGCGGCCGGCAGCACGCCGTCATCGGCGCGCCCCCTCCAACTGCGCCGATGGCGGCCCCTCCTTGGTTACGGTGCACTCCCTTGACTGGCAGAAACTTCCCGGTTATTGGTGGCTCCTCGGAAGTTTCCTTCAGCGCACCACCTCCGGAAGGAGCGCACGTGCCCGACTCCAGCACGGGAAGCAGACGACCCGCGGAAAACACAGCAAGCCCCTCGAGACGTACCGTCCTCGCCGCCACCACCGGCCTCACCACCGCCCTCACCCTCGGCGGCACCGCCCACGCCTCCGCCCCCGCCGACAAGAGACTGCGCGCCCTCATCGCCCGGATGACGCTGCCCGAGAAGGTCGGCCAGCTCTTCGTCATGCGGGTCTACGGCCACTCCGCCACCGCCCCCGACCAGGCCGACATCGACGCCAACCTCAAGGAGATCGGCGTGCGCACGGCCGCCGAGCTGGTCGCCAGGTACCGGGTGGGCGGCATCATCTACTTCACGTGGGCGCACAACACCCGGGATCCGCATCAGATCGCCGACCTCTCCAACGGCATCCAGCGGGCATCCCTCACCCAGCCCCGCGGCCTGCCCGTCCTCATCTCCACCGACCAGGAACACGGCATCGTCTGCCGCGTCGGCGAGCCCGCCACCCTCTTCCCGGGCGCCATGGCCATCGGAGCGGGCGGTTCGCGCTCCGACGCCCGTACCCTCGGCCGTGTCGCCGGACAGGAACTCAAGGCGCTCGGCATCCGGCAGAACTACTCCCCCGTGGCCGACGTGAACGTCAACCCGGCCAACCCCGTCATCGGCGTCCGCTCCTTCGGCGCCGACCCGGACGCCGTCGCCGCCATGGTCGCCGCCGAGGTGGCCGGATACCAGCGCTCGCCGCACGACCGGCAGGTCGCGGCGACCGCCAAGCACTTCCCCGGGCACGGCGACACCGCCGTCGACAGTCATTACGGCTTCCCGGTCATCACCCACACCCGTGAGCAGTGGGAGAGCCTGGACGCACCGCCCTTCCGGGCCGCCGTCCGCGCCGGCATCGACTCGATCATGACCGCCCACATCATGGTCCCGGCCCTCGACGACTCCGGCGACCCGGCCACCCTCTCCCGCCCGATCCTCACCGGCATCCTGCGCGAGGAACTCGGCTACGACGGGCTGGTGGTGACCGACTCGCTCGGCATGGAGGGCGTCCGCACGAAGTACGGCGACGACCGGGTCCCCGTCCTCGCGCTCAAGGCCGGCGTCGACCAGCTCCTCAACCCGCCGTCCCTGGACATCGCTTGGAACGCCGTCCTGAAGGCCGTCCAGGACGGGGAGCTCACCGAGGCACGGCTCGACGAGTCCGTCCTGCGCATCCTACGGCTGAAGGCGAAGCTGCGGCTGTTCGAGGAGCCGTACGTCAGCCAGGGCGGGGTCGACCGGAACGTCGGCACCCGGTCCCACCTCGCGACCGCCGACCGTATCGCCGAGCGGACGACGACCCTGCTGGTCAACGAGGGCCCGGTGCTGCCGCTGTCCCGCCGCAGCCACCCCAGGGTCCTCGTCGTGGGCGCCGACCCGGCCTCCCCGTCCGGCACGACGGGCCCGCCGACCGGCGTCCTCGCCGCCGCCCTCACCGAACTGGGCTTCACGGCGAGCGCCCTGTCGACGGGCACCTCGCCGTCCGCCGCCACCATCGCCCGCGCCGTCGAGGCCGCTCAGGCAGCCGACGCCGTGGTGGTCGGGACGTACAACGTCACCGCGAGCAGCGCACAGAAGACGCTGGTCGAACAGCTCCTCGCGACGGGCAGGCCGGTGGTGGCGGTCGCGATCCGCAACCCCTACGACGTGGCCCATCTGCCCACGGTCCCGGCCTGCTTGGCGTCGTACTCCTGGACCGACGTCGAGCTGCGCGCGGCCGCCCGGGTGATCGCCGGGCGGGTGTTCCCGCGCGGGAGGCTGCCGGTGCCGGTGCAGCGGGCGGACGATCCGGCGCGGGTGCTGTATCCGGTCGGGCACGGGCTGTCCTACCGGAGCGGTTAGCCCGGGGTAGCACTTGGACGTAGCGCCTGTACGTCACACAGCGGGCGCACTCACCCCCAACCGACGCAAAGGACCCGCCACGTCTGGCGTGCGCCCGTTGTCGCGGGTCACGCTGGACGGGGGTACCAGGGGGGAGTGCGATGCGCGGGAGATACGGTGCGGGGGTGGCCTGTGCGTTGTTGCTGCTGCTCAGCGCGTTGTTGACAGGGTGCCAGAGTCCGTCGGCGGCGGAGGACGACGGGCGGCTCGACAAGACCGCGAGCGAAGAGCGGGCGGCGCCGACCCGGCCCGCCGGATACGGCGCGGTGTTCCTCGGCGTCGACGAGTGCAGTTCCTTCGGGACGACCAGCTTCACCGAGGTGCCGTGCGCCGGTGAACGCGCGGCGGCGCGGGTCGTGTCCCGGCACGACGGCAGGGTGGGCGACGGGCCGCTGTGCCCCGGGACCACGGACTTCGTGCTGCACATCAGCGAGCAGAGCCGCGGCTCCGACGAGGACGGCGACGGCGCGGTCCCCCAGGGGTACGCCTGCATGCGCAACCTCACCGGACCCCACCCCGGCGACCCGGGCGGCGGGGGCGGCCCCCGCACCATCGTCGGCGACTGCGTGTACAGCTCGGGCGACGGCCAGGTCCGCGAGACGTCCTGCGACGGCAAGGCCGAGCGGAAACCGCAGTACAAGGTGACGAAGGCCGTCGACAAGCGAGCGGGATGCCCCTTGTCGACGGCCCTGTACGTCCAACTGGGCGGCGAGAAACCGGTGGGCTGCGCGCGGCCCGTGTGAGACGCGCGGCCACGGCAGAGCTGCGGCTGACGTACGGACGCAGGGCTACGGGCGCAGCGTCGGCTCCCGCTCCACGTCGTGCACGTCCAGCCGCGCGTCGTACTTCGCCAGCGGCTCCGCCCGGTTCACGGCGGTCGCCGGGACGCCCGCCCACGCCAGGATGCGGGCCGTGGCGAGGGCCTTCTCGTCGCCGACCAGGCCGCCCACGCGGGCGCCGTGGTTGGCGCCGGGGGCGGTGAACACGTACGAGTCCTTCGCGCCCTTGCCGAGGCGGAACGGCTCGGCGCCCCACGGGTCGTTCTGCCCGTAGACGAAGAGCATCTGGCGGGCGTTGTGCTTCACCCAGGTGTCCACGTCGCGCATGGCACCCGGCCGGAACTTCGTCGGGATGTCGCTCGGGACGAAGTTCCGCGGGGGCTGGTAGCCGTAGCGGAGGTACTTCTTCTCGATGTGCGGGAAGTGGATCGCCGGCGCGCCGAGCTGGGTGGCCGCCTGGTAGTAGTACGGCGTGTACGGCTCCAGGCCCTGGTCCGTGTAGAACGAGAAGCCGGAGACCGTGTCGATGGACGTCCAGATCTGGTCGTCCGTCGCGTTCTTCGCGTCCGGCGGGATCAGGGTGTCATCGGCGCAGTTCTGGAGCAGGTTGTACTGCCAGAAGCCCCAGACGTAGTCCAGGACGACCGCCTCGTACGCCTTGTCCAGGCTGCCGATCGTGCGGAAGGTGTAGCCGTTCTCGGCGGCGTGGGCCGCGTACTTCTTCTCCAGCGGCTCCCGGCGCACCAGCGCCTCGCGCTGCACGGCGTTCAGCCGGTCGCGGCACTCCTTGGTGCCGACACCCGCGAAGAAGCGGTCGTAGGCGGAGTCCTCGTGGTTCACCACGTCGTTGGGGGCGACGTAGGCGACGACGCCGTCCATGTCCCTCGGGTAGAAGCGCTCGTAGTAGGTGGCGGTCATGCCGCCCTTCGAGCCACCCGTGGAGATCCAGTTCTTGTCGTAGACCTTCTTCAGCGCCCGGAAGATGCGGTGCTGGTCGCTTGCCGCCTGCCAGATGTCCAGCTTGGTCCAGTCGGCCGGGTCGGGCCGGGACGGGGTGAAGAAGCGGTACTCCATGGATATCTGGTTGCCGTCCACGATCTGGGTCGGCTCGCGGCGGCTGGGTGTCGTGGAGACGTCGTAGCCGCTGGTGTAGAAGACCGTCGGCCGGCTGACGTCCTTGTGCAGCACGGTGATGCGCTGCTGGAACGTTCCCTTGGACGGGTGCCGGTGGTCGACCGGCTGGGTGTAGTTGAGGACGAAGAAGCGGTAGCCGGTGTACGGCTTCTCCTCGATCAGGCTCATCCCCGGTATGGAGAGCAGCCGGTCCTTGATGTCGGTGGTGGTGGCCGCCGACGGGGCGGTGGTGGCCGCCGACGGGGCGGTGGTGGCCGCCCCCGCGGTGCCCGCCGTTCCCGCCGTGCCCAACGTGCCGATCAGCACGCCGAGCGCCAGCAGCCATCTGAGCGCCTTCCGCATGCACCCTCCCTTGTGAGTCAGATGTGCCTGCGGAAGCTATCGGAGCAACTCCCCCACGCACCAGGGAAGATGGAGAATTCCCGGAAGCGGAGGCTCGCCGGGGGCCGGAAGTGGCTCGGTGGGGGCGACGCGCATCAGCCGGTCAGCACAGGATCCAGCCCTTGCTCACCGACCCGCTGCCCACCCGGCCCTTCACCCACACACACCGCTGCCCGGCATGGACGGTGACCGGACCGGCCCGGCGGGTGTACAGGCCCTCGTCGGTCACCGGTTTGGCCCGGAACGCCTGCACGCTGACCTTCATCGTCTGCTGCCGCCCGGAGTGCCGGGGGAGGACGATCGCGCAGACGTGGCCGCGCTTCTTGTAGACGTACAGGGTGCCTGTGGAGAACGGGAACGTCTTGACCTTGCGGCCCTCGCAGCGCGTGGGGGCCGCCGCCTGCGCCTGCGTCGGAGCCGCGACCGCGATCAGTCCGGACGCGGCCAGCACCGCCAGACCGACGGCCAGCCGTCGGCGTATCGCACCTCTGTCCACCTGATTGTCCTCCCCGTACACCGGCAATGAGCGTACTGGTGTACGGACGCACGGCGTATGCCGGATGGTTGCACGCCCGTCACGCACACACCTCAGAGGCCCTACCCGGCCACCTGAGCGGGCTCCTCCGGCTCGGCCTCCCCGACGAAAGTCCGCCACAACTGCGCATACCGCCCGCCCCGCGCCAGCAACTCCTCGTGCGTACCGTCCTCGGCGACCCGGCCGTGGGCCATGACGACCACCCGGTCCGCTCGGGCGGCCGTGGTGAGGCGGTGGGCGACGACGAGGGTCGTGCGGCGGCCGGCGACGCGGTCGGTGGCCTGGTTGACCTGGGCCTCCGTCGCCAGGTCGAGGGCGGCGGTCGCCTCGTCGAGGAGCAGGATGTCGGGGTCGACCAGTTCGGCGCGGGCGAGGGCGATCAGCTGGCGCTGGCCGGCGGAGAGGTTGCGGCCGCGTTCGGCGACCTCGTGGAGGTAGCCGCCGTCGAGGGTGGCGATCATCTCGTGGGCGCCGACCGCGCGGGCCGCCGCCTCCACGTCCGCGTCGGTGGCGCCCGGCCGGCCGTAGGCGATGGCGTCGCGGACGGTGCCCGGGAAGAGGTACGCCTCCTGCGGGACGACCCCGAGGCGGTGGCGGTACGACGTGATGTCCAGGGCGCGCAGGTCCGTGCCGTCGACGGTGACACGGCCGCCGGTCGGGTCGTAGAAGCGTGCCACCAGCTTGACCAGGGTCGACTTGCCCGCACCCGTCTCGCCGACGAACGCGACCGTCTGTCCGGCCGGGATGCGCAGGTCGACTTGGCTCAGCGCCTCCTCGTCCGCCCCGTACGTGAAGTGCACGTCCTCGAACGCCACCTCGCCCCGCAGCGACAGCACCTCCAGCGGCTCCTCGGCCGCCTTCGTCGAGGTCGGCTCCTGGAGGAGTTCCTGGATGCGGCCGAGCGAGACCGTGGCCTGCTGGTAGCCGTCGAAGACCTGGGAGAGCTGCTGGACCGGGGCGAAGAACAGGTCGATGTAGAGCAGGTACGCCACCAGCGCGCCGGTCGTCAGCGTCGCCGCCTCGATCCGGGCCCCGCCCACGATGAGCACCGCCGCCGCGGCCCCCGACGACAGGAACTGCACGAACGGGAAGTAGACCGAGATCAGCCACTGCCCCCGGATGCGGGCCTGCCGGTAGCTGTCGCTGCGCTCGGCGAACCGCGCACCGCCGTCCCGCTCGCGCCGGAAGGCCTGCACGATCCGCAGCCCGGACACCGACTCCTGGAGGTCGGCGTTGACCAACGACACGCGTTCTCGGGCGAGTTCGTACGCCTTCACGCTCGCCCGGCGGAAGAAGTAGGTCGCGACGATCAGCGGCGGCAGCGTCGCGAAGACGACGAGCGCGAGCTGGAGGTCGAGGACCAGCAGGGCGACCATGATGCCGAAGAAGGTGACGACGGAGACGAAGGCGGTGACCAGGCCCGTCTGGAGGAAGGTCGACAGCGCGTCGACGTCCGTCGTCATCCGGGTCATGATCCGGCCGGTCAACTCCCGCTCGTAGTAGTCGAGTCCGAGCCGCTGGAGCTGGGCGAAGATCTTCAGCCGGAGGGAGTACAGGACGCGCTCACCGGTCCGCCCGGTCATCCGCGTCTCGCCGATCTGCGCCACCCACTGGACGGTGACCGCGAGCAGCGCGAGCAGGGAGGCCGCCCAGACCGCGCCGAGGGCGGCCTGGGTGACACCGGAGTCGATGCCGTGCCGGATCAGGACGGGGAGCAGGAGGCCCATGCCGGCGTCCATGGCCACCAGGCCGAGGCTGATCAGGAGCGGCAGCCCGAAGCCTCGGAGCAGCCGTTTCAGGCCGTACGACTCCTCCGGCCGGACGGCGCCGGCCTCGTCGATGTCGGGGGTGTCGGTCGCCGGGGGCAGCGCCTCCACCTGGGCGAGGAGCTCGGGGGTCGCCGGGGAGTCCGTCAGCGCCGGGTCCTTGGGCTCGCGGTCGCCGGTCCACAGCCTCGGGGTCACCCCGCGTTCGGCGTCGAACTCGGCGTCCAGTTCGTCCCGTACGGAGGTGTCGTCCTGGGGGCAGACGGGCTGGGCATGGCCGGGTGAGACGCCGCCGAGTTCGTCGGGGTCGGTGAGGAGGCGGCGGTAGAGGGCGGACCGCTGCTGGAGTTCCTCGTGGGTGCCGATGTCGGCGAGGCGGCCGTCGTCGAGGACGGCGATGCGGTCGGCGAGGCCCAGGGTGGAGCGCCGGTGCGCGATCAGCAGCGTCGTCCGGCCCTCCATGACCTGTTTCAGTGCCTCGTGGATCTCGTGCTCGACGCGGGCGTCCACCGCCGAGGTCGCGTCGTCGAGGACGAGGAGGCGGGGGTCGGTGAGGATCGCGCGGGCGAGCGCGACGCGCTGACGCTGGCCGCCGGAGAGGGTGAGGCCGTGCTCGCCGACCGTGGTGTCGTAGCCCTCGGGCAGCTCGGCGATGAAGCGGTCCGCCTGGGCGGCGCGGGCGGCTGTGCGGATCTCCTCGTCGGTCGCGTCGGGGCGGCCGTACGCGATGTTGTTGCGGACCGTGTCGGAGAAGAGGAAGGAGTCCTCGGGCACCAGCCCGATCGCGGCCCGCAGCGAGTCGAAGGTCAGCTCGCGGACGTCGTGGCCGCCGACGAGGACGGCACCGCGGGTGGCGTCGTAGAAGCGCGGGAGGAGAAGGGAGACGGTGGACTTGCCGGAGCCGGAGGAGCCGACGACGGCGAGGGTCTCGCCGGGGCGGATCTCGAAGCTGAGGCCGTCGAGGACGGGGGCGGAGGAGTCGTCGTAGCCGAAGGACACGTCGTCGAACTCGACGGTCGCGGGCGCGTCGGCGGGCAGCGTCTTGGTGCCCTCCTTGATCGACGGCTCGGTGTCGATCAGCTCCAGGACGCGCTCGGTGCCCGCCCGGGCCTGCTGTCCCACCGTGAGGATCATGGCGAGCATGCGCACCGGGCCGACCAGCTGAGCGAGGTAGGTGGAGAAGGCGACGAACGTCCCCAGGGTGATGTGCCCGCGCACCGCCAGCCAGCCGCCGACCGCGAGCATGGCGACCTGCCCGAGCGCGGGGACGGCCTGGAGCGCCGGGGTGTACTTCGAGTTGAACCGGATGGTGCGCAGCCGCCCCGCGAAGAGCCGCCGGCTGACGTCCCTGAGCTTCCCGGTCTCCTGCTCCTCCTGCCCGAACCCCTTGACCACGCGTACGCCGCTGACGGCGCCGTCGACCACGCCCGCGACGGCGGCGGCCTGAGCCTGGGCGTACCAGGTGGAGGGGTGCAGCTTGGTCCGGCTGCGCTTGGCGATCCACCACAGGGCCGGGGCGACCGCGAGGGCGACCAGCGTGAGCGGCAGGGACAGCCACGCCATGACCACCAGGGATATCAGGAAGAGCGCGAAGTTCCCGATGGTCATCGGGAGCATGAAGAGCAGGCCCTGGATCAGCTGGAGGTCGCTGGTGGCCCGCCCGACGACCTGCCCGGTGGACAGCTCGTCCTGCCGTCGCCCGTCGAGCCGGGTGATCGTCCCGAACATGTCGGTGCGCAGATCGTGCTGGACGTCGAGGGCGAGGCGGCCGCCGTAGTAGCGGCGGATGTAGGTGAGGACGTAGACGGCGAGCGCGGCGGCGATGAGCAGGCCGGCCCAGAGGGCCATGCCGCGGGTGTGGTCGCCGATCACGTCGTCGATGATCACCTTGGTGATCAGCGGGACGAGGGCCATGACGGCCATGCCGGCGAGGGAGGAGCCGAGGGCCAGGACGACGTCCTTGGGGTACCGCCACGCATACCCGGCCAGCCTGCGCGCCCAGCCCTTGGTCTCCCCCTGATGCGCTGCCACGCGGGTGCCCTCCGTCCGTCCTGATCTGCCGGAAGACACCAACGCCGGTGAGCGCCGATTTCATCCCGCCGCAATGAACGGGGGCGGTGCGCTCAGATCCGTACGCGCAGGCGGTAGAACCGGGTCGTCTGTACGGCGTTCTGGTTGTCGTCGCTGACCAGCAGCACCTTCAGGCGACGATCGCCCGTACGGCCCGTGATCGCCATGCCCTCGATGTTGTCGAGGAGCGGGTTCGGCTGGGGCTGCTTGGCGGTCGCTCCCAGTGACGGGCAGTTCACGAGGTCGGCGAGCAGCGTCTTCTTGATCAGCCGTACCCCGTCCTGCCCGGTGAGGTTCTCGACCCCGCTCGTGTCCGTGGCATGGCGCGGGTCGGCCAGGTAGAGACGGACGGTGTTGCCGACGCCCGCGGTGAAGCCGCGTTCCAGGACGAGGAGGCGGCCGTCGGGGGTCGCCTGGACCTCGGGGACGCCGAGGCCGGTGTCGGTGCGGTAGGCGTACTGGCGGCCGAGCTGGAAACCGCCGCCGTGGCCGCCCTTGGTCTTGCGCCAGGTCTGGAAGCGGACGATGTCCGTGCTGTCGCCGGAGAGGGCGTACTCCATCGAGGCCAGCAGGGTACGTCCGCCGGGGAGCAGGGTCAGGCCCTCGAAGGTGCCGTTGGAGACGGCGCGGCCGGCCGGGGCGACCTTCAGGGCGTCCGGCACGGGGGGGCGGTCGAGGATCCGGCCGTCGCGGGAGTAGCGGCGTACGGAGGGCTCGGTCTCGGAGGAGATCAGCCGGGTGCCGTCCCGGTCGACGACGAGTCCCTCGGAGTCGAGGGCTGCGCCGCTCTCGTCGGCGAGCGGGACGACGGCCTTCGGCGCGAGCGTCTTCCCGTCCAGGCCGAACAGGGCCGAACGGTCGGAGACGGCCGCGAGCGAGCCGTCGCGGTCCACGGCGAGGGCGGAGAAGTTGCCGACGAAGGTGCCGTCGTACGTCGTCTTGTCGAGCGCGTCGGAGAAGCGGTCGATGGAGACGGAGGGCGAACAGGCGTGGCTGTCCGGCGTGGTGGCGGCATTGGTGTCGGCGTGGGCGTTCGCGGGGCCGGCGGCGGTCAGGCAGGTGGCCGTCGCCAGGCCGGCGACGGCGGTGGCGAGTACGGTTCTCAGGCGCATGGAGGTCACGGGGTTCACGGGGGTCACCGTAGGGCGGGTGGGTGACGCGAGGTAGGACGCCTCGTTAAGGCTCAGCTCGCGGCCAGGTCCTTGTGGATGACCTTGGCGACGCCCTGGATGGTCGTGATGCCGTGGTTCATGGTGCTGTTGCCATGGGTCAGCACAGTGATCACATAGTCATGGCCCCGCCCCTTGAAGGCGCCGACGCTGTGCACCCGCCAGCCCTGGGTGGCGCGTTGCAGCCAGCCGTTCTTGACGGCGACGGTGACGCCGGACGGCACTCCGTACGGGGTGCCCCAGCGCTGCGAGGAGACGACCTGGCCCATCAGCTTCAGGATGTAGGCGCGGGAGTTGTCGCTGAGTATGGCGTTCTTGGCCGTGACGAGCTTCAGCAGCTTCTGCTCGTCGGTGACGGTGATCTGGGTCAGCCCCCAGTAGCCGTTCGCACCGGGCTTGGTCTGGGTCATGCCGGCGGCACTGAGGAACCCCTTGATCTTCGTCAGGCCGAGCTGCTTCCAGAGCGTGCTGGTCGCGGCGTTGTCCGACTTGGTGATCATGGCCTTGGCGAGGGAGGTCTCACGGTCGGTGAGGTACCGGTTGTGCTTCTTCGCGTCCCACAGCAGCGCGGCGAGCACGGTGACCTTGACGACGCTGGCGGAGTCGAAGGCGCTGGAAGCCCTGAGCGCACAGGTGGTGTTGGTGGAACGGTCGTACAGGCCGACCGCGATGGTCCCCTTGCGGTTGGCCAGGGCCGCGGTGATGTCCTTCTTCAGCTTGGCGGCGAGTCCGGCCTTGGCGGACGTACAGCTGACGGTGGGGGCAGGGGCCGCCGCGGCGGGGGTGGCACCGGCTATGGACGCCATGACGACACCCACGCCCACGCCGACCGCGACGCCCGCTCTCGCGCGTCCGGAAACGCGCCCTGCCTTCTCGCTCTTGCTCGTTCTCCCGTGGGTCATGTCCCTCTGACCAACGAGCGCGCATGAAAGGTTGTACGGATGATGACCGCTGACGGCGGACTTTTCGGTCCTGTCCTTGCTCCGGAAGGCGCGGGCCGACATCTGGATCGGCGACATCCGGATCGGCGGCGGCTGGGGCGTCGACGCCCTGGTCGACGAGCAGACCCGCGACCATCGTGACCTGGACCTGATGCACCGGCAGGAGCAGGAGCCCGCAGTCCTGTCGGCGCTCGCGGAGGCGGGCTTCGTGGAGACCCTGGACCGGCGTCCGGTCCGGTTCGTGGTCACGGCTCCGGACGCCCGGGAGATCGGTCTCCACCCGCTGGTCCTCACCGAGGACGGCTCAGCGGGCCAGGCCCCGTCCTGATCCTGGTCCGACGGCCGGGCCCCTCGGCGAGGAGAAGCCCGGCCCTGTCCCGGTCCCTGTCCCGGTGCTTCGTACCGGTCCGCGGGTCTACGACTTGATGTAGATCGAGTTGATCGGCGTCAGGTCCTGGTCGATGTACCAGCCCGGCCCCATCTTGTCCCCGCAACCCGTTCCGTTGCCGCCCGTGCACATCTGCACGGTCCAGCCGTCGGTCTGGTTGTTGAAGACGCGGTGCTTCCCGTACTGGTTGTAGAGCTTGTGGACGCCCGCGCTCCAGTAGGTGTGGGACGGCTTGTTGTTGTTCCAGCTCGGGCCCGGATAGATGCACACCGCCCCGGAGGGACAGCCGTAGCGGGTCGCCGCCGCCTGGACGCCGTCCGCGCCGGAGGCGGCTGCCGCGGCCGGTCCGGCGCCGGCCAGCAGCCCGGCCCCGAGGGCGACCGCGGCGGTCCCGCCCGCCAGAGCCATCCTGAACTTGCGCATGTGTTGCCTCCCCGTAGTGGCTTGCCCGCAGCCGCGACCGCGACTGCGCCTGCACCAGCAGCCTCGCCCGGACGTCACCTGCGCGCACGACCCTTTGGCTTCAGCCAAAGCGACCGCCCAGCAACCGCCGCCCCAACGGTGTCGCCGCATACAGAACGTGCTTGCCGTCCCGATGGCTGGACAGCAGCCCGGTCTCGCGGAGCACCGTCAACTGCTGGCTGGCGCTGGGCAGCGAGATACCGACCTTCGCGGCCAGTTGGGAGGTGGAGCCCCAGGCACGCGCGGCCGCCTCCTGGAGCAGGGCGGCCCTGGTGGAGCCCAGCAGCCTGGACAGTTCAGCCTGTCCGGCAGCGGACACCAGGGGCGCCGACTTCTCCACCGGGTAGACCAGTACCGGTCGCAGCGAGCGGTCCACCAGGGTGATCGGGCGTCGCCAGCAGAAGTACGAGGGGATCAGCAGCAGGCCCCGTCCTTCGAGGTACAGGTCCCGGTCGACCGGGTAGTCGACCTCCAGGACGGGCGACTGCCATCGCGCCATCGGGCGGAACGTGTTCAGCAAGCCCGCGATCCCGTCCGTGAGCAGGGCCTGGGAACGCCGGCTCACATCCGCGCGTACCGCCGTCTCCATCGCCTCCCATACGGGGGCGACGAACGCTTCGTGGTAGACCCGCAGCAACCCGCCGAGCAGCACCATGACCTCCCGCTCGCCACGTGCCAGCGCCGGCCCCGCGAAGGGCGTGCGCCCGCCCGCCGCCACGAGCCCGATCTCGTGGTTCAGCTGTCGGCGCGGCGTCGCCAACACCCGGTCGATTCCGTCCTCCAGGGCATGGTCCTGCCGCTCGCCGCTCGGCGTGAGAAAGTCCGGGAAGTACTCGGCGTACGGCACCAGACTGCCCAACGCCCGGACCGACCGCCCAGGCACTCCCCCGCGCCGCAGCCCGTCCCGGACCTTGCGCCGCCACAGGTCGAAGGCCTGCGGCCCCTCCCGGGTCTGCAATCGGCAGACACTACAGATGATCTCCCAGAGCGGGTCCGGCCTGTCGGCGATCCGTAAGCACTCCAGATCCCGGCTGGTGAAATGGATTCGCAACAATTTTCCCCCGAATGCCGCGAAGACATCAATTCGTCTCTCAGTCTGCACGAGGGAGGCGGCGCTCGGGCGGCGCGCCGGCCGACTGTCCGAATGACGGGTTCGATGTCAGCCATCGCCATCTCGGCCGACCTGCCCGGGCTTTGCGCCGGCCTCAGACGTGCTGGGCGGCCTGGAGAATCGCGCGCCGCGGCTCTTCGCGATGCGCCGGACGCCGGTCAGCGCCTCGCCCATCCGGGCCGCCAGGAACCGGAGCTGCGCGGGCGTCGCCCGGCGGTCGGCGAGCATGTCGGCCGCGTGCTCGATGAGTTCGTCGGCCATGGCGAGCTGAACGCTCTCGACGGTGTCGGCCAGGCGGGAGACAGGGCCGGTGCCGTCCCCTACGACGTAGCAGGGCTTGCCCTCGGTCCCGGCCCACGGCAACAGGCGTACGTCTGACGTCACTTGGCGCCCCCTACGATCAACGCGGGCAGGCCGAGCGACCCGATGCCGACACCGAGCACGACGCCCGGAGGCGGCGTCGGCGTCGGCCAAGGCCGAGAACCGACGTGATGGACGGTCGGCCCTTCCACGGTCGGGGTGTGCTCCTGCTTGAAGCACTGGCCCGACAGCTGGACCCAACGAGACGGGACTGCCGTTTCGGTGACTGCCACAGACCGGGCACCGTCGGAACGCCGACGAGCGACGCCTGGCTCACGCTGCGGCGTAGTCGGCGAGCGACGGCGCCAACAGGCCGAAGGCACTGTCCGCCTCTGCGGTGACAGTGGCGGAGATTTGGGCGTTGTCCTGGCCGATGAGGGTGAGTTCCTGGATGCGCTGGAACAGGGTGCGGTGTACGGCGCCGAGCAGGGCGGCGGCGGTCCGGGGGGCGATGTCGCCGCGGAGTGCGCCGGTGGCATCGGCCAAGGCGTCTGCCAAGGCGGCCTCGCGCAGGTCGTGCAGGTCGCGCAGCCGGGCGGAGAGGGTGGGGCTGTCGGCGATCATGCCGGCGAAGTCGGGGCCGGAGAACCCGGCGACCGGGTCGGCGTTCGCAGCCGCTTCGGTGAAGGCGTGATGCAGGGCCGACAGGGCCGACTCGCCGGTCCGACGGCTGGTCACCGTACCGGCCAGGGTGGCGATGAAGGCGTCCTGGTGGTCCAGGGCCAGGTCCTCCTTGCGCGGGAAGTAGTTGGTGACCGTCTTCTTCGCCACCCGCGCGGCGGCGGCGATCTCGGCGATGGTGGTCCGCTCGAAACCCTGGGCGAGGAACAAGCCGGTGGCGACGTCGGAGATGAGCTGACGGGTCTCCTGCTTCTTGGATTCCCGCAGGCCGACGGGGGGCGCGGGCGAGGTGGCGTCGGTAGTCATGGAGAAATCTTACCCTCGTAGCATTTTTATGTTGACACCCTCAATGGAGTCAGTATAAATTTACGTCCGTCGCAAGTTTCCTGCGGAGCGAAGAACGGACGTACTCATGCTCGAATCCCTGCCCGTCGCCCTTCGGGTCGCGCCCGTCGCGCTCGACCCGGTGCTGGCCGAGCGCGACAACCTCGCCCAGGCTCTGCCGCGCCGCTGCGGCTACTGACCTGAGCCCACCCGGCACCCCCGCTCCACCTCCCGGAAACCACTGAGGAGAGGCACCTTGCAGATCACCGCGTCCACCGTCTCGCTCACCGTCGACGATGTCGCCGCGTCCCAGCGGTTCTTCACCACCCACCTCGGCTACATCGAGCAGGCCGCCGCCGATGGGTTCGCCTCCCTGTCGCGCGACGACGCCGCGCTGGACATCGTCCTGCTCGCCCGCGGCACCGAGGTGCTGCCGGCCGACCAGCGCGACCAGCACGCCTCCGG
Source organism: Streptomyces sp. AC550_RSS872 (assembly GCF_019049285.1). Taxonomy (GTDB): domain Bacteria; phylum Actinomycetota; class Actinomycetes; order Streptomycetales; family Streptomycetaceae; genus Streptomyces. The sequence continues at coordinate 142,424 of NZ_JAGMUL010000028.1, forward strand.
CCTGATCCTCGCCTTCACCACCACCGGCATCGCGCACGAGGAGAAGCGACTGCGCACCGAGGGCGTCGAGATCACCATGCCGCTGCGCGAGGAACCCTGGGGCGAACGCCTCTTCCAGGTCACCGACCCCAACGGGGTGATCGTCCAGTTCGTCGAATGGGTCACCCCGCCCGGCCCCGAGAACGCCTGACGGCCCACCGCATCAGGCCGAATCCGGGCCATGCCCCGGCAACGCCCGGCCCGGACCGTGTGCGACATCCCGCAAACCGGCAAAGGACCTCGACCTTGTCACCTGATCCGACCACCGTTCACCCGCTGCCCGCCCACGACCGCGTGGTCTTCCTCAAACCGCTGGTCACCTCACCGAACATCGCCGTGGGCGAGTACACCTACTACGACGATCCGAACGGCGCCACGGACTTCGAGCACCGCAACGTCCTCTACGCCTACGGGCCAGAGCGTCTCATCATCGGCAAGTACTGTGCGATCGCCTCGGGAAGCACATTCCTGATGGCCGGTGCCGAGCATCCGACGATGGGGGTGTCCACGTACCCGTTCACCATGTTCGGCGGCCGGTGGGCCGAACAGACTCTGGACATCGTCACCGCCATGCCCAGCCGCGGCGACACGGTCGTCGGCAACGACGTCTGGTTCGGTTACCGGACGACCGTCATGCCCGGCGTGCGGATCGGCGACGGCTCCATCATCGCGGCCGGTGCCGTGGTCACCGCCGACGTTCCGCCCTACACGATCGTCGGCGGCAACCCGGCCAGACCGATCCGACAACGCTTCACCGACGCCGACACCGAGCGGCTGCTGCGCGCCGCGTGGTGGGACTGGCCCGCCGATCTGGTCACCGAACACGCCCGCACCATCATGGCCGGAGCCCCGGCCGACATCGAACGCATCGCCACCGAGCACGGTTTGGGGAAGCCCCTTTGACCCAGATATCCATCGAAGAGCACGCGGTGGCCGACAGCGAGGCCGGACCCTACGCCCTCACCACGGGGACGGACGGCGCGCTGTGGTTCACCCTCGTCCACAGCGGCCGGATCGGCCGGCTCGTCCCCGGCGAGGAGCCGACGACCCATCAGCTCGACCCCACCTGCGGGCCGACCGTCATCACACCCGGTCCCGACGGTGCGCTGTGGTTCACCGAGTACCGGGCCGACCGGATCGGGCGGATCACCACCGACGGCGTCATCGACGAATTCGACGTGCCCACACCCGGCTGCGGACCATTCGGCATCGCGACGGGACCCGACGGCGCGCTGTGGTTCACCGAGACAGCATCCGACCGTATCGGCCGCATCACCGCCGACGGCCGCATCACCGAGTTCCCGCTCCCCCTCACAGGCGCGTTCCCCTCCGCGATCACCGCAGGCAACGACGGCGGGATGTGGTTCACCCTCAACCAGGCGAACGCCCTCGGCCGGATCGGCATGGACGGTGCGGTCACCATCCATCCCCTGCCGACGGAGGCGGCGGGGCCGGTGGGGATCGCCACAGGCCGTGACGGCGCGCTGTGGTTCGTCGAGATCGCCGCCGGTCAGATCGGACGGATCACTCCCGACGGGCAGATCACCGAGTTCCCCCTGCCCGACCGCACCGCCCGACCGCACGCCGTCACCGTCGATGAACAGGGCGCCGCATGGTTCACCGAATGGGGCGGCAACCGCGTCGGCATGATCGCCCCCGACGACTCCATCACCGTCCACGACCTGCCCACTCCCCATTCCGAACCGCACGGAATCACCGTCGGCCCCGACGGCGCCCTGTGGACCGCACTGGAGACCGGCGCACTCGCCCGCGTCGCCCCAGCGGACAGCACCACCTGACCAGGCTGTATCTCACACAGCATCAGCAGGGGTCGCCCGTACGGCGGCCGGAGAGGAGCATCCTTGAAATACGCACTCGTGATCTTCGAGACGGACGAGTCACGCCGCCGGATCCAGGTCGACCGGGCCGCATATCGCAAGGAATACGAAGGCTGGATCGGCAGCCTCGCCGCCGCCGGGAAACTGGTCGGCGGGGAGGCTCTGGAGACCGAGCACATCACTCCGGCGACGGTGCGCACAAAGGCCGACGGGACATCAGCGGTGACCGACGGGCCCGCGCAGGCCGGAGAGGAGACCCTCGGCGGCTGGTTCATCATCGAGGTGGCCGACCGCGAGGAAGCCCTCGAACTGGCCAAGAGCCTCCCCACCCCGGAGACCATCGAGATCCGCCCGATCCTCGAATCGGCCTGAACAACACCGGAGACCGGCCCGACGACATAGCGCCCGGCCACGGGAACGCCAGTGTCGTGCCGCCCGGCCTCCGGCCGATGTATCGCACCGTGCACATCTGGAGGGCGAACGAGCTGGTGGTGCGCAGAGCGTCGCAGCGCGATCAGATCGCGGTCGACGTCGCCCAGGAAGAAGAACCGCTCCAGCTCGGTTCGGGTCGGGTCGGCCACTCGGCGAACTTCCCGTACGCCTCGGCCTGCTCATCAGTCAGAAGCTCCACCGGCACGAGCGGACCGTAGACACCCCCAGTACTCGCCCGGCGATCTTTCCGTGAACCTCAGTGGAGCGCCAGCCGGTGTACTGGCCGACCTTGATCGTTCTCGGTGCCGACCGCTGTACCGATGTTCCCCGAGGTCGCAAACGGCCCCCGGCCCACCGGCCGGGGGCCGTTTCGGCGTCAACTAACGCACTCATGCCCCGATTTGCCGTTTCCCGTCACCCAATGGACACGCGCAAGCCCTCGACACCACCGCATGTGCATGCCACTCTCCCGTTTGCCGCCTCCATTCAACCCGCGTAGATGGGACACCCCACATGCTGGCGACACACATACGCCACCGCCGCTGGAAGTCCGTGGCGCTGACGACGGCAGCCGTCCTGGTCGGCCTCACCACCCCGGCGCTCATGGCCTCCCCGGCCGCCGCGACGACGACGGAGTACGACGACACGTACTACGCCGATGCGATCGGCAAGACCGGTACGGCGCTGAAGGACTCGCTGCACACGATCATCAGCGACCAGACGAAGATCTCGTACTCGGCGGTCTGGAACGCGCTGAAGGCCGCCGACCAGGATCCGAACAACAGCAACAACGTGATCCTGCTGTACAGCGGTGTGTCCCGCAGCAAGTCCCTCAACGGCGGCGACGTCGGCGACTGGAACCGCGAGCACACCTGGGCCAAGTCCCACGGCGACTTCGGCGAGGCGATCGGCCCCGGCACGGACCTGCACCACCTGCGCGCCTGCGACGTCCGGATCAACAGCATCCGCGGCAACCTGGACTTCGACAACGGCGGCAGCGCAGTCACGGGCGGCGGCGGCAGCACCGTCGACTCCGACTCCTTCGCCCCCCGCGCCGCGGACCGGGGCGACGTGGCCCGCATGATCCTCTACATGGCCGTGCGGTACGAGGGTGACGACGGCTGGGCCGACCTGGAGCCCAACGAGAAGGTCGGCAACGACTCCAACCCCTTCATGGGCAAGCTCTCCGTCCTCAAGGCGTGGAACGAGGCGGACCCGCCGAGCGCCTTCGAGGAGCGCCGCAACGAGGTCATCTACGACTCCTACCAGCACAACCGCAACCCGTTCATCGACCACCCGGAGTGGGTCGAGGCGATCTGGTAGGCGCCGCCCTATAAGGTTCCAGGTTCGCTCCGCGCCGATGGTCGTACACCATGGTGGCCGCGCCTTTTGACGGGCGCGGCCACCATGTCGCACACACGAAACGGGGAACCGCCGATGAAGAGCGCACAGCGCCTGGCAGCACTCACCGCGAGCGCTGCCCTGGCGGCGACGGGCCTGACCGCCCTGGGCGCCGCGCCCGCCGCCGCCGACACCGTCATCTCGTGCAGCAGGGCCAAGACGATCTCGACGGGCTGGGGGCAGGTGACGTACACCCCGTGCACGAAGTCGACTTCGGCGGCCACCCACTACAAGAGGGTCTACGGCACCGTGCGCGACACGAAGACCGACGGCTGCAACGTCACCGCGACGTTCAAGGTCTTCCTGGACGACGTGGAGAAGCACAAGAGGACCTACACCACAGGAAGCTCCCAGTCCTTCGACAGCGGCTTTCTGGGCGGGAACTCGTCCAGCCTGACCTTGTCCAAGTCCTGCTGACCCGCCGAGCGCCTTCGAGGAGCGCCGCAACGAGGTCGTCTGCGGTCACCACCTGTACAGCGGAATGACCCGCGCCGATCCGATGCCGTTGACACGGCTATGAAGAAGATCAGCGCGCTCGTCGCGTTCACCATGGCAGCCCTCGTCATCGCCACCCCGGCCCACGCCGACGACGGCGACCGGGGCCGTGTCACCATCGCCGGCTACACCACCCCCGACCTATGCAGGCAGGCGCTCGCCCTCGTCCCGATGGCGGCACCGTGGACCGGCCGCGCGGTGGACGACGCGTGCTACGACCGCGACCACAGCACGATTGAGCAGGGCTCCTGGGTCGTCATGTCGTGAGGTGCGTCGGCGCGAACATCCGCAGCACCGCCGGGAGGACGACCACTGACGGGCCGGAGGTCTGAAGCGCCTTCGCCAGGTCCGCCTCCAGCGTCTCCGGGGTCGTACGGATCCCGGGGACGCCGAACGACTCCGCCAGCGCCGCATAGTCCGGCCGGGTCAGCTCGGTCGCCGTGGCCTCGCCGAAGGCGTCCGTCATGTACTCGCGCAGGATGCCGTAGCCACCGTCGTCGACGATGAGCCAGGTGACGTTCAGGTCGTACTGGCGGGCCGTGGCCAGCTCGGCGATCGAGTACAGGGCGCCTCCGTCGCCGGACACCGCGAGCACCGGCCGGGTGGGGTCCGCGGCGGCCGCGCCGAGCGCCGCGGGGAAGCCGTAGCCGAGGCCGCCGGCGCCCTGGGCGGAGTGCATGTGGTTGGGGCCCTGGGCGTCGAACGCCGACCAGGCCCAGTAGGCGAGGATCGTCATGTCCCAGAAGGACGGGGAGTCGGCGGGCAGAGCACGCCGGACTGCCGCCAACACGTCCTGCTCCAGGGTGAGTTCCTGGGCGCCGATCCGCTCCGACACCTTCCCGAGGACCTCACGCACCCGCTCCGGCGCCGTGACGTCCTCCCGTTCCGACACCGTCTCCAGCAGCGCCTGGAGCGCGAGGCGGGCGTCGGCGTGGATGCCCAGCGCCGGGTGGTTGGACTCCAGCTTGCCGAGGTCGGCCTCGATCTGGACGACCCGGCCGCGCGGCTTGAACGTGTGGTAGTTCGAGGAGAGTTCGCCGAGGCCGGAGCCGACGACGAGGAGTACGTCGGCGTCCTCCAGGAAGTCGGTGGTGTGCCGGTCCTCGATCCAGGACTGGAGGGACAGCGGGTGCGTCCAGGGGAAGGCGCCCTTGCCGCCGGGGGTCGTGACGACCGGTGCCTGGAGCATCTCCGCCAGCTGACGGAGCTTCTTCGAGGCGTCGGAGCGGATTACTCCCCCGCCCGCGATGATCGCCGGGCGGGCGGCGTGGGACAGCAGGTGGGCGGCCAGTGCCGTCAGCTCGGGGCGCGGCGGCAGCTCGTCCGGGAAGGCGTCGCCGCCCGTCACGACGGGGATCGACGTCTCGGCCAGCAGTACGTCCTGCGGGATCTCCACCCACACCGGTCCGTGCGGGGCGGTCAGCGCCGACTTCCAGGCCGCCTCGATGGCGGAGGGGATCTGCGACTGGCTGCGGACCGTGTGGACCGACTTCACCACGCCCCGGAACGACGCCGCCTGGTCCGGGAGTTCGTGCAGATAGCCGTGGCGGCCGCCGCCGAGCCCCGCCGTCGGGATCTGGCTGCTGATCGCCAGCACGGGCGCCGAGGCCGCCGCCGCCTCCTGGAGCGCGGCCAGCGAGGTCAGCGCGCCCGGGCCCGTCGACAGCAGCAGCGGGGCCGCCTCACCGGTGATCCGGCCGTACGCGTCCGCCGCGAACCCGGCGTTGTTCTCCACCCGCAGCCCGATGTACCTGAGGTCGGAGCGCCGTAGCGCGTCGAACATGCCGAGCGCGTGCTGGCCGGGCAGCCCGAAGACGGTCGTCGCGCCGAGCCCGGCCAGCGTCTCCACGACCAGGTCTCCGCCGCCTCGACCGACGGGAGGATTCAGTGCGGCGGCGATCTGCTCCTCCGTCGGGCGGAGCACCAGGTCGTGGTCGTGGGTCACTTGCCCTCGTTCTCCTCACGGGCCGCCGCGATCTGGCGGGACATGATCGTGGTCAGTTCGTACGCCGTGTGGGACGCGGCCACCGACGTGATCTCGGCGTGATCGTACGCGGGCGCCACCTCGACGACATCGGCGGAGACCAGGTTGCACCCGGCCAGACCGCGCAGGATCTCCAGCAGCTCCCTCGACGTCATGCCGCCGGCCTCGGGCGTGCCGGTGCCGGGGGCGTGGGCCGGGTCGAGGCAGTCGATGTCGATGGAGATGTAGAGGGGGCGGTCGCCGATGCGCTGGCGCAGCTGGTCGGCGACCTCGTCGGCGCCGCGCCGGTAGACGTCGGCGGAGGTGACGATGCCGAAGCCCATCTTCTCGTCGTCGGTGAGGTCCTGCTTGCCGTACAGCGGGCCGCGGATGCCGACGTGGGAGAGGGCGGAGGTGTCGAGGATGCCCTCTTCGACCGCGCGCCGGAACGGCGTGCCGTGGGTGTACTCGGCACCGAAGTACGTGTCCCAGGTGTCGAGGTGGGCGTCGAAGTGGAGCAGCGCGACCGGGCCGTGCTTCTTGGCGACCGAGCGCAGCAGCGGCAGCGCGATGGTGTGGTCGCCGCCCAGGGTCATAAGGCGGGCGCCGGTGCCGATCAGCTCGTCGGCGGCGGCCTCGACGGTCTCGACGGCCTCGTTGATGTTGAAGGGGTTCACGGCGATGTCGCCGCCGTCCGCCACCTGGGCGAGGGCGAACGGGGAGGCGTCCTGCGCCGGGTTGTACGGGCGCAGCAGCCGGGACGCCTCACGGATCGCGTTGCCGCCGAAGCGGGCGCCCGGCCGGTACGAGACCCCCGAGTCGAACGGCACGCCGACCACGGCGACATCGGCGCGGCCGACCTCGTCGAGGCGGGGCAGCCGGGCGAAGGTGGCGGGTCCGGCGTACCGCGGGATGCGGGAGGAGTCGACGGGGCCGCGGGGGGTCTCGTTGCCAGTCATCGTGAAATGCCTTCTTTCCTACGCTTCGTCGCGTATGTACTTCTGCCTGCGACTCTACTGGGGAGCCGACACCGCTTCGGACACGAGTTCGAGGTCCCGCCCGGCGAGGCGCTCACGCCAGGCGGCGAGTACGGCCGCGTCGGCCGGCCTCGCCATCAAGGAGACGGCGATGTACGCGGCGAGGGAAGACAGCGGGCCGTAGGAGACCGGTTCAACCGAAGGTTCGAGTCGCGGGGTGACGGACGTCGACACTATGTGGCCGGAAAGCGGCTGAGAAGTGTACGTTTCATCCATCTGAGGTTGCGCAGCTGGAGGAAACATCCACATGCCGGACCCTGCCGTTCCGCCCACCCCGCCCGTACCGCTCTCGGCGCTCCTGGCCCGCGAGGACCTGGGCCTGCGCCGGATCGCCGGACCCATGGACGCGGACACGTCCGTGCACTGGGCGCACACCTCGGAGATGGCCGATCCGTACCCCTATCTGCTGGGCGGCGAGCTGCTGCTGACGGCCGGGGTGCACATCCCGGAGGCGGCGGGCTCGGGGACGTACTTCGACGACTACGTGTCGAGGATCGTGGCGGCGGGCGGCGCGGCCCTGGGGTTCGGGCTCGCCCCCGTCCACGACACGGTGCCGCGCGCCCTGGTCGCCGCCTGCGACGCGTACGGCCTCCCGCTCCTGGAGGTCCCGCCCCGGACGACCTTCTCGGGCGTGGCCCGCGCGGTCTGGCAGCTCATGGCCCAGGCCCGCCACGCCGAACTGCGCCGCGTGACCGAGGCCCAGCAGAGCCTGGCCGCGGCGGCCTCGCGCCCGGATCCGGTCCGGGCGGTCCTGCGGCAGCTGGCCCAGCGGGTGGGCGGCCGGGCGGTGCTGTACGGGCCGGAGGGGGCGGTGGTCGGGGAGGCGGGCCGAGGGCCGGAGGAGGCGGTGAGCAGGGCGTTGTCCGAGCTCGCGGCGGTCGTACGTCCCTCGGGTCCGGGGACACCCGTCTCCGCCACCGACACCCTCGCCGGCACCCACCTCGCCGCCTACGCCCTCGGGGCCGGCCAGGGCTTCGCCCTCGGGGTCGCCGCCCCGCACCGGGACCCCGGCGACCACACCATCGCCTCCGTCGCCGCCGTGCTCCTCTCCCTGCTCACCGGCGAGCACCAGAGCGGCTCGGGAGCGGCCCGCTCGTCGGCGCTCGTACGGCTGCTGCTGGGCGCCGAGCCGCGGACGGTGGCCCCGCTCCTCGGCGCGGACCGCTGGCTGGTGGTGCACGGCCGCCCCGACACCCAGCCCTGCGACCCCGTGGCGGCCTCGGCGCTGGGCGCGGCCCTCGGCTCCCCGCTGGTCGACCTCGCGCAGGACGTCGTACGCGTCCTCGCCCCGGCGGACCGCGAACCGGCCCCGCAGCCCGGCTGGACCCTGGGCGTGAGCGCCCCCGCGGCCGCCGAGGAGTGGCCGGCGGCCGACATCCAGGCGGCCCGGGCCCTGTCCCGCGCCCGGGCCACCCGCACGCCCCTGTTCCGGCACGGCACCCACCGCCCGGCCCTCACGGACCTGCTCGCCCCCGACGAGGCGGAGTCCCACGCCCGCGCACTCCTCGCGCCCCTCACGGCCCCGCTCACGGAGACCCTGCGCACCTGGCTCTCCCTGCACGGCAGTTGGGACCGCACGGCCGTCGCCCTGTCCGTCCACCGCAACACGGTCCGCCAGCGGATCGCCCGTTGCGCGGCGCTTCTCGGCACGGACCTGGACGACCCGGACGTACGGATGGAGTTGTGGTTCGCCCTGCGGCACGGCGATGGGTGATCCACACCGAGCGGCATCCGCACAGTGACCCGCGTCGCACGCGGACCGGACGCGGGCGTTCCCACAGTTGTCTGCCTCACAATGGGAGCCATGCCGATACCCGGGACACCCAGCCGCGCCGAGCTCGTCGACCATCTCGTCAGAACCCGTATCGCGGGTGACGTCGCCACTCCCCGCGAGAACAACCTCTCCCACTACCGCAAGCTGGCGAACGGCGACCGCCACTACTGGCTCGGACTGGAGCTCGGCGACCGCTGGACCGACGAACAGGACGTCCTCGCGGTGATGGCGGAGCGCGTCGGGGTGAACGACGACGCCGAGCACCGCCACGGCCAGGACACCATCGATCCCGAGCTGACGGTGGCCGCGCTGGAGCGCATGGCGGCCCGGCTGCGCAAGGCGGCGGACGGGCAGCAGCGGGTGCTGTTCGCGACCGGTCATCCGGGCGGTCTGCTGGACGTGCACCGCGCGACGGCGCAGGCACTGCGTTCGGCGGGCTGCGAGATCGTGGTGATCCCCGAGGGTCTCCAGACGGACGAGGGATACGTCATGCAGTTCGCGGACGTGGCCGTCCTGGAACACGGCGCCACCCTCTGGCACACCCACTCCGGCGAGCCGATGAAGGCCATCCTGACGGGACTTGAGCGCGCGGGCCGCCCGCTGCCGGACCTGGTCGTCGCCGACCACGGCTGGGCGGGCTACGCCGGTCAGCACGGCGTGGACTCCGTCGGATACGCGGACTGCAACGACCCGGCGCTGTTCCTGGCGGAGGCCGAGGGGACCGTCCAGGTGGTGGTGCCGCTGGACGACCATGTGGTCAGCCCGCGCTACTACGACCCGATGACGGCGTATCTGCTGCGTGAGGCGGGCCTGGTCGAGTAGGGGTGACCGTCCGGCCAGGAGGCCGGACAGCCATCACCCATCACCGGGGGACCCGGACCACGCCCTCCTGGATCACCGACACCGCAAGCCGGCCGTCCTGCGTGTAGATACGGGCCTGACCGAGGCCGCGCCCGCCATGGGCCGACGGCGACTCCTGGTCGTACAGCAGCCATTCGTCCGCGCGGAACGGGCGGTGGAACCACATCGCGTGGTCCAGCGAGGCGCCGACCACGTCGCCGACGGCCCAGCCGCCCCGGCCGTGCGCGAGCAGGACGGAGTCGAGGAGGGTCATGTCGGAGACATAGGTGGCGAGGACGACGTGCAGGAGGGGGTCGTCGGCCAGCTTGCCGTTGGTGCGGAACCAGACCTGGGAGTGCGGTTCGCGGGGCTCGCCGAACCTGCCGTACGGCGGCTCGTCGACATAGCGCAGGTCGACCGCCTGGCGTGCCTCCAGGAACCGCTCGACGACGTCCGCGTCCAGGTGGTCGTAACCGCGCAGCCGCTCCTCGGAGGTGGGGAGGGTCGCCGGGTCGGGTGCGGGGGGCATGGGGGCCTGGTGGTCCATGCCCTCCTCGTGCACCTGGAACGAGGCCGACAGGGCGAAGATCGGCTTGCCGTGCTGGACGGCGACGACGCGCCGGGTGGTGAAGGAGCGGCCGTCGCGCATGCGGTCGACGTTGTAGACGATGGGCGCGCCCGGGTCGCCCATGCGCAGGAAGTACGCGTGGAGGGAGTGCGCGGGCCGGTCCGCGGGGACCGTGCGCCCGGCGGCGACGAGCGCCTGGGCCGCGACCTGACCGCCGAAGACGCGCGGGACGACGGCGGAGCGGGACTGGCCGCGGAAGATGTCCACCTCGATCTGCTCCAGGTCGAGCAGATCGAGGAGGCCGTGCAGTGCCTCGTTCATGGCACCTTTTCTACTGGCAGGGGATGTCAGGAGCCTTACAGGCCCATGTCCTTCGCGATGATCGACTTCATGATCTCGCTGGTACCGCCGTAGATGCGGTTGACGCGGTTGTCCGCGTACAGGCGGGCGATCGGGTACTCGTTCATGAAGCCGTAGCCGCCGTGCAGCTGGAGGCAGCGGTCGATCACGCGGTGGGCGACCTCGGTGCAGAAGAGCTTCGCGGAGGCGGCCTCGGCGGGGGTCAGCTCACCGGCGTCCAGAGCCTCCAGGGCGCGGTCGGCGACGGCCTCGGCGGCGTCGACCTCGGCCTGGCAGGCGGCCAGCTCGAACTTGGTGTTCTGGAAGGAGGCGACGGACTTGCCGAAGACGGTGCGGTCCTGGACGTACTCCTTGGCGAACCGCACGGCGGCCTTGGCCTGCGCGTAGGCGCCGAAGGCGATGCCCCAGCGCTCGGAGGCGAGGTTGTGACCGAGGTAGTAGAAGCCCTTGTTCTCCTCGCCGAGGAGGTCCTCGACCGGGACCTTCACGTCGACGAACGCCAGCTCGGCGGTGTCGGAGGTCTTCAGGCCGAGCTTGTCGAGCTTGCGGCCGACGGAGTAGCCCTCGGACTTGGTGTCCACGGCGAACAGGGAGATGCCGTGGCGGCGGTCCTCGGCGCTGGGCGCGTCGGTGCGGGCGCAGACGATCACGCGGTCGGCGTGAACGCCACCGGTGATGAAGGTCTTGGCGCCGTTGAGGACGTAGTGCGTGCCGTCCTCGGAGAGCTTGGCGGTGGTCTTCATGCCCGCGAGGTCGGAGCCGGTGCCCGGCTCGGTCATCGCCAGCGCCCACATCTCCTCACCGGAGACGAACTTCGGCAGGAACCGCTTCTTCTGCTCGTCGGAGGCGAGCATCTTGATGTACGGCAGGCCGAGCAGCACGTGCACGCCGGAGCCGCCGAACTGCACACCCGCGCGGGCGGTCTCCTCGTACATCACCGCCTCGAACTTGTACGAGTCGATGCCGGCGCCGCCGTACTCCTCGTCGACGCGGATGCCGAAGACGCCGAGCTCGGCGAGCTTGTAGTAGAAGTCGCGGGGCGCCTGGCCCGCCGCGAACCACTCGTCGTAGACCGGGACGACCTCGGCCTCGATGAAGGCGCGGATGGTCTCCCGGAACGCCTCGTGATCCTCGCTGAACACAGTACGGCGCACCGCCGCCACCGCCCTTCTTTGCGCCTAAACCGGCGCCGCTCTCGCGTACGTGGTTGCTCGCCGCGGGGGTTGCTCAATTGATGGTTGCGACCCCATGGCTAAGCGCTTGCTCAGATACCGTACCGGCCGGTAGAAAGATCCGTCCAGAGGAGCACCCCCGTAACGCTCGTCACGCTCGCCGCCGCGTGCCACGCCCCGCCCGCAGCAGCCGTACGACCACGAGGGCCAGGACCGCCACGACCACGGCCGCCAGGATCGCCTTGGAGTAGAGGCCGACCAGGTCGGTGACCTCGTGCCAGCGGGCGCCCAGCGCGTAGCCGGCGGCGATGAAGGCGGTGTTCCAGATGAGGCTGCCGGCCGCGGTGAGGGCGAGGAAGAGGGGCAGCCGCATGCGTTCCACGCCGGCCGGTATCGAGATCAGGCTGCGGAAGATCGGCACGAAGCGGCCGAAGAACACGGCCTTGGTGCCGTGCCGGACGAACCACGCCTCGGTCCGCTCCACGTCCGCGACCTTCACCAGCGGCAGTCGTGCGGCCGCCGCGATCAGTCGTTCCCGGCCGAAGAGCGCGCCCAGCAGATACAGGGCCAGCGCACCCACCACCGATCCGGCCGTCGTCCAGGCCACGGCCGCGACGACGTCCATCCGCCCCTGACTCGCCGTGAACCCCGCCAACGGCAGGATCACCTCGCTCGGCAGCGGCGGAAAGAGGTTCTCCAGGGCGATGGCCAGCCCGGCACCGGGCCCGCCCAGTTTCTCCATCAGGCCGGCGGCCCAGCCGGCGACTCCGCCGACGGGGGCGTCGGCCGCAGCAGCAATGATCATGCAGGCCACTTTACGAAGTCTTGACCTAAAGGCGGTATGAGGAAGGCCGCACGACCGGCTGTGGCACTCCACACGTCAGGAGTGCGGTTTTCCGCAGGGCGCCGCCCCCGAGACCTTGGCTAGCCTGGCCCACCGTGATCGCATTCACCGGGCGCTGGCTCCGTCTCGCCGCCGGACTGCTGCTGGGCGGCCTGACAGCGCTGGCCGAGCTGGTCTGCGTCGCCGACGGCGGGGTGCGCAGGATGCGGGCCCTGGCGACCGGACGCCCGCCGTCCGTCCCCCCGGGCACGCTGCGCCTGGCCGGGCTGGAGCGGCGCCGCCTCGCGGTGTTCCATGGCGCCGAGCTGGACCCGCCGCGCGACGGGCGGGCAGCGTTCGGGTATCTCGCGGCGCGTTGGCCGCTGGGCCTGTTCGGCCTGCTGGTGTTGCTGACCTCGCTGATCGCCCTCCTCTACTCCTCGCTGCTGGTGTGGACGTGGTTCGTGCTGGACCCCCTCCATCCCGGCACCGTCACGCTCACCGGCCTGGGCGGGCTGTTCCTGCTGTTCCTGTGCGCGCAGGGCGGCCGCGGACTGGCACAGCTGGACGAGCAGCTGGCCCGGCGCCACCTCGGCCCCAGCGAGACGGAGCTGCTGCGGCGCCGGGTGGGCGAGCTGGCCGAGACCCGCGCGGGTGTCGTCCAGGCCGTGCACGACGAGCGGCGGCGCATCGAACGCGACCTGCACGACGGGGTGCAGCAACGCCTGGTCGCCCTGGGCATGCTGCTCGGCCGGGCCCGCCGGGCCGCCGACCCGGCCAAGGCGGACGCCCTGCTGCGCCAGGCGCACGAGGAGTCCGCGCACGCCCTGACCGAGCTGCGCGAGACGGCATGGCGGATCTATCCCGCGACCCTGGACGAGCGGGGGCTGGCCGCCGCGCTGGAGGGGCTGGCGGAGCGGTCGGTGGTGCCGGTGGAGGTGTCGTACGAACTGGACGGCGCCCCTCCCCCGGTCCCCGTGCAGACGGTGGCGTACTTCGTCGCCGCCGAGGCCGTCACCAACACGCTGAAGCACTCGGGCGCCACGCGCGCGAGGATCCACGTGGGCAGGAGGGGAGAGGGACTGATGGTGCGCATAGAGGACGACGGCAGCGGCGGCGCCCCGTCCCGGCCCACGACCGGCGGCCTCCTCGGCCTGTCCCGCCGCGTCGCCGCCCTCGACGGACGACTCGACATACACAGCCCGTCCGGCGGCCCGACCGTCATCACCGCGGAGCTGCCGTGCGCGTCATGATCGCCGAAGACTCCGCGCTGCTGCGCGAGGGTCTCGTCCGCCTCCTCGCCGACGAGGGGCATGTCGTGACGGCCTCGGTGGGGAACGCGGACGCGTTGCTGGCCGCGGTCGCGGCCGATCCGCCCGACATCGTGGTCGTGGACGTGCGCATGCCGCCCACACACACCGACGAGGGGCTGCGGGCCGCGCTCCGGATCCGCGGAGACCATCCCGGTACGGCCGTCCTGGTCCTCTCCCAGTACGTCGAGGGCCGCTACGCCACCGAGTTGCTCAGCGGCAGCAGCGAGGGCGTCGGCTATCTCCTCAAGGACCGGGTCATGCAGGTGGAGGAGTTCCTCGCCGCTCTGGACCGCGTGGGCGCGGGCGGCACCGCGTTCGACCCCGAGGTGGTCCGGCGGCTCCTCGCCCGCAGCACCCGCACCGACCCGCTGCACCGGCTCACGCCCCGCGAGCGGGACGTCCTGGCGCTGATGGCCCAGGGCTGCACCAACGCCGCCATCGCCCAGCAGCTCTACATCTCCCGGAGCGCGGTGGAGAAGCACACCAACGCGATCTTCGACAAGCTCGGCCTGACGGGTACGACCGGCTACAGCCGCCGCGTCCTCGCGGTACTGCGGCACCTGAGCGGCTCCGCCGAGGGTTAGCTCACGCCACCCCGGCGGCCCCGAACGCCCCCCGCGCCATCCGGTGCAACAGCTCCGCCGTGACCCCCCGCCCCGGCAGCGAGCCCGGTCGTCCCAGGTGCGGGGTCGAGTTGAGCAGGCCGAACACCGAGTGGACGGCGGAGCGTGCCGTCGGCTCGGTCAGGTCCGGGTAGACCTTGCGGACGATCTCCACCCACAGCTCGACGTACTGCCGCTGGAGCTGCCGTACGAGCTTGCGGTCGCTGTCGCGCAGGCGGTCCAGCTCGCGGTCGTGCAGGGTGATGAGGGGGCGGTCGTCGAGGGCGAAGTCGATGTGGCCCTCGATGAGGGAGTCGAGGACCGCCTCGGGCGGCACGCCGTCGGCCTCCGCGAGGCGCCGCTTCGCGCCCGTCAGCAGCTGCCCGCTGATGCCGACGAGGAGCTCGGCGAGCATCGCGTCCTTGCCGGCGAAGTGACGGTAGAGACCGGGGCCGCTGATGCCCACGGCGGCACCTATCTCGTCCACGCCGACGCCGTGGAATCCGCGTTCGGCGAAGAGCCGCGCGGCCTCCTTGAGGATCTGCTCGCGGCGGGTGGTGGCGTCGGTTCTGGTGGCCATGGAGGCAATTCTAGACAGGGAGGTTAGCGGTCGTTAACCTGAAGGAAATGCGTTAACGCTCATTAACTGGTCGACCACTGGTGAGGGGACCGCAGGATGCACGAGGCACCGGAGCTTGTGAGCGCGGCAGATCCCGCGTCTCAGGCCTGGCGGGCCAACGAGGAGGCCCATCGGGCGCTGGTGGAGGAGCTGCGTGGCAAGCTCGCCGCCGCCCGGCTGGGAGGCGGTGAGAAGGCGCGTGCCCGGCACTGCGCACGCGGCAAGCTGCTGCCGCGCGACCGCGTCGACACCCTTCTCGACCCGGGTTCCCCCTTCCTGGAGCTCGCGCCCCTCGCGGCCGACGGCATGTACGAGGGCCAGGCCCCGGCCGCCGGTGTCATCGCCGGGATCGGGCGGGTCAGCGGTCGCGAGTGCGTGATCGTCGCGAACGACGCCACGGTCAAGGGCGGGACGTACTACCCGATGACCGTGAAGAAGCACCTGCGCGCGCAGGAGGTGGCCCTGGAGAACCGCCTGCCGTGTCTGTATCTCGTCGACTCGGGCGGAGCCTTCCTGCCCATGCAGGACGAGGTCTTCCCCGACCGGGAGCACTTCGGGCGGATCTTCTACAACCAGGCCCGTATGTCGGGCGCCGGGATCCCGCAGATCGCGGCCGTGCTGGGCTCGTGCACCGCCGGGGGCGCGTACGTCCCCGCGATGAGCGACGAGGCCGTCATCGTCCGCAACCAGGGCACGATCTTCCTCGGCGGTCCCCCGCTGGTGAAGGCCGCCACCGGTGAGGTCGTCACCGCGGAGGAACTCGGCGGCGGCGACGTCCATTCCCGGGTCTCCGGCGTGACCGACCATCTCGCCGAGGACGACGCACACGCCCTGCGGATCGTGCGGAACATCGTCGCGACCCTCCCCGCGCGCGGCGCGCTCCCGTGGCAGGTCCAGCCCGCCGTGGAGCCCAAGGTCGACCCCTACGGCCTCTACGGCGCCGTCCCCGTCGACTCCCGCACCCCCTACGACGTCCGCGAGATCATCGCGCGCGTGGTCGACGGCTCCCGTTTCGCGGAGTTCAAGGCCGAGTTCGGGCAGACCCTCGTCACCGGCTTCGCCCGCGTCCACGGCCACCCGGTCGGCATCGTCGCCAACAACGGCATCCTGTTCTCCGAGTCCGCCCAGAAGGGCGCCCACTTCATCGAGCTGTGCGACCAGCGCGGCATCCCGCTGCTCTTCCTTCAGAACATCTCCGGCTTCATGGTCGGCAAGGACTACGAGGCGGGCGGCATCGCCAAGCACGGCGCCAAGATGGTCACCGCGGTGGCCTGCACGCGCGTGCCGAAGCTGACGGTCGTCGTCGGCGGCTCGTACGGCGCCGGGAACTACTCCATGTGCGGCCGGGCGTACTCGCCCCGCTTCCTGTGGATGTGGCCGGGCGCCAAGATCTCCGTGATGGGCGGCGAGCAGGCCGCCTCCGTGCTCGCGACGGTCAAGCGGGACCAGCTGGAAGCGCGCGGCGAGTCCTGGTCCGCACAGGACGAGGACTCCTTCAAGGCGCCGATCCGGGAGCAGTACGAGCGCCAGGGCAACGCCTACTACGCCACCGCCCGCCTCTGGGACGACGGCGTGATCGACCCGCTGGAGACCCGTCAGGTGCTGGGCCTCGCCCTGACCGCCTGTGCCAACGCGCCCCTGGGTGAGCCCCAGTTCGGCGTCTTCCGGATGTGAGGGGGACGGAACCCATGTTTGACACAGTGCTCGTGGCCAACCGGGGCGAGATCGCCGTACGGGTCATCCGTACACTCCGCTCGCTGGGCGTGCGCTCGGTGGCCGTCTTCTCCGACGCGGACGCCGACGCGCGCCATGTGCGGGAGGCCGACACGGCGGTACGGATCGGTCCGGCGCAGGCGGCCGAGAGCTATCTGTCCGTGGAGCGGCTGCTGGAGGCGGCCGCCCGCACCGGCGCCCAGGCCGTCCACCCCGGCTACGGCTTCCTCGCGGAGAACGCCGGCTTCGCGCGCGCGTGCGCCGACGCCGGGCTCGTCTTCATCGGACCGCCCGCCGACGCCATCTCGCTGATGGGCGACAAGATCCGCGCCAAGGAGACGGTGCAGACGGCCGGCGTTCCCGTGGTCCCCGGCGGCCGTGACCCTGAACTGGCCGAGGCGGCCCGCGCGTTGGGCGCACCCGTGCTGCTGAAGCCCAGCGCGGGCGGCGGCGGCAAGGGCATGCGCCTGGTCCGGGACCTCACGGTCCTGGAGGACGAGATCGCCGCCGCCCGCCGCGAGGCCCGCGCCTCCTTCGGCGACGACACCCTCCTCGTCGAGCGGTGGGTCGACCGCCCCCGGCACATCGAGATCCAGGTCCTGGCCGACGGTCATGGCCATGTCGTCCACCTCGGGGAGCGCGAGTGCTCCCTCCAGCGCAGACACCAGAAGATCATCGAGGAGGCGCCGTCCGTCCTGCTGGACGAGAGCACGCGCGCGTCGATGGGCGAGGCGGCCGTGCAGGCGGCCCGCTCGTGCGGCTACCGGGGTGCGGGCACGGTGGAGTTCATCGTGCCGGGCGGCGACCCCTCCTCGTACTACTTCATGGAGATGAACACCCGCCTCCAGGTCGAGCACCCGGTGACCGAGCTGATCACCGGACTGGACCTGGTGGAGTGGCAGCTGCGGGTGGCGGCGGGCGAGCCGCTCACCTTCGGACAGGACGACGTACGGCTCACCGGGCATGCCGTCGAGGCCCGCATCTGCGCGGAGACTGTATCCGTAAGGGCGGGCGCACGCGGGTTCCTGCCGTCCGGCGGCACGGTGCTGCGGCTGCGCGAACCCCAGGGCGACGGCATCCGCACCGACTCCGGGCTCAGCGAGGGCACCGAGGTCGGCAGCCTGTACGACCCGATGCTGTCCAAGGTGATCGCGTACGGCCCCGACCGCGCGACCGCGCTCCGTAAGCTCCGGGCCGCCCTCGCGGAGACGGTCATCCTGGGCGTGCAGACCAACGCCGGGTTCCTGCGGCGGCTGCTCGCGCATCCGGCGGTCGTCGAGGGCGAGTTGGACACGGGTCTCGTCGAGCGCGTGGTGGACGACCTGGTCGCCACGGACGTACCCGACGAGGTCTACGAGGCGGCGGCGGCCGTACGCGGGGAGGCGCTGCTGCCGAAGGGTGCCGGCTGGACGGACCCGTTCTCTGTGCCGAGCGGCTGGCGTCTCGGCGGGGCTGCCAAGCCGGTCGGGTTCCACCTCCGTGTGCAGGACCCGGTGGAGTACGTCCCGCGCGGCGCCGCCGACGTCACGGACGACCGCGTGGCCGTCACCCTGGACGGCGTCCGCCACACCTTCCACCGGGCGGGCGACTGGCTGGGCCGCGACGGCGACGCCTGGCATGTGCGCGACCACGACCCGGTGGCCGCCTCGCTCACCGGGGCCGCCCACGTGGGCGCCGACTCGCTCACCGCGCCCATGCCGGGGACGGTGACGGTGGTGAAGGTCGCCGTCGGGGACGAAGTGAGCGCGGGGCAGAGCCTGTTGGTGGTGGAGGCGATGAAGATGGAGCACGTCATCTCCGCCCCGCACGCCGGCACGGTCGCCGAACTGGACGTCACGCCGGGCACCACGGTCGCCATGGACCAGGTGCTGGCGGTCGTCGCACCTCACGAGGAGGCGGAGGAATGACAGTCCAGGGTCTCCCCATGGCCGTACCGGCCGCGGACCTGCCCGCCCGCGTCCGGATCCACGAGGTCGGCGCGCGCGACGGCCTACAGAACGAGAAGTCGACGGTGCCGACCGAGGTCAAGGCGGAGTTCGTCCGCCGGCTGGCCGAGGCGGGGCTCACCACCATCGAGGCCACGAGCTTCGTCCACCCCAAGTGGGTGCCCCAGCTCGCGGACGCCGAGCAGCTCTTCCCGCTCGTCGCCGGCCTGACGGGCGTGCACCTGCCGGTCCTTGTCCCCAACAACCGGGGCCTGGACCGCGCCCTGGCCCTCGGCGCCCGGCGGGTCGCCGTGTTCGCCAGCGCCACGGAGTCCTTCGCCAAGGCGAACCTCAACCGGACGCTGGACGAGTCGCTGGCGGTGTTCGAGCCGGTCGTCAAGCGCGCGAAGGACGAGGGTCTGCACGTGCGCGGCTATGTCTCCATGTGTTTCGGCGACCCCTGGGAGGGCGCGGTCCCGGTCCACCAGGTGGTGCGGGTGTGCGGGGCGCTGCGGGACATGGGCTGCGACGAGCTGAGCCTCGGCGACACCATCGGCGTCGCGACACCCGGCCATGTGCGGGAGCTCCTGTCCGCGCTGAACGAGGAGGGCGTGCCGACGAACGTCGTCGGCGTGCACTTCCACGACACCTACGGACAGGCGCTCGCCAACACCTACGCGGCCCTGGAACACGGCGTCACCACGATCGACGCCTCCGCGGGCGGCCTCGGCGGCTGCCCGTACGCCAGGTCCGCCACCGGCAACCTCGCCACCGAGGACCTCGTGTGGATGCTGCGGGGCCTCGGCATCGACACCGGAATCGACCTGGACCGTCTCGTCGCCACGAGCGCGTGGATGGCCGAACAACTGGGCCGACCCAGCCCGTCCCGCACCGTCCGAGCCCTCTCCCACAAGGAGCAGTGAACAGCCATGGACCACCGTCTCTCCCCCGAACTGGAGGAACTCCGCCGCACGGTGGAGGAGTTCGCCCACGATGTCGTGGCCCCCAAGATCGGCGAATACTACGAGCATCACGAGTTCCCGTACGAGATCGTGCGGGAGATGGGCCGCATGGGGCTGTTCGGTCTGCCGTTCCCGGAGGAGTACGGCGGCATGGGCGGCGACTATCTGGCGCTGGGCATCGCGCTGGAGGAGCTGGCCCGCGTGGACTCCTCGGTCGCCATCACGCTGGAAGCGGGCGTCTCGCTCGGCGCGATGCCGGTCCATCTCTTCGGCACCGAGGAGCAGAAGAGGGAGTGGCTGCCACGGCTGTGCTCGGGCGAGATCCTCGGCGCGTTCGGGCTGACGGAACCCGACGGCGGCTCGGACGCGGGCGCGACCCGTACGACGGCCCGCCTCGACCCGGAGACCGGCGAATGGGTGATCAACGGCACCAAGTGCTTCATCACCAACTCCGGCACGGACATCACGGGCCTGGTCACGGTCACGGCGGTCACCGGCCGCGGGCCCGACGGAAAGCCGCAGATCTCGTCGATCATCGTCCCGTCCGGCACCCCCGGCTTCACGGTCGCCGCCCCGTACTCCAAGGTCGGCTGGAACGCCTCCGACACCCGTGAGCTGTCCTTCGCCGACGTCCGCGTGCCGGCCGCCAACCTCCTGGGCGAGGAGGGCCGCGGGTACGCCCAGTTCCTGCGCATCCTGGACGAGGGCCGGATCGCCATCGCGGCGCTGGCGACGGGCCTGGCGCAGGGCTGTGTGGACGAGTCGGTGAAGTACGCCAAGGAGCGCCACGCCTTCGGCCGTCCCATCGGGGCCAACCAGGCCATCCAGTTCAAGATCGCCGACATGGAGATGAAGGCCCACACGGCCCGCCTGGCCTGGCGCGACGCGGCTTCCCGGCTGGTCGCGGGCGAGCCCTTCAAGAAGGAGGCGGCGCTCGCGAAGCTGTACTCGTCGACGATCGCCGTGGACAACGCCCGTGACGCCACGCAGGTCCACGGCGGCTACGGCTTCATGAACGAGTACCCGGTGGCCCGGATGTGGCGGGACTCCAAGATCCTGGAGATCGGCGAGGGCACGAGCGAGGTGCAGCGGATGCTGATCGCGCGGGAGTTGGGGCTGGTGGGCTGAGCCGGTCGACCGCTTGAGCAAGGCCCAACCACCCTCGATTGCAAGGTCGTTGGGCCTTGTTGACTTATGTGATGGCTTCATAGTCCGCGCACAACTTCGATCACAAGGGCCCCCACCCCTGGACATCAGCTGAGGTTAGGCTAACCTACCTTCGAATTGTCCGGCGCGTGATCCGCCCTGTTCGAAAGCAGCGTAGCCATGTCCAACACCAGAGCCACCCACCTCACCCGCCGCGGCATCCTCGCCGCGGGCGGCGCACTCGGCCTCGGTGCCGTGCTCGCGGCCTGCGGAGACGACGACGCGAAAAGCGGTGGCTCCGGCGAGGAGACGACCGCCGCGAAGTCGGGCCCCTGGAGCTTCAAGGACGACCGCGGCACCACGGTGAAGCTCGACAAGGTGCCCACGAAGATCGTCGCGTTCATCGGTGTCGCGGCCGCCCTGTACGACTACGGAATCGAGGTCAAGGGCGTCTTCGGCCCGACCAGGACGCAGGACGGCAAGGCCGACGTCCAGGCCGGGGACATGGACGTCAGCAAGCTGACCGTCTTCGGCAACGTCTGGGACCAGTTCAACGTCGAGAAGTACGCGGCGTTCGCCCCCGAGGTCCTCCTCAGCACGACCTTCGACAGCGCCGGCACCCTCTGGTACGTCCCCGAGGCGTCCAAGGACAAGATCGCCCAGCTCGCCCCGAGCGCCGCCATCTCCGTCTACGACCGCCAGCTGACCCAGCCGCTGGAGCGCATGTGGGCGCTGGCCGAGTCCCTCGGCGCGGACCTGAAGGCCGACAAGGCCGTCCAGGCGAAGAAGGGCTTCGAGGCCGCGGCCGAGCGGCTGCGCAAGGCCGCGAAGGCCCGCCCCGAGATCAAGGTGATGGCCGGTTCCGCCAGCCAGGACATCTTCTACGTCTCCGGCACGAACCTCTCCATCGACCTGGAGTACTTCAAGGCCCTCGGCGTGAACTTCGTGGAGCCGCCGGAGAGCGCCAAGAAGGAGGGCGGCGGCTGGTTCGAGAGCCTCAGCTGGGAGAACGTCGACAAGTACCCGGCCGACATCATCATGATGGACGACCGGTCCTCGACGATTCAGCCCGCTGACATCACCGAGGCGACGTGGAAGAAGCTGCCCGCGGTGAAGGCGGGGCAGGTCATCGCTCGGTCGCCGGAGCCGATTCTGTCTTACGACAAGTGCACGCCGTTGCTGACGAGCCTCGCCGAGGCCATCGAGAAGGCCAAGAAGGTCGCCTAAGTAGGTGCCACTTGAGGTTGTGGGGCGACTGCGGGTCCGTTTCGGCGGGCGCGCCCACGCGGCGGAGCCGCATATCGATACAGCCCCGCGCCCCTGAGTAGGCATACCTGACGTCGATTCAGGAGTTGCCCCCTATGACCACCGCCGTCGCCGCCCCGTTCCGTTTCTTCTCCCTGCACGTCGTGCGGACTCGGCGGCTCGGGCCGTCCATGGTCCGGGTCACCTTCGGCGGGGACGATCTGGCGTACTTCTACTCCGAGGGGCGTGACCAGTCCCTCTCGCTGTTCCTGCCGCACCCCCATCAGACGGAGCCGCAGGTTCCCCTGGAGCTCGGTGACGGGTGGTGGCAGGGGTGGCGGGAACTGCCGGACGACGTGCGGGCCGTGATGCGGTCATACACGTTGCGTGCGTTGCGGCGGAACCCCGATGAGATCGACATCGACTTCGTGCTGCACACCCCGGCCGGGCCCGCCTCCGACTGGGCCTCGCGCGCCTGCGCCGGTGATCGGGTCCTGCTCCTCGGGCCGGCCGTCGCCGACAACCGGGCGATACGGTTCCGGGCGCCCGAGGACACCGACCTGGTGGTGATCTGGGGCGACGAGACGGCCGTACCCGCTGTCTCCGCGATCCTCGAGTCCCTGCCCGCCGGTATGCGGGGCCGGGTGTGGCTGGAGGTACGGGACGCCAGGGACATCCAGGACCTGGTGACCGGGGCCGACGCCGAGATCACCTGGCTCGTACAGGGAGACGGACAGGAAGACGGGCTCGGTGCGGTCCGGGCCGCCCAACTACCCGCCGCCGAGCACCCGTACGTCTGGATCGCGGGCGAGTCCGGCCGTGTGAAGGCACTGCGCCGGCACTTCGTCGGTGAACGCGGGGTCGACCGGCGCCGGGTGACGTTCGTCGGTTACTGGCGGCACGGGATGACCGAAGAACAGCTGCGCGCCGCCGAGTAGTTACTGCCGAGACCGGAGTGATCACGGTCACGGTCGAGGCTGCCCTCATCCCGAGTTACTTAGGTTAGGCTAACCTAAGTTGCACTGCGGAGCCGCATCCCGCACCCGCACTTTCACGGCCCGTCCCCACCGGAGGACCTCCCCATGCGCTCGCACCTGCTCAATGACACGACCGCGGAGCAGTACCGCCGCTCCGTGACCGAAGGAATCGAGCGGGTGGCCGCCAAACTCGCCGCCACCGACCGTCCGTTCACCGGCGTCACGGTCGACGCCCTGGCCCCCACCATCGACGCGATCGACCTCGACAAGCCGCTGCTGGACACCGCCGCGGTCCTGGACGAGCTGGAGGGCGTCTACCTCCGGGACGCGATCTACTTCCACCACCCCCGCTATCTCGCCCACCTCAACTGCCCGGTCGTCATCCCGGCCGTCCTCGGCGAGGCGATCCTCTCCGCCGTCAACTCCTCCCTGGACACCTGGGACCAGTCGGCCGGCGGCACCCTCATCGAGCGCAAGCTCATCGACTGGACGACGGCGCGCATCGGGCTCGGCGAGAACGCCGACGGTGTCTTCACCTCGGGCGGCACACAGTCCAACCTCCAGGCCCTGCTGCTCGCCCGCGAGGAGGCCAAGACCGACTCGTTCGCGAAACTGCGCATCTTCGCCTCCGAGGTCAGCCACTTCAGCGTGAAGAAGTCCGCGAAGCTGCTGGGCCTCGGTCAGGACTCCGTGGTCTCCGTCCCCGTCGACCACGACAAGCGGATGCAGACCGTCGCCCTCGCCCGTGAACTGGAGCGCTGCCGCCGCGACGGTCTCGTCCCCATGGCGGTCGTCGCCACCGCCGGCACCACGGACTTCGGCTCCATCGACCCGCTGCCCGAGATCGCCGAGCTGTGCGAGCAGTACGGCACCTGGATGCACGTCGACGCCGCCTACGGCTGCGGACTGCTCGCCTCCGTGAAGTACCGGGGCCGTATCGACGGCATCGAGCGCGCGGACTCGGTCACCGTCGACTACCACAAGTCCTTCTTCCAGCCGGTGAGTTCGTCCGCCGTGCTGGTCCGCGACGCCTCGACCCTGCGCCACGCGACGTACCACGCCGAGTACCTCAACCCGAAGCGCATGGTCAGCGAGCGCATCCCCAACCAGGTCGACAAGTCCCTCCAGACCACCCGACGGTTCGACGCCCTCAAGCTGTGGATGACCCTGCGTGTGATGGGCGCCGACGGCATCGGGCAGCTCTTCGACGAGGTCTGCGACCTGGCGGTGGAGGGCTGGCGGCTGCTGGCCGCCGACCCGCGCTACGACGTCGTGGTCGAGCCGAACCTGTCCACCCTGGTCTTCCGCTACATACCGGCGGCCGTCACCGACCCGGCCGAGATCGACCGCGCCAACCTGTACGCCCGCAAGGCCCTGTTCGCCTCCGGCGACGCGGTGGTCGCGGGCACCAAGGTCCAGGGCCGCCACTACCTGAAGTTCACCCTGCTCAACCCCGAGACGACGACCGAAGACATCGCCGCCGTCCTCGACCTGATCGCCGGCCACGCCGAGCAGTACCTGGGAGAGTCCCTTGACCGCGCGTCCTGAAAACCCGACCAGAACCCATGATTTCGTGGGGATCGGGCTCGGCCCGTTCAACCTCGGCCTCGCCTGTCTGACCGAGCCGATCGACGAGCTCGACGGCGTCTTCCTGGAGTCCAAGCCGGACTTCGAGTGGCACGCGGGCATGTTCCTGGACGGTGCGCATCTTCAAACCCCGTTCATGTCGGACCTGGTCACCCTCGCCGACCCGACCTCGCCGTACTCCTTCCTGAACTACCTGAAGGAGAAGGGCCGGCTGTACTCGTTCTACATCCGCGAGAACTTCTACCCGCTGCGGGTCGAGTACGACGACTACTGCCGCTGGGCCGCGAACAGACTGAGCAGCGTCCGCTTCAGCACGACGGTCACCGAGGTGACGTACGACGAAGGGGACGGGCTGTACGTCGTGCGGACGGCCGCCGGTGACACCTACCGCGCCCGTCACCTCGTCCTCGGCACCGGCACCCCGCCCTACATACCCGAGGCCTGCCAGGGCCTGGGCGGCGACTTCCTCCACAACTCCCGTTATCTCCAGAACAAGGCGGAGCTCCAGAAGAAGGAGTCGATCACGCTGGTCGGCTCGGGCCAGTCGGCCGCGGAGATCTACTACGACCTGCTCAGCGAGATCGACGTCCACGGCTACCGGCTGAACTGGGTCACCCGCTCCCCGCGCTTCTTCCCGCTGGAGTACACCAAGCTCACCCTGGAGATGACGTCCCCGGAGTACGTCGACTACTTCCGCGAGCTGCCGGAGGCTACCCGCTACCGCCTCACCGCCGAGCAGAAGGGCCTGTTCAAGGGCATCGACGGCGACCTGATCAACGAGATCTTCGACCTGCTCTACCAGAAGAACCTCGGCGGCCCCGTGCCCACGCGTCTGCTCACCAACTCCTCGCTGAACAGCGCGCGGTACGAGAACGGCACGTACACCCTCTCCTTCCGCCAGGAGGAGCAGCAGAAGGAGTTCGAGCTGGACTCGCAGGGCCTGGTCCTGGCGACCGGCTACAAGTACGCCGAGCCGGAGTTCCTGAAGCCCGTGCGCGACCGCCTGGTGTACGACTCCCAGGGCAACTACGACGTCGCCCGCAACTACGCCATCGACGTCACCGGCCGCGGGGTCTTCCTCCAGAACGCCGGTGTCCACACTCACAGCATCACCAGCCCCGACCTGGGCATGGGCCCCTACCGGAACGCGTACATCATCCGCGAGCTGCTCGGCACCGAGTACTACCCGGTCGAGAAGACGATCGCGTTCCAGGAGTTCGCCGTATGAGCACCACCGACACCGGCACCTTCGCCTTCCGCCCGCTCGACCCCCTGAAGGACGCCGAGCTGCTGCACACCTGGGTCACCCACCCCAAGGCCGCCTTCTGGATGATGCAGGGCGCGAGCCTGGTGGACGTCGAGCGCGCGTACATGGAGATCGCGGCCGACGAACACCACCACGCGCTGCTGGGCCTCCAGGACGGCCTGCCCGCCTTCCTGATGGAGAAGTACGACCCCGCCCACCGCGAACTGGTCGGCCTGTACGAGCCGCAGCCGGGCGACATCGGCATGCACTTCCTGACGCCGCCCACCGACCGGCCCGTGCGCGGCTTCACCCGGTCCGTCATCACCGCCGTGATGGCGCACCTCTTCGAGGACCCGGAGGTGCGGCGCGTAGTCGTCGAGCCGGACGTGTCGAACAAGGCCGTGCACGCCCTGAACGAAGCCGTCGGTTTCGTGCCCGAGCGCGAGATCCAGAAGCCGGAGAAGAAGGCGCTGCTGAGCTTCTGCACCCGTGAGCAGTTCGAGGCCGCCCGAGGAGTAGCCGTATGACCCTGTCCGACGCCGTAGCGCATCTGTCCCCCCACCGCTGGGCGCGGGCCAACCGCCTCCTGATCCGCAAGGCCCTCGCCGAGTTCGCCCACGAGCGCCTCATCACGCCCGAGGCCGCCGGCGACGGCACCTACGTCGTCCGCAGCGACGACGGCCTGACCCGCTACACCTTCACCGCCGTGCTCCGCGCCCTCGACCACTGGCAGGTCGACGCCGACTCGATCACCCGCCACCGCGACGGCGCCGAACGCCCGCTCGCCGCCCTGGACTTCTTCATCGAGCTCCAGAAGTCCCTGGGTCTGAGCGACGAGGTGCTGCCGGTCTACCTGGAGGAGATCTCCTCCACCCTCTCCGGCACCTGCTACAAGCTCACCAAGCCGGAGATCCCGGTCGCCGAGCTCGTCACAAGCGGCTTCCAGGCCGTCGAGACGGGCATGACCGAGGGCCACCCCTGCTTCGTCGCCAACAACGGCCGGCTGGGCTTCGGCATCCACGAGTACCTGTCGTACGCCCCCGAGACGGCGAGCCCGGTCCGGCTGGTGTGGCTGGCGGCGCACAGGTCACGCGCGGCGTTCACGGCGGGTGTCGGCATCGAGTACGAGGCCTTCCTGCGGGACGAGCTGGGCGATGTGACGCTGAACCGTTTCCGCGACACACTCTCCGGGCAGGGCCTCGACCCTGCCGACTACCTCCTCATCCCGGTCCACCCCTGGCAGTGGTGGAACAAGCTCACCGTCACCTTCGCCGCCGAGGTCGCCCAGCAGCACCTGGTCTGCCTGGGCGAGGGCGACGACGAGTACCTGGCCCAGCAGTCCATCCGGACCTTCTTCAACACCTCCAGCCCCGAGAAGCACTACGTGAAGACGGCGCTGTCCGTCATCAACATGGGCTTCATGCGCGGTCTCTCGGCGGCGTACATGGAGGCGACCCCGGCCATCAACGACTGGCTGGCCCAGCTGATCGCCGGCGACCCGGTCCTGCGCGACACCGGCCTGTCGATCATCCGCGAACGCGCCGCCGTCGGCTACCGGCACCTGGAGTACGAGGCCGCGACGGACCGCTACTCGCCGTACCGCAAGATGCTGGCCGCGCTCTGGCGCGAAAGCCCGGTGTCGTCCCTCAGGGACGGCGAGTCGCTCGCCACCATGGCCTCCCTGGTCCACGTCGACCACGAGGGCGCGTCCTTCGCGGGCGCGCTGATCGAGCAGTCGGGCCTGACCCCGACGGAGTGGCTGCGCCGCTACCTGAAGGCCTACTTCACCCCGCTCCTGCACAGCTTCTACGCCTACGACCTGGTGTTCATGCCGCACGGCGAGAACGTCATCCTCGTCCTCAAGGACGGCGTCGTCGAGCGCGCGATCTACAAGGACATCGCGGAGGAGATCGCCGTCATGGACCCGGACGCGGTGCTGCCGCCGACGGTCGAGCGGCTGCGCGTGGAGGTTCCCGAGGACAAGAAGCTCCTGTCCATCTTCACCGACGTCTTCGACTGCTTCTTCCGCTTCCTCGCCGCGAACCTCGCCGCCGAGGGAATCCTGGCGGAGGACGACTTCTGGCGCACGGTCGCCGAGGTAACCCGGGACTACCAGCACTCGGTGCCCGAACTCGCCGACAAGTTCAAGCAGTACGACATGTTCGCCCCCGAGTTCGCCCTGTCCTGCCTCAACCGCCTCCAGCTGCGCGACAACAAGCAGATGGTCGACCTGGCGGACCCGGCGGGCGCCCTCCAGCTGGTGGGCAACCTGAGGAACCCCATCGCGGGGCTGTAAGCCCTCCAGACAGGCGTGCACCCCGGAGTACGGTCCTCCGGGGTGCACGTCTATATGTCCAGGGCGGGCGCGCCGGGTTTTCAGGGGCGCGGGCTGTATCAATGTGCGGCTCCGCCGCGTGGGCGCGACCAGCCCCCACCGGCGGTCAGCCGAACTACCACGGAACCTGAGGCGACCGGTAGAAGTTGATCCCCATCGCTTCCCACCGCGGACCCTGCGCAGCCAGCCGAAGCTTGTACCCATCCCAGTCGTGCGTGTCAGCCGGCGACCACCCCAGCTCAGCCACCCCGGCCAGCCTCGGAAACGCCATGTACTCGATGTCGTCCGATTTCGTGAGCGTCTCCGTCCACATCGGCGCCTCAACCCCCCGGATCGCCGACACGGGCACACCCGGCAGATAGCTCCCCGGATCCCAGTCGTAAGACCGCTTCACCTCGACCAGCCCGGCCCAGTCCAGCCCCAACGGCGTATCAGCGGTGTATTTCATGTCGAGATAGATCCGGTCAGCCGGAGACAGAACAACCCCGGTCCCGTTCCGCGCGGCAGCCGCGACCTGCGCCTTCTCCTCGGCACTCGTACCGTCCAGCCCCCAGTACTGCGCCAGCGCCCCCCGCGAGGGGCTCGCCCCGGTCAGCTGATGCCACCCCACCACCGTCTTCCCGTACTTGGCGACAACCGGCTGTACCCGTTCCATGAACCGCACATAGTCCTCATGACTGGTCGAGTGCGCCTCGTCACCCCCGATGTGCAGATACCGGCCCGGCGTGAGCGCGGCGAGCTCCCGGATCACGTCGTCCACGAAGTCGTACGTGATGTCCTTGCCGACGCACAGCGAGCTGAAGCCGACCTCGGTGCCGGTGTACAGCGGCGGAGCCACCCCGTCGCAGTTCAGTTCGGCGTACGAGGCGAGCGCGGCGTTCGTATGGCCCGGCATGTCGATCTCGGGGACGACCTCCAGATGGCGGGAGGCGGCGTACCGGACGATCTCCTTGTAGTCGGCCTTGGTGTAGAAGCCACCGGGGCCGCCGCCCACCTGCGTGGAGCCACCGTACGAAGCCAGGCGCGGCCAGGAGTCGACGGCGATGCGCCAGCCCTGGTCGTCGCTGAGGTGCAGATGCAGCTTGTTGATCTTGTACAGGGCGAGCTGGTCGATGTAGCGCTTGACCTGGTCGACGGTGAAGAAGTGCCGGGAGACGTCCAGCATCGCGCCGCGCCAGCCGTAGCGCGGGGTGTCCCGGATCGTGCCGCCCGCGACCAGCCAGGGGCCGGGCTGGACGGAGTCCTTCTCGACGGCCGCCGGGAGCAGCTGGCGCAGGGTCTGCACACCGTGGAAGAGGCCGGCGGGCGCCGTGGCGGTGATGGTGATGCCGCCCCGGCCGCTGTCGAGGCGGTAGCCCTCGGGGCCGAACGCGCCCTTGACCAGGCGCAGTCGGATGCCGCCACTGCCGTGGGCGGTGACCGGGAGGCGGTAGCCGGTGGAGGGGCGCAGGACGGACGCGAGGTACTCGCCGATGCGGCGGGTCTCACGGGAGTCGTCCACGCGGATGTGGGTGCCGCGGGTGAGCCCGTAGGGCGATCCGCCCGGGGCGACCGAGGCGGGTGCGGGGACCACCCGGTCGAGCGGGGTGGGCGATGCTGCCTGCGCGGGCGCGGCGCCGGTGACGGAGAGGCCCGTCGCGACCAGCAGCAGGGAACCGAGAAGGCGCAGTGTTCTGTGTCTCACAAAACCGTCCCTTCCATGAGCCGTTGAGCTCCAAGAGGTCTGGACCACCCTCTCGTGAGACTGATGAAACAATCCACCCCATGGCGGAAATCATCCAGAAGGACGGCACCTGGGTCTTCGACGGCGACGCCCTGAGGCTGACCCCCGGGCGGGACAAGAACGTCAGCCTGTTCCGCAAGACACTGGGTGAACTGGCCGTCCCCCTGGGGTCGTTGGCCGGGGTCTCCTTCGAGCAGGGCAAGAAGGCCGGGCGGCTCCGGCTGCGGCTGCGCGACGGCGCCGACCCGCTGCTCCAAGCAACCGGCGGCCGGCTCACCGAGCCCCACGACCCGTATCAGCTGATCGTGGAGTCCGACCGCTACGGCGTCGCGGAATACCTCGTGGACGAGGTCCGCAACGCGCTGCTGCTGGACGAGGTCCCGGCCGATCCGGTCGACAGGTACCTGCTGCCGGGCCCCTCGGTCCCCCTGTCGGTCTCCGCCGGGGACGCGACGGCGACCTTCGACGGTGAGCACATCCGGCTGGAGTGGAACTGGAAGACGGAGGAAGCCAAGGCCGCCGCCGGCACCCGCTCCCTCACCCTCGCCGACATCACGGGGGTGGAGTGGCATCCGGCGGCGGGCCTGGAGAACGGCCACCTCCGCTTCACCGTGAGGAACGCGCCCACCAAGGCCCCGCCCAAGTACGACCCCAACGCGGTGGAGCTGTGGGGCTTCAAGAAGGACCCGCTGATGGCCCTGGTCGCGGCGGCCGTCCAGGCCCGCCTCCCGCATCCGGCCAGGGCCACCGCCCCGGACGTACCTCAGCCGCGACCGGAGCTGCCTTCCCCTCCGGTCGCGTCAGCCGAGGACGACCACGACGCCCTGCTGCGCCGCCTGCGCGAACTCGGTGAGCTGCACCGCACGGGTGTGCTCACGGACGAGGAGTTCACGATGGCCAAGCAGGCGGTGCTCAAGCGGATGTAGTCCGCGTACGGGCCCGTGCGGGGCCTACTTGGCCCGGCGGGCCACCGTGAAGTGGTCGATCCGGTCGCCCGTCTCGGCGATGCCCTGCACCTTCAGGGTGGCGTAGCGGCCGCGCGGAGCGGGGTTCACGTCCACGCGCAGGAACGAGTAGTTCAGGTAGCGCACGCGCGACCAGGTGACCGTCTCGTCCTTCTTGCCGTCCTTGAGGTTGACGAAGGAGGCCACGGAGTCGACCTCGTGCTCGTGCCCCTCGTAGGAGTCGGGCGCGGAGAACGCGTACAGGCTGCGGCCGGCCGCGCCCGCCGTGACATAGACGACACCCTCGGTCTCGGGGTAGGCCGTGCCGCCGATCGGCAGCTTCTTGGCGACCTCGTTCCCCTTGATCACATCCGTGCGCTCGTACTGGTGGTTGTGGCCGTTGATGACGAGGTCCACCTGGTACTTCTCGAACAGCGGCACCCACTCCTGGCGCACACCGCCCTCCGAGGCGTGCGCGGTGGAGGTGCAGTAGGCGCAGTGGTGGAAGAAGACGATGACGAAGTCGATGCCGTGCGCGGCCCGGTACTTCTTCAGCTGCGCCTCGAACCACTTGGTCTGCGTGCCCCCGGAGATGCCGAGGTTGGCGGGGATCTCGTACGACACGTCGTTCGGGTCGAGCGAGATGACCGCGGTGTTGCCGTAGACGAAGGAGTAGACCCCCGGCAGGTTCTTCCTGTCCGGCCCGTTGTCGGGGAGCGTGAAGCGGGCCTCCTCGCCGCCGTAGCCGCCCGGCGAGTACCAGGCCTCCATGTCGTGGTTGCCGTAACTGACCATCCACGGCACCGACTTGGCGACCGACTCGGTCTGGGCCAGGAACTGGTCCCAGGTGCGCGAGTCGAAACCGGTGTCGGAGGCCTTGCCGGCGCCGGTCGGGTCGCCGTACGCGATGTCGCCCGCGTGCAGGTGGAAGACCGGGTTCTGGCCGAGGATCAGGCTGTCGTTGGCCAGCGCGTGGTAGCTGACGCCCTGGTCGCCGAAGGCCGTGAAGGTGAACGGGGCCTTGTGGGCGGGGGCGGTGGTGAAGGTGCCGAGGGTGCCGAGCAGGTGCGGCTCGGCGGGGTCGAAGCCCTGGTGGCCGACGCCGTAGTAGTACGTCCGGCCGGGGCGCAGATGGGTCAGCTTGGCGTGGACGTAGTACTGCGTGTGGTCGGCGCCGGCACCGACGCCGGCCGGGGTGTAGAGGGTGCGGACCTCGGCCTCGATCTTGCGGGAGAGGTCCCAGGGATGGGCGCCGACCCGGATGAACGGCTTCTTCACGGCGACCGGGACCTGCCACGAGACGGTCATCTCGGTGCGCGGGTCGTTGCCGTAGGCGAGGTGGCGGCCGAAGGGGGCGACGAGCGCGCCGTCGACCGTCTCGGTATGCGGGGCCGTCCGGGTCGGAACGGCCTGGGCGGTGGCGGCCTGGGCGGTGGCGCCCGGTACGAACGCGCCACCCGCGACGGCGCCGAGCGTGACGGCGCCGCCTCTCATCATCGTGCGCCGCGAGAACTTGGCGCGCAGGTACTCGTGCTGCTCGGCCATGCTCATGCGCTCGGCCAGCTGCTGGGGTACTCCCATGCGAGGAATGTCCATGGCGTCCGAAACTCGTCCCCTCAGGCAACGGGATGCGGGACGAGGCATGGACGGCTCAGGAACGGGCCCCCATGAGACCCTCAATGTTCTTCCAAGAGTTCCAACAGCCGACTACCAGGTGATTGCCAGGCCGCTGCCCGAAAACGGGCAGGATTCTTGCGAAACCGTCGCCGGTACCCCAGGATCTACCGGGTGCACGACGAACTCGTAGATCACCTGACGCGCTCCACGCCCCTCAGCCGGGGCGAGGCGCTGCGGGTGATCCAGGACGTGCTCGCCTACTTCGACGAGACGACCGAGGACTATGTCCGTCGCCGCCACCGCGAACTCCAGACCCAGGGCCTGGTGAACGCGCAGATCTTCGAACGGATCGAGGCGGACCTCAAATACCGCGCGGTGGCACCGCCGGAGCTCACGCTCAGGCAGCTGCGCCGCATCGTCTACGGCTAGGAATACCTGTATATGTGCGGAATCGTCGGATACATCGGGAAGCGTGACGTGGCCCCCCTCCTCCTGGAGGGCCTCCAGCGCCTGGAGTACCGCGGCTACGACTCGGCCGGCGTGGTCGTCTCCTCCCCGAAGGCGCCTGCCCTGAAGATGGTCAAGGCCAAGGGCCGGGTCCGTGACCTGGAGGCCAAGGTCCCGGCGCGCTTCAAGGGCACGACCGGTATCGCCCACACCCGCTGGGCCACCCACGGCGCCCCGTCCGACGTGAACGCCCACCCGCACCTGGACGCCGAGGGCAAGGTCGCCGTCGTCCACAACGGCATCATCGACAACGCCGCCGACCTGCGCCGCAAGCTGGAGGCGGACGGCGTCGAGTTCCTGTCCGAGACCGACACCGAGGTCCTCGTCCACCTCATCGCCCGTGCGCAGGCGGAGAAGCTGGAGGACAAGGTCCGCGAGACCCTGCGCCTCATCGAGGGCACGTACGGCATCGCCGTCCTGCACGCCGACTTCCCGGACCGCATCGTCGTCGCCCGCAACGGCTCCCCGGTCGTCCTGGGCATCGGCGAGAAGGAGATGTTCGTAGCGTCGGACATCGCGGCTCTCGTCGCCCACACCCGCCAGATAGTGACCCTCGACGACGGCGAGATGGCCACCCTGAAGGCCGACGACTTCCGCACCTACACCACGGAGGGCACCCGTACGACGGCCGAGCCCACCACGGTCGAGTGGGAAGCAGCGTCGTACGACATGGGCGGCCACGACACCTACATGCACAAGGAGATCCACGAGCAGGCCGACGCCGTGGACCGCGTCCTGCGCGGCCGCATCGACGACCGCTTCTCCACCGTGCACCTCGGCGGCCTCAACCTGGACGCCCGCGAGGCCCGCCAGATCCGCCGCGTGAAGATCCTCGGCTGCGGCACCTCGTACCACGCGGGCATGATCGGCGCCCAGATGATCGAGGAGCTGGCCCGTATCCCCGCGGACGCCGAGCCGGCCTCCGAGTTCCGCTACCGCAACGCGGTCGTCGACCCCGACACCCTCTACATCGCCGTCTCCCAGTCGGGCGAGACCTACGACGTCCTGGCAGCGGTCCAGGAACTGAAGCGCAAGGGCGCAAGGGTCCTGGGAGTCGTCAACGTCGTCGGCTCGGCCATCGCCCGCGAGGCCGACGGCGGCATCTACGTCCACGCGGGCCCCGAGGTCTGCGTCGTCTCGACGAAGTGCTTCACGAACACGACGGTCGCCTTCGCGCTTCTCGCCCTGCACCTCGGCCGCACCCGCGACCTCTCGGTCCGCGACGGCAAGCGCATCATCGAGGGCCTGCGCAAGCTGCCGGACCAGATCGCCTCGGTGATGGAGCAGGAGGCGGAGATCGAGAAGCTGGCCCAGCAGTACGCCGAGGCCCGCTCGATGCTCTTCATCGGACGTGTCCGGGGCTACCCGGTCGCCCGCGAGGCCTCCCTGAAGCTCAAGGAGGTCTCCTACATCCACGCCGAGGCCTACCCGGCCTCCGAGCTCAAGCACGGCCCGCTGGCCCTGATCGAGCCCGCCCTCCCCACGGTCGCGATCGTCCCCGACGACGACCTCCTGGAGAAGAACCGCGCCGCCATGGAGGAGATCAAGGCCCGCAGCGGCAAGATTCTCGCCGTCGCCCACCAGCCGCAGGAGAAGGCCGACCAGACGATCGTCGTCCCCAAGAACGAGGACGAACTCGACCCCATCCTGATGGGCATCCCTCTCCAACTCCTCGCCTACCACACGGCCTTGGCCCTGGGCCGGGACATCGACAAGCCGAGGAACCTCGCAAAGTCGGTAACGGTCGAGTAGCCACCCGGCTTCCAGGGGCGCGCCACCTGTTTCTTTCAGGGGCGCAGCCCCTGCCTTTCAGGGGCGCGGGGAACTGCGCGACCAGCCCCCACGCACCCGCAGAGGCCACACAACGCAACGGACCCCCACGTGATGCCACCACTCACGGGGGGTCCGTTTTCAACGCCGGGGGCCGCCCAACCCCCGGCCCGCGCAGCTACCCGGTGGCCGTCACACCCCGGCCCGCAGCGCGTCGCGGAAGAGCCGTGGGCCAGTGCGCCAGCGCCGCGGTGGCCGCATACCAGGCCACCGCACCCGCACCAACGGCGAACCAGCCGCCCACCTTGGTGAGCCCTTCACCACCGGCGAAGTCGGCGACAGCCATGAGCACCAGAGCGACGAAGAACAGCCCGTACGCCCCCTGCCCGAGCTGATCCCCACCCGCCAGCGTGAGAGACAGCGCCACGAGCGCGAACAGCAGCAGGAACAGCCCCGCCGCATTGTCGGAGACACTCGCGTCGGCGGACATCGCCCAGGTGAACCACAGGGCGCCCAGCGTCACGAACGCCGTCCCGTTCGCGGCGTCACGGTCGCGCAGGGCCATCAGCCCGGCGGCGAAGAGGGCAATGCCGCCCACGTACTGGGCGATTGATACGGCGTCAGCAGCCGACACACCGTCGATCACGCCGGTGTACCCCAGCCCGAAGGCCAACAGGGTGATTCCCAGGGCGAGTCGGCCGACCACGGTGGTGATTCCGTTTCCCGCAGAGACGTCGTTGTCCACGGCGGGCTCCCTTCATGCATGTGCAGTTGTGCGGTGAGCGTTATATGCCCTTCACAAGGGCACAAACACCTCTACGCGCGAGTAGATTTGCACATCTCACCTGGGAGAACGGCGAGTTACGGAATGACAACGACGGGACGCTTGGCCCGCTTGGCGAGCCGCCCGGCGACGGAGCCGAAGATCCGCCCCACGATCCCGTGCGTGGAGCCGACGACGATCGCGTCCGCCTCGTACTCCTGGCCGACCTCTTCGAGCTCGTGGCAGATGTCACCGCCGCGCTCGACGAGGATCCAGGGCACCTCGGCCAGGTAGTCGGCACACGCGAGTTCGAGGCCGAGCACCTCGGTGCGGTGGTCCGGTACGTCGACGAAGACCGGTGGCTCGCAGCCAGCCCACACGGTGGTGGGCAGCCGGTTGGCGACGTGGACGATGATCAGGCCCGACCCGGAACGGTGAGCCATGCCGATGGCGTACGCGAGGGCGCGCTCACTGGAGGTGGAGCCGTCGAAGCCGACGACAACGCCGTGCTTGAAAGCGGGGTCGCAGGAATGGCGTGACTGTTCCGCCGCCAGGGGCTCGGACGCCGTGGGGTCGGCTACCGGCCGCTTGCGGTCCGCTGGTTCGAAGAATTCGTGACCGGCCATGGCTGTCTCGGCGTATTGATCCTTTATGGGTGGGCCCGCGAGCGGAGCTCGCTGACGGATCCAGCAGTGTGCGGCGGAGCTGTGTCCGGGAATGGTCTTCCCAACCCCATACCCCAAGGGTACGGCGGCACGCCTCCTTAACCCAGATCCCCGCTCACGGTCGGTGCGGGTTCCAGGGAGCATGCACGAGGGTGCGCCCGTAACGCAATGGTTGCTGCGGTGTACAGGCGGTTTGCGCAGGGTTCAACTTCCTCCGCCGCCGGACGGCCGCCTACCGACGCGTACCAGTGACCGACCGCCCGGACCCGCGTTGATCTCCCTGAGCCAACGCCCAGGCAGCCCAGGGAGCACGTACGCATGTCAGGACCCAGCACGCCCTCCGAGGACAGCGCCACCGATGTGGTGCGCTGGGCGGCCTTCAGCTGCGTCCTGGTCCCGGTGGTGCTCCTCTGGTACGGCACCTCGCTCGCCGGTGCCACCGGCACGGCCCTGGGCCTCGCGGCCGTGACGGCGGTGTGCCGGCTGTTGCTGCGTCAGTCGGAGCGCGGCGCGGCGCGGATCAAGGCCGGAGAGGCCGGTCCCTCCCCCCGGCGTCGCGGGCGCCATCACCGCACCGGAACCGGGGCTCATAGAGGCGGACGTCACACTGGGGGAAATACACCGGTCGGCTGACCGGTTTTCACACCCCGGCACGCCACTTTTCAGCCAACTTCTGGCGCGCGGGCATCCCCTGCCCAGAACACCCCCCAACCCCCGTTCCACCTGCACGGAAAGGGCCTCAGGGGGTCTGCGCACCCTACGTGGTTTGGCCACTGCGACAAGGCGCACTTCCCTGCACGGCCCGGGAGTGCAACGCTTCGTGATCGAATGCTTCACGCCAAGTTGCCAAGTCGACAATGTGCCGAATGCCGAACCGGCCACTGAGGCGCGACGCGACACAGTAGATTCGATCTTGACTGTCTACGGCGGGGGACTCGTGCAGGACCGAGGGGAAACGTGCAGGAGCGACACAACCGAGGAGCCGCGACCACCGAGGGGGGCTTAGCAGTATGAGCCACGACTCCACTGCCGCGCCGGAAGCCGCGGCCCGGAAACTTTCCGGGCGACGCCGCAAGGAGATCGTCGCGGTGCTGCTGTTCAGCGGCGGCCCCATCTTCGAGAGTTCCATACCGCTGTCGGTGTTCGGGATAGACCGCCAGGACGCCGGCGTGCCGCGCTACCGCCTGTTGGTGTGCGGCGGCGAGGAAGGCCCCCTGCGGACCACAGGAGGCCTGGAACTCTCGGCGCCGCATGGCCTGGAGGCGATCTCACGGGCGGGCACGGTCGTCGTGCCGGCCTGGCGTTCGATCACCTCGCCGCCGCCCGAGGAAGCGCTCGACGCGCTGCGCCGGGCGCACGAGGAAGGCGCCCGCATAGTCGGGCTGTGCACCGGCGCCTTCGTCCTCGCCGCGGCGGGCCTGCTGGACGGCCGTCCCGCGACGACACACTGGATGTACGCACCGACGCTGGCCAAGCGCTACCCGTCGGTGCACGTGGATCCGCGAGAGCTGTTCGTCGACGACGGCGACGTGCTGACGTCGGCGGGCACCGCGGCCGGAATCGATCTCTGTCTCCACATCGTGCGGACGGACCACGGCAACGAGGCGGCCGGAGCACTCGCCCGCCGCCTGGTGGTCCCACCGCGCCGCTCCGGCGGTCAGGAGCGCTACCTCGATCGGTCTTTACCAGAGGAGATCGGCGCCGACCCGCTCGCCGAGGTCGTCGCCTGGGCG
This sequence comes from Streptomyces sp. AC550_RSS872, assembly GCF_019049285.1. Classification (GTDB taxonomy): domain Bacteria; phylum Actinomycetota; class Actinomycetes; order Streptomycetales; family Streptomycetaceae; genus Streptomyces. The sequence goes on from NZ_JAGMUL010000028.1 coordinate 180,558, forward strand.
CTGGAACACCTGCACGAGCAGTTCGACGTCGAGACGCTGGCGGCCCGCGCGTACATGAGCCGGCGCACCTTCGACCGCCGCTTCCGCTCGCTGACCGGCAGCGCCCCGCTTCAGTGGCTGATCACCCAGCGGGTGCTTCAGGCGCAGCGGCTGCTGGAGACGTCGGACTACTCGGTGGACGAGGTGGCCGGACGCTGCGGCTTCCGCTCGCCGGTGGCGCTGCGCGGCCACTTCCGCCGACAGCTCGGCTCGTCCCCGGCCGCCTACCGGGCGGCGTACCGTGCCCGCCGCCCCCAGGCCGACCGGTCGCCGGACGCGGAGCCCCCGACGGGCCCCACCGTCCAGCAGGGCCCACCGCCCAGCCCCTACCCGGAGGGCGGCCCGGTCCCGCTCCAGACCCGCCGCACCCCGGCGCCCGTGGGCCCCGCGCCCTCGGACAACGGGCGCGAGCTGTACGTCGGAGGCCGGGCGACCCTGCCGGGGCAGCGCAGCGGAGCATGACCTTCTGACGCCGGGCGGGTGCATTTCAGCCCGTCCGGCGTTTGAGGACGAGGCCCGAAGGGCCGACAGCGGGGGTCCAGGGGGCGGCAGCCCCCTGGTACGCCGCCTGCGACACCGGGCATCCCAAAGACAGACGTCAGCCGTAGGGTGTTCGCATGAACGATCGCATGGTGTGGATCGACTGCGAGATGACCGGCCTCTCGCTGTCCGACGACGCGCTCATCGAGGTTGCCGCCCTCGTCACCGACTCCGAGCTGAACGTCCTCGGTGAAGGAGTGGACATCGTCATCCGCCCGCCGGACTCGGCGCTGGAGACGATGCCGGAGGTGGTGCGTCAGATGCACACCGCGTCCGGCCTCCTCGACGAGCTGGCCGGCGGCACGACCCTGGCGGACGCCGAGGAGCAGGTGCTGACGTATGTGCGCGAGCACGTGAAGGAGCCCGGCAAGGCGCCGCTGTGCGGCAACTCCGTGGGCACCGACCGCGGATTCCTGCTGCGCGACATGCCGACGCTGGAGGACTACCTCCACTACCGCATCGTCGACGTCTCCTCGATCAAGGAACTCGCCCGGCGTTGGTACCCGCGTGCCTACTTCAACAGCCCGGAGAAGAACGGCAACCACCGCGCCCTCGCCGACATCCGCGAGTCCATCGCCGAACTCCGCTACTACCGCGAGGCCGTCTTCGTACCGCAGCCCGGCCCGGACTCGGACACCGCGAAGTCGATCGCCGCGAAGCACGTTCTGCCTGCTCAGTAGGGAGGTGAGGGGTGCTGCGGGGGGCGCCGCGGAATGTGTGCGCGAGCACCCCTTCGGACCCTGTACACTTTTTCTCGGCCGGTCGGGGAAACCCAAAGCCGGTCATGGTGGGTGTAGCTCAGCTGGTAGAGCACCTGGTTGTGGTCCAGGATGCCGCGGGTTCGAGTCCCGTCACTCACCCTCGGTCTTCAGCCGGTGACTTCGGAAACGAAGTCACCGGCTGAAGCTTTTTCCGCCGATGAGGCGTGGTCGGTCACGACGACGCCCGCGTCGCCAACTCGGTGGCCAACACCACCTGCGCCCGCTCCAGACCCCGCGACATCGCCGGGCGGCGGTCCGCGATCTCGGTGAGGAGCAGGCCGATCATCCGGCGGCCCATCTCCTCGATCGGCTGGCGGACGCTGGTGAGGGGCGGGTCCATGTGGCGGGCGATGGCGGAGTCGTCGTAGCCGACCAACGCCACGTCGTCGGGGATACGACGGCCCGCCTCGCGCAGCACCTGGCGGGCGCCGGCCGCCGTCACGTCCGAGGCCGCGAACACCGCGTCGAGGTCGGGGCGGCGGGAGAGCAGTGACCGCATCGCCCGGCTGCCCCCCTCCTCGGTGAAGTCGCCCGGCTCGATCAGCAGGTCGTCCACGTCGTGGCCCGCATCGCGCAGGGCGTCGCGATAGCCGTCGACGCGGCGCTGGGCGCCGTAGACGTCGAGGCGGCCGGTGATGTGGGCGATCCTCGTGCGGCCGCGGGACATCAGATGCTCGACGGCCGAGCGGGCGCCGCCGTAGTTGTCCGAGTCGACCGAGGTCAGGGTCTCCGCGGCGGAGCGGGGGCCGCTGATCACGGCCGGGATCTCCAGTTGGGACAGCAGGTCCGGCAGCGGGTCGTCCGCGTGGACCGAGACCAGCAGGACGCCGTCGACGCGGTGGGCGGCCAGGTACTGGGCGAGGCGCCGCCGTTCCTTGTCGCTGCCCGCGAAGATCAGCAGCAGTTGCATCTCGGTGTCGGCGAGTTCGGCACCCACGCCCTTCAAGATGTCCGAGAAGTACGGTTCCGAGAAGAACCGCGTCTCCGGCTCGGGCACGACCAGCGCGATGGCGTCCGTGCGGTTCGCCGCCAGGGCGCGGGCCGCCGTGTTGGGGACGTAGCCGAGTTCCGCGACCGCCGCCTCCACCGCCGCGCGGGTCGCGTCGCTGACCCGGGGCGAGCCGTTGATCACGCGGGAGACGGTGCCCCGGCCCACGCCGGCACGGGCCGCCACCTCTTCGAGGGTGGGCCGACCGCCACTACGGCCCCGCGTTCCGTGGGTTGCCATGGGCTCCGCCTTCCCGCCGTATCCTTGCCTGGCCCGGAATCTAACAGTTCACGTGCCGCGCTGGTCGCCTCTGGGGCCTGCCGCCCCACCGCCCCCAGACCCCCGCTTCGGCCTGGACGGCCTCGTCCTCGATCGCCGGACAGGCTCAGCGGGTCAAGTTAACGTCCCGATAACTGAACGCATCTCTCCGCGTCGACGCCCTTGACACCCCTGTCCCGACCGACGACCCTTCAACTCATCACCTGTGGGAGCGCTCCCACAGTACCTGACACATACACATCCCGCACGTTCCCCGCCCGAGCCGCAGCGAGTACAACGAACGGGCCCAACAGTGCAGTTGGCCGGGGGGTCGGCACGTCAGGCAACAGGAGGACGCAATGCGCACGAGTACCCGCGGGTCCCGCAGGCTGATGGCCCTCGCGGCCGTCGCCGCGCTGACGACAGGGCTGCTCGCCGGCTGCGCCGAGGACTCGGACGACGGCCCTTCGAACGAGGGCGGTGGCAACGGCGGCGGTGGCAAGACCACCCTCACCATCGGCACCTTCGGCACCTTCGGCTACAAGCAGGCCGGCCTCTACGACGAGTACATGAAGCTCAACCCGGACATCAACATCAAGGAGAACGTCACCGTCCGCACCGACGTCTACTGGCCGAAGGTCCTCACCCGGCTACAGGCCGGGTCCGGTGCCGACGACATCCAGGCGATCGAGATCATGAACGTCACGGAGGCCGTGGAGACGCAGGCCGACAGGTTCGTCGACCTCGGCAAGGAGGTCGACAAGTCGCAGTGGCTGGACTGGAAGAACGCCCAGGCCACCACCAAGGACGGCAAGCTGATCGGGCTCGGCACCGACATCGGCCCGATGGCGATCTGCTACCGCAAGGACCTGTTCGACAAGGCCGGTCTGGAGACGGACCGCACCAAGCTCGCCGCGCAGTGGAAGGGCGACTGGGGCAAGTACGTCGACCTCGGCAAGCAGTACATGAAGAAGGCGCCCAGCGGCACCAAGTTCGTGGACTCGGCCTCCTCCGTCTACAACGCGGCCCTCGGCGGCGAGCCCGAGCGCTACTACAAGACGGACGGCACCGTCGTCTGGGACAAGTCGGCGAGCGTCAAGAACGCCTGGGACGTCGCCATGGACGTGGCGACCAGCGACATGTCGGCGAAGCTGAAGCAGTTCGACAAGCCGTGGGACCAGGGCCTCGCCAACGGCACCTTCGCCACCGTGGCCTGCCCGGCCTGGATGATCGGCAACATCCTGGCGAAGTCCGGTGACTCCGGCAAGGGCCAGTGGGACGTGGCGGCGGCGCCGAGCGCGTCCAACTGGGGCGGCTCCTTCCTCGGCGTGCCGACCTCGGGCAAGCACCAGAAGGAGGCCATCGCGCTGGCGAAGTGGCTGACCGCACCCGAGCAGCAGGCGAAGGTGTTCGCCAAGCAGGCCAGCTTCCCGTCGGCCCCGTCGGCGTACCCGAGCCTGAAGCCGGCGGCCGCCACCACCGAGTACTTCTCGAACGCGCCGATCACGCAGATCTTCTCCGACTCGGCGAAGACCATCCCGACCCAGTACTTCGGGATCAAGGACCAGGCGATCACCACCGCGCTGACCGACATCGGCATCCTCCAGGTCGAGCAGAAGGGCAAGAGCCCTGACGAGGGCTGGGACGCGGCGTCCGAGGAGATCAAGGACGTGCTCGGCCAGTGACCAGCTCCAAGCAGGCCCTCGCGCACGCCGCGAGCGCCGACGCCGCGCCCGGTGACCAGCCGGGCGCGGCCGGCCGCGCTCAGGGTCGCGGTACACCCCCGCCGGGGAAGGACTCCTGGCGCAGCCGGCTGTACCGCTGGGACATGAAGGCGTCGCCGTACGCGTTCATCGCCCCCTTCTTCATCGTCTTCGGGGCCTTCTCGCTCGTCCCGCTGCTCTACACGGCCTGGTACTCGCTGCACAACGTCCAGCTGTCCAACCTGGACGGCCAGACCTGGACCGGCCTGGACAACTACCAGAACCTGTTGTCCTCGGACTTCTTCTGGAACGCGCTGTGGAACACGTTCACCATCGGCGTGATCTCCACGGTGCCGCAGCTGCTGATGGCGATCGGCCTGGCTCACCTGCTCAACTACAAGCTGCGCGGCTCGACCGTGTGGCGGGTCGTGATGCTCACCCCGTACGCCACCTCGGTGGCGGCGGCGACGCTGGTGTTCGTGCTGCTGTACTCGTGGGACGGCGGCATGATCAACTGGCTGCTGGAGTTCGTCGGGATCGATCCGGTCAACTGGCGTGAGTCCGACTGGGGTTCGCAGTTCGCGGTCTCCTCGATCGTGATCTGGCGCTGGACGGGCTACAACGCGCTGATCTATCTGGCGGCGATGCAGGCGATCCCGGCCGACCTCTACGAGTCCGCAGCGATCGACGGTGCCAGCCGCTGGCAGCAGTTCCTCCATGTGACGATCCCGCAGCTGCGGCCGACGATCCTGTTCACGGTGGTCGTCTCCACGATCGGCGCGACCCAGCTCTTCGGTGAGCCGCTGCTGTTCGGCGGGGTGTCCGGTTCGAAGGGCGGCTCCGAGCACCAGTACCAGACGCTCGGTCTGTACATGTACGACCAGGGCTGGATCATCGGCAACCTCGGCAAGGCCTCCGCCATCGCCTGGTCGATGTTCCTGATCCTGCTGATCGTCGCCGTGATCCAACTGCTGGTCTCCCGACGGCTGAGGAAGTCCCAATGAGCACAAGCGAACTGACGACTCCTCAGAAAGCGGAGGCGGCGAGGGCGCCGAAGCCGCGGCGCGACCGGCCCCGGGTGATGGGCGCCGGCAAGCAGCTGCACGCCGGCCCGCTCACCTACGTCGTCCTGACCGTGTTCGCGCTGGTCTCGCTGGCGCCGCTGGTGTGGACGGCCATCGCGGCCTCGCGCACCGACCGGCGGCTCGCGGAGACCCCGCCGCCGCTGTGGTTCGGCGGGAACCTGTTCAAGAACATGGAGCGGGCGTGGGAGGAGGGCGGGCTCGGCACCGCGATGTTCAACACCACGTTCGTCGCGGCCACGATCACCATCAGCACGGTGGTGTTCGCCACCCTCGCCGGTTTCGCCTTCGCCAAGCTGCGGTTCCGGTTCTCCGGTCTGCTGCTGATGCTGACGATCGGCACGATGATGGTCCCGCCGCAGCTGGCGGTCGTACCCCTGTATCTGTGGATGGCGGACCTCGGCTGGTCGAACCAGCTCCAGACGGTCATCCTGCCGACGCTGTGCACGGCCTTCGGTACGTTCTTCATGCGGCAGTACCTGCTCCAGGCACTGCCGACCGAGCTGATCGAGGCCGCGCGGGTGGACGGCGCGAGCAGTCTGCGGGTCGTCTGGCATGTGGTCTTCCCGGCGGCGCGGCCGGCGATGGCCGTCCTCGGCCTGCTGACCTTCGTGTTCGCCTGGAACGACTTCCTGTGGCCGATCATCGCCCTGAACCAGGAGAACCCGACCGTCCAGGTCGCCCTCAACTCCCTCGGCACCGGCTATGTCCCCGACCAGGCGGTGATCATGGCGGGCGCCCTGCTCGGCACGCTGCCCCTGTTGATCGCCTTCCTGCTGTTCGGCAAGCAGATCGTCGGCGGCATCATGCAGGGCGCGGTCAAGGGCTGACGCGCGCTCGTCCCGCTTCACCCGTACGGCCTTCGGGGGCCGGGTCACCGCCGCCTCGGCCCCTGCACCACCTTGCACCACCTTGCACCACCTTCCCCCCTCCTACCCCGTCGGTCTCCACGACCCCTTATGGGAGCGCTTCCATGCCTGAACCCGTGTCCTCCGTGTCCTTTCCCCCCGCCTTCCTCTGGGGTGCGGCGACGTCCGCCTACCAGATCGAGGGGGCGGTGCGGGAGGACGGCCGTACCCCGTCGATCTGGGACACCTTCAGCCATACGCCGGGCAAGACGGCCGGCGGCGAGCACGGTGACATCGCCGTCGACCACTACCACCGTTACCGCGACGACGTGGCGCTGATGGCCGAGCTCGGCCTGGGCGCGTACCGCTTCTCGATCTCCTGGTCGCGCGTCCAGCCGACGGGCCGGGGCCCGGCCGTGCAGCGGGGCCTGGACTTCTACCGCCGGCTCGTGGACGAGTTGCTGGCGAAGGGCATCAAGCCCGCCGTCACGCTCTACCACTGGGACCTGCCGCAGGAGTTGGAGGACGCGGGGGGCTGGCCGGAACGCGAGACGGCGTACCGGTTCGCCGAGTACGCGCAGATCGTCGGTGAGGCGCTCGGCGACCGTGTGGAGCAGTGGATCACGCTCAACGAGCCGTGGTGCAGCGCGTTCCTGGGCTACGGGTCGGGGGTGCACGCGCCCGGCCGTACGGAACCGGCGGCCTCGCTGCGTGCGGCCCACCATCTGAACCTGGCGCACGGCCTGGGCACCACGGCCCTGCGCTCGGTGATGCCGGCCCGCAACTCGGTGGCGCTCAGCCTCAACTCCTCCGTGGTGCGGCCGCTTTCGCAGGACCCGGCGGACCTGGCGGCGGCACGGAAGATCGACGACCTGGCCAACGGCGTCTTCCACGGCCCGATCCTGCACGGCTTGTACCCGGAGTCGCTGTACGCGGCGACAGAGCCGGTGACGGACTGGTCGTACGTCCTGGACGGCGACCTGGCCGCGATCAACCAGCCGTTGGACGCGCTGGGACTGAACTACTACAGCCCGTCGCTGGTCTCTGCGGCGAAGCCCGATGTCAGCGGCCCGAGGGCCGACGGCCACGGGTCGAGCGAGTACTCGCCGTGGCCGGCCGCCGACGACGTCGCCTTCCACCAGACGCCGGGCGAGCGCACGGAGATGGGCTGGACGGTCGACCCGACCGGCCTGCACGAGCTGATCATGCGCTACACGCGGGAGGCTCCGGGTCTGCCGCTGTACATCACCGAGAACGGCGCGGCCTACGACGACAAGCCCGACGCCGACGGCCGCGTCCACGACCCGGAGCGCATCGCCTATCTGCACGGCCACCTGCGCGCCGTCCGCCGCGCCATCGCCGACGGCGCCGATGTCCGCGGCTACTACCTGTGGTCCCTGCTGGACAACTTCGAGTGGGCGTACGGCTACGAGAAGCGGTTCGGGGCGGTGTACGTCGACTACTCGACGCTTGAGCGGACGCCGAAGTCGAGTGCGTACTGGTACGGGAAGGCGGCGCGGACGGGGACGTTGCCGGCGGTGGAGACGGAGCTCTAGCGGACTGCGGCAACCGGGGCGCGGCACGGGGAGGGGGCGTGCCGCGCCCCGGCGCGCGGACCGGCCGACCCGCTGGACGCGTGAAGGCAGGGACTCTCAGTCAGTGAGCTGCAGATGGGCAAAGACGACGTCCCGTACGCGCAGGGCCGCGTCGGGATCGATCGCGGCGAGCACCGGTACCGCGTGGTGCCAGCTCTCCGAAGTGAGGACCTCCGCGAGCAGGGCCCGTGCGCGCGGGAGGTCGGGGCCGCAGGGGGGTGGGAGGAGGAGGGTGGCCAGGCGGCGGGTGAGCAGGGTGATGTCGTACGGGTCGCGGAACGGAACCGGCGCACGGTCGGCGGGCAGCAGGGCGGCGTAGGCGGCGAGCTGGGCGAGGGCGTCCGCGCGCTGCTCCGCGTCCTCTTCGCGCCGGGCCGTGGTCCGGGCCGCTTCGTGGTCGCCGAGCGCGGCGTAGGCAAGGGCCGCTCCGCCTCGTGCCCGCGGGCCGCGCAACGACAGCCGCCCGTCCTGCGACACCACGGCGTCGAGGCGGCTTCGGGCGGCGGCCGGGGACGTCGCGGCGGTCAGCAGACTGAGCACCACCTCGCTGCTGGTCGGCCGGTTCCCGTCGTGGTCCTCGTCCACGGCGTCCAGCAGTTGCCCGAGCCGTGTACCGCGTTCGCGGTCGTGGAGCCCGACGGCGGCGAGAAGGTGTGCGACCAGCAGCACGGGGTCATCGCGCACACCGTGCAGTACGTCGTCCACCAGTCGACCCGCCAGTTCGGGGTCGTGCGGCCACAGCCCCGCGGCGGCCTCCGCGCGGACATCACCACGCCCATGGGTCCGCGTTCTGTTCACTCGTACCAATTCCACAAGAACGCCCATGACGCGATCGGCCGCGCCGGCCCACCCAAGGGCCTGGACAGCAGGGGCCATGGAGGAGGGCAACGCCCAGCCGCCGGCGGCCTCGAGAGACATGTCGACGGCTCTCTCGGCGAGACGCAGCGCCCGGCCTGGATCGCTTCCCGCGACGGCCAGGGATACGGCGGCAAGGCCCCAGGCGTGCTCATCGGGCTCGTCGAGCACCGCCAGGAGTCGCTCCGCGTCATCGGGTCGTCCTGCCGTGGCGAGGGCGCCCGCCAAGACGGCGAGACGTTCCTGAGCGACCCCGCGGACCGGCGCGGCCGTCGACTGGTGCCCGTGCTCCGCCGTGTGGAGGAGTTCCAGTGATCGCCTCGGGTCGTCGGCGGCGCAGTGGCAGGCGAGTACGGCGAGCGCTTCGGCGGCCTCCCACCATGAAGGGCCGTCCGGTGAGGAGTAGTCCTCGGTGAGCAGTGTGGCCACCAGCTGCTCGGCTGCACCGGCTCTCGCAAGGAGTCCGACGACTCGCTGGGTGGAGTCGTCGACGTCGCCGTCGAGAAAGCGGGCGTGCCGGGACCGTTCGAGTGCCGCCCATGCCTCGGCCGCCGCACCCTTGCGGGCCCAGCCTTCGGCCACCACCGACCAGGTGACCCCTTGAGCCCGCAGCGTGCCGGGATCGTTGACGGCCTGCGCCCACGCGAGCCGGTGGGCCTCCGTCGTCCGGTCCAGGGCCACGAGCGTGCAGACATCGCCGCAGGTCACCTCGGACCAGGCCGCGTCCGGGTACTCGTACTCGCCCTGGGGCAGCGTCGCCCCGGCCAGCGAGGCCAGCCGCTCGGCCTCGCTGGGGCGCGTGTCCCGCAGGGCCTCGGCGGCGACCGCGTACAGGTTCTCGAAGTCACTTGAGTCGCGACGCCCGGCGAGCCCGGCCACCGAGCCGTAGATCCTCCTCGCGTCCTCGGGGAAGCCGCACGCCGAGCACGCCTCGGCGATGCTCGCCAGAGCGCGCACGCGATCCGGGAGGAACTCGATCAGCTCGGCGGACTCCTCCGCCAGCCGGAGCAGACCGGCCGCGCCCGCCGGGTTCCGGAGCACGGCGGCGGTCGCGACCAGGGCCTTGACGAAGGTCTTGGCGCTCGGGCCGTCGTGCGGTCGGGGCCTTTCCCGGAACGCTTGCGGCACCTCTTCCTCGCGGCCCGCCAGTGCCAGAGCAGTCGCCCGCATGCCCCGCGCCACCATGTCAGGCGTGTCGAGGCGGGCCGGCACCGTCCCGGCCACCAACTCCTCTGCCAGCCCCAACCCCTCCGCCGCCAGGCCCGCCGCCCGCCGGTCGCCCGCCTGCGCCAGCACGCGGGCCACTGCGAGGACCGCCCGGGCGCGGTCCTCCGGCCGGAAGACACTGCGGGCCAGGCCGATGGCCTGCCGCACCCGGCCGAGTCGCGCGTGCACGGCCGGGATGTCCGGATGCAGCGACACGTTGCGCCGGGCCACCAGATCCCCGGCCGCCGCGAGTGCCGCCGACGCCCCCAGGTCGTCGGGGTCGGCCCGCCGAACCGTCTCCCGCGCCGCCGCGATCTCGGCGAGGCACGCCGCGTCGCTCCCCGTCGCCTCGCGCAGCCGATCCCGACGCCGGGGATCGGTGGCGAGGTCGGTGGCCCGCCCTGTGTCCGCAAGGAGCGCGACCAGACGGCCGTACGGCTGGAGCAGATACAGGGGGGTGTCCTGCGGCCAGCCCCGACGCTCGTACGTCGCCGCCCACGCGTGCAACCTCTCCTGGTACGCGTCCACGTCAGGCCCGAGTTCCTGCTGGGCGGCGACGAGGAGTGTCTCGTGGGCGAAGAGGTAGCCGCGGCTGGTCGTGTACAGCGTCACGTCGGTCTCGGCGGAACTGCTGAAGCCGCTGCCACGCAGCCGCAGAATGCGTCCGAACACACTCCCCAGCCTCTGCCGCACCACATAACCGGGCTCGCCCGTCAGTTCACGCAGGTCCTCGACCGTGAGCGTGCCGCGCGCCGCGGTGAGCAGGCCGACCATGTCGCGCTCCAACCGGTCCCCGGCCAACGCCCGTTGGAGGTCGTACTTGGCCTCGTGCTCGGTGTGGCGGGCCGCTGCCGAGGTGGCGAGCTCCACTACCGGGCAGTGCCGCAGCGGGTGCCCCCCACCGACGTCCGACGGAATTCCGGGGCTCGGCCGGCTGGTCACCAGGACGCGTACGTTCGACGGAGGCCGTTCCGGCAGCAGTGAGGCGATGCTGGTCCCGCTGCCCCCGGGCACCCGGGACTGGTCCTCGTCCAGGCCGTCGACGACCAGCAGCAGGGTGCCGCCGTCCTCGGCGACCCGTTCCGCGGCCTGTCGCAGCAGCAGCCGGCGTTCGCCGTCGAGAGCGGCCGGAGAGCCCGTCGCCGCCGGTTCGCGGCCCGCGATGGCCGCGAGTTGGTCGATGACCGCCGCCGTGTACGCGTCGCCGTCGGACTGGCCGGCGTACCGCGCCGTGATGAAGAACCACACCGGCACGACCCCGCGCGGCGGATGCAGCGCGAACCAGGCCGCCAGCGCCGTCTTGCCCGCCCACGGCCGACCCTGAAGCCAGCGGTACGGCTCGGGTCCGCCGCAGAAGGAGACCAGTTCCGCCAGCTCTGTCTGCCGCTCGTCCAGCAGCTCGGGTGCGATGTCGGCCAGGTGGGCACGATAGACGTCCTGAACGAGGTCGACGGTGCTCCCGGGCGCAGCGGACGGCAGTGCCTCGAGCTCGTGCCCCAGTAGCCGTTCCAGAGCGGCCCGTTCGGTCGCGCTCAGCGCATCCGCCCACCGGTCCACCCGACCCGCCGCGACACGCCCGGTTCCCTCCCTGCGGTGATGGCGGCTGACGACCCCGACCAGGTACCCGCCGCTGAAGACGGCCGCCCCCGACATCCCCTCCCAGGCATCCCGCTCGGGATCCGGATCCGCGGCGGGCGGCGCGGTGATCCGCAGGTCCAGGGTGCCCTCGCGCCGGTTGGCCAGTACGGCGCACTTCGCATCCATGTGCTCGGCGTCCCGGAAGGGCCGGCCCGCGGCGTCCGCGCGGAGCTTGAAGCGGGGGAACCCCATCGCGGTACAGCCGAGCACCGCGTCCTGGTCGCCGACCTTGCCGAGGGAGACGGGCCGGACATCCACCACAGCGCGCTCCGGCAGAGCCAGTACGGCGACGTCGATGCCGTCGTGCCTCCACACCACCGTCGCGTCGACGGCCCACTCCCCCGGCCGGCCGGCCTCGAAGCGGACCCGCACGCCGACGTCGCCCTCGACCACATGCGCAGCGGTGAGAACTCTGCCCGCCGCGACGAGATACCCGGAGCCGCGCCGCCCCCTGCCCTTCCCCTGCGGCAGGCTGACGATGACCTCCGCGACGTGGTCCGCGCGCAGCCCTCGCTCAGATCTCGCCGTCAACCGCGTCCCCCGCGATCAACGCCGTCTCCGCGGCACCGCCGTCCGGCGGTACCACCTTGGGAGTGAGGGTGAGCGTGACCCGCTGTGTCTCGGCATGCCCGTACTTGCCGTTCGCCCCGGCGTCCACGACCCACAGCCGTACCTTCGCGTCCCCGCCGCCCTCCCGCGTGACGGCGACCGAGGCCTCGACCTCGACGGGACCCAGCTCGAAGCGCAGCATCCTGCCGTCGCCGTCCACCAGCGCGCTGGTCAGCTGCTCCCGCAACTCACGGATCATGTCGGCCAGTTCGATCACGCGTCCCCCTAGTGCAGCGGTGCTCAGATGCTACAAGGCGCCCCTTCAGCATCCACCGGTCACACCGCGACCAGGCGCCCCGGCCGGATGGGGGGAAGACCGGCCGGGGCGCGGCCCCCGCGTCCTGATCGCCGATCGGCTAGTCGCCGTACACCGCGAACGCCTTCGAGAACGCGAACTTCTCCTGGAGGATCGAGCTGCACGTCGCGTCCGCCGCCGGCTTCTCGCCGCCCGCGCACTGCTTGTCGCGGGTCGCCGACCACATCGACAGCCAGCCGAGGCCCTTGGACTGGGCGAACTTCACCAGCTGGGTGGCGTCGTCGACCTTGAAGATCTCGGTGGTGACGTCGTTGACGCCGATCATCGGGGTGACGGCGACCGACTTCCAGGCCGCGCTCTCGGAGAGGCCGAGGACGCTCTTGACCTGGGCCTGGGTGGCGGTGGCCGCCTGTTCGGCGTAGGTGCCCATGTCGCCGCTGTACGCGGGCCCGTAGTCCATCGCCATGATGTTGACGGTGTCGATCTTCACACCGTTCTGCCTGGCGTCGGAGAGGAGGTCGACGCCGGGCTGGGTCAGGCCCTCGGGCATGACGGGGAGGGTGAAGGAGACGTCCAGGCCGGGGTGCTGCTGCTGAAGCGCGGCTATCGCCTGGGCGCGGCGGGTGTTGGCCGCCTTGTCCGGGAGCGCGCCGCCCTCGACGTCGAAGTCGACCTTCGTCAGCTTGTACGTGTCCACGACCTTGCCGTACGCCGCCGCCAGTGCGTCCGCCGAGGAGCAGGTCGTCGCCAGCTCGCTGCCGGCCGCGCCGCCGAAGGAGACGCGGACGTCGCCGCCCTTGGCCCTCAGGTCACCGATCTGCGCGGCCACCGCGTCGCCGCCGAGGTCGGTGACGCCGCCCCACTTCGGGGTGCAGCCGCCGCCGTCGGTGACGAAGGCGAGGTTGTAGTCCTTCACCCCGGTCGCCTCGGCGCTCGCCGCCATGTCGAACGCAGGGTAGAGGGAGGTGTCGATGTAGGGGGCGAAGCCTGCCGACGCCGTTGTTCCGGTGCCGGAGCTCTCCGACGGCTTGGCGGTGGAGGTCGCGGTGGGCTTGGGTGTCGTGGTGGGCGTCGCCGTCGGGGTCGGCTTCGGTGGCTCGGTCGGGCGGCCGCTCGGCTCGGGGGTCGCCGTGTCGTCCGTGGAGCACTTCGCGTCGTCGATCAGACAGGCCGCCGGTGCGCCCGTGCCGTTGACCACGAAGCCGACCGTCACCGACTCACCGGCCGCGAGCCCGTCCCGGTCCCACTTCGGCGGCGTGACGGTGACATGCTGCCCGTTCACCTTTGACTCGGCGTTCCACAGGGAGCTCAGCTTCGAGCCCGACGGGAGGTCGAACTCCAGCGTCCACTCCTTCTTCGTCCCGCCGCTGTTGTTGGTGACGACGTACTGCCCGGTGTAACCCGTCGACCAGTCACTGGTCCTGGTGTACGCCGCCCCGATCCCGGCCGCCTGGGCAGTACCGGTGAACAGGATCGCGCCACCGCCGACCACGGCAGCGGCGACGAGACCGCCGATCGCCTTGTTCCTGCCGCTGACCTTGCGCCGGTGCGTACTCATCACGTGCCTGCCTTCGCTCTTCACGGGTGGGGGTGCGGCAGCACGCTAGCGATCCAGAATCGGGCAAAAGCCCTGATCCAGACCGGTGTTGAGGACCTTAGGGTGCGCTTAAGGAAGGGATCGGGGACGGTTAAAGGTCGAGACCAATTTGCCGGGGCGGCGTCGTCGGACGGCGCCCCGATGCCCCCTGCGCTCCGGCGCCCGGCCGCCAAGCTGGATCCAGATCCGCACCTCGGTCCCGCCCAGCACCGACGACCCGATCCGTACGTCCCCGCCCGTCGACTCCGCGAGCCGGCGCACGATGTCCAGGCCGAGCCCGGTGGAGCCGGCGCTGCCCGAGCCCCGCCCGCGTGCCATGGCCGCCTCGGGGTCGGAGATCCCGGGCCCCGCGTCCGAGACGAGCACGATCACCGCGTCCTCGCCGTTGTGCACGTCGACCGCGAACGCCGTGCCCTCGGGCGTGTGCCGGAAGACGTTGCCGAGCAGGGCGTCCAGCGCGGCCGCCAGATCCGCCCGGGCCACGGGGATGCGCACCGGCCGATCCACGCCGGCCACCCGCACCTTGCGGCCCTCGTCCTCCGCCAGCGCCGACCAGAACGCCATCCGCTCGCGCACCACCTCGGCCGCGTCGCACCCGGCTCCCGGACCGGCCGCCACCGTCTGCGGCTTGGCGTCCCGGGCGGTACGGATGATGGTGTCGACCTCCCGCTCCAGCTGGGCGACGGCGGCCCGGGTCTGCTCGGCGGCCGGACCGTCCCCGAGCGAGGCCGCGTTCAGCCGCAGCACGGTCAGCGGGGTGCGCAGGCGATGGGACAGGTCGGCCGCCAACTCCCGCTCGTTCGCGAGGAGTTGTACCACCTGGTCGGCCATCGAGTTGAACGCCGCGGCCGCCAGCCGCAGTTCGTTCGGCCCCTCCTCGGGCACCCGGGCGCCCAGCTTGCCCTCCCCCAGTTCGTGCGCGCCCTCGACCAGGCGCTGCGCGGGCCGCACCATCCGCACGCCCAGCCGGTCGGCGACCGCGACCGATCCGACGATCAGTGCGAGGCCGACCCCGGCGAGCACCGCCCAGGCCGTGGCAAGGCCGTTGGTGACCTCCGCGTCGGGGACGTACACCTCGACGACGGCTATCTCGCCGGAGCTCAGCGCGACCGGCTGGAGCAACGTGGATCCGCCGGGGACCTCGCTGGTCGAGGCCCGGCCCAGCCGTCGTACGGTCGCGATGTCGTCGGCGGCGGCGCGCCGTCGGCCGAGGTCGACGGCGGCCGCGTCGCCGGAGGCCGGTATGTGCACGGCCATGCCCGCGTCCGATCCGGCCGAGGCGACGACCCGCTCCAACTGGTCCCGGTCGGTGGTGATGGACAGCGCCGGGGCGACGGCCGCGGCCTCCCGCTCGGCGTTGGAGAAGGCGCGGTCGCGGGCCATCTCCCGGATGACGAGTCCGAGCGGGACGGCGAAGGCGACCACGACCATGGTGGTGACCGCCAGGCAGACCTTGACCAGTGCCCACCTCATCGCGGCGGCTCCCCCACGGGTGGCTCCAGCTTCACACCGACGCCCCGCAGGGTGTGCAGATAGCGCGGGTTGGCGGCGGTCTCCCCCAGTTTGCGGCGCAGCCAGGACAGATGGACGTCGATGGTCTGGTCGTCGCCGTACGACTGCTGCCACACCTCGGCGAGCAGTTCCTTGCGCGGTACGACGACCCCGGGCCGCCCGGCAAGGAAGGCGAGCAGGTCGAACTCGCGGCGGGTGAGGTCCAGGCCGGCTCCGTCCAACTCGGCCTGGCGACGCAGCGGATCGACGGTCAGGCCACCGACGCGCAGCACGCTCGACGGTGCGGCCTCCGCGCTGCCCGACCGGGCCCTGCGCAGTACGGCGGCCATCCGGGCCGACAGGTGCTCGACCGAGAACGGCTTGGTCAGATAGTCGTCCGCGCCGGCGTTCAGCAGCCGGACGATCTCCGCCTCGTCGTCCCGTGCCGTGGCGATGATCACCGGCACGTCCGTGATCCCGCGCAGCATCTTCAGGGCCTCGGAGCCGTCCAGATCGGGCAGCCCGAGGTCCAGGATCACCACGTCGAAGCGGAAATGGGCGACCTCGCGCAGCGCCTCCAGTGCCGTACCGACGCTGCGCACCGTGTGGGCGGCGTCGGTCAGGTGCCGGATGAGCGCCGAGCGTACGAACTGGTCGTCCTCGACCACGAGCACACTTGCCATGCGCCGCACCGTACGCCATGCGGCGGAGCCCGGTCCGGGCCTGTGGACAACTCACCGCCTGTGGACAACCGCACCCGTGTGGGCGACTTCACGCCCGCGCACAACGGCGCGACACGCTCGGGACGCGTGAGGCAGTATGGCCCGCGATGCGCAGAGGACTCGTACACGTACTGGCTTGGTCGCTCGCCACGGGCGCGGCGGTCACGCTGTCGTGGTGGGGGGTCCACACGGTGATGGCGGGCACGGTGTACGACCGCCCCCGCGCCCTGCCCATCACGGCCGCCGACGCGACGACGCAGGAGTCGAAGCCGCTGGCGTCGTCGACGAACCGGCCGACCCCGTCGAAGGACCCGTCGAACCCCGCGCGCCCCTCCCCGAAGCCGACCGCGACGCCCCGCACCCCGGCCCCCTCGACGACACCACCGAAGAGCAGCAGCCCCTCCCCCGCCTCGTCCGGCCAGGTCAAGAGCTACGACACCGACGGCGGCCGGGTGGTCTTCGACATCGGCGCGAGGGACGCGTCGCTCGTCTCGGCCACCCCGGGTGCGGGCTGGTCGATGCAGGTGTGGAAGACGGAGACCTGGATCCGGGTGGAGTTCAGCGCCGGCGCGGACCGGGTGTCGGTGTTCTGCACCTGGCACGACGGGCCGCCGCGGGTGGAGATCGGGAACTACTGAGTCACCGGCGCACCGTCACCGGAACACCGACGGGGGCGGAGCCGGGGAGGCCACGGCCGCGAGGTCGGTGACGGGGACGGCGCCACCGGTGAAGTCGGTGAGCGACTTGCCGTGCTCCACGCGTGCGGGGTGCGGGTCGGAGGCGGCGCTACGGGTCAGTTCGGCGACCGGGAGCGGGCGGTCGGAGGCGACGAGGACGGCGTTGCCGAAGCGCTTGCCGCGCAGTACGGCCGGGTCGGCGACCAGGGCGAGCTCCGCGAACCGGTCGGCGGCGGTGGCGATCTGGCCGCGCAGGTGCGCGAGCGGCGGCCCGTCGGCGAGGTTGGCGGCGTACACACCGCCCGGCGCGAGGACCCTGCGGACGTCGTCGAGGAACTCCGTCGAGGTCAGGTGGGCGGGGGTCCGGGTGCCGCTGAAGACGTCGGCGATGACGAGGTCGGCCCACCCGTCGGGCACCTTGGCGAGCCCGTCCCGGGCGTCCGTCGACCGCACCCGGATCCGGGCGCCCGGATCCAACGGCAGCTCCCTGCGGACCAGTTGGACGAGGGCGGCGTCCCGTTCGACGACCTGCTGGGTGGAACGGGGGCGGGTGGCCGCGACATAGCGGGCGAGGGTGAAGGCACCGCCGCCGAGGTGCACGGCCCGCACGGGTCTGCCCGGTGGGGCGACGAGGTCGATGACGTGCCCAAGGCGCCGCTGGTACTCGAAGGAGAGGTGGGCCGGGTCGTCCAGGTCGACGTGCGACTGAGGGGCCCCGTCGATGAGGAGGGTCCAGGCCCGGGCGCGGTCCGGGTCGGGTATCAGCTCGGCGAGGCCGCCGTCGACGCGCTCCGCGACCGGCTCGGCCGCGGCCGTCCGGCGCCTGGCGTTCCTGGACTTTCCCATGCGGTCATTGTCGCAAGCGGCAGGCGGCGCCGCCCGGGCGGTGGCGTCACCGGCAGTTGTCGGCCGCTTCGATCAGCCGCGCGGCCTCCCCCAGCGCCGCCCGCAGCACCGCGGGATCCGTCGCCAGGTCCGCCTCGCCGGGCGGCAGGAGCCAGTCCGAGCCCTCGACGGGCGGCTCGGGGTCGAGGTCCAGGCTCAGGCCGCGGCCGTCGGTCTCCGTACAGGTGCTGCCCGGCACGTCCCAGGCGGCCGCGGTGCCCGACGGGACCACGAAGCCGAGGGTGTCGCCACCGCCGTCGTGCAGGACGGGCCCCACCGCGTCACCGGCGGCCCCGCGGCGCAGGATGTCGACCGCCTCCAGGCCCTGCCGCGCCGGAACGGTGACCACGTCGCAGCACGCCTCCCGTGGCTCGCCGCACTCCGCGGCCGGTGCGTGCCCCGCCGTTGTCGACGGCGTATGCGGTGCGATGCTCTGGCTGGTCTCCATCTCGACCTCCACCACGGAACCCCTTGTGCAGTCCGGAGAGTTCAACGCGCCACGACGTCAACGGCTACGGCGGAAGTCCGCCGCAAAGGATGGCAGTTCATGGCGGATCCCGTATGAGATATCCGTTTTGTAGCCAAACACTGCGTGGCGGGTCCGCTACAGCAGGTACGTTCATGCCCGCCGACAGCAAGGGCACCACACGGATATTCGGCACGGACATTCGGCAACGGGTATTCGGTACGAACACTCCGGCTCAACTCGTCCTCGCTGCGGCATGGTTCGACGGTTCGCATGAGAGGACCCGGCCATGACGTCGTCAGAGCTGACCTCGTCCCAGCCCACCCTGCCACCGAGGCCGAATCTCGCATTCCGGCAGTTGCGCGGACAGCGCTCGCCGGCCGAGTTCGCCGCGGCGGTACGACGGGCCGCTCGCGAGATCGGTGAGCGGGTCAGCTGTGACGCGCGTTACGTCGGGCGGGTCGAGGCAGGCGAGATCCGCTGCCCCAACTACGCGTACGAACGGGTGTTCCTGCACATGTTCCCCGGCCGCACGCTCACCGACCTCGGCTTCGCGCCCCGCTCGTCCGTACGCGGACGCCGGGCGCGCACCGAAGAGGAGGCGCCCCTCGTGCACACCACGAACCCGGCGTGCGCCACCAGTGAGACGTGGGGTGGCCACGAGCCGTATGACCATCAGAACCACCAGAACCACGAGATCCACGAGGAGAGCGACGTGCTGCGTCGCGCATTCATGACCGGCGGAGGCGCCACCGTGGCCGCCGCCTCGCTGAGCCCGCTGGGGCTCGCCTTCGACGCCGCGGCCGCCGAGCGTCCCGCCCGACGTGTCGGAGGACACGAGGCGGACGCGCTCGAGGAAGCCGTACGCCGCATCCGGCTGCTCGACGACCGGCACGGCGCCGACGGCCTCTACCGGCGCGCGGCCGCCCCGCTGCGTGCCGCGTACGAGCTGCTCGACGCCGGTACGACCCGGCAGGCGATCGGTGACCGGCTGCACTCGGGCGCGGGTGAACTGGCCATCTCGGTGGGGTGGCTGGCGCACGACTCGGGCCGTTTCGACGACGCCCGCTCGCACTACGGGGAGGCGCTGGCGACGGCCCGGATGGCGGGCGACCCGGCGCTGGAGGCGCACGCCTTCTGCAACATGTCGTTCCTGGCACGGGACGCGGGCCGGCCGCGTGAGGCGGTACGGGCGGCCCAGGCCGCGCAGCGTGCCGCGCGGCCCCTCGGCTCCTCCCGCCTGATGTCGCTGCTGGCGCTGCGCGAGGCGGGCGGCTGGGCCGGACTCGCCGACCGCACCGGCTGCGAACAGGCCCTCGTCCGCGCGCAGGCCCTCTACGGGCGGGGCAGCTCGGAAGCCGACCCCGAGTGGATGAGCTTCTACGGGGAGGCGGAGCTGGAGGCACTGGAGGCGCAGTGCTGGTCGATACTGGGCAACTGGCAGCGGGCGGCGCGGCACGCGGGGCGGGCGGCGCAGCTCCAGGATCCGCACTTCACGCGCAACATCGCGCTGTACACGGCGGAACTGGCGGACGACCTGGCCCGGGGCGGACGCCCGGACGAGGCCGCGGCGGCCGGGATGCGGGTGCTGGACCTGCTCGACCAGGTGCAGTCGTCGCGGGTCCAGACGATGCTGGCGGGCACGGCGCGGGTACTGCTGCCGCACCGGCGGGCGAGTGGTGTGTCGGCGTTTCTGGAGCGGCACGCGAGCGTGCCCCGCATGGCGTGACCGGCATGACGTGACCGGCATGACGTGACCGGCATGACGTGACCGGCATGACGTGACCGGCAGGGCCCGCGCTCGGCGGGCTACACCCCCAGATGCCCCAGGTCGTTCCAGCTCTCGATCGCCGGTTCCCCGTACGCCCATCCCAGCACCGACAGCGACGTCGGGTTCAGCCGGATCCGTGCCGCGAAGTCGAGCGGCAGCCCCAGCCAGCGCGCGCCTATGGACCGCAGGATGTGCCCGTGCGCGAACACCAGCACGTCACGGTCGGCCTCGCGCGCCCATGCCACCACCTCGTCGGCCCGGGCCGTCACCTCGGACAGGCTCTCGCCCTCCGGTACGCCGTCGCGCCAGATGAGCCAGCCGGGACGCACGGCCTGGATCTCCGCGGGTGTCATGCCCTCGTAGGCGCCGTAGTCCCACTCCATGAGCGTGTCCCAGGTACGCGCGCGTTCACCGAAGCCGGCGAGTTCGCACGTCTCACGCGCGCGTGACAGCGGGCTGGTGCGGATCTCGATCTCCGCGAGGCCGTCGTACGGCGGCCGGTGCAGGCGTACGCCCAGCAGCTTCGCGCCCCGGCGGCCCTCCTCCAGGAGCGGCACATCGGTCCTGCCCGTGTGCTTGCCGGACAGCGACCACGCCGTCTGTCCGTGCCGGGCCAG
Source organism: Streptomyces sp. AC550_RSS872 (assembly GCF_019049285.1). GTDB lineage: Bacteria > Actinomycetota > Actinomycetes > Streptomycetales > Streptomycetaceae > Streptomyces. The sequence goes on from NZ_JAGMUL010000028.1 coordinate 201,162, forward strand.
CAGGATGCGCGGTGCCATGGAGGTGCCCTTCCGGGAGAAATGAGAGGCGGGACCCGTCCATCATCCCGCACGCTGTTCGAGGGCAACCCCGGGGGCGATCTCTGCGTCTTGAGGGCCGGGGCGCCCGAAGGGGGCGCGCGCATACACCGTAAAGTGGCACGACCGGTCAACCGGGCGCCGTGACAAGAAGGGGGAGGCGATCGGATGCCGCACGCCGATACAGCTGGCGTGGAGGCGACGCCGCGGACCCGCCTGCGCTGGTGGACCGAGCTGCCGCTGATACTCCTGGTGTACGCCTGCTACTCGGCGGGCCGACTTCTGGCCCGGGGCGATGTCTCCACCGCCGTCGACCACGGCCTGGCGATCCTGGACATCGAAAAGGCCCTGCACCTCAACGCGGAGTCCCCCCTCAACCGCCTCTTCACCCGCGAGCCCTGGCTCGGCGTCCCGGCCGACTTCTGGTACGCGTCCCTGCACTACCTGATCACCCCCGCGCTCCTGGTCTGGATCTTCCGGTCCCGTACCGTGCGCTACCGCGCGGCCCGCACCTGGCTGATGACGTCGACCTTCATAGGCCTGATCGGCTTCACCCTGCTGCCCACCTGCCCGCCCCGGCTGCTCGCCGACAGCTACGGCTTCGTGGACACGATGGCCCAGTACAGCTCGTACGGCTGGTGGGGCGGTGCCGCGAGCGCGCCGAAGGGCATGGGCGGCATGACGAACCAGTACGCGGCGATGCCGAGCCTGCACGTCGGCTGGGCGCTGTGGTGCGGGGTGATGCTGTGGCGGTACGGCGGGACGCGCCTGACGAAGGTGGCGGCCGTCGCCTACCCGCTGATCACCACGATCGTCGTGATGGGCACCGCCAACCACTACTTCCTCGACGCGGTCGCGGGCGCCGCCGTAATGGGCGTCGGGCTGCTGCTGACGCCGTACGTCCTGCGGACCGCGGACCGGGTACGGGCGCGGTTCGGGACGGAGGTCGCCCCCGTCGCGACGGCCGCAGCGGTCTCCGGCGGCACGGTCGCGAAGGGTACGCGGGAGACCGTCACCGTGGCCTCGGACGACGCTTCTTCCTCGATTGTCAGTGGCGGATGCCAGACTTCCGCGGGTGAGCGAATTCCACGGCAGCGCGAGTCCCGGTTCGGATCCGGAGCCGAGCCGAGTGCCTCTCCCCAGGACGCGGGGGACGGCGCTCCGGCACCGGCTCGCTGAGCTGCGCGGTCCCGACGTACCGGCCAAGGCGCTCGACGCGCGCGCCCTGGCCGCCCTCGCCGCCAACCCCGGCTGCAAGCGGCGCGCGATCCTGGACGGCGCCGGGGTGAACAAGGCGGCCCTGGCGAGCGCGCTGGGCTCGCCGTCGGTCTTCGGGCAGTCGCAGTTCGCCTTCACCCGCGGGAACGCGTTCGAGGCCAAGGTCAAGGCGGACGGCGGCGCGGAGCTGCTGCGCCTGGTCCACGAGAAGCTGGACCGCTCGGCCGAGCCGCCCGCCGACGCGCGGGTGCCCGAGCTCACCGCGACCGGCCCCGAGGGCCGCACGGCCCGTACGGCGCTGGCGCTGCGCGAGGCCACCGAGGCCCACGGCGCGTGGACGCTGCTCGACCACCCCATGCTCGCGCTGGACGTCGCCGGCTCGCCCGCCTTCCTGGAGCCGGACGCGGTGGTCGTACACCCGGACGGCAGCTGGACGGTCGTGGAGATCAAGTCCTTCCCGATGCTGGACGGTTCGGCGGACCCGGCGAAGGTCGGCGCGGCCGCGCGGCAGTCGGCGGTGTACGTGCTGGCGTTGGAGCAGATCGCGGCCCGGCTGGAACCGACGCCGCGCGTGCGCCATCGCGTCCTCCTGGTCTGCCCCAAGGACTTCTCCAACCTCCCCACCGCCTCCGCCGTCGACATCCGCAAGCAGCGCGCGGTCACCGCCCGTCAGCTGGCCCGTCTCACCCGTATCGAGGACATCGCCGACACCCTCCCCGACGGCACCTGCTTCTCTCCCGAGCTGCCCGCCGCCGACCTGACGGCGGCCGTCGAGTCGGTTCCGGCGACGTACGCGCCCGAGTGTCTGTCCGCCTGTGAGCTGGCCTTCCACTGCCGCGCCCGGTCCCGCGCGTCCGGCGCGGTGACGTCGCTGGGCCGTTCGGTGCGGGCCGAGCTCGGCGATCTGACGACGGTCGAGGGCGTCCTGTCGGCGGCCCGCGGCGAGTCCGGCGACCCGGATGATCCGGCGGTGGCGGCCTTGCGCTGGGCGGCGCGGCTGCGGGCAGAGGCCCTCGGCCGGGAGGCGGTGGCCGCGTGTCACTGATCTCCACCCTCGCCCGGCTGGAAGCCGTCAGCACGGGCCGCGCCCAGCCCGCCGCGACCGTCCGCCACCGGCGTCTGTCCGAGCGGCCGCTGGTCTTCGTGCCGCTCACCACCGCGGGTGAGGCCGGTGCCCCGCTCGGCGCGCTCGTCGGCACCGACCGGGAGGCCCCGCACCTGCTGGTCGTACCGCAGCCGCGCGACCGGGACCTCCGGTTCGCGTTCCTGTCCGAGCTGGCGGACGTCGTCCTGCCGTACATCGACGCCTACGCCGAGGACGTGGAGGCGGCCGAGCGGGCCGAGACCGATCCGGAGACCGGCAAGCGGGTCAAGGTCGAGGTGGAACTGTGCGCGGACGCCCCGCAGTTGATCGTGCCGAGCCGCGCGGGCGTCGACTTCGTCCGGCTCCTGGGCCGCTCCATGCGCTTCCGGCGTACGGCGGAACAGGACCCGGAGGCCCCCTACCCGGCGCCTGCGCGCGTGCCGTTGCTCGGCCGGTGGCTGACCCACTTCGCCGAGCGGGCCCGGGTGCCGGGCTCCTCGCTGCTGCTGGCCATGACGGACGTACTGGCCCGGCACTGGGCGACCGGCCAGTCCACCCTGGAGGACCAGCACCTCGGCGCACTGCTCGCCTGGATCGACCCTCCCCCACTCTCGAATGCGCTCGAGCGGGGGGACCCCCAGTCCGGTGAGACGGGCGCCGAGGCGGCCCTGCGGGCGGAGCTCGCGCGGGACCGGGACGGCCAGTTGCTGTGCCCGCCGGCCGGTCCCGCCACCGACCCGGCGTTCGACAACAAGCTGCTCGCCCCCGCCATCGAGCGCTACGACCGCGCCCGCACCGCCCTGGCCGCCGCCGAGGACGGGCTGGAGGCCGACGACCGGCTCGGTGACCTCACCGCCGCCGAGCGGGAGATCCGCGCCCTCGTCGAGAGCCGGACCCGGCCAACCTGGGACGCGGTGTGGCGGGGTCTCGACCGGTTGCGGGAGCTGCCGGAGGCCTCGCGGGTCGAGGAGCGGTGGACCCGCGACCGCTGGTCCTTCACCGGCCATCGCGACCGCGTCCTCGCCGGCGAACCCCCGCAGCCGCGCCGCGACGACGCGGTCACCGCAGCCAACAAGCTCGCCGCGCGCGAGCGGGAACAAGCCCGCCTGGAGGCGCAGGAGGCGCTCGACGACCCGCTGGTGATGGCGGGGCGACGGCTGTCGGGGGAGGCCTTCGCGGGCGAGGTCACCGATGTCGTGATGGCGTACAGCGAGGGCAAGCGGCCCAGTCCGCGCCCGCTGGTCACCGTCCGCACCGACGACCGGCCGCATCTGGGCGAGCGGGCGAAGGTGTTCCGGTCGCTGGGCGGGAAGCCCCAGTCCGCGGAGTTCGTCGGATACGAGGGCGACATCGGGGACGGAGGCGCACTCGTGGTGCTGCGGGTGCTGGACAAGATGGGCCGCGGCAAGGAGCCGGAGGAGGGGTCGGTGCCCGAGAAGGGCGATGTGCTGTGCTTCACGCTGTTCGAGCACGAGCAGCGGGGCGGCGCGAAGCTGCCCGATCCGGAGCAGACGCCGTGGACGCACGGCGGGCCGCCCGGCGAGCAGGAGCCCGAGGCCGCCGATCCGCTGACCGAGGAGGATGTGCTGTGACCGCCGTGTTCGACCCGGGTACGGCGGCGACCGAGGCCACCGACGCGATCCTCCACGACACGCTGCACGGCACCGCGCGCGGTGTCGTCGTCGACTCCCCGCCCGGGGCCGGCAAGTCCACGCTCGTCGTCCGCGCGGCCCTCGAACTCGCCGACGCCGGGCGCCCGCTGATGGTCGTCGCGCAGACCAACGCCCAGGTCGACGACCTCGTCCTGCGGCTCGCCGAGAAGAACCCCGAGCTGCCGGTGGGCCGGCTGCACAGCAGCGACGCCGACCCGTACGACAAGGCGCTCGACGACCTGCCGAACGTACGCAAGTCGGCGAAGGCGGGTGACCTCAGCGGCCTCTCGGTCGTCATCTCCACGGCGGCGAAGTGGGCGCACGTCAAGGTGGACGAGCCCTGGCGGCACGCGATCGTGGACGAGGCGTACCAGATGCGCTCGGACTCGCTGCTCGCGGTGGCCGGCCTGTTCGAGCGGGCGCTGTTCGTCGGCGACCCCGGCCAGCTGGACCCGTTCGCCATCGTCGGCAGCGAGCAGTGGGCGGGCCTGTCGTACGACCCGTCGGCCTCGGCCGTCACCACCCTCCTGGCCCACAACCCCGACCTGCCCCAGCACCGCCTGCCGGTCTCCTGGCGCCTCCCCGCCTCCGCCGCGCCCCTGGTCTCCGACGCCTTCTACCCGTACACACGGTTCCGCAGCGGCACGGACCACGGCGACCGTCATCTGTCCTTCGCGGTCCCGTCGGACGGCTCGGGCCCAGACCGGGTGATCGACGAGGCGGCGGAGTCGGGCTGGGGCCTGCTGGAGCTGCCCGCCCGGCACACCCCGCGCACGGACCCCGAGGCGGTACGCGCGGTGGCGACGGTCGTGCGGCGCCTGCTGGACCGGGGTGGCGCGGCGACGTCGGAGCGCTCACCCGACGCCGCGCCGCTCACGGCCGACCGGATCGCGGTCGGCACGGCCCACCGGGACCAGGCGGCCTCGGTCCGGGCGGCGCTGACCGAGCTGGGCGTGACAGACGTCACCGTCGACACCGCGAACCGGCTCCAAGGCCGCGAGTACGACGTGACGGTGGTCCTCCACCCCCTCTCCGGCCGCCCCGACGCCACCGCCTTCCACCTGGAAACGGGCCGCCTGTGCGTCCTCGCCTCCCGTCACCGCCACGCCTGCATCGTGGTGTGCCGGGCGGGGGTGAGCGACCTGCTGGACGACTATCCGTCGACGGAGCCGGTGCAGTTGGGAACCCTGGTGAAGTTCCCTGACGGTTGGGAGGCGAACCACGCGGTTCTGGCCCGGCTGGCGGAGCACCGCGTGGCGTGGCGGCCGTGAACCCCACCACACCCACACGACCGGCTCAACCACAGCAACGCCCATCCGCCGGACGGAGTCCGGCACGCCGCCGGAGGCGGCCGACGAACACAGCCCTGACGGTTGGGAGGCGAACCACGCGGTTCTGGCCCGGCTGGCGGAGCACCGCGTGGGGTGGCGGCCCGGCTGATACTCCACGGCATCCCCTTTGACCTGCGCTCGGCGCCCCCTTGCGCGGGCGCGGGACAATGGACGGTGGATCGGTCCACAGATGTCACTCGGTGGTCCACGAGATCGTCGACGTAAGAGAAGGAGAAGACATGGCGGAGCCCACGCCGCGTCGGAACGAGCCGCGGCTACGCCCCGCGCCCCTGCTCTTCGAGCCCGCGCAGGTGGCAGCCGACCCGGAGCACTTCTTCGACCTGGAGTCGATCGACGACCCGCGGGCGCTGCTGACGCGGGCGACCGAGCTGACGCTGGCGTTCCGGGCGGCGACGGACCGTGCGGTGGAGTTCCAGGCCATCGCGGCAGCCCAGCTGGCGGATCCGCGGCGGTTCGACCGGCTGACGCCCGCCGACATCGCCGCGCGGGCCGAGTGGACCGAGGACTATGCCAAGAAGATGGTGGAGTTCGGCCGGGATCTGATGCGCGGAGTCGAGGGTCCCGGCCACGTCGACCCGGTGTGACCCGGGCACCAGGCATCCCGGAACAGTCCATGGCATATGCCAGGCGGGCAAGATACGCCCCGCCACCCCGCCCTGTCCTGATTTCCCGGAACTCTCGGGAACGGCTCGCTCACCGTCGGTAGATGTAGCTGTCATGAGCAGCGCACCCAACGCCCCGTTCTCGACAACTTCCCTCACCACGGACGGCGCCGCCTGGCTCGCCTCCGCAGAACCGTATCCGCGCAGCGCCCGGGCCTTCTGGGACGAGCGGCCGACGGCCCCCGTGGTGCTGGCCTGCGGTTCCGTCTTCGACGTCGTCAGCGCACCCGCGGTCTTCGGGCGCCGGATGGTCGACCAGCTGTGGGAGGAAGGGCCCGGGTCGGGGCCGGTGGCGACGTTCCGGGGGCGAATGCTGTTGTTCGCCGCACCCGGCACGGCCCAGCGGCTGCCGTCGCTGCTGCGGTGGGAGGAGTTGGGCCGTGCGGGTGACGTCCCGGCGCTGCTGTGTCACGGCACCGGAGACGCGGTGACCGTGCCGGCCCGGTCCGCCACCGACACCCCCTCCGGCGCCCGCTGGCTGGTCGCCCCGGACACGCGTAACCCCTGGCTGCCGGGGCCGGAGGTGCTGCTCTGGGCGGCCGTGCGGGCGGCTCGTGCGGCCGTTCGGATATCGATTTTTCCCCACCCCGATCAGGATGCTAAGGTCTACGACGTCAGCAGGCGCCGCTAGCTCAGTTGGTTAGAGCAGCTGACTCTTAATCAGCGGGTCCGGGGTTCGAGTCCCTGGCGGCGCACAGACAGTGAAAGCTCCTCGCGACTGCGGGGGGCTTTCGCATTTAAGGAGCCCCCCCCCAGCCCCACAGGGTGAAAGCCTCCCAAGAAGCGACCGGCCTTTTCGTATTTGCCCTCCCGGCGCACAAGCGGCCCGCGAGGCGTACCGCTGCCACCCGGCGTACATCTGTCCCGGTACGCGACCCTCCGCCCGGCGCACGCGCTACCCGATCGCGGTGATCCTCACGGTCCACGCCCCCGAGACCGTCCGCCCCTCCACCTCCACCCGCACGCCCTCCTCCGGCACCGTGAAGCTCTCGCCGAGACCGACCGGCGCGTCCGCGAGCGGTGGGTACACGGACTCCTCCCAGCAGGCCTCGCTGCGCGGATGGGCGTCGATCACCTCGACCGGCCCGCCCCCGGACTCGGTCTGACTGCGCACCCGGTACACCAGCACCCCCGGCCGGCAGGCCTGCATGTCGTTGCCCACCGGGCCACGCACCTCGAAGGCCAGGGCGCTCTCCGGCCCGGTGGGGACGACGGCCAGCTTGATGCCGTTGCCCAGCCCGAAGCCGGGCACCCCGCCGTGCGCCCCGGCCGGGCCGTACGCCCCGAGCCCGCCCTGCACGGCGAACGCGTCGGGGGCCCCGGGCGAGCCGTCCGCTCCGAACGTGCCGGGCGACCCGGCCGCGCCCGTCCGCACCGGGATCCCCGGCGCCGCCGACAGCGGTTCCAGCGTCAGCCGCACGGGCCCGCCCCCCTGCACGCACACCACCTGCCGCGGCTCCAGCCACCCCAGCTTCCACTTGTGCCAGCCGAACAGATCCGGCGCCATCCCGAACTGGCTGCCCATCAGGTCCCAGTCGCCGACATAGGTGTCCCAGTCACCCTTGCCGTCGACCGGGCGGTGGTACAGGTCGGGCAGATCGAAGACATGGCCGGTCTCGTGGGCGAGGACCAGCCGGTCCGGCGGATGGTTCTCGAAGACCGTGACGACGCGCCGGATGTCGGTGTCGTCGGCCCGCAGCGGAGCGTCCAGGTTGACGACCTTCGTCGCGTCCGAGTCGACGCCGGGCGCGTCCGGGTCGGCGACGAGGTACACGACGTCGTAGCGGGAGAAGTCGACCTCGGGGTCCGCCGCGGCGAGCGCGTCCCGCAGATAGGCGGACCGGTCGGCGACCCGCCAGTCACGCTGTATGGCGTACGCCGTGGACGGCCTCGGCATGCGGATCCAGTGCCGGAGCGGATGCGGGCGCAGGGTGAACCTGCCGTAGGAGGCACGTTCGAAGAAGCGGGTGGTGGCCGGGAAGTGGTCGGTCGTCAGTTCGGCGGGTGTCGTCTGCGGGGCCGAGTCCGGGAAGGACAGGAACACCATGACCGCGTCGAGTTCCCGGGTCGGGCGCGGATAGGCGGCGTTCCAGGTGTCCAGGCCCTCGGAGTGGTGGGCCGCGGTCCGTTTGAGGGCGCAAGGCGCGGTGTCGAACGGTTCGGCGACCGAGGGTCCGGCGGCCAGGGAGGTCGCCACGAGCGCCGACATCGTGGTGAACACGGCGGCGGTGCTGCGCAGTCGGTGCCGGTCCCGCAGCAGGCCCGTCCCACGGAGCGGGGGGAGCTGACGCGGCACGGGGACCTCCGGAGCGGTTCGCGGGACACCGCATCCACCCTGTGTCGGATTGTCGTACTACGTCCTGTTCAGCTGCACCGGACGGGTGAGAGGACCGAGGGGTCGTCAGAACCGACACCCCCGAATCGCTCACGGAACGTCACAACTGGTCGGGGGTTCGAAGAAGCTGTCCAGGTGCGGGCAGAAACGATCTGTCAGAAGAGCGCGTCGCGCGGGAACACTGAACAGTAGGTGGAAGGCCTCCGGGCCAGCCTCTATGATCGGCACACTTTCCTGACACTTTCCTGCACGGACACGGCCCGGCGGCCGCAGGGGGCACCCCCGTCCAACCGGCCGGCCATTCCGGTGAGACCCATCCGAAGATCGAGTGCACTGCGGGAGCGAGCGGTGAGCGGAACGTCCGAAGGGCCGACGCCCGCGGCAGGCCTCATCGGGGCAGCCGTCACAGAGAGTAACGCACAGCCATCACTTGGTACCGGAGCGCCGCCCCGTGTCGCCACCGGGCTGTCACCCCGTTCCTCGCCCTGTTCCTCCGCGTTCGCCGCCGCGCCCCTGGCGATGGCCGTGGTCGACCGCGAGGGCCTGGTGACTCACGCCAACGCCTCCTTCGCCGATCTGCTGGGCACGGCCCCCGGCGAACTGGCCGGATCCATCGCCGCGGATCTGGTGGACCTCGCCTCCGACGCCCGCGCCTGGCACGCGTACCGCGAGGTCCTGCGCGGCCGGCAGGCCCAACTGCGCTGCACACGACGTCTGAAACACTCGGACGGACACTCCCTGTGGGTCCAGGTCACGGTCGCACCGCTGCCCGCCGAGGAGCCCGGCGGCGTCCTGCTGTCCGTCGCCGACATCAGCGACCACCGTGAACTCCAGGACCGGCTGCGGCACTTGGAGATGCACGATCCGGTGACCCGGCTGCCCAACCGCACCCTGTTCTTCGAGCGTCTGTCGGCCGCGCTGGAGGTGGAGTCGTACGACGAGAGCGGCACCACCGGCCGAATCGGCCTGTGCTACCTGGACCTTGACGGCTTCATGGCGATCAACGACACCCTCGGCCATCGCATCGGCGACAAACTGCTGGCCGCCGTGGGCGAACGGCTCACGCACTGCGCCGAGGAGGCCGGCCAGACCCGGTCGATCCCGCCGCTGGTGGCCCGGCTCGGCGGGGACGAGTTCGCCCTGCTCGTCGAGGACTCCACCGGTACCGAGCAACTCGCCGACCTCGCCGAGTCGGTGCTCGCCTCCCTGCGGGCCCCCTTCGACCTGGGCGGCCGGCGCCTGTCGGTGTCGGCCTCGATCGGCGTCGTGGAACGCCAGGCCGCCGGCACCACCGCCACCGCCCTGATGGCGGCCGCCGACACCACGCTGTACTGGGCGAAGGCCGACGGCAAGGACCGCTGGACACTCTTCGACCCCGAGCGCAACGCCCACCTCATGACCCGCCAGGCCCTCGCCTCCACGCTCCGCCCCGCCATCGAGCGCGGTGAGTTCGCCCTGGAGTACCAGCCGTTGGTCAGCATGGAGGACGGCCGGCTGCGCGGGGTCGAGGCACTTGTCCGCTGGAATCATCCTCAGTTCGGCGTACTGGCGCCGAATCGGTTCATCGGACTGGCCGAGGAGGACGGTTCGATCGTGCCGCTCGGCCGCTGGATCCTGGCGACCGCCTGCCACCAGGCACAGGCCTGGCAGCTGGCCCACCCCGACGAGCCGCCGATCTTCGTCAGCGTGAACGTCGCCGTCCGTCAGGTCTGGGACTCCGACCTGGTGGCGGACGTGGCCCGGATCCTCGACGAGACCGGACTCGCCCCGCATCTGCTCCAGTTGGAGCTGACCGAGTCCGCGGTGATGGGCTCGGCGGGACGGCCCATCCAGGACCTCCAGGCGCTCAGCGACATGGGCGTACGCATCGCGATCGACGACTTCGGCACCGGCTACTCGAACCTCGCGTATCTGAGCCGGCTGCCGGTCTCGGTCCTGAAGCTGGACGGTTCCTTCGTACGGGGCTTTCAGTACGAGAGCGACAACAACGCGGCGGTCCCGCCGAATCCGGCCGACGAGGTCGTCGTCGAGGCGATGATCGATCTGGCTCATCGGCTGGGGCTGACGGTCACCGCGGAGTGCGTGGAGACGCTGGCGCAGGCCTCGCGGCTACGGCGGATCGGGTGCGACACCGGTCAGGGGTGGCTGTACTCGCGGCCGGTGTCGCCGGACCGCATCTCCGAGTTGCTGGGGGTGCGGGTCTGACGAGCAGAGGCGCGTCGGGGGGCGGGGCGGTCAGGTGGTCGGCAAGTCGTAGGCGTCCGCGATGAGTTCGTACGAACGCAGGCGTACGTCCATGCCGGGGGCGTTACTCGTGATCATCAACTCGTCGGCGCCGGTGCGCTTGTGGAGGTCGTCGAGGCCTGCGCGGACCTCGTCCGGGGTGCCGTGGACGACGTTGGCGTTCCAGGAGTCCGCGAACTCGCGCTCCAGCGGGGTGAATTCGTAGGCCTCTGCTTCCTCGGGGCTGGGGATGAGCCCGGGGCGGCCGGTGCGCAGGCGGATCATGCTGAGGGCGGCGGCCCTGACCTGGCGGCGGGCTTCCTTCTCGTCATCGGCGGCCAGGGCCGAGACGCCGATGAGGGCGTACGGCTCGGCGAGGACGGCGGACGGCTGGAAGGACTCGCGGTACAGGTCCAGGGCCGGAATGGTGTTCCGGGCCGAGAAGTGGTGCGCGAAGGCGAAGGGCAGGCCGAGGGCCGCGGCGAGGCGGGCGCTGAAGCCGGAGGAGCCGAGCAGCCAGATCGGGGGCCGGTGCGGGGACTGGACGCCGCCGGGGGACGTCGCCTGCACGGGGCCGGGGACGGCGTGGATACGGCGGTAGGGGTGGCCGTCGGGGAAGTCGTCGTCGAGGAAGCGGGTGAGTTCGGCGAGCTGTTCGGGGAAGTCGTCGGCGCCCTCGTTGAGGTGGTCCGTGCGGCGGAGGGCAGCCGCTGTGGCGCCGTCCGTGCCGGGGGCGCGGCCGAGGCCGAGGTCGATGCGGCCGGGGGCCATGGCTTCCAGGGTGCCGAACTGTTCGGCGATGACGAGGGGGGCGTGGTTGGGGAGCATCACGCCGCCTGAGCCGAGGCGGATGCGGGTGGTGTGGGCGGCGATGTGGGCGAGGATCACGGCGGGGGACGAGGAGGCTACGCCGGGCATGGAGTGGTGTTCGGCCACCCAGTAGCGGTGGAAGCCGCGGGTCTCTGCGAGGCGGGCGAGGTCGACGCTGGTGCGGAGGGCGTCGGTGGCGGTGTGGCCGGAGCTGACCGTGACCAGGTCGAGTACGGAGAGGGGGGCCGGGGCGGTGCCTTGTGGGGTGGCCCGGATCTCTGCTGCCGGCACTTGTGCCTCCTGCGGTTGCCGTGTGGTGTGCGTTCGGCGTTAACAGGAGGGGGGCTCCGGTTTATTCCCTCGCCCCCGCCGCCCCTGCCCGTCCCATCCCTTGAAGGGGCTCCGCCCCTTCGACCCCGCCAAGGGGCTACCGCCCCCTGGACCCCCGCTTCGGCCCGAAGGGCCTCGTCCTCAAACGCCGGACGGGCTGAAAATGCGAAAGGAGCGCGGGGAACTGCGGCGCGGGCATTTCGGGTCCAGCCTCCTGGCCGACCGAGACGGGTGGGCGGGTGGGCAGAGGTCGGGGGCGTCAGACCTGCACGATCGGTTCCCTTGTGAACAGGGAGCCCAGTTCCGGGGCGTTCACGCGGCGGTCTGTGAGGCGGAGGGCTTCCCAGACGGTGACCTGGTTGGCGGTGAGGACCGGTTTGGAGAGGAGGTGTTCCAGGGCGGGGAGGTGGGAGGCGGTGTGCAGGGCGGTGTCGGGGAGGAGGACGGCTTCGGCGTCGGGGTGGTCCGCCTCCCGGGCCAGGGTGAACAGTTCCTTTTCGCCCCAGGTACCGACCTCCGTCGCCGTGATGATGCCGGAGCCTCGGACCGAGACCACCTCCGTGCCGGCCGCCCGGAGGAAATCGGCGAAGAGCCCCGCCACGTCGTCCGGGTACGTCGCACCGATCGCCACCCGTCGCACCCCGAGTTCCTGGACCGCGTGCGCGAAGGCGAAGGACGTCGACGACGCCGGCATGCCCGCTGCGACGGCGAGGCTGCGCACCTGCTCGTGGGCGCCCTCCCAGCCGTAGACGAAGCTGCCGCTCGTGCAGGCCCACACCACCGCCTCGGCGCCGGTCAGCCGGAGCGCCTCCACGCCCGCCGCGAGCCGCTCCGCCGAACCCATCCGCAGCAGTGCGTCCACCCGGTGCGCGTCCTCGCCGATGTCGGTGTGCACCAGGTCGAGCCGGATGTCGCTGGCGAGCAGCTGTTCGATGCGCGGGTAGTCGTCCTCGGCGGAGTGGCCCGGGTAGAGAAATCCGAGTGCGGTCATGTCAGCCCTTCTGCTGCTCGCTGCTTGCCCTTACTGCCTGGGCTCCTACTGCTGTTCCTGTTCAGGTACATCCGGTACATCCGGAAGTGCCGTACCGCCACGCGCCGCCGGGTCGATCCGTGCCGCCGGATCGATCAGCGCCTGGTACGGCCCCACGGCGCGAGTACCCAGCCGACGCAGCGCAGCCCACATCGTCACCTGGTTGGCCGAGAGCACCGGTATGCGCAGTTCCGCCTCCAGCTGGGGGATCACGTCGTAGGTGGGGAGGTTGGTGCAGCTGATGAAGAGGGCGTCGGCGGGGCGGCGTACGGCCTGGCGGGCCATGTCGGCCACATCGCGGTACGGCACCTTCCAGATGTGCCGGGTCAGCCCCATGAAGGCACACCCGGTGACCACGGTCCCCGCCTCCGCGACGTACTCCTCCAGCGCCCGCGTCACGGACACGGTGTACGGGGTCACCAGCGCCACCCGTCGTACGCCGAGCTCGGTCAGCGCCTCCAGCAGCGCGCCGGACGTGGTGACCGACGGCACCGCGCCCGACCTGGTCATCGCCTCGCACATCGCCCGCTCGCCCGCGATGCCGCCGACGAAGCTGCCGGAGGTACAGGCGTAGGCGACGACCTCGGGGGCGATGGCGGTCAGGGTGCGGACGCCGTCGCTCAGCGTCTCGTGCTCGCTGACGATGCGGGCCAGGTCGAGGCTGACCTCGACCGGCACGAAGGGCGTTCGGGTCAGGTGCAGCGAGACCTCGTCCGGCACCCAGCGCCAGAGCTCCCGGTCCAGCGCGAAGTCGAAGGGGGCGACCACTCCGACCCCACGCTGGGGCCGAGGTCCGCCGAGGAAGGAGATGTCCAGGCTGCTCATGGCAGGCACCGCCCTCACTACGAGATACGGGTGAGCAACGGACCGTACGTTCGCCCGTGTTGACGAAGGTAGGTTCGGGTGCGAGCGTGGTCAAACCTCGCATGTCAGACGGCCTTCCCTTCCAGTAGAACGCCGGGGAACGGCCCTCGCACACCCCGGCCGACACCCGCCCCCGCCGACCCCGGAGAGACGCCCCGCATGACCGCACCCACCCCCAATCCGCCCGCCTCCGACGCCCCGCCCACGCTTCTCGTCCTCGACGCCGATCCCCTCCCCCGTCTCGGCCGCCTCACCGGTCGCGCCCGTGTCGTGCACGCGGACGAGACGACGCTGGCCGAGCGGTTGCCGTCCGCCGATGTGCTCCTGGTCTGGGACTTCGCCTCGCACGCCGTACGGCAAGCCTGGCCCGGTGCGGGTCCGCGGCCGCGCTGGGTGCACACGGCGAGTGCGGGCGTGGACCATCTGATGTGCCCGGAGCTCACCGAGTCCGACACCGTGGTCACCAACGCCCGCGGGATCTTCGACCAGCCGATCGCCGAGTACGTCGCGGCGCTGGTGCTGGCGATGGCGAAGGACCTGCCGAGGACGCTGGAGCTACAGGGCGCCCGGGAGTGGCGGCACCGTGAGGGGCAGCGGGTCGGCGGCTCGCGTGCGTGTGTGGTGGGGTCCGGGCCCATCGGGCGGGCGATCGTCCGCACGCTCAAGGCGCTGGACGTCACCACCGCCCTGGTCGGCCGGGCCCCGCGGACCGGCATCCACGGTCCCGAGGACCTCGACCGGCTGATCGCCCGCGCCGACTGGGTGATCGCGGCCGCACCGCTCACCGAGCAGACGTACGGCATGTTCGACGCCCGGCGCTTCGGGGTGATGCAGCCGTCCGCCCGGTTCATCAACGTCGGGCGCGGGCAGCTGGTCGTCGAGGACGCGCTGGCCCAGGCCCTGGCCAAGCGGTGGATCGCGGGGGCGGCACTGGACGTCTTCGAGCATGAGCCGCTGACGCCGGAGAGTTCGTTGTGGGACGTGCCGAATCTGATCGTCTCGCCGCACATGAGCGGGGACACGATCGGCTGGCGGGATGAACTCGGCCGTCAGTTCGTGGAGTTGTACGAGAGGTGGGCGGCGGGCAGGCCATTGCTGAACGTGGTCGACAAGCAGCGCGGGTACGTACCCGGACGTTGAGGTCGATGTCTACGGCTGGAGGGCGACGCATGACGGACCTGACCGAACTGACCGCCGTACAACTCCTCGACGGCTACCGACAGGGGGAGTTCAGCCCAGTCGACGCCGCCCGCGCCGCCCTGGAACGGGCCGAACGGATCCAGCCGGAGGTCAACGCCTTCGTACGCCTCACCACCGACGCGGCCCTCGCGCAGGCCGAGCAGTCGGCCGAGCGGTGGCGGCGCGGTGAACCGGCCGGGCTGCTCGACGGCGTTCCGGTCACCGTGAAGGACATCCTGCTGATGCGGGGCGGACCGACGCTGAAGGGCTCGAAGACCGTCTCGGAGAGCGGCCGTTGGGACGAGGACGCGCCCTCCGTGGCCCGGCTGCGCGCGCACGGTGCCGTGTTCCTCGGCAAGACGACGACGCCCGAGTTCGGCTGGAAGGGCGTCACCGACTCGCCCCTGGCCGGCGTCACCCGCAACCCGTACGACCCGACCCGCACCGCGGGTGGCTCCAGTGGCGGGGCGGGGGCGGCGGTGGCGCTCGGCGCGGGGCCGCTGGCGCTCGGCACGGACGGCGGCGGGAGTGTGCGGATCCCGGCTGCCTTCTGCGGCATCTTCGGCCTGAAACCGACGTACGGCCGTGTCCCGTTGTACCCGGCGAGCGCCTTCGGCACGCTGGCGCACGTCGGCCCGATGACCCGTGACGCCGCCGACGCGGCCCTGCTCCTGGACGTCATCGGCACCCCGGACTCCCGCGACTGGTCGGCGCTGCCGTCGGCGCCGGGCTCCTTCGCTGCGGGCCTGACCGGCGGGGTACACGGTCTGCGCGTCGCCTACTCGCCCTCCTTCGGCGGCCAGGTGGCCGTGCGTCCGGCGGTCGCGGCGGCGGTGCGGCGGGCGGTGGAGCGGCTGGCGGGGCTGGGGGCGTACGTCGAGGAGACCGACCCCGACTTCACCGACCCGGTGGACGCCTTCCACACCCTGTGGTTCACGGGGGCGGCCCGGGTGACCCAGCATCTCGGGCCGGATCAGCGGGAGTTGCTCGACCCGGGGCTGCGGGAGATCTGCGAGGCCGGCGCCCGCCGCACCGCCCTCGACTATCTGGCGGCCGTCGACGTGCGTATGGAACTCGGCCGCCGTATGGGCCGCTTCCACGACACCTACGACCTCCTCGTCACCCCGACCCTCCCACTCACCGCCTTCGAGGCGGGCGCCGAGGTCCCGAAGGGCTCGGGGCATCGCCGGTGGACCGGCTGGACGCCGTTCACGTACCCCTTCAACCTGACCCAGCAGCCGGCGGCCACCGTCCCCGTCGGCACCGACGGGGACGGCCTGCCGATCGGCCTCCAGCTCGTGGCCGCCCGGCACCGGGACGATCTCGTCCTGCGGGCGGCGCACACGCTCTACGAGGCCGGGGTCGCCGGGCTCACGCCCGCCGGAAACTGAGGGACTCCCCCAGCGCCCCGGACCGCCACAGGTCGTTGCAGCCCTGGGCCATCTCCTCCAGTCCCGCCACGACCTGGCCCCAGACGATGCCGGGCACCCAGCCCACGTCGCCGTTCATGAGCAGGTTGTTGCGCTCGTAGAACAGGGCCAGGTCGACCACCGTCGTGCCGGGGCGGACCTCACGGTCGTAGCCGTAGGACTTCGTGCCCAGTTCCGTTCCGGCGAAGGCGAAATAGCACAGATCGCCCGGGATGGGGGTGACGGTCGGGTTTTCCAGGGGCGGCTCCGTTTCCGCGAAGGGCGGGAAGAGGGCGTAGATCTCGTTGCGGGCGTATTTCGCGTGGTAGACGTCGCCGGTGAGGGGCAGGGCGTCCCAGACGGCCGCGCAGGTGATGGGGGCGCGATCGTCCAGGAGTTTGGCCGTGCAGCGGATGCCCCGCTTGACCAGCGACACCTCGATGAACCGTTCAGTCATGCAGTCCACTGTGCATACATCGCATCGTCTCGGGTAGCCGCGCCGCCATGGCTCCACCACTGGAACATGTCGAAACACATGTCGGACACAGATCGGGAACCCCCACACGCCGGTCGCTGCTCGCGGGGGTGGCGGCGCTCGGCGCGCTGGGCGCGGCCGGCTGCTCACGCGTGGCCACGGCCTCCACGAAGGAGGGCGGCGGACTGCTCGAGCGGCTGCGGGCCGCCGGCGTCGTACGGCTCGGGATCGCGGGCGAGATTCCCTTCGGGTACATCGACACCGACGGTGAACTCACCGGTGAGGCACCCGAACTGGCCAGGGTCATCTTCAAGCGGCTCGGCGTGGACCGGGTGCAGCCCGTGCCCACCGAGTTCGGGTCGCTGATCCCCGGGCTGCGCTCGCAGCAGTTCGACGTCGTCGCCGCCGGGATGTACGTCAATCCCGAGCGCTGTGAGCAGGTCATCTTCTCCGACCCCGACTATCAGATGCTCGACTCCTTCATCGTGCGCAAGGGGAACCCGAAGGGGCTGCACGACTACAAGGACGTCGTCGAGAAGAAGGCCAGGTTCGCCACCGGGACCGGCTATGCCGAGATCGGGTACGCCGTCGAGGCGGGGTACAAGGAGAGCGACATCCTCATCGTCCCGGACCAGGTCGCGGGGCTGAACGCCGTGGAGGCGGGGCGCGTCGACGTCTTCGCCGGTACGGCGCTGACCACCCGTGAGGTCGTCAAGAAGTCGGCCAAGGCGGAGGCCACCAAGGCCTTCGCGCCCCTCGTCGGCGGCAAACCGCACGTCGACGGCGGCGCGTTCGCGTTCCGGTCGGCCGAGACCGCGCTGCGGGACGCCTTCAACGTCGAGCTGCGCAAGCTGAAGAAGAGCGGCGAGCTGTTCCGCATCCTCAAGCCGTTCGGCTTCACCGAGGCCGAGATGACCGACCTCACCGCCAAGGAGCTGTGCGGAGGAGGGACGGGCTGATGACCTCGGGACTCTGGGAACTCGTACTCAAAGGGATATGGGTCACCGTCCAGCTGCTGGTCCTGAGCGGACTGGTGGCCACGGCGGTCGCCTTCGGGGTCGGCATGGCCCGCACCCACCGGCTGTGGATCGTCCGCTTCCTCGCGGGCGTCTACACCGAGGTGTTCCGCGGGACCTCCGCCCTGATCATGATCTTCTGGGTGTTCTTCGTGCTGCCGGTCGCGTTCGGCTGGCAGCTGGTCCCGCTGTGGGCCGGCACCCTCGCGCTCGGACTGACCTACGGGGCGTACGGCGCCGAGATCGTGCGCGGCGCCCTCAACTCGGTGGACCCGGCGCAGCGGGAGGGCGGCATCGCCCTCAGCTTCACGCCGTGGCAGCGGATGCGGCTGATCCTGCTGCCGCAGGCGGTGCCGGAGATGATCCCCTCCTTCACCAACCTGCTGGTGGAGCTGCTCAAGGGCACCGCGCTGGTGTCCGTCATGGGCATGGGCGACCTGGCCTTCAGCGCCAACCTGGTGCGCCTCGCCCTCCAGGAGAGCGCGGAGATCTACACGTACGTCCTGCTGATCTACTTCGTCATCGCCTTCCTGCTCACGCGCGGCATGCGCGGACTGGAACGCAGGCTCAAGGCCGGTGTCGGCAAGGAGGCCGGGCGTACGCCCGACCAGGAGCTGCACCGTCCTGAGACGACGGGTGTGGGTGCGGCGGGTTCGCTCGGCGGCTTGGGCGCGGGAGGTGCTTCGTCATGACCTGGGACTGGGGCGCTGTCGCCGACTTCATGCCGAAGTTCTGGGACGGACTGCTGCTCACGTTGCAGATCCTGGCCCTCGGCTCGCTGATCTCGTTCGCGCTGGGTCTGGTGTGGGCGCTGCTGATGCGTACGCCGACCCGCTGGGTGCGCTGGCCGGTCGGGGCGGTCACGGAGTTCATCCGCAACACGCCGCTGCTGGTACAGCTGTTCTTCCTCTTCTACGTGCTGCCCGAGTGGGGCGTCACGGCCTCGGCGCTGACCACCGGTGTCTTCGCGATCGGGCTGCACTACTCGACGTACACGATGCAGGTCTACCGGGCCGGCATCGAGGCGGTGCCGGCCGGTCAGTGGGAGGCCGCGACGGCACTGAACCTGCCGGTCGCGAGGACCTGGCGGGTGGTGATCCTGCCGCAGGCGATCCGCCGGGTCGTCCCGGCCCTCGGCAACTACGTCATCGCGATGCTCAAGGACACCCCGATCCTGATGACGATCACGGTCATGGAGATGCTCGGCACGGCACGGCTGTTCGCGCAGCAGAACTTCCAGTTCACCGAGCCCCTGACGGTCATCGGTGTGGCCTTCATCCTCATCGCCTATCCGGCCTCCCTTCTCGTACGATCCCTGGAGCGACGCCTTGTCCGCTGACACCCCTCTGATGAAAGATCCCGACGCGAGCGCCAACCCGCCGGTGGACGGCACCGAGCTGATCCGGTTCGAGCAGGTCACCAAGCGGTTCGGGGCGAACACGGTCCTCGACCACCTCGACTTCTCCGTGAACTCCGGCAAGCACGTCACCCTGATCGGCCCGTCCGGCTCCGGCAAGACGACGATCCTGCGGCTGCTGATGACCCTGCTCAAGCCGGACGAGGGCACGATCACGGTCGCCGGAGACAAGCTCTTCCCGGCTCCGGAGAAGAGGATCCGCGAGGTCCGCAAGAACATCGGGATGGTGTTCCAGCAGTTCAACCTGTTCCCGAACATGTCGGTGCTGCGCAACATCACCGAGGCCCCGGTCACCGTTCTCGGACTGTCCAAGGACGAGGCGGAGGTGCGCGCCCGTGAGCTGCTGGAGATGGTGGGCCTCGCCGACAAGTGCGACGCCCGCCCGACCCAGCTGTCCGGCGGCCAGCAGCAGCGGGTCGCGATCGCGCGGGCGCTGGCCATGCGGCCGCAGGTGCTGCTGCTCGACGAGGTGACCTCGGCGCTGGACCCGGAGCTGGTCGCGGGCGTCCTCGACGTCCTCCGTGACATCGCCCGTAGCACCGACATCACGATGCTCTGCGTGACCCACGAGATGAATTTCGCCCGGGACATCTCGGACCAGGTCCTGATGTTCGACTCCGGCCGGGTCATCGAGGCGGGCAGCCCGGAGAAGATGTTCAACGACCCCGAGAACGACCGCACCCGGGAGTTTCTCAGCGCTGTGCTGTGAGTCTGTGCCGGGCGCATGACCTCGGCATATGCCAGAGTGCGGTGCCGCAGTTGAGGGCGTCGCAATCTCGTCAACAAGCGCTCACTACCAGCCTCTTGCCCGTTATCGTGAAGGAGATTGGCTGACCCGAACCGAACCCTGACCATGAGAAGCGACGTGCGACCGCAGGGGGAACCGTGGCGCTCCAGCACGAGCCGACGACGCCGCACCACTCGGCCCAGGACGCCCTGCGCGTCCTGGAGACCGTGGCACGGCACAGCACCGGAGTCACCGACACCGAACTCGCCCGGCACACGGGCATCGGACCGGAGCGTCTGACCAGCCTCCTGCTGATGCTGCGCCGCGAGGGCTACGTAGAGCAGGTCGGCGACGGCGCGTATGTGACGGGCGCCGCGCTGACCCGCCTCGGTTCCGCCCGGGGCCGCGAGCAGGCCCTGCGGGAGAACCTCCAGCGCGCCCTGGACCGGCTGCGCGACTCGGTCGGGGCCGCCGTCTACATCAGCCGGTACGTCGACGGCGAGATCAGGATCGACCAGTTCGCCGCAGGTCCGGCCACCCCCGTGGTCCACGAGTGGGTCGACTTCCGCTACTCCGCCCACGCCACCGCGATCGGCAAGAGCCTGCTCGGCCAGCTCGACCACAACGGCCGACGCGATCACCTCTCCCGCCACAAGATGGCCCGTCTCACCTCGCGCACGATCACCAGCGACCGGGTCCTGCTCTCCCGCCTGGAGTCCCAGCCGCCGACGGTCCCCCACCTCGACCTCCAGGAGTACGCGGTGGGCACGGTGTGCGCGGCCGTCCCGATCACGGCCGGCTCCTCGGTGGGCTGCCTCGCCCTGTCCCTCCCGGTCGAGCACGCCCACCGGCTGCGCCAGGCGGCGGACGCGCTGAACCGGAACGCGGCGCCGGTGCTGCTGTCGCTGGCGATCTAGCACCCCTCCGGGGTGGTCAGAAGCACCCCTCGGGACCAGGTAGTATTTTCTTCGTCGCCAGCCGCGAGAGCACAGTGAACGCGGTCGGCGAGAGTCATGCGCCGCTAGCTCAGTTGGTTAGAGCAGCTGACTCTTAATCAGCGGGTCCGGGGTTCGAGTCCCTGGCGGCGCACCGGTGAAGGGCCTCTCGTGGGAGCGGGAGGCCCTTCCGCGTATGCGGTCCAGCAGGAGCGGCTGGGGGTCCGGGGGTCACCCCCCGGGAGACACAGCATCAGCGGGTCCGGGGTTCGAGTCCCTGGCGGCGCACCGGTGAAGGGCCTCTCGTGGGAGCGGGAGGCCCTTCCGTGTATGCCAGGACGTCCGCCTCGGTCATCCGCTGGTACGCCCGCTCCACGCTCGGCCGCCACCACACCGGCTCGGCGCACCGCAGCCCCTGCCGCCTGAGCCCCGCCCGATGGATCTTGTTCGTGGCGGTCACCGGCATCCGCTCCACCACCCGCACGAACCGGGGCGCCATCTTCGTCCCCAGATCCGGCTGGGCGAGCAGGAACCCGGCGAAGGCGACCGGATCGAACTCCCCCGCGATCGTCGCCATGACCTGGTCCCCGGTCACCGGATCCGGCACCGCGTACACGGCGACGGCCGCCGCGCCCTCGTAGCGGGCGAGGATGTTCTCGATCATCGCGGCGGACAGGTTCTCGCCGTCGACCCGGAGCCGGTCGTCGCCGCGCCCGGCGAAGTACAGATAGCCGTGGGCGTCCCGGCAGAACAGGTCCCCCGTCCAGTACCAGCCCTCCCGCCGCCGCTCGGCCTCCGCTTCGGGATTGCGCCAGTACCCCTCGAAGGGGTTCGGCCCGCGATTGACCAGTTCCCCTATCGCCCGATCCCCGTTCGCCAGTCGCCCGCCCGCGTCGAACACGGCCGGCGGACACTCCTCGCAGGTCTCCGGGTCGAGTACGACGAGCCCGGGCACTGCCCGCCCCACGGCCCCCGGCGGCGTCCCCGGCGACCACTGCACGGCGGCCCCGCCCTCGGACGAGCCGTACCCCTCCACCAGCCGCACCCCGAACCGCCGCTCGAAGGCCGCGGCGTCCACGGCCCCCGCCTCGGTGCCGAAGCCGAGCCGCAGCGGATTGTCCCGGTCGTCGGGGTGCGGCTCGGTGGCGAGGATGTACTGGATCGCCCGGCCGACGTAGGTGAAGTACGTCGCCCCGTACGCCCGTACGTCCGCCAGGAACCCGGACGCCGAGAAGCGGCGCCGCAGTGCCACGCCCGCCCCGGCCGCGAGCGCGGGGGCCCAGTCGGCGATCACCGCGTTGCCGTGGAACAGCGGCATGCAGATGTAGTGCACGCCGTCGGGGCGGACGCGGAACTGGGAGACCAGGGAGCGGCCGGCGGCGGCCAGGCGGCCCTGGGTGCAGATCGCGGCCTTGGGGGCGCCGGTCGAGCCGGAGGTGAAGTAGAGCAGGAGCCGGTCGTGCGGGGTGGCGCGGGAGGGGTCGGGGCGGGCGTCGGCGTAGGAGGCGAGCAGGGCGTCGTACTCCTCGGAGTCGGCCGTCAGGAGACGTACACCGGGCAGGTCGAGGCCGTCGAGGAGCGGTAGGTGCGCCCGCTCGGTGATCAGCACCCGGCACTCGGTGTGCAGGATGTCGCGGGCCAGCTCCGGGCCCCGGCGGGTGGGGTTGATGCCGGCGACGGCGGCTCCCGCGAGGGCGGCCGCGCTCAGCCAGAGCGGGTACTCGGGGGTGTTGTCGAGGAGAACGCCTATGTGCGGCTCGGCGCCGGGTGGCAGGAGGTCGGTGAGCAGTGCCGCGCGGGCGGCGGCACCGGCGGCCACCTGGTGATGGGTGAGGGCGCGCCCCTCGAACCACAGCCCCGTCCGGTGGTCGCCCCACCGGGCTGCCACGAGCTCCGCGACCGTGCGTGCCGTAGTGGACTCCATGGCGGCGCACGGTAATTGACGTAGCGTCAGATGTGGAGCGCTACGGCTGTAGGAACTCGTCGGCGGTGGAGAACATCGCGTGCGTCGTTACCATGAAGGCGACGGCCGCGAGGATGAACGCACCGAGGAACGCCAGGATGCACCCCGTGCCCGCCGCGAGCTTCCCGGGCGCCGGAGGCTTGGCCGTGGCCTGCTGCGGGCGGTCCGCGACATAGTGAACGGTGACGATGTCGCCCTCGACGATCGTCCCCGGCCCGCCCTCCTCCTCGAACCGGACACCGCGTCCGTCGCGCGTGGTGAACTCGTAGACGTGGTGCAGGGCCGTCCGCACCGAGCTGTCGCCGCCGCCTCTGGTCGTGGTGTACGTCCGCAGACAGCGAGCCTCGGCGGTCAGACCGCTGCTCCAGGCACGGCTGACCCGCAGGGAGCGTCGGATCACCGCGACCATGGCCAGCGAGACGATCGCGATCATGATGATGGGCACGATGTAGAAGAAGGAGGCGAAGGCTTCCATGAGATCCCCCGAGGGCCGTGCACGGCCCTCGTTTCGGCCGGCGTGGGAGGAACCTACCCACGCCGACCTGGGCATTGACTCAAGAGAACCTCAGAACGTGACGTCCGAGCACGCGTAGAACGCGTTGCCCGTGTCGTGGACCGTCCACACCGCGAGGATGACGTGGTGACCGCTCAGGCCGGACGGCAGCCGGCCGCTGTGCGAGAGCGTGGACGGCGGCCGCTGCCCGTTGTACGGGACCGTGAAGAACGGCGTGAGGTTGAGGTCGGACCGGGACAGGTTGTGGTTCTGGTTCCAGCCCGGCTTGGTGACGTAGTACCGGAAGTCGGTGGTGGCGTGCATGGCCGTGAACTGCCAGCGGAACGTGTAGTTCTGACCGCCGGTCACCTTGGTGGTCGGCCAGGCGGCACCGGAGGGCGTCTTCGGGGCGCTGAGCTGGCTGAACTGGCCGAGCCCCGCGTTGCATATCTGCCCGTCGGCCGGCCCTGAGCCCGGGAAGCCCTTCGGACCCTCGACGCTCTGCGGCTCCCACTGGATGGAGCCGCAGTTGGTCACGGTGCCGTTCTGACAGAGCTTCTGCCGGCTGATGGGGAGGTCGGTGTAGCCGTGGCCGCTGGCACCTCCGCTGGAGAGCGCGAGGGCTCCGGCCGTGGTGAGTCCGAGTGCGGCGGCGTACCACTTGGTCTTTCTGCGCATGCTGCTGCTCCTGGGAACGTGGGGGAAGTTCGATGAGCTTGCAGGTCTAGACCAAGTGCCAGATTATTGCTGACCATTGAACATGTCCATACCAATCGAGGAACATGTTCGACGGGTCGTCAGGGGCTGTCAGGGGCTGTCAGGGGCTGTCAGGGGCTGTCAGGGGCTGTCAGGGGGCCGCTTCCCCCCGCCCCGCGCAGAACGCCACCGTCAGATCCTTGACCAGCGCCTTGCGTTCGTAGTCGTCCAGCTCCACCAGGCCCCGCATGGTCAGCCGGGTCACCGTGTCCTCCACCGAGTCGACAACCGAGGTGACCATGGTGGCCCGGTCCTGGGCGTCCAGCGCGGCGATACGGCGCCGGTGCATGGCGGCGGCCACCTCCGGCGCGTACTCCACCCGCGCCGGCCGCACCGAGAACACCTCGACCCCGACCGCCCCCGCGTCCCGCACCACCAGCCGGGTCAGCGTCTCCGAGGCCGCCTCGACCGAGCCCCGCGTGGCACCCGGCATCTCCACCGGCACCCGGGCCAGCGCCGCCTCGACGCACTCGCGCAGATACGACTCGTGGTCCTCCACCCCGAGCGTGGCCCGCGCGGTGTCCTTCACCCGCCACACCACCAGGACGACCGCCCGCAGCGCGACCCCGTTCCCGTCCGCCGCCGGCATCGGCTCGCTGCGCCAGTGCCGCAGCCGTACGTCGACCCGGCGGCGCAGCAGCAGCGGGTTGACCCACATCAGGCCGGTGCGCCGAACCGTCCCCCGGTAGCGGCCGAACAGCCCGAGCACCCACGCCCGCCCGGTCCGCCCCCGCGTCAGCCCGCCCAGCCCGAACAGTCCCACGGCCCCGGCCCCCGTGTACGCCGCCCACTGGGCCGGCCCCAACCCGGCCCCCGCGGACGTCGGCAGCCCCAGCGCGTGAACCGCCAGCGGCGGCAGCACCCCGGCCCACCACGAGGTGGCCAGGCAACCTGCCGCCCCGCAGACCCCCGCGAGCACGCCCGCCGCGCCCGGCAGCACCCACGCCGGGCGCTCCACCAGCTCGGGGTCGATCTGCGGTTCGGGGCGCGGCTTGGGCTGGACGGGGCGGCGCAGCCGCGGCTGTTCACCTGTGCCCTGCCGGCGTGCCACGACCGTCGGCCTGAGCGGCACGGACACCGGGCCCGCCTCGTCGCGGAACAGCAGATGGACGGGGATCTCGGTGGTCGCCTCGTTCTGGATCAGCCGTGCGGGCCGGACGGGCCCCTCGGGTTCGGGCGTGTGAGAAGCGGTCGTGGTCATGCGTGCCTCCAGCCTCCGCGCCAGATGCGTCACAACAGTGGGTGCCTGGATGTCGGGTTACGCGAACAGCCGCCGCCAGGTCTCCGGTCCCGGATAGCCGTCCGCCGCCCCGCCCCGCCAGCCCTGGGTCCGCTGAAAGGCCTCGACGCCCCGCCGGTCCGCCTCGCCCCAGCGTGATCCCGGCCCGGTCTTGTAGTGCTTGCCGAACCCTTTCTTCACGAGTTGTCCGCCGAGCTGCATGACGTAGTGGTTGTCGGCGCCCGGCCGGAACATGGCCCGCCCCGGGTATCCCGGCACCCCGTGCGAGGAGGGCTTGGTGGGCTCGGCGGGGGTGGTGGAGGCGGTGGGTGCGGTGGGTGCGGTGGGGGTGACCGGGGTGGCCGAGGCAGCCGGGGCGGGGCCGCCGCCCGAGCCCGCGCTCGGGATGTCCTTGCCCTTGCCGGTCACCAGCAGCGCCCATGTCTGCGGCCCCGGCAGCCCGTCCGCGTCCTGGCCCCGCCAGCCCTGCGCCTCCTGGAAGGCCTGGGTGGCCCTGCGGTCCGCGCCCGTCCAGCGCGGGCCCGGGCCGGTGGTGTAGTACCGGCCGGCGCCGCGCTCGACGAGCAGCTTGCCCAGCCGGGTGACGTGCCTGTTGTTGGCCCCGGGACCGAAATGCGCCGGCCCCGGGTACGCGTCCGGCGCGGCGGGCCCGGGTTTGGCGGCCCCCGGCTTCCCGACGTCCGACTTCCCGGCACCCGTCTGCCCGGTGTCGGACTTCCCGGAGCCCGGCTTCTCGGTATCCGGTTTCGTACTCGTGCTGCCGCTCTTCAGCCCCTTGTAGCGGTAGGCGAGATAGCGGCCGGAG
The DNA here is from genome assembly GCF_019049285.1 of Streptomyces sp. AC550_RSS872. Lineage (GTDB taxonomy): Bacteria > Actinomycetota > Actinomycetes > Streptomycetales > Streptomycetaceae > Streptomyces. The sequence continues at coordinate 227,173 of NZ_JAGMUL010000028.1, forward strand.
TGGCTCCAATAGGCGTACGGGGTCGTCTGCCGGCGGGCGTGCGGGGGTGCCGACTCGTAGGCGACGTAGTAGGTGTGCGTGTGGTCCGTCCAGCCGCCGAAAATGACGACGTGCGAGCCTTTCTCGGGGTCGGCCGGATTGTGGAACAGCAGAATGTCTCCGGGCTGGAGGTCCTTCTTGGCGATGCGTACTCCGTACTGCCCCAGGCTGCCGGTCCATTCGTTTCCCGGCAGCTTCCAGGCCATCGAGACGAAGCCCGAGCAGTCCTGCCGGTAGCCGTCCGACCAGTACTTGGACATGCTGTACGGCACCTTCGCGGCGACCCATTTCTTGGCCCGTTTGATGATCTCGGCGCGGGTGGTCGCGGGTGTCTTGACGGGCCCGGACAACTGGGCCGGCCGCCCACCCGGGCCGTGCAGCGGGGCCTTGCGGCCCTGGGGGGTGCTGGGCTCGTCACCTGTGGGAACGGCGGGGCGGGCGGGGGCGTGGGG
>NZ_JAGMUL010000002.1 GCF_019049285.1 Streptomyces sp. AC550_RSS872
CATGAAGGGCGGGGGAGTCGGGAGGGGGCTCTGGCCGTCCGTGCGGAGGGGACCGGGGACTTGGGGGGATGGGGGGTTGCTCGATGGGAGTGCGGCTCATGGTGGTCGACGACCACCGATTGCTCGCGGAGGCGTTGGCCTCGGCGCTGAAGCTGAGGGGCCATCGGGTGCTGGCGGCGGCGGCGCCGGCCGCGGGGGCGGCGGAGCTGGTGATCACGCGGGCGCCTGAGGTGTGTCTGCTCGGGACGGCGTCGCCTGCGGAGCCGGGGATATTCGATCCGGTGGTGAAGATCAAGCGGGAGCGGCCGCAGGTGGCTGTGCTGGTGTTGGGGCCGGTGCCGAGTCCGCGCGGGATAGCGGCGGCGTTCGCGGCGGGGGCGTCCGGGTATGTGCGCCATGACGAGCGTATAGAGGGTGTCGAGCGGGCGATCATGAAGGCTCGGGCGGGGGAGGCGGCGGTGGCGCCTTCTCTTCTACAGGGCGCGTTCAGCGAGTTGCTGAACCCGGTGGCCCAGCCTGACGACGAGGGGCAGAGGTTGCTCCAGATGCTCACCCCTCGGGAGGTCGAGGTGCTGGTGCGCGTCGCGGACGGCGAGGACACTCGCCTGATCGCGGCGGGCATGGGCATCGCACCGTCGACAGCGCGTACGCATGTGCAGCGGGTGCTGATGAAACTGGGCGTCGGCTCCAGACTCGAGGCGGCGGCGCTGGCGGCTCGTACGGGATTGCTGGATCGGGCGGGGCCGGTGACGGGGGAGGGCGCGGCGGAGGCGTGAACGTGCCTGCGGCGGGGCGTTTTCAGCCCGTCCGGCGTTTGAGGGCGAGGCCGTTCAGGCCGAAGCGGGGGTCCAGGGGGCGGCAGCCCCCTGGTGGGGGTTGGACGGGCGGAGCCTCTGGGGTGGACGGGTAGGGGCGGCGGGGGCGTTACGGTGCCGGGTCGTCCGTCGGGGCGGGCGGTGCCGTGGGCCGCAGCTTCAGCCAGGCCAGGAAGAACAGGCCGAGGAGCAGCATGCCCAGTCCGGTCCAGAGGTGCCCCAGGGGCCGCGAGGAACTGCACGTCCGCGTGTGGACATGCACGGAGTGCGGAGCACGCCACGACCGGGACGAGAACGCCGAGGCCAACCTACGCGCCGCTGGACGGAAACGTGCCGCTGAAATGCGGCGGCTTGTCGTCCACCTCGACCACGAACGAGGCGAAATACCGGCCGGCCGGGTCCTTGATGACCGTCACGGACGACGGCTGCACAGGCAGCTCGCGCGACCAGCGCACCTCGATGTCGCCGATCTTCGGCAGCCGCAGCTTCCCGCCCTTGGTGATGGACCAGCGGGCGTTCGCAGTGAACCGGACCGCCTGCCGGGCGGTCCTCTTCTTCACCTTCGGCGGGCCCATCTTCGGACCCTTGCGGGCGCCGCTCTTCGAGGCGAAGAAGTTGCTGTACGCGGCCTCCAGGTCACGTAGCGACTGCTGCAACACCACGACGGATACCTCACCGAGCCAGGCCCGCTCCGTCGACTTCTTGGCCTCGGTGATGACCCGCTTCGACAACTCGGCCGCCGTCGGGCGCGGCAGGTTCTTCGCGTAGGCCTCGCACCTGACGCGTAGGGCGTCGTTCCACACAGTGCGGGCACACCCGAACGCCCTCGCCAGACTGCCCCGTTGAGAAGCGCTCGGGTACACGCGAACGTTGTACCGGAGCTTCATACCGATCACCGTACGACGGTCGTTCTATGGTCGAACATGGATCCATCGGAACTGATCGACATTGCACGTTTATCTCGCATGCGCGATCGGTTGGTCGAGCCAGTCCGTGGGGGCCGTAGCTCCGCTGCCGGAGATGTGGGTGTCGTGGGGGTTTCCATCCGGCAATCGAACTCTTCTGGTCACGGGATTGTGTGATTGTGATGTTGACTCTCGTGATGGGTTGTGTTTCGCTATGTTCGGTTCTGTTTGATGTTTGGGTAGCCCGAATGGGGAGTCCGGCGTGAAGAAGACCTCGACCCGACTGGCCGACGGTCGTGAGCTGATCTACTACGACCTGCGCGACGACACCGTGCGGGACGCCGCCGACCGCCGTCCGCTGGACCGGACCGTCACGACGTCCGAGGTCCGACGGGACGAGTTGCTCGGCGACTCCGTCGCCATCGCCTCGCACCGGCAGGGCCGGACCTACCATCCGCCGGCCGACGAGTGCCCGCTGTGCCCCTCCGACGGTGAGCGGCTGAGCGAGATCCCGGACTCGTCGTACGACGTCGTCGTCTTCCAGAACCGTTTCCCCTCGCTCGCCGGTGACTCCGGGCGCTGCGAGGTCGTCTGCTTCACCTCCGACCACAACGCGTCCTTCGCCGACCTGACCGAGGAGCAGGCGCGGCTGGTGCTCGACGCGTGGACCGACCGGACCTCCGAGCTGTCATCTCTGCCCTCCGTGGAGCAGGTGTTCTGCTTCGAGAACCGCGGCGCCGAGATCGGGGTGACCCTGGGGCATCCGCACGGGCAGATCTACGCCTACCCGTTCACCACCCCCCGCACCGCCCTGATGCTGCGCTCCCTCGCCGCGCACAAGGACGCCACCGGCGGCGAGAACCTCTTCGACGCCGTCCTGGCGCGTGAACTCGCCGACGAGCGGGTCGTCCTGGAGAGCGAACACTGGCTGGCCTTCGTGCCGTACGCCGCGCACTGGCCGTACGAGGTCCACCTGTACCCGAAGCGCCGGGTGCCCGACCTGCTCGCGCTCGACGAGGAAGCGCGCTCAGAATTCCCCAAGGTTTATCTGGAACTCTTGAGGCGCTTCGACCGGATCTTCGATGGGCCGGGTGGAGGGAAAGAAGGGGAGGGTGAGCCTCCGACGCCGTACATCGCCGCCTGGCACCAGGCGCCGTTCGGGCAGCTGGAGGACTTCGAGGGTGTCGTGCGGGACGACTTCGCGCTTCACCTTGAGCTTTTCACCATTCGCCGCACTTCCGGCAAGCTGAAGTTTCTCGCGGGCTCCGAGTCCGGCATGAATGTGTTCATCAATGACGTGCCGCCGGAGCGCGCGGCCGAGCGACTGCGAGAGGTAGCGAGTTCATGAGCGGGAAGTACCTGGTCACCGGTGGCGCCGGCTATGTGGGCAGCGTGGTCGCCCAGCATCTGCTGGAGGCGGGTGGCGAGGTCGTCGTCCTCGACAATCTCTCCACCGGCTTCCGCGAGGGCGTGCCGGCCGCGGCTTCCTTCATCGAGGGCGACATCCGCGACGCCGCCAAGTGGCTCGACTCCTCCTTCGACGCCGTACTGCACTTCGCCGCGTTCTCGCAGGTCGGCGAGTCGGTCGTGAAGCCCGAGAAGTACTGGGACAACAACGTCGGCGGCACCATGGCGCTGCTCGGCGCGATGCGCGAGGCGGGCGTGCGCAAGCTTGTGTTCTCGTCGACGGCGGCCACGTACGGCGAGCCGAAGGAGGTGCCGATCGTCGAGTCGGCGCCCACGCAGCCCACCAACCCCTACGGCGCCTCCAAGCTCGCCGTCGACCACATGATCACCGGCGAGGCGGCGGCCCACGGACTCGGCGCCGTCTCCCTGAGGTACTTCAACGTCGCGGGCGCCTACGGCGACTGCGGGGAGCGCCACGACCCCGAGTCGCACCTGATCCCGCTGGTCCTCCAGGTCGCCCAGGGCAGGCGCGACGCGATCTCCGTCTACGGCGACGACTACCCGACGCCCGACGGCACCTGCGTGCGCGACTACATCCACGTCGCCGACCTCGCCGAGGCCCACCTGCTCGCCCTGAAGGCCGCCCGGCCCGGCGAGCACCTCATCTGCAACCTCGGCAACGGCAACGGCTTCTCCGTCCGCCAGGTCGTCGAGACCGTCCGCCAGGTCACCGGACACCCGATCCCCGAGGTCGTGGCCCCGCGCCGCGGCGGCGACCCGGCCGTCCTGGTCGCCTCCGCCGACACCGCACGCGAGCGGCTCGGCTGGAACCCGTCCCGCGCGGACCTCGCGGGGATCGTCGCCGACGCGTGGGAGTTCGCGCAGCGGCGCGCACGTTAAGTTCTACGGCCGGTACGGACGGCCGTACGTTCCACGGCCGCTGCGGCCGGTTCAGCAGGGAAGGTCAGGGTCAGGGGATGAGCGTCGACACGGCAGCCGCGGTCGCCGAGCGGTTCAAGGAGCTGTACGGGGCCGAGCCGGAGGGGGTGTGGGCCGCGCCGGGCCGGGTCAACCTGATCGGCGAGCACACCGACTACAACGACGGCTTCGTCATGCCGTTCGCACTGCCGCACACCGCGGTCGCGGCGGTCTCACGACGCGAGGACGGCGTGCTGCGCCTGCACTCGGCGGACGTCGAGGGCGGGGTGGTGGAACTGCGCGTCGACGCCCTTGAGCCCGAGTCGGACCGGAACTGGACGGCGTACCCGTCGGGTGTGGTCTGGGCCCTGCGTGCGGCCGGCCACGCGGTGACCGGCGCCGACATCCACCTGGCCTCGACGGTCCCGGCGGGCGCGGGCCTGTCGTCGTCGGCGGCCCTGGAGGTCGTGGTCGCGCTCGCGCTCAACGACCTGTACGACCTCGGTCAAAAGGGCTGGCAGCTGGCCCGTCTGTGCCAGCGCGCGGAGAACGTGTACGTCGGTGCCCCGGTCGGGATCATGGACCAGACGGCGTCCGCGTGCTGCGAGGCAGGCCACGCCCTGTTCCTCGACACCCGGGACCTCTCCCAGAAGCAGATCCCCTTCGACCTGGCCGCCCTGGGGCTGCGCCTGCTGGTCGTCGACACCCAGGTCAAGCACTCCCACAGCGAGGGCGAGTACGGCAAGCGCCGCGCGGGCTGCGAGAAGGGCGCGGCGCTGCTCGGCGTGGACGCGCTCCGGGACATCGCCTACGACGACCTGGACGCGGCGCTCGACCGGCTCGCCGACGACGAGGAGGTGCGCCGCCTGGTGCGCCACGTCGTCACCGAGGACCAGCGCGTCGAGCGGGTCGTCGACCTGCTGGAGTCGGGCGAGACCCGGGCGATCGGCCCGGTCCTGACGGCGGGCCACGCCTCGCTGCGGGACGACTTCCGTATCTCCTGCCCTGAGCTGGACCTCGTCGTGGACACCGCCCTGGCCGGCGGCGCACTGGGCGCCCGCATGACCGGCGGCGGCTTCGGCGGCTCCGCGATCGTGCTGGCGGAGGCCACCGACGTCGAGACCCTCACCAAGGCGGTCGAAGAGGCCTTCGCGGCAGCGGGCTACACGGCACCGAGGGTCTTCGAGGCGGTACCGGCGGCGGGGGCGCGACGGGTCGGCTGAGCTGGGGCGTGCGGGTCGGGGCCGTTCCCCAGGGGGGCGGCCCCGTCTTCGCGTTCTGGGGCTCAGCCGTTGCGGACCAGCCTCTTGGTCAGCGTGTACTCCGTGATCCCCGGCGGATAGTCAGGGATCACACAGACCACGTCGTACCCCTGCTTCTTGTAGAACCCCGGCGCCTGGAAGTCCCACGTCTCCAGGCGTACGGCCGTGCAGCCCCGTTCGTCGCGGGCCGTGCGCTCGGCGTGTGCGAGCAGCTGCGAACCGAGGCGGGCGCCGCGGTGGCGTTCGTCGACCCAGAGGTACGTGACATGGAGCCAGGTGGTCCAGGTGTGACCGACGAGCCCGCCCGCCACGGCGCCGGCGTCGTCCAACGCCCAGACCTGGAGCGGATGTTCGCGTTCACCTGGGGTTCCGCGCAGGGCGCGCAGGACCGGGGAGGCCGCGGTGTTGGTGTCCCGCAACCGCCGGCGGAGCAGATCCTGCCGTGATTTGTCGACTTCTGTCTCCAGACGAAACATGCGGCTCACCATAAACGCGTCGGCCAACCAGTTCTGCAAATTACCTTCCGCTCCTGCCCCCCGGCCGTACTCTGATGAACGGCACCGGTGGGGGCCGGTGCTGATCAGGGGGCGAGACAGGTCGGGTTCGACGCCCGAAGTGGGGGTAGCAGTTTCTGCACGGCGGCGGCCGTGCGGCCATCCGCGCTTCTGGCGTCGTGCCCGCGACGGTGTTCGTCTCCCGGTGTCGTCCTCATGACGATGGGGTATCCCCTGCTCTTCGGAGCTTGGGGAAGGGGGTTTCGTGGTTCGCATCCGAGTCCTGGTCGTCGACGACCATCGCATCTTCGCCGAGTCGCTCGCCGCCGCCCTGGCGGCCGAGCCCGACGTCGACGTCTCCGCGGCCGGCAGCGGTCCGGCGGCGCTGCGCAGCCTGGAGCGCGCGGCCGCCGAGGGGCGCCGGTTCGACGTGCTCCTCGTCGACGCCGACCTGGGCGGCAACGTCCAGGGCATCCGTCCCGCCGTGCCGGTCCAGGAGGTGAGCGAGGACGGGCTTGTCGACGGCATCTCGCTCGTCGCCGGGGTACGTACCGCGCAGCCCGCGGTACGGATCGTCGTCCTCGCCGAGAAGGACGATCCGCGCCGGGCCGCGCTCGCTCTCCAGGCCGGGGCCTCCGGTTGGGTGGCAAAGGACTGCTCCCTCTCCCGGCTCCTCACTGTCATCCGCGGGGTGCTGCGCGACGAGACCCATCTGCCGCCCGCCCTGCTCACGGGCGTCCTGCGCGAGCTGACGGCCGCACGCAAACACCGCACCGAGAGCGAACGCCTCGTGGAGTCCCTGACCCCACGCGAACGCGAAGTCCTGCGCTGCATGGTCGCGGGCCTGGGCCGCAAGGCCGTCGCCGAACGCCTCTACCTCTCCCCGCACACCGTCCGCACCCACATGCAGAACGTCCTGGGCAAACTGGGCGTCCACTCAACCCTCGCCGCGGTCGCGCTCGCGCGCCGGGCGGGGGTGGGGCCGGTGGATCTGACCGGGGATGTTGTGGAGCGGGGCGGTCAACTGGCGTAGCTGGGCGGACCGGCCCTGGTTTCTGAGCTGGGCGAATAGGTCGCGCCGGGTGCTGGGGTACGGGGGAGGCGTTCCAGCCAGGCGTTCCAGCCACTGGGATGCGCCGCGTTCCGGAGGGGCGGTGGCCGCGTCGGTGGGGGGGCGAAGGCTTGGGTGGTGTGGTCGCCGGCCACCCTCGTCGTCCGCGAGGCGTGTTCGCCATGCCGGCCCCGGAGGGCCGCTCGGGCTGTCCACGGATGTCGTCGAACGTAGCGGCTCGGACAACCCGGCAGCCCCGCCCGGCCACCGCGCTGGGCTCGGGAGAGCTCGGGCGAGGATCGCGCGCACTCCTTGTCCACCAGGCAAGCCAGTGCCCCGTCCGTCCGGGCTCGTCGGCGGCACCAGCACGCCCCGCATGTGGCGCCGGACCTCTCGCCCTAGCCGGGAATGTTGTCGAACGGTGCCGTCAGCTGCCGCAGCAGGCCGGCCAGTTCGCCTCGCTGGGCTCGGGAGAGCTCGGCGAGGATCGCGCGTTCCTGGTCCACCAGGCAAGCCTGTGTCCCGTCCGTCCGGGCTCGTCGGCGGCGCCTGCGCGCCCGCATGTGGCGCCGGGCCTCTCGCCCTAGCCGGGAATGTTGTCGAACGGTGCCGTCAGCTGCCGCAGCAGGCCGGCCAGTTCGCCTCGCTGGGCTCGGGAGAGCTCCGCGAGGATCGCGCGTTCCTGGTCCAGGAGCCCGGCCAGGGCCTGGTCGGCGCGGTCGCGGCCCTCGGGGGTGAGGCGGACCAGTACTCCGCGTCGGTCGCTGGGGTCGGGGAGGCGTTCCACCAGGCCCTTCTTGGCCAGGCGGTCGATGCGGTTCGTCATCGTGCCCGAGGTGACCAGGGTCTGGGTCAGGAGCTGGCCCGGGGAGAGCTGGTAGGGCGTCCCGGCCCGCCGGAGCGCGGTCAGTACGTCGAACTCCCAGGGCTCCAGGCCGTGCTCGGAGAAGGCGAGCCGCCGTGCGCGGTCCAGATGCCGGGCCAGTCTGCTGACCCGGCTGAGTACCTCGAGCGGTTCCACGTCGAGGTCAGGGCGCTCCCGGCGCCACGCTGCGACCAGCCGATCGACCTCGTCCTCCATGACGATCAGTGTAGTGGTTGTGTCGACGTGAAGTCTCTTGACGTCAAGATATCCAGGAGGGCAGGCTGGAGAACGAGCGACCGTCAGGAGGCCCCCCATGCCAGCCGCCCCCACCTGGGACCCCGCCCAGTACCTGCGTCACGCCGGCCACCGAGCCCGCCCCTTCACCGACCTCCTCGCCCAGGTCCCCGACCTCCCCGGCGACCGGCCCCGCATCGCCGACCTCGGCTGCGGTCCCGGCAACGTCACCGCCCTGCTCGCCGAACGCTGGCCCGGCGCCCACATCACCGGCTACGACAACTCTGCCGAGATGCTCGACAAGGCCCACGTCGAGCACGAGGGCCCGACCCCGGGTGGCGGCCGTCTCGACTTCGCCCACGCCGACGTACGGACCTGGACGCCCGAGGAGCCGTACGACCTGATCGTCAGCAACGCCACGCTGCAATGGGTGCCGGACCATGCGGAGCGTTTCGGCGCCTGGGTGCGGGGCCTGCGGCCGGGCGGCACCTTCGCCTTCCAGGTCCCCGGCAACTTCGACGCCCCCAGCCACCGCCTGATGCGCGACCTCGCCCACCGCCACGGCCTCACCGACACCCTGCGCCACGACGACGCCGTCCTCGCCCCACGGGACTACCTGGCCGCGCTGGCCGACCTGGGCTGCGCGGCGGACGTGTGGGAGACGACGTACGTCCACCTCCTGACCGGTGACGACCCGGTGCTGGACTGGGTGAAGGGGACGGGCCTGCGACCGGTCCTCACCGCCCTCGCCGACGACCCCGAGGCGCGGGACGCCTTCCTCGGCGACTATCGCGACGCCCTGCGCGCGGCCTATCCGGCCGGGGCGCACGGCACACCCTTCCCGTTCCGGCGGATCTTCGCCGTGGCCCGCAGGGAGGCGTGATGATCACCGCCGTCGACCACGTCCAGCTCGCGGCCCCGCCCGGATCGGAGGAGCGGCTACGGACGTACTACGTCGATGTCCTCGGGATGACGGAGATCCCCAAGCCGCCCGTGCTCGCCGCGCGCGGGGGCTGCTGGTTCCAGACGGGACCCGTGCAGCTGCATCTCGGCATCGAGGAGGACTTCCGGCCCGCCAGGAAGGCCCACCCCGGGCTGCGGGTCACCGCGATCGAGACGTACGCCGCCCGACTGGCGGCCCGGGGAGCCGCCGTCACCTGGGACGAGCACCTGCCGGGGCACAAGCGGTTCTTCTCCTACGACCCTGTCGGGAACCGGCTGGAGTTCCTGGAACCGGCCGGTTGACCAACGCGCTCACGCGCCGCGCTCGCGCTCACGTGCCGTGCTCGGCCGGCGGCGGGACCTCACCGGCCCAGCACCGGCACGCGCCTGACCTCCTCGTGCGGCATGCCCTCACCGAGGGCGCGGCCTCGGCCTTGCGTCGCCGCTGGTCGGCGACTGCCAACGCGTCTTCGAGATCTTCGATCACGCGCCGGACGAGGTCCTCCGGCTCGGGCCCGGCCTCGCTGACCGGGACCTTCGGCATGTTCAAAGGGCCCCACCCCTTGGTCGCCGTTTGAGTGGGCCGGCGCAGGGTCACCCGATCGATGACCCCGACGTCCAGCCTCGGGAGGAGTGAGTACCGTGGCGAAGGAAGAAAAGACCCGGGCCAAGAAGGAACAGGTCAGGGGAAAGGCCAAGGAAGCCATGGGCCGTATGGCCGGCAACGAGCGGATGACCGCCGAGGGCAAGGCCGACCAGATGAAGGGCGACGCCCGGCAGGCGAAGGAGAAGGGAAAGGACACCTTCAAGCACTGAGGGCGCCCCTCAAGTAACGGACATGGCGGGCGCCCGGCGCGTCAGCTCTTGCGGTGCCCTATCAACCGCGGCTTCGCCTCCAGCCCGTCCAGCCCGTGCCACGCCAGGTTCACCAGATGCGCCGCCACCTCCGCCTTCTTCGGGCGGCGGACGTCCAGCCACCACTGGCCGGTCAGGGCGACCATCCCGACCAGAGCCTGCGCGTACAGCGGGGCCAGCTTGGGGTCGAAGCCGCGGCTCTTGAACTCGCGGCCCAGGATGTCCTCCACCTGGGTCGCGATGTCGGAGATCAGCGAGGCGAAGGTACCCGTCGACTGGGGGATGGGCGAGTCACGGACCAGGATGCGGAAACCGTCCGTGTACTCCTCGATGTAGTCCAGCAGCGCGAACGCCGCCTGCTCGCACAGCTCACGCGGGTGGCCGGCCGTCAGCGAACTGGTCACCATGTCCAGCAGGCGGCGCATCTCACGGTCCACCACCACCGCGTACAGCCCCTCCTTGCCGCCGAAGTGCTCGTACACCACCGGCTTGGAGACCCCGGCCTTCGCCGCGATCTCCTCCACCGAGGTGCCCTCGAAACCCTTCGCGGCGAACAGGGTGCGGCCGATCTCCAGCAACTGCTGGCGCCGCTCCGCACCGGTCATCCGGGTACGGCGCGTCCGCCGGGGCTTGTCGTTGCTGGGGGTACTGCTGGAGTCGGTCGCCACGGCGTCAATCATGCCGCCTTGGCAGGCTCCTTCCGGCGCCGGGAGCCGCCTTCCTCGGCGTTCCGGCGTGAATCGATACGCGAGCGTGACGGCCAGCGCACGTCGTACGCCCAGCCGAACATCTCGCACCAGCGGATGATCCGCGCGGAGGAGTCGATCTGCCCGCGCTCCACACCGTGCCGCGCGGACGTCGGGTCGGCGTGGTGCAGGTTGTGCCAGGACTCGCCGCACGACAGGACCGCCAGCCACCACACGTTGCCCGAACGGTCACGCGACTTGAACGGACGCTTGCCCACCGCGTGGCAGATCGAGTTGATCGACCACGTCACGTGATGCAGCAGAGCCACCCGCACCAGCGAGCCCCAGAAGAAACCCGTGAACGCGCCCCACCACGACATCGTCACCAGACCGCCGATCAGCGCCGGCAGGGCCAGCGACAGCACCGTCCACCAGATGAACTGACGGGAGATCCCGCGGATCGCCCGGTCCTTGATCAGATCCGGCGCGTACTTGTCCTGCGGCGTCCGCTCCTCGTCGAACATCCAGCCGATGTGCGCCCACCACAGGCCCTTCATCAGTGCCGGCACGGTCTCCCCGTAACGCCACGGCGAGTGCGGGTCACCCTCCGCGTCGGAGAACTTGTGGTGCTTGCGGTGGTCGGCGACCCAGCGGACCAGCGGGCCCTCCACCGCCATCGAGCCCGCGACGGCGAGCGCGATGCGCAGCGGACGCTTCGCCTTGAAGGAACCGTGGGTGAAGTAGCGGTGGTAGCCGATCGTGACGCCATGGCAGGCGAAGAAGTAGAAGAAGACCAGCAGACCGAGGTCCAGCCAGCTCACGCCCCAGCCCCACGCCAGCGGCACCGCGGCGGCAAGTGCCAGGAACGGGACGACGATGAAGAGAAGGAGCGCGAACTGCTCGAGCGACCCCTTCTTCTCGCCGCCGAGCGTGGCTGAGGGGAGTCGGGTGTCGTCGTTCGCCTTCGGGGCGTCTTCGATCACATCGGAGCTCGTGGTCATGGGCGTCCCCTGTGGGGTTTCGAGGGTTGTGGCAGGTGCCGGGTCGCTGGAACTGTTCCCAGGTTCCGTTACATCGGTCCCTACGGTTCCGTAACCTACGGCATCGTAAGTATGGCAGTGCGTCGCCCGGCGGCAAGAGCCCGAGAGACTGCGCGTCCGCATGGACACCTATCCTTGGAGGCGGTCGGACAGCGCGGTCCGCTCTGAATTCTTCCCGGATGTCAGGAGCCGTAAGCGGCCCAGCCGCGCGGCCCCAGGCGCCGGGTTCCCCTCCCGGACGAGCTTCAACACTGCAAGGAGCCGCACCTGTGAGCAGTGCCGACGACCAGACCGTGTCTCAGATGACCAGCAGCGAACTGCGTGCCGACATCCGCCGACTGGGTGACCTCCTCGGCGAGACCCTCGTCCGCCAGGAGGGCCCGGAGCTGCTGGAGCTCGTCGAGAAGGTCCGCCGCCTCACCCGAGAGGACGGCGAAGCCGCCGCCGAGCTGCTGCGCGGCACGGAGCTGGACACCGCGGCCAAGCTGGTCCGCGCCTTCTCCACCTACTTCCACCTGGCCAACGTCACCGAACAGGTCCACCGCGGCCGCGAGCTGCGCGCCCGCCGCGCCGCCGAGGGCGGCCTCCTCGCCCGTACGGCCGACCGGCTGAAGGACGCCGACCCCGAGCACCTGCGCCAGACGATCCAGCACCTCAACGTGCGCCCCGTCTTCACCGCGCACCCCACCGAGGCCGCCCGCCGCTCCGTCCTCAACAAGCTCCGGCGTGTCGCCGCCCTCCTGGAGACCCCGGTCCTCGAAGGCGACCGCCGCCGCCATGACACCCGACTGGCCGAGAACATCGACCTCGTATGGCAGACCGACGAGCTCCGCGTCGTACGCCCCGAGCCCGCCGACGAGGCCCGCAACGCCATCTACTACCTCGACGAACTCCACGCCGGAGCCGTCGGCGACGTCCTGGAGGACCTCACCGCGGAACTGGAGCGCGTCGGCTACAAGCTGCCCGACGCCACCCGCCCCCTCACCTTCGGCACCTGGATCGGCGGCGACCGCGACGGCAACCCCAACGTCACCCCCCAGGTGACCTGGGACGTGCTCATCCTCCAGCACGAACACGGCATCAACGACGCCCTGGAGATGATCGACGAGCTGCGCGGCTTCCTGTCGAACTCCATCCGCTACACCGGCGCCACCCAGGAACTCCTCGACTCCCTCCAGGCCGACCTCGAAGCCCTCCCCGAGATCAGTCCCCGCTACAAGCGCCTCAACGCCGAGGAGCCCTACCGGCTCAAGGCCACCTGCATCCGGCAGAAGCTGGAGAACACCAAGCTCCGCCTCGCCAAGGGCATCCCGCACGAAGCCGGACGCGACTACCTCGGCACCGGCGAGCTGCTCCAGGACCTCACCCTGATCCAGACGTCCCTGCGCGAACACCGAGGCGGGCTGTTCGCCGACGGCCGCATGAACCGGACCATCCGCACCCTGTCCGCGTTCGGCCTCCAGCTCGCCACCATGGACGTCCGCGAACACGCCGACGCCCACCACCACGCCCTCGGCCAGCTCTTCGACCGCCTCGGCGAGGAGTCCTGGCGCTACGCCGACATGCCCCGCGACTACCGCGCCAAGCTGCTGGCCAAGGAGCTCCGCTCGCGCCGGCCCCTCGCCCCCACCCCCGCACCCGTGGACGCGGCCGGCGAGAAGACCCTCGGCGTGTTCCAGACCGTCAAGCGGGCCCTCGCCGTCTTCGGACCCGAGGTCATCGAGTCGTACATCATCTCCATGTGCCAGGGCGCCGACGACGTCTTCGCCGCCGCCGTCCTCGCCCGCGAGGCCGGCCTCATCGACCTGCACGCCGGCTGGGCCAAGATCGGCATCGTCCCGCTCCTGGAGACCACCGACGAGCTCAAGGCCGCCGACACCATCCTGGAGGACATGCTCTCCGACCCGTCGTACCGCAGGCTCGTGGCCCTGCGCGGCGACGTCCAGGAGGTCATGCTCGGCTACTCCGACTCCTCCAAGTTCGGCGGCATCACCACCTCACAGTGGGAGATCCACCGCGCCCAGCGCCGCCTGCGCGACGTCGCCCACCGCTACGGCGTCCGGCTGCGGCTCTTCCACGGCCGCGGCGGCACCGTCGGCCGCGGCGGCGGTCCCTCCCACGACGCGATCCTCGCCCAGCCCTGGGGCACCCTCGAAGGCGAGATCAAGGTCACCGAACAGGGCGAGGTCATCTCCGACAAGTACCTCGTGCCGTCCCTGGCCCGCGAGAACCTCGAGCTGACCGTCGCGGCCACCCTCCAGGCCTCCGCCCTGCACACCGCACCCCGCCAGTCCGTCGAGGCACTCGCCCGCTGGGACGCCGCCATGGACGTCGTCAGCGACGCCGCCCACGCCGCGTACCGCAAGCTCGTCGAGGACCCGGACCTGCCGACGTACTTCCTCGCCTCCACGCCGGTCGACCAGCTTGCCGACCTGCACCTGGGCTCACGGCCCTCCCGTCGCCCCGGCTCGGGCGTCTCGCTCGACGGCCTGCGCGCCATCCCGTGGGTGTTCGGCTGGACCCAGTCCCGGCAGATCGTCCCCGGCTGGTTCGGCGTCGGCTCCGGCCTGAAGGCCCTGCGCGAGGCCGGCCTCGACACCGTGCTCGACGAGATGCACGAAGAGTGGCACTTCTTCCGCAACTTCATCTCCAACGTCGAGATGACGCTCGCCAAGACCGACCTGCGGATTGCCGCCCACTACGTCGACACCCTCGTCCCCGACCACCTCAAGCACGTCTTCGACACCATCCGCGCCGAACACGAACTCACCGTCGCCGAGGTCCTCAAGGTCACCGGCGAGCAGGAACTCCTCGACGCGGCGCCGGTCCTCAAGCAGACCTTCGCCATCCGCGACGCCTACCTGGACCCCATCTCCTACCTCCAGGTCACCCTGCTCAAGCGCCAGCGCGACGCAGCGGCCGCAGGAGAGACAGCCGACCCGCTGCTTGCCCGCGCCCTGCTGCTCACCGTGAACGGCGTGGCCGCCGGCCTGCGCAACACCGGCTGACCGGCCGGAACCGAGGGTGCCCCCGTGCTTCGTACGAGCACGGGGGCACCCTTATGTCGCTGATCAGGCCTTACGGCGACGGAACGCCAGGTAACCGCCCGCGGCGAGCAGCGCGGCCGCGGCCGCCGACAGCAGGCCCACCGGCGCACCGTTGCCCGTCTCCGCGAGGTCGCCCTCGCTGCCGCCGCCCTGAGTGGACGGAGAAGAGGAGACGGCGGGAGCCGCTTCCTCGGAGGTTTCGGAGGCCTCGGCGGACTCGCCCTGCGTCGGCTCCTCGGCGGGGCCGGTCTCCTCGCCGCCGTTGGTCGGATCCGGCGTGCCGGGCGTCGCGCTGGGCGTCCCGCCATCCGTCGCGGGGCAGGTGTGCGACAGGTTGAACAGCTCCAGCTCACCGCCGCGCACCTCGGCCACCGCGGAGGTGAGCTCCGCGCCCGGCTGCGAGGCCACGTAGGCGTGCTTGTCGGACGGCGGACCGAAGTCCGTCACCACCTGCTGCCCACCCGGCTCGAAGGACACCGTCAGCTTCACGAAGTCCGTCGAGTTCCCCGGCAGCACGAAGTGCCAGCCGTCCTGCCCCTCCGGAACGCCGGGGCACTCGCCCCGGCCCTGCTGCGGGGCACCGCCGTCATCGGTGGTCGAGGTACGCGGCAGCTCCTGACGCAGCTGCACCGTGTACGTGTCGCCACCGGAACCGGTGGCGTGGGCGGCGGCCGGAACGCAGAGCACGGCTGCCGCGGCGACGGCGGACAGAGCGCCGACGCGGTTGAGGGTACGCATGAGGCAGTAGTCCATCTTCGAGAAGGAACGGGAAGATGTGGAGGGGGCGGCTCAGCATCCAGCCCGCACTGACCCCTGGTCAATCACGAACAGACAACACACGGATCCTCCACAGAAACGGAGAACGCCGAGAACCTCAGATCGTCACGAACGCCGCCGTCAGCAACGCGACCCCCGACCCCGCCAGCACCCACGCCACCCGCGTCCGTCGCAGCCCACCCGCCACGACCACCGACGCCAGCAACAACGCGCCACCCAGCGGAACCCACGCATAGAGAACACCCGCCGGCCCGGACCGCACCACGTCGTCACTGCCCGGCTTCACCACCACCGTGTACGTCTGCCCCCCGCGCACCGCCACGCTCTTGTCGATGACCACCGCACCGCGCGCCCGCGACCCCGCCGAAATCGGCGTGTACGGCCCACTGCACGTGTCCGCACCACACCGCGTCACCTTGATCGTGCCGCTCTCCCGGCCCTTCGTGAGCATCACATGCTGCGCATTGCCCCACGACGCCCACACACCCGCGATCAGAATCAGCACCGCGACCGTACCCATCGCCGCGAACCGCCCGAACCGCAGCGCCATGAAAGCGCCCTGACTGGAGACAACGGCAGAAGGCATGGCCGCGATCCTTGGCCATGCCCCTACGCCCGGTCAACCTCGGCCCGGCCAACCAGCCGGACAAGTCACGAGTTGTACGTGCTTTGCGCCCGCTCCAACCCCTCGATCACCAGACACTCCACCGCATCCGCCGCCCGGTCCACGAAATAGTCCAACTCCTTGCGCTCCGCCGAGGAGAAGTCCTTGAGCACAAAGTCCGCGACCTGCATACGACCGGGAGGGCGCCCGATGCCGAACCGCACCCGGTGGTAGTCGGCACCCATCGCCTTCGTCATCGACTTCAGGCCGTTGTGCCCGTTGTCACCGCCGCCGAGCTTCAGCCGCAGTGTGCCGTAGTCGATGTCCAACTCGTCATGGATCGCAACGATGTTCGCGAGCGGCACCTTGTAGAACTCGCGCAGGGCGTTCACCGGCCCGCCCGAGAGGTTCATGTACGACATCGGCTTCGCGAGAATCACCCGCCGGTTCAACGGCCCCGGCGGACCGATACGGCCCTCCACCACCTGCGCCTGAGCCCGGCCCGCCCGCTTGAACCTCCCCCCGAGCCGATCGGCCAGCAGATCGGCCACCATGAACCCGATGTTGTGCCGGTTCATGGCGTACTCGGGCCCGGGATTGCCGAGGCCCACGATCAGCCACGGGTCATTGGCGCCGGTAGTCACGTCCACGTCTCCTTGCTGTGCTTTCCCGGGGGCTGCGACATCGGCGGCTCCGCCGCGGGCCCCCGGACCCCCAGCAGAAACGCCGGTCCGCGGGGGTGCCTGGCGCGAACATCGCGAGGCAAGCCTGAGTGACAGGCGTCGGCCGCTGCCCCGCACGGGAACAGCGGCCGACCAACCGATGACAGCGAGGATCAGGCCTCGGCGACTTCCCCGCCCTCGGCGGCCTCACCCTCCGCGGCCTCCTCGGCCTGCGAAGCCAGGACCTGAAGGACCACAGCGTCCTCCTCGACGGCCAGCGTGGTGCCCTTCGGCAGCGTGATGTCCTTGGCCAGGATCGAGGCACCGGCCTCCAGACCCTCCACGGACACCGTGACCGACTCGGGGATGTGCGTGGCCTCGGTCTCGACCGGCAGCGCGTTCAGCACGTGCTCCAGCAGGTTGCCACCCGGAGCCAGCTCGCCCTCGGTGTGCACCGGGATCTCGACCGTGACCTTCTCGCCGCGCTTCACCAGCAGCAGGTCCACGTGCTCCAGGAAGCCCTTCAGCGGGTCACGCTGCACAGCCTTCGGGATCGCCAGCTCGGTCGACTTGCCGTCGATGTCCAGCGCGATCAGAACGTTCGGCGTACGCAGCGCGAGCAGCAGCTCATGACCGGGAAGCGTGAGGTGCAGCGGCTCCGCACCGTGCCCGTACAGCACACCGGGAACCTTGCTGTCACGACGGATACGACGGGCGGCACCCTTACCGAACTCGGTACGGGTCTCAGCGGAGATCTTGACCTCGGACATACGGATCACTCCTCGTAGAACTAGAGACGGACGTGGTCACCCGGCCACGAACGGCCTGCTACGAAGAGCGCGTCGATAACGGACCACCGACACCTGAACCAACAGGTGCGGCCTCCCTCGCCGAGCAACTGAAGCAGTCTACTCGCAGAGGGAGGCCGCACCCAAAAGGATCTTTACGGCGGAGCTCTACTGCTCGTCGAACAAGCTCGTCACCGAACCGTCCTCGAACACCTCACGCACCGCACTCGCGATCGTCGGCGCGATCGACAACACCGTCAGCTTGTCCAGATCCCGGCTCAGCTCACCCGGCGTCGGCAGCGTGTTCGTGAACACGAACTCACTCACCCGCGAGTTCTTCAACCGGTCCGCGGCGGGCCCGGAGAGCACACCGTGCGTCGCGGTGACGATCACGTCCTCCGCACCGTGCGCGAACAGCGCATCAGCGGCCGCACAGATCGTCCCACCCGTGTCGATCATGTCGTCGACCAGCACACACACCCGGCCCTTGACCTCACCCACGACCTCGTGAACCGTCACCTGGTTCGCGACGTCCTTGTCCCGCCGCTTGTGCACGATCGCCAGCGGAGCACCGAGCCGGTCACACCAACGGTCCGCCACCCGCACCCGACCGGCGTCCGGAGACACCACGGTCAACTTCTCCCGGTCGACCTTGCGGCCCACGTAGTCCGCGAGCAACGGCAGCGCGAAGAGATGATCGACCGGCCCGTCGAAGAAACCCTGAATCTGATCCGTGTGCAGATCCACCGTCAGGATCCGGTCCGCACCCGACGTCTTCATCAGATCCGCGATCAGACGCGCCGAAATCGGTTCACGCCCACGGTGCTTCTTGTCCTGCCGCGCGTAACCGTAGAACGGAACGATCACCGTGATGGAGCGCGCCGACGCACGCTTCAGCGCGTCGATCATGATCAACTGCTCCATGATCCACTGATTGATCGGAGCCGTGTGGCTCTGAATCACAAAGCAGTCAGCACCACGCGCCGACTCCTGATAACGGACATAGATCTCACCGTTGGCGAAATCGAAGGCCTTCGTCGGGACGACCCCGACACCCAACTGCTGGGCGACCTCCTCGGCAAGCTCGGGGTGGGCGCGGCCGGAGAAGAACATCAACTTCTTCTCGCCGGTCGTCTTGATCCCGGTCACAGCTGTCTCCTCAGAGGTGTCTCAACAGGGTGTGCACTTATCACGGTACGCCGTGTTTGGCGCACCCGTTTCCGGTCAGTCCTCGCTCTCGACCTGCCGAGAAGCCGCCTCAGCCGCCTTCGCAGCCGCACTGCCCGGACGCTTACGAGCCACCCAACCCTCGATATTCCGCTGCTGACCGCGTGCCACAGCCAACGAACCGGGCGGCACATCCTTCGTGATCACAGAGCCCGCCGCGGTGTACGCGCCGTCCCCGACCGTGACAGGCGCCACAAACATGTTGTCCGAACCGGTACGACAGTGCGAGCCGACCGTCGTGTGGTGTTTGTCCTGTCCGTCATAGTTCACGAAGACACTCGCGGCACCGATGTTCGAGAAATCACCGATCGTCGCATCACCGACATACGAGAGGTGAGGCACCTTCGTCCCCTCACCGATGGACGCGTTCTTGGTCTCGACGTACGTACCGATCTTGCCCTTCGCCCCGAGACGGGTCCCAGGCCGCAGATAGGCGTACGGACCCACCGTCGCCTGCGCCCCCACGACAGCACCGTCGGCCACCGTGTTGTCCACCCGCGCCCCCGCACCCACCCGCGTGTCCTTCAGCCGGCTGTTGGGACCGACCTCCGCACCCTCACCGAGATGCGTCGAGCCCTGCAACTGCGTACCGGGATGGACAACGGCATCCTGCTCGAAGGTCACCGCCACATCGACCCAGGTCGTCGCCGGATCGACCACGGTGACGCCGGCCAGCATGGCGGCCGTCAGCAACCGGTCGTTCAGGATCCGCCGGGCCTCGGCGAGCTGCACACGGTTGTTGATCCCGGCGATCTCGCGGTGATCGGCGGCGACGGAAGCACCGACACGATGCCCGGCCTCACGCAGAATGCCGAGGACGTCGGTCAGGTACTCCTCGCCCTGACTGTTGTCCGTACGCACCTTGCCGAGCGCGTCCGCGAGCAACTGCCCGTCAAAGGCGAACACCCCGGAGTTGATCTCCCGGATCGCCCGCTGCGCCTCGGTCGCGTCCTTGTGCTCGACGATCGCCGTCACCGCACCGGACGCACCGTCCCGCACGATCCGCCCGTACCCCGTCGCGTCCGGGACCTCGGCGGTCAGCACGGTCACGGCGTTGCCGTCGGCGGAGTGCGTCGCGGCGAGACGGGTCAGTGTCTCGCCGGTGAGAAGGGGGGTGTCGCCACAGACGACCACGACGGTCCCGTCCACGGTGCCACCGAGCTCCTCCAGGGCCATCCGTACGGCATGCCCCGTACCGTTCTGCTCCGCCTGCACGGCGGTCCGCACACCGGGGTCGATCTCACCGAGGTGCGCGGAGACCTTCTCCCGCGCGTGCCCCACGACCACGACCAGGTTCTCGGGCTGCAACTCACGGGCGGAGGCCAGCACATGACCCACGAGACTGCGTCCGCAGAGCTCGTGCAGGACCTTGGGTGTGGCCGACTTCATACGGGTGCCCTCACCCGCTGCGAGAACGACGACGGCTGCCGGGCGAATGGCGCTCACGGGATGCCCTTCGGCTGTGGAGGGGGTGGGTGACATCCGCAGGATACCGGGGTGTTTTGTGGGGGACATGAGAGCGGGCCCTGACTTGGCAGTCAGGGCCCGAACTGAGGTCTTGTGTGCTGTGGCTCCCCCGCAAGGATTCGAACCTTGTCCTGCTAGATCCAAAATCTAGTGTGCTGCCAGTTACACCACGGGGGACAGCGACTCAGACCTTACCGGAGACGTGATTGCGAGTGGGACACGATGCCGCTCCACCAGCCCTCGATGCGGTTGTACAAGCCGGCGCTGTGTGCCACGCCGATGACCAGGCAGCCGTGGTAATCGTCGCCGGTGTTCTTGCGGACGGTCTTCGGGTTGTGCTTCTTGAGCGTCGGCTTGGCGAAGATCGAGACGTCGACGTCGGCGATCTCCGCCCAGAACCGGTGTGCGGCTTCGACATCCGCCGACTCGTGGATGAGCAGGCGAAAGTGCAGCCGCTCACGATCCACATCGAGCAGGTCCAGCCAAGCAAGGTAGGTCTGGATCACGCCCGGGTCGCTGTTGACGAAGATGGCGCGCTCTCGGCGGTCGTAGGGCTTGCTTTTGGATCCCTCGGCCCAGTACAGGGCGACCCCTGCCATGAAGAGGTCGCGGTCCGTCAGCTCGTCGATCTCCTGGCGAGCTCCGAGCTTGGTCTTCTTCCGTTCCTCGTTGTCCGCCGCGCGCCGTTTTGCTAGCCCTTCCTGCATGAGGGCCCGCTGTTCCTCCGGCGTGTAGCGAGGCTTGGGCCTCGGTAGATCCCGCACCCACAGCGACACCGAGCTCCTCGAACAGCCCAGCTCCACCTCGATCTGGTCGTACGTCCAGCCCTGGAGTCGTAGCTCCCGTGCCTTCGCCTTGAGGTCGTCTTTCGCGTTCGGTCGCTTCGTCCATTCCGGCGGCGGCTCCCCCTTCACCAGCTGGTTGAGGATGTCGTTGTTGAAGATCTTCAGCTCGTCGCGGATCTGTCGAAGGCTGTAACCCTGCCGCCGCAGCGCCACCGCCCGCTCCCGCAGCCCCTCGAAGTCGGCGTATTTGCCCTGTGGATGCGCCATGGGCATACCGTCCAGCCGGAATGATCGGTTCCGAGGTCGAACGGTGTGCGATTCAGCAGTTCGAGGGATATCGGGCGGTTTCGCTTACGTTCGGTTACGGAGTGTGGTGTAGGCCAGTCCCCAAAAGTCACCGGAAAACGGGGGGCGGGCGCCCGTAGGCTGGAGGCATGACCACGACGGGGGAAGCCCACGCAGAGGCGTCGCCACCGAGGGCGGGGCCGTGGTGGTGGGGCAGGGTGCGTAGTGCCGTGCTGGACGTGAGTCTGGGCGTGGCGTCCGCGGTGGAGTGCGGTTTTGAGGGGGTTCTGTTCGCGCGGGATGCGGGGATTCCGGAGGCCGCGGGGGTGGTGTTCGGGGTTCTGGCGGGGTCGGTGCTGGTGTTGCGGCGTCGGTGGCCCATCGCCGTCGTGCTGGTGTCGATTGCCGTGATGCCGGCCCAGATGGGGATCCTGCTGGGCATCGTCGGCCTGTACACCCTCGCCGCGACCGAGTTGCCGCGGCGGATCATCGCCTCGCTGGCGGGGATGTCGTTCGTCGGGATGCTGATCGTGACGTTCGTGTGGGTGCGGGAGGACGTGGGGCGGGGGAATCTGACCGTCGGGGACTGGGTGATTCCGTTCGCCTCGGTCAGCACCGCCCTGGGGGTGACCGCGCCTCCTTTGCTGCTGGGGCTGTATGTGGGGGCCCGGCGGCGGTTGATGGAGAGTTTGCGGGAGCGGGCGGACAGTCTGGAGCGGGAGCTTCAGTTGTTGGCCGAGCGGGCGGAGGAGCGTGCGGAGTGGGCGCGGAACGAGGAGCGGACGCGTATCGCGCGGGAGATGCATGACGTCGTCGCGCACCGGGTGAGTCTGATGGTGGTGCATTCGGCGGCGTTGCAGGCTGTGGCTCGGAAGGATCCCGACAAGGCGGTGCGGAATGCCGTGTTGGTGGGGGACATGGGGCGGCAGGCGTTGACCGAGTTGCGGGAGATGCTCGGGGTGCTGCGCAGTGGGGGTGCGCGGGGGGCGGATCGGTCGCCGGGGGCTGTGGTGCCGTTGGTGGCTGTGGGGGTTGCTGCGGCCGCGGCGGCTGATCGGGGTCGGGATGGTCAGGACGAGGGGGCCGGCGAGGGGCCTTGTCTGTCGGAGTTGGATGCGTTGATCGGGCAGTCGGCGGCTGCGGGGATGGTCGTGGATCTGTCGGTGGAGGGGGAGTCGCGGTCGTATGCGCCGGCGGTCGAGCGGACGGCGTTCCGGGTGGTGCAGGAGGCGTTGACGAACGTCCACAAGCATGCGGCGGGGGCGAAGACGTACGTGCGGCTTGCGCATCGGGTGTCGGAGATCGCGATGCAGGTGGAGAACGAGCCGCCGCCGGAGTTGTCGTCGGCGTCGTCGGTGCGGTTGCCGTCGGGGGGTAATGGGCTGGTGGGGATGAAGGAGCGGGTCTCGGCGCTGGGTGGGGTGTTTGTGTCGGGGCCGACGGATGCGGGGGGTTTTCGGGTGTCGGCGGTGATTCCGGCGGAGTAGGGGCGGGGCTGCTTCCGCTTCGGCTGCCGTTCCTGCGGCCGACCCTGCTCCTGCTCCTGCGCCCGCTCCTGCTCCTGCGCCCGCTCCTGCTGCCGCTGTCGGAGTCCGTTCAGCCGGCGGTGAGTCGTGCGGGTTCTATGCCGGCGACGAGGGTGGCGAGGGCCTGGTCGATGTCGGGGCCGAGGTACCAGTCGCCGGTGTGGTCGAGGGCGTAGATGCGGCCTTCGGTGTCGATGGCGAGGAGGGCCTGGGTGTCGGTTTCGGCGCCGAGGGGGCAGACCTCGGTGTCGAGGGCGCGGCCGAGGTCGCCGAGGGTGCGGGCCATGTGGAGGCCGTGGAGGGGGTCGAAGTGGAGGTTGGCGGGGGCGACCTGGCGGCCGGGGCCGGTGGGGGTGATGTGGAGGCCGCCGAATTCGGCCCAGGCTTCTACGGCGGCGGGGAAGACGGCGTGGGTGTGGCCGGCGGGTGAGGTGTGTTCGCGGAGGGCGTCGGCCCAGATTTCGGCTTGCTTGATGTCCCAGCGTCCGGGTTGCCAGCCGGCGGCGCGCAGGGCGGCGTCGACGGGGACGGGGAAGCGGGTGGTGGAGGTGCGGTCGGCTTGCATCGGCCCTTCGTTCGTCGTGCGTGTGGTGTGCTCGTGGTGCGGTGGGTCAGGTGCCGTTGGCTGTCGGGTCGACGATGCGGACGCCGAAGTGGGCGCTGAGTGCGGTACAGGCGCGGCAGGGGGTGGCGAAGCTGCCGTGGAGGGGGTCGCCGTCCTCGCGGATGCGGCGGGCGGTGAGTTTGGCCTGTTTGAGGGCTTTGCGGGCTTCGCCGTTGGTCATGGGTTTGCGGGCGGAGCGTTTGCTGCGGGCGGCGTCGGCGGTGGCGATGTGGCGTGAGATGAGGATGGTCTCGGCGCAGCGGCCGGTGAAGCGGTCGCGTTCGGAGCTGGTGAGGGTGTCGAGGAAGTCCTGGACGAGGTGGTGCAGCTGTGGGGGCTGGTCGCCGCGGGCGGCGGTGCCGGTGAGGGTGGCGCCGCGGACGGAGAGGGCGGCGGCGACGGTGGGGAGTATGCCGTCGCGGCGGTGGAGGAGGGCGGGTGTGTGCGGGGTTTCGGTGGCGCTCCAGCCGATGCGGGGGTCGCCGGACCTGGGCGCGTGGGCGCCTGTCTGCGTCGCGTTCATGTTCATCATCCCCTCCCGAGCATCCCCCGGGCATGCTCTCGGACGTCACAGAGTGCCAAATGCCGTGGCCGGTGCGGAAGCTGGGGCGTCGCGACACGCCCGGGTTTGGGCGGGCTGTCACGGCGGGGTGACGGCTGGTCACGGGAGGGGAGGGGCTGTTGACCG
The DNA here is from genome assembly GCF_019049285.1 of Streptomyces sp. AC550_RSS872. Taxonomy (GTDB): domain Bacteria; phylum Actinomycetota; class Actinomycetes; order Streptomycetales; family Streptomycetaceae; genus Streptomyces. The sequence goes on from NZ_JAGMUL010000002.1 coordinate 23,935, forward strand.
GTGCCGGTGACCGGTGTCGTCGTACCGCATAGGCTGTCGGCACCGCTTTCCATGCGGTGACGCGTGGACGCAGACGAGACAGTCGATACGTGGCGTTGTGACCGAGAGTGGTCATGGTGGCGCGTATCAGAACGCCGCAGGGGGCAACCGCCATGACGACAGGTCGGCTCGGGCAGCAAGCCGCGCCGCCGAACGCGGCCTACGCCGGGCAGGTCGTGCATTTCCCGGATCCGGTTCGGGCGACCCGTCACCCGAGAGGGGTACGGGTTGACGAGCGTGGTTACCCCGACTTCTCGCCGTACGCGCGGGCGGCGGCGGAGATCGCTGAGCCGCCGGAGGGTTTCGGTGTCGATGAGTTGCGGCTGACGGACTATGTGTCGGCGAACGCGGCGTTGGCGGCGTCGGGGCACGAGTTGTGGGACACGATCCCGGCGGTGGCGACGCCGCATGGCTGGACGTGGCATCACGTGGTGGGTTCGCGGCGGCTGGAGTTGGTTCCGGTCGAGGTGAAGGCGTTGCTGCGGCATCACGGTGGGATCGCGACGTCGGCGGTGGATCACGACAAGCGGGGGACGCGGCCGTTGCAGGAGACGCGGCCGGCGCATTTCCGGCTGCCGAAGTCGGGTGTGGCGGTGACGGAGGCGCAGGCGCTGGGGGTCGAGGAGGATCTCGGGTATCGGCTGCCGGGTGCGTATCGGTCGTTCTTGAAGGCTGCGGGCGGTTGTGCGCCGGTGGGGACGGCGCTGGACGCGGAGTTGGGGCTGCTGGTCGATCAGCCGCTGTTCACGGTGCGGGACGAGGCGGCCGTCAACGACCTGGTGTATGTCAACAAGTGTCTGCGGGACCATCTGACCAAGGACTACCTGTGTGTCGGGTTTGTGCAGGGCGGGTTGCTGGCCGTGAAGGTGAAGGGCGAGCGGCTGGGTTCGGTGTGGTTCTGCGCGTACGACGACGCGCGGGACGTGGATCCTTCGTGGCCGCCGGCGGAGCGGGTGGAGCGGCTGCTGGTGCCGTGCGGTGAGGACTTCGACGCGTTTCTGTCCCGGCTGGCGGGGTCTCCGCCGGAGTTGGAGACGGTGGCGAATCTGATGGTGGACGGTGGGTTCGCGCGTGCGGTGCCCGTTGCTGCCGCGGCTGTGGGGGAGTGAGCTTCGCGATGGTGACGTTCGCGCAGGCGCAGGAGCGTGCGGAAGAGTGGATCAACGGTGAGGTGCCGTCGTATCAGCATCGTGAGGTGCGGGTGCGGGAGTTCGGGCTCGGGTTCGTGGTGTGGGCCGAGGACCGTGTGGACGGGCCGCGTTCGGACGGCGGCGCGCAGCGGCTGGTGATCGCCCGGGACAGCGGGGAGGCCACGTTGTGGCCGTCGTTGCCGGTGGGTGAGGTGATTCGCCGGTACGAGGAGGAGTACGGCCGGGGGGACGCGGTCGCCGAGCCGGTGCCGGCTGCTCCGGCTCGGGTGGATCTGAATCAGACGTCGTTCTTGTTGACGCCGCCGGAGTGGTTGCAGGAGGCGGCGGACAAGCTGGGGATCCAGGGCCGGGACGCGGGTTCGGGCTCGGGTTCTGGTTCTGGTTCGGGTTCGGGTGCGGAGTCCGACGGTGGTGCGGATGAGGGTGCCGCTGCGGGTGTGCCTGCGGCCGGGGCTTCGTCGGGTCCGCCGCCGGTGCCGAGTGTGCCGGGGGTGCCTGACGGGGCGACTCCCTGGGCCGGTACGGACACCAACCCCGGTCCCGGTGAGGATCGTTCCGTGCCGTTGCCGGAGACGGTGTTCGCGCCGCCGTTGAGCGGTGACGACGCCACGCCGCCGGACGCCAAGACCGCGCTGATGTCGGGCGGCAGCCAGCTTCCGTCGACGGCGATCGAGCCGGCGCTCGACGAGGCGAACACGCCCCCGGCGCCGCCCGCGCCTCCGGGGGCGCCGTCGTACGGCTATCCGCAGGGTGCCGGTGCGCCGCCTGGCCCGCCGCCGGGTGCCACGCCGCCGCCCGCGCCGTCCTACGGCTATCCGCAGGGCGGTCCCGAGACGCCGGCGCGGCCGCTCGCGCCGAACGCCGGGGACATCGCCGACGCCGCGACGAGCAAGGCGGCGCCGCCGCGTCCGCGGGGTGGTGCGGTGCCGCCGCCTCCGCCGGGGGTTCCGGGAGCTCCAGGGGTGCCGGGTGCGGGGAGCACGCCTCCTGCGCCGCCGTCCGCTCCGGGTACGCCGGGTGCTCCGGGGGGCGGGTACGTTCCGACGCAGTTGGTGTCGGCGCTCGGTCCCGAGGGGCCTGAGGGTGCTGCGGGGCCGGGGGTTCCGCCGCCGCCCGGTGCGCCCGGTGCGCCGCAGCCTCCGGGCGCCCCCAATCCGCCCGGTACGCCCGGTGGTACGCCCCCGGGCGGGGTGCACCACGCCGCTACCGTGCTGGCCGACCCGAGCCAGATGGGTGGCGCGCCGCAGCCTCCTGGGCCTCCGGGACCGCCCGGTGCGCCGGGCGCCCCTGGCGTGCCGAATCCGCCCGGCATCCCCAGCCCGCCCGGTGCTCCGGGCGCTCCGGGCATGCCGGGTGCGCCGCAGCCTCCGGGGCCCCCCGGTGTTCCGGGCGCCCAGGGTGCCGGTGCCCCCGGCGCGCCGCAGCCTCCGGGCGCCCCGGGGATGCCCGGTGCTCCGGGTGCTCCTGGTGCCCCGGGTTCCTCGGGCGGGGCTCGGGGTGCCGTTCACCATGCGGAGACCGTGCTGTCGGCGCCCCCGGTGGGCGGCCCCGGTGTGCCTCCGCCGCCGCCCGCTCCCGGCGTGCCGCAGCCGGCCGGGGTTCCGGGGGCGCCTCAGGGCGGCCCCGGTATGCCACCTGCCGGTCCAGGGACTCCCCCTGGCGGTCCCGGTGGCCCCCAGCCCCCCATGCCCCCGGGTGCGATCCCGCCGCCCGGTCAGCCGGGCCGGCCCGCGCCTGGTCAGCCCGGTCAGCCCCCGGCGTACGGCTACCCCCAGCAGCCCCCCGGTCAGCCGACCGTCGGCCCGGGCTACCAGGCCGTTCTCCGCTACCGCGCGCAGGACGGGTCGGAGCAGCAGCTGATCCGGCGTTCGGCGCCGGGTACGCCGCATCCGGAGTGGCAGATCTTCCATGAGCTGCGGGGCATGAACGTGCCGCCGGACCAGGTGCTGGAGCTGCACACGGAGCTGGAGTCGTGCGAGCTGCCGGGTGCGTACTGTGCGCGGATGATCCGGGAGCAGTGGCCGCAGGCGCGGATCACGTCGATCGCGCCGTACGGTACGGATCACGCGAGCCGGCAGCAGGGCATGCAGCAGTTGCTGGCGCACCAGGGCGAGTTGCACCAGGTGGCCGACGGGCCCGCGCGGCCGGCGCCGGTGCGTGCGCCGTTGCCGCAGGTGCAGGCGGTTCCGCCGGTTCCGCCGGAGGGTGTGGCGCAGGAGCTGGCGGGGGCGTTCGGACCGGGGCTGTTCCGGTTCGAGCAGGCCGCCGTGTCGCGGCAGGGCGTGCCGCCGGTCGTGGCGCACAGCCTGATGGTGGGCGGTCTGCCGATGGACATGGGCCCGTTCTTCTGGGCGCAGGCCCAGCCGGGGCGGCCCGTGCCGACGCTGGCGGAGCTGGCGCAGGAGCGCGGGGTGCAGCCGGCTTCGGACGCGGGCTCGTACCTGGTCATGGGCAGCGACTTCGGCAAGGCCCTGTGTGTGCAGTACGGGACGGCGCACATCGTCGCCGTGCCCGTGGAGGCGGGGCCGGGCGGCGCGCCCGTACCGCCGCAGTTCGTGAACACGGGGCTGCCCGAGTTCCAGCGCTGTCTGGCGCTGCTGGGCCGGATGTGGCGGCTTCGCTTCGGTCTGAACCAGGAGCAGGCGGGCCGTTGGACCGTCGACTTCCAGGCGCAGCTGGCCGCGCTCGACCCGGCGGCGCTCGGGTCGCCGGAGAGCTGGTGGTCGGTGCTGCTGGAGCAGATGTGGGACGGGCTGTTGTGACGGCCGTTCGGCTGTTTGTCGTGAGGTGAGGGCAGCCGGGTGACGTCACCCGGCTGCCGCCGACTGTCGCTGACTGCGGCGTGCGGGCGTGAGAGGGGCCGGCTCCCGGTGGTACGACCGGGAGCCGGCCCCTTTCGTATGCGCTCCTGGTCGTTTTGCGCGCCTTTCGTCCTTCCGTGCGCCACTGGTCTTCTTGTGCGCCGCTCGGCGTGCCTGCGTGCCTCCGTGCCCCTGTGCGGTGCCTCCTGCGCGGAGTGTCGCGTTATGAACGCTTCCGCCCGATACATCAAGATGTGCGCTAAATCATCATTTCGCATCCGTTCGGCGGAGAGGGTTCCAGGATGAGCAGCGCACCGGTCCCGCTCTACGACTTTGTGGTCGTACGAGGGCGTGGCTACCGTCCCGAACAGGTCGACGCCTACATCGACGCCCTCTTCCGGGACCGTGACGCCGCCTGGGAGCGGGCCGCCCGGCTCACCGTGCTCGCCCGGGAGATGGACGATGAGGCGCGGCGGCTGCGGGAGGTGGTCGCGCAGCTCGCCCCGCAGACGTACGAGGAGCTCGGGGAGCGGGCGCGGCGGCTGTTCGAGCTGGTGGAGGAGGAGGCCGCGGCCGTGCGGGAGGGGGCGCGGCAGGAGACGCAGCGGCTGATGGAGGAGGCACAGACGTACGCGGACGAGCTGCGGGACGCGGCGCAGTCGCACGCCGACGCCGTGACGGCCGCGTCCGAGGAGTGGGCCCGGCAGCGGTTGCTCGCGGCCCGCGCGGAGGCGGGCGAGACCCGTATCGCCGCCCGGCGTGAGGTGAAGGAGGAGCGCGGGGAGGTGCTCGGCCCGTTGCGTCAGGTACGGCAGCAGACCGCCGGCCTGGTCGCGCGGCAGGCCAAGGAGCACGCCGAGCGGCTGGCGGAGGCCGAGCGGGAGGCCGAGCGGCGGCTGGCCGCGCTGGAGAAGTCGGAGACGGAGCGGACGGCGCGGGCCGAGGCCTCGTTGGCCGAGGCGCAGCAGGAGCTCGCCGACGCGAAGGCCTCGGCCAAGCGCTTGCAGGAGGAGGCTGAGGCGCGGGCGGCGGAGCTCCTCGAGCAGGCCCAGCAGCGCACGGAGCGGATCGCCCGGGAGACGGAGCGGGTGCTGCGCGAACACGGGGAGGTGTGGGACGAGGTGCGGATGCAGATGGACCAGATGCGCAACAGTCTGTCGACCCTTGAGCGGCAGGCGGCGATGGAGTGAACCGGGGCGAGTCCTGCGAGGACCCCGGCCCCGGCCCCGGCCCGGGCCCCGGCCGCGCCGTCGGCGAGCGGGAACCTAGTTCCCCCTGCGCACCGCCCCCGCGAGAATCCACCCCTCCACGGCCTCGTACTGCCGCCGCTGTTCCTCCGACTCCCCCCGCCCCGACAGGACCGTCCCCAGCCATCCGAACGCGAAGCCGGCCGGAATCGACACCAGTCCGGGTGTCGTGAACGGGAACCAGTTGAAGTCGGCGTCGGGGAACGCCGAGACAGGTGACCCGGAGACCAGATTGGTCCCCGGCATCAGCACCAGCACCACCACCGAGCCGCCGATCAGCGTCCACAGCAGGCCCGCCCGGGTGTACCGGCGCCAGAAGAGGCTGTAGACGAGAGCCGGGGCGATGGCCGAGGCACCCAGCGTGAAGGACAGCGTCACCAGCGGCTGGAGACTGCGGTGCTGGACCATCGTCGCCAGCACGATCGCCGGAACCCCCACCGCCAGCGCCGACAGCCGCGCCAACGTCATCTCGCGGCGGCCCGACAGCTCCCGTACCCGCGCGGCGAACACGTCATGGGCGAGGGAGTTCGCGCAGGCAAGGATCATCCCGGCGACCGAGGCGAGCACCGTCAGGAAGATGGCCGTGGTGACCGTGGTGAAGAGCAGGGTCTCCGCGGTGGAGACCTCGGCGCCGAACGCGGCCCTGGAGCCCAGCAGATAGGCCGTGTTGCCCTGCGGGTCCGCCCCGGCGATGGCCTGCCGGCCGATCAGTGCCGTCGCGCCGAAGCCGACGACCGTGATCACCAGCACGAACAGTGCCACGCTCGACACCGCCCAGGACATTGAGCGCCGCACCTGACGTGCGCCGGTCGCCGTGTACATGCGCATGGTGATGTGCGGCAGCACCGCACCGCCGAGGACGACGGCGAGCTGGGAGCTGATCATGTCGAGGCGCGGGTGCGGGCCGCCCGCGAACTGTAGGCCGGACTCCAGGAACGCCGAGCCGACCCCGCTCTGCTGCGCCGCGGCGTCGAACAGCGCGCCCGGGTTCCAGTCGAACCGTGCCAGCACCAGCAGGGCGACCACGGCGCCCGAGCCGAGCAGCATCACCATCTTCAGGATCTGGATGAGCGCGGTGCCCTTCATTCCGCCGATCGCCGCGTAGCTGATCATCAGGACGCCGAGGCCGATGATGCACCCCGTCTTCAGGCTGTCGCTCGAGAACCCCAGGATGAACGCCAGCAGCTGCCCGGTGCCGGCCAGCTGCACCAGCATCAGCGGCACCAGCGCGGCCAGCGTCACCGCGCACGCCGCGATCCGCACGCCCCTGCCGGGCATCCGGCGCGCGAGCGCGTCGCCCATCGTGAACCGGCCCGCGTTGCGTAGGGGTTCGGCCAGCAGGAACATCAGCAGCATCAGCGACAGCGCCGTGCTCAGCGCCAGCACGATGCCGTCGTAGCCGCACAGCGCGACCACGCCGGTCGTGCCCAGTACGGTCGCGGCGCTGATGTAGTCGCCCGCGATGGCCAGGCCGTTACGCATGGGGGACAGCGAGCTGTAGCCCGTGTAGAACTCGTCGAGGTCGTCCCGGTCCGGGCCGGTCATCACGCACAGCAGCAGGGTGATGGTGGCCACGGCACAGAACGCGACCAGCGACATCGCCTGTGCGTCTCCGCTGAAGTCGGTCATCGCCGCGGCCCCCGGTTCCCCGTCTCCCGCTTGGCGTCCACCTCGGCCAGCTTGCGGATACGGTCCGCGAGCGGGTCGACGTAACGGCGGGCGGTGCGCTCGTACAGGCCTATCGCCAGCCAGGTGACGGGCAGTTGGATCAGCGCGAGCAGCAGTCCGGCGGGCAGTCCGTCGGTGACCGTGCTCGACATGAACCCGGGCGCGAAGGCGGACAGGATCAGGAACAGGGTGAAGTAGCCGAGCGCGGTGAGGGTCGCCACGCGCCGCTGCCAGCGGTAGGCGGTGCGCAGGATCCTCAGGTCGCTGTGGTGTCCGAGGGGAGGGTGGTCGGGGGTTCGGTGTCGTGGGGGTGGTGGCCCCGGCGGGGTGGGGGACTGCCAGGGGTAGGTGTCGTACGACGGAGACGTGTCGTACGACGGTGACGTGCCGTACGACCGTGAGGTGTCGCCCGGGCCGTACTGGTACGGCGGTGACGGGTCGAAGGACGGGGACATCCCGTTGCTCCTTGCGTGGCTCGGGTCCGGTTGCGGCGGACCGCAGGGAGTGTGGGGGGCGGGCGAGCCACGCACGTTACTCGGCGGTACCGGGGATAGGCGAGGGTTTCGCCAAACTGAGTGGTCGGTATGCGCTTTCTCCACCGAACCGTGTCTGACCTGGTGTGTTACCGCCGTTAACTCAGACTTTTGAGCCCTGCGTATGTGTGCGGGGTGCGCTGTCAGTGGCCGAGACGTGCGCGCCGGTACCGGACCCCGGGCCGGCCGGCCACCGGGGTCTTTTCCACGACGGTGAAGGAGTTCCGCTCCAGGACGGTCCGTGACGCCAGGTTGTCCAGTGTGGAGACGGCGACCAGGGACGTCAGTCCGTACGCCGTACCGGCCAGCCGGCACACTTCCGCCACCGCCGCCGTGGCGACGCCCTTGCCCGCCGCACGCTCGCCGACGCGGTATCCGAGTTCCGCCGAACCGTCCTCGACGTCGATCAGGTTGACCCGTCCGAGAAGCCGTCCCTCGTCGTTCACGACCAGGTGGAAGTGGCAGATCCCGGCGTCCTGTTCGGCCAGACGAGCCTCGTGCAGGGCATCGAAGCCGGCGAAGTAGGCGTCCCCGCGATCCGGGACGGCACGGGCGAAGTAGTTCCGGTTCTCGACCTCGAAGGCCAGCACGGCCTTCGCGTGATCGGCCCGCAGCCGCTCCAGCTTCACCATGGGCACAGGATAGGGACGCGGGACACAGAAACTGATCCGCTCGGCAGATCGTCTTGGCAAGCGTGACATCGACGGTGCGGGCAGAGGCGTCCCGGTGGGTGGCTCGGTGGGCGGTCCGCGGGCGCGTGCTCGCCGCGTGCGCCGTGCTGACGGCTGTGTTGCTGGTGTTCCACCGGGCCGTGCCCAACTCCGTGGGACGGGTGGGCAGTCTGCTGGAAGCCTTCCTGCCTTGGCTCGGCGCGGTGGTCGTCGTGCTGCTCGGTCTCGCCCTGCTGCGCCGCTCGGCCCTCGCGCTGGTGGCGCTGCTGCTGCCCGTAGCGGCCTGGACCTACCTCTTCGGCGGGCTGCTGCTGCCCGCGCCGAAGCCCGGCGTGCGCGACCTGGTCGTGGTGCAGCACAACGTCAGTGACGAGAACGCCGACCCGGCGGGCACGGCCCGCGCACTGGTCGGCGGCGCCGAGCCCGACCTCATCGCGTTGGAGGAGCTGGTGCCCCAGGCGCTGCCGGCGTATGAGGAGGCGCTCGCAGGGGAGTTCCCGTACCACGTGGTGCGGGGGACCGTCGGGCTCTGGTCGAAGTATCCGCTGACCGGTGCCCGGCTCGTGGACATCAGGCCCCGTGGGATCGCGGAGAACTGGAGCCGCGGCCTGCGGGCCGTCGTGCACACGCCGTACGGCGACCTCGCGGCGTATGTCGCGCACCTGCCCTCGGTCCGGGTCCGGGCGAGCGGGCTCGCGTCCTCCTGGCGTGACGAGAGCGCCGGTCTGCTGGGTGCGGCCGTCGCCGCCGAGCGGCTGCGGACGGTGATCCTGCTGGGCGACCTCAACGGCACGGTCGACGACCGTGGACTCGCGCCGCTGACCTCACGGATGAACGTGGCGGAGCGGGGCTTCGCGTTCAGCTTCCCGGCCGGCCTGCCGTTGGCCCGGATCGACCAGGTCATGGCCCGCTCGGCGACGGTCGGCCACATCCGTACGCTGCCCGCGACCGGCAGCGACCATCTGCCGGTCGTCGCACGCGTCGCCCTGGGCCAGGGGGTGTTCTGAGAGTCCCGCACAGCACCCACGGCGCCCGGCACGCACTCTCGTCGGCACGCCGAGGGCACGCACCGGCTGCGACACCAGCCACTGCCGCGGCGGGCGCGGGCACCGCACGGGACGTTCAGAACACCCCCTGGGCCCTGTCGTCACATTCCCGCCTGCCGCACATTCCCGCCTGCCGCGCGACGCCATGCACGCTCCCTCACAGAGGGCACCCCCATCGCCGCACCGGGCGCGGGCGCCGCACGCGCGTGAGCCTGGACAGGCAAAGTCCCCTTCGGGCGGCGGGTGTTCGCCTCACCGTGGAAGCGGCGGGATCAGTTCTCCTCCAGTACCGGGAACCGCCTCGGTGCCAGCAGCAACAGGACCAGGAAGGCCAGTGCCGCCGCGGCGGAGGCGCCCAGGTACACGGCGTGCACCGCGTCGGCGATGGCCCGCCTGGTGGCCTGCGGGGCCGTACCGCCGGAGGCCAGGGCGCGCGTCACCGAGTCCAGGTCGCTCGCGCCGCCGAGCCGGGAGGCGAGGACGCCGTTCGCGACCGCGCCGAAGAGCGCCGCGCCCATCGTCTGGCCCGTCTGCCGGCAGAACAGCACCGACGCGGTCGTCGTGCCCCGCTCCGACCAGCCGACCGTCGACTGCACGCCCACGATCAGCGGCAGTTGGAACAGCCCGAGGGCCGCCCCCAGCAGCAGCATCAGCAGGGTCGGCTGCCACGCCTGCCCGGGGTAGGGCAGGAAGGGGAACGCGAGGAGGATCAGTGACGCCGTTCCGATGCCCAGCATCGCCGTGTTGCGGAAACCGATCCTGCGGTAGACGTGCTGACTGCACGCAGCCGACAGCGGCCAGCTCAACGTCCATACCGACAGCACGAATCCGGCCGCCATCGGGGCCAGGCCGAGGACCGACTGGGCGTACGTCGGCAGGAACACCGTCGGCGCCACCATCAGCAACCCCAGTGCGCCCAGGGCCAGGTTCACCGCCGCGATCGTCCGGCGCCGCCACACCCAGCCCGGGATGATCGGCTCGGCCGCCCGGCGCTCCACGACCACCACGACCGCCACCAGCGCCAGCCCCGTACCGAACAGGGCGAGCGACGGCCCCGACAGCCACGGCCAGGCCACCCCGCCCTGCACCAGCGCCGTCAGCAGCACACCCCCGCACGCGAACACCGCCAGCGCACCCGCCCAGTCGACACGCGCGCGCGTGGCCGGCGCCTCCGGGGCCGGGGCGCGCTTCGGCTCGTGCAGATGCCGCACGATCAGCCACAGGGCCACCGCCCCGATGGGCAGGTTGATCAGAAAGATCCACCGCCAGTCCGCGTACGCCGCCAGGACCCCGCCCAACCCGGGTCCCGCCACCGCCGACACGGCCCACACCGTGGACAACCTGGCCTGGATCCGGGGCCGTTCCTCCAGCGGGTACAGATCGGCGGCCAGCGTCTGCACCGTCCCCTGAAGCGCCCCGCCGCCCAGCCCCTGCACGATCCGGAACGCGATCAGCGCCGCCATGTTCCAGGCCAGCGCGCACAGCAGCGAGCCCAGCAGGAACAGCGCCGCGCCCACGACCAGCACCGGCTTGCGGCCGAAGGTGTCGGAGAGCTTGCCGTACACGGGGAGGGTCACCGTCACGGCGAGCAGATAGCCGGAGAACAGCCAGGAGAAGACCGAGAAGCCGCCGAGGTCGCCCACGATCTGCGGGACGGCCGTGGAGACGATGGTGGCGTCGAGGGCCGCCAGCGCCATCGCGAGCATCAGGGCCGCGACCACGGCCGAGCGGCGGTCCGTTCCGGTGCGCCGTGCGGTGTCGCGTATCGCGGGTCTCGTACTGCCCACCGGGTTCCTCTCCTGATGCGTTCCCCTTGCACCTACCTGCGCCGACCAGCTTCCCACTTGACCCTGACGTCGCGGGAGGGTGGAGCCTTGATGGACCGCAGGGTGGAGGCAACCCCGACGCGCGCTCCACCGAAGGGTGGAGAGCCCCTAGGGGTACCTCCGTACTAGGTGTCGGGGAGGGTTGGTACCGCCGGAGGACGAGACGCCCGGGGGGTCGTCCTTAATCTGGCTTTACGCCGCTGGGGGGCGGCAGGCCGAACCGGCGGGGGTGGGGTTTTCCCCCGTACAACACGGGGCTCGGCACCAGCGCGCCGGACCCTGCTCCGGCGCCAGACTCAACGACGTACCCAGTCATCGACGTACCGGCACACGGCTCAGTGCGTCGACTCATAACCGACTTAGGAGACATACCGTGACATCGGCTGTGACCATTCCCAGGCACGGGGGCACTGGAGGGCGTACGGCCGTTGCCGCGCGGGCGCGGCAGGTCGTCAAGGCGTACGGGTCCGGGGAGACCCGGGTCGTCGCCCTCGACCATGTGGACGTGGACATCGCTCGCGGGCAGTTCACCGCGATCATGGGCCCCTCGGGGTCCGGCAAGTCCACCCTGATGCACTGCCTCGCCGGGCTCGACACCGTCACCAGCGGCCAGATCCACCTGGACGAGACCGAGATCACCGGGCTGAAGGACAAGAAGCTCACCCAGCTGCGCCGGGACCGGATCGGCTTCATCTTCCAGGCGTTCAACCTGCTGCCGACGCTCAACGCCCTGGAGAACATCACGCTTCCCATGGACATCGCCGGCCGCAAGCCCGACAAGGCCTGGCTCGGCCGCGTCGTCGACACCGTCGGCCTGTCCGACCGGCTCAGGCACCGGCCCACCCAGCTCTCCGGCGGCCAGCAGCAGCGCGTCGCCGTGGCCCGCGCCCTCGCCGCCCGGCCCGAGATCATCTTCGGTGACGAGCCGACCGGAAACCTCGACTCGCGCGCGGGCGCCGAGGTACTGGGCTTCCTGCGCCGCTCGGTCGACGAACTCGGGCAGACCATCGTGATGGTCACCCACGACCCGGTCGCCGCCTCGTACGCGGACCGGGTGCTGTACCTCGCCGACGGGCGCATCGTCGACGAGATGTACAAGCCCACCGCCGACGCCGTCCTGGACCGCATGAAGGACTTCGACGCGCGGGGGCGTACGTCATGACCGTCCTGAAGACCTCCCTGCGCAACTTCTTCGCGCACAAGGGACGCATGGCCCTGTCGGCCGTGGCCGTCCTGCTGTCGGTGGCCTTCGTGAGCGGCACGCTCGTGTTCACCGACACCATGAACACCACCTTCGACAAGCTCTTCGCCGTCTCCGCCTCCGACGTCACCGTCAGCCCGAAGACGGCCGAGGACGAGGACGACGGCGGCGGCACGGGCCGCCCGGTCTCGCTGCCCGCCTCCACCGTCGAGCAGGTCGCGGCCGTCGACGGCGTCCAGCGTGCGGAGGGCGCGGTCGCCTCGATGAGCGTGACCGTCGTCAACTCCGAGAACGAGAACATGGGTTCCTCCACCGGCGCGCCCACCGTCGCCGGCAACTGGACCAGGAACGACCTGAAGTCCATGGAGATCACCTCCGGGCACGCCCCGCGCGGGCCCACCGAGGTCATGGTCGACGCGGACACCGCCGACAAGCACGACCTGAAGCTCGGCGACGAACTGCGCACCATCGCCGCCACTGGCGACATACGCGCGCGGATCGTCGGCATCGCCTCCTGGAAGGTCACCAACCCCGGCGCGGCCGTCGTCTACTTCGACACCGCCACCGCCCAGCGCACCCTGCTCGGCGCCACCGGCCGCTTCACCCAGGTCGCCGTCACCGCGGCGGACGGCGTGAGCGACACCCAGCTCAAGCAGGACATCGCCAAGTCCCTGAACGGCACGTACAAGATCCAGACGGCCAAGGAGAACGCCGACGAGAACCGCAAGGACGTCGGTGAGTTCATGGACATCATCAAGTACGCCATGCTCGGCTTCGCCGGGATCGCGTTCCTGGTGGGCATCTTCCTGATCATCAACACCTTCTCGATGTTGGTCGCCCAGCGCACCCGCGAGATCGGCCTCATGCGGGCCATCGGCTCCTCCCGCCGACAGGTCAACCGGTCGGTGCTGGTGGAGGCGCTGCTGCTCGGCCTCGTCGGATCCGTCCTCGGTGTGGGCGCCGGTGTCGGCATCGCCGTCGGCCTGATGAAGCTGATGTCGATGGCCGGCATGAACCTCTCCACCGACGACCTGACGGTGAAGGTGACGACCCCGGTCGTCGGCCTGATCCTCGGCGTGGTCGTCACCGTCCTCGCCGCCTACCTACCCGCCCGCCGCGCCGGCAAGGTCTCCCCGATGGCCGCCCTGCGCGACGCCGGAACCCCGGCCGACATCAAGGCCGGCTGGATCCGCGGTCTGATCGGACTCGTCCTCACCGGAGCCGGCACCTTCGCCCTGTTCGCGGCCGCCACGGCCGACAAGGCGAGCGACGGCGCGCTGATGCTGGGCGGCGGCGTGGTGCTGACCCTGATCGGCTTCGTGGTCATCGGCCCGCTGCTCGCGGGCGGCGTGGTCCGGGTGATCAGCGCGGTCCTGCTGCGCGCCTTCGGCCCCGTCGGCCGCATGGCCGAGCGCAACGCCCTGCGCAACCCGCGCCGTACCGGCGCCACGGGCGCCGCCCTGATGATCGGCCTCGCCCTGGTGGCCTGCCTCTCGGTGGTCGGCTCCTCGATGGTCACCTCCGCGACGAGCGAACTCGACAAGTCGGTGGGCGCCGACTTCATCGTCATGGCCCAGCAGCAGGAGATCGTGCCGCAGGTCGAGAAGGCCATGGAGCGGACGCCGGGCCTGGCCCACGTCACCCGCTACAAGGACGTCGACGCCACCCTGACCTCGCCGGACGGCAAGACCGACGACAGCGGCATCACCGCCGCCGACCCGACGTACGCCGAGGACCTGCGCCGCACGACCACGCAGGGCACGCTCTCCGCCGCCTACGGCAAGGACGCCATGTCGGTCGGCTCCGACTACGCCAAGAAGCACGGCGTGCGCGTCGGCGACACCATCGCCGTCGCCTTCAAGGGCGGCGAGACGGCGAAGCTGAAGGTCGCGGCCATCACGGACGACGACACCTCCATCGACCAGGGCGCTCGCTACACGAGTATCGAGACGCTGCGGAAGTACCTCCCCGCCGACCGGATCCCGCAGAACGTGATCATGTTCGCCAAGGCGAAGGACGGTCAGGAGGAGGCGGCGTACGCGGCCCTGAAGAAGTCCCTGGACGGCTACCCGCAGTACCAGGTCCGTGACCAGACCGACTACAAGCAGGAGCTGAAGGACCAGGTCGGCCAGCTCCTGAACATGGTCTACGGCCTGCTCGCCCTGGCGATCATCGTCGCCGTCCTCGGCGTGGTGAACACCCTGGCCCTGTCGGTGGTGGAACGCACCCGCGAGATCGGCCTGATGCGTGCCATCGGCCTCTCCCGCCGCCAGCTGCGCCGCATGATCCGCATGGAGTCGGTGGTGATCGCCCTGTTCGGCGCCCTGCTGGGCCTCGGACTCGGCATGGGCTGGGGTGCGACGGCGCAGAAGCTGCTCGCTCTGGAGGGTCTGAACGTCCTCGACATCCCGTGGCCGACGATCATCGGCGTCTTCATCGGCTCGGCCTTCGTGGGCCTGTTCGCGGCACTGGTGCCGGCCTTCAGGGCGGGCCGGATGAACGTACTGAACGCCATCGCGACCGAATAGCCGACGAGCACCGAGGAGCCACCGAGTAGCCACCGCATACGGGGGTTGCGGGGGACGGGCCCGGTCCGCAGGAGGTTCCGCCTCCCGGACCGGGCCCGCGCCGTGCTCACCTCACCCGGCGGCCTGCCGCTCCAGGAGTACGACGCCGTAGGCGGTGCCCGTGACGATGTAGCGGGCGTCGGGGTGCAGGTCCCGGGCGTAGGCCTCGACATCGCTGTAGCGCTTGCGGGAGTTGTCGAGGGCGATGAAGTCCGGATCGATGCCGCGCGTGTCGCTGATCCAGAAGACCCGGCAGCGGGAGGTGAGCCGGCTGATCGGAGCGATGTTCGCCTCGACGGAGGCGTCGTCGGGAACCTGGGCGAGGAGCCGCTCGACGGCCGTCACGCGCGCGGGCTTGCGATAGATCTCGCTCTCGGTCAGCGCGGCGAGCGGCAGCGAGGTGGTCAGCGCGACCGAGGCGGCCGCGACGGCGGCGGGCAGGTGCTCCACGTACGACCGCAGCCACGCGCGCGTGCTGTGCCGTGCGGTGTCGAGGGCGTCGACGAGCGCGAGGGTCACGATCGGCATGAGGACGGCGCTGTAGTGCCAGTCGGTACCCCAGTACTGCTCGTACGAGGAGGCGAAGCGCCAGCCGACGGTGGGCAGCGCGATCAGCAGCAGCGGCGAGCGGATCGCGAGCAGCCCGGTGGTGGGGATGAGCAGCCAGCCGACCGTACGGAGCTTGGTGTCGAGACCGTCGAAGGGGCCGCCGCCGCCCGACTCGCTCACCTTGTTCCAGTAGTCGTAGGTTCCGGCACTGTTGAAGCTCGGGATGACCAGCAGCAGCGTGACCGCGACGGCCACCACGCCGAACACGGCGACGCCCATCGCGTACCGCGCCGCCCGCGCGGAGTCGTGACGGGCCCGCAGGGCGACGACCACGGCGACGGCCGCGACGGTCATCCCCAGGTCCTCCTTCACGAGGACGAGAGGAATTGCCCACAGCAGAGCCCCACGCCAACGCCGCGCCAGCAGCGCCTCAAGGCTGAACGCGATGAGCGGTACGGCGAAGCAGATCTCGTGGAAGTCGAAGTCGACGGCCTGCTGAAGCCCCCACGACAGCCCGTACGCCACCCCGATCGCAAGCCCCCGCCCCCGCCCGAGCAGCCGGGCCGCGGCACGGGCGACCGGGACGGCGGACAGCGCGAACAGCGCGGCCTGCGCGACGAGAAGGGTGACGGGGGAGGGGAACACCCGGTACAGCGGCGCGAGGAGGACGGTCACCGGGCTGAAGTGATCGCCGAGGATGTTGAACCCGGGGCCCTTCAGGTCGGCGATCGGCGCTTGCAGATGGGCGTATGCCCGGACGACCTGCTCGAATATCCCCAGATCCCACGACCGCTGCCCCAGATGCCGGTACCGGCCGACGGAGACGATCGCATAGCCGACGAAGAGCGCGACGGCCAGCAGCCAGGGCTCACGCCACCCGGGACCGGGCTGAGCGTGTCCCTCCGGTCCCGTGGCGGGCGCCGGTATGTGGGGGCCCGAGGATGTGTTCGGCGTCGCGGAGGTGGCGCGGGTGGGCATGGGGGGACCTTACGTGGTGCGGTGTGCGGGGCCACCTTCCGGTTCCGTTCAGGCACTCTCAGCCGGTCCGGCGTTCGAGGACGAGGCACTGCCGTTTTCGGCGTCGGCCCAGGCATTTTCAGCCTGTCCGGCGTTTGAGGACGAGGCCTTTCGGGTCGACTGCGGGGTCTGGGGCGGCAGCCCCAGCGGGGTGGAAGGGGCGGAGCCCCTTCACGACCACGTCAACGCCCGTCATCACAGAAACGGACGTTATCCACAGCCCCCGGCACCCGACCGCGCAGCGACGTACGCTGGAAGCCCCCGGCCTGCCACCCGCGTCGGGCCCTTCGTGTTGCCCACCCCCGGACGGAAGCGCCCCCTCCATGAGCCTGCACGGTCTGCTCGACGCCGTAGTCAAGGACACCGCCCTCGCGGAAGCGATCACGGCGGCCGCAGACGGCAACCGCATGCACGTCGACCTCGTCGGCCCCCCGGCGGCGCGCCCCTTCGCGATCGCCGCCCTCGCCCGCGAGACCGACCGCCCGGTCCTCGCGGTGACGGCGACGGGCCGCGAGGCCGAGGACCTGGCGGCAGCCCTTCGCTCGCTCCTCCCCTCGGAGGGCGTCGCGGAGTACCCGTCCTGGGAGACCCTCCCGCACGAGCGCCTCAGCCCCCGCAGCGACACCGTCGGCCGCCGCCTCGCCGTCCTGCGCCGCCTGGCACACCCCCGCCCCGACGACCCCGAGACAGGCCCGGTCTCCGTCGTCGTGGCCCCCGTCCGCTCGGTCCTCCAGCCGCAGGTCAAGGGCCTCGGCGACCTGGAACCGGTGGCCCTGAGGACCGGCCAGACCGCCGACCTCAACGAGATCGTCGAGGCCCTCGCAGCGGCCGCCTACGCGCGCGTGGAGCTCGTCGAGAAGCGCGGCGAGTTCGCCGTGCGAGGCGGCATCCTCGACGTCTTCCCGCCCACCGAGGAACACCCCCTGCGCATCGAGTTCTGGGGCGACGACGTAGAGGAGATCCGCTACTTCAAGGTCGCCGACCAGCGCTCCCTCGAAGTCGCCGAGCACGGCCTGTGGGCCCCGCCCTGCCGTGAACTCCTCCTCACCGACGACGTACGCGCACGCGCGCGTGCCCTCGCCGAGGAGCACCCGGAGCTCGGCGAACTGCTCGGCAAGATCGCCGAGGGCATCGCGGTGGAGGGCATGGAGTCCCTCGCCCCCGTCCTCGTCGACGACATGGAGTTGCTCCTCGACGTCCTGCCCAAGGGCGCCATGGCCGTCGTATGCGACCCGGAGCGGGTACGCACGCGTGCCGCCGACCTCGTGGCCACCTCGCAGGAGTTCCTCCAGGCGTCCTGGGCCGCCACGGCCGGCGGCGGCGAGGCGCCCATCGACGTCGGCGCGGCCTCCCTGTGGTCCATCGCGGACGTCCGCGACCGCGCCCGCGAGCTGGAGATGATGTGGTGGTCGGTCTCGCCCTTCGCGGCCGACGAGACGCTCGACGCGGACACCCTCAAGCTCGGCATGCACGCCCCCGAGTCGTACCGCGGTGACACCGCGAAGGCCCTGGCCGACACCAAGGGCTGGCTCGCCGACGGCTGGCGCACGGTCTTCGTGACCGAGGCCCACGGCCCGGCGGCCCGCACCGTCGAGGTGCTCGGCGGCGAGGGCGTGGCGGCCCGCCTGGAGACCGACCTCGGGGAGATCTCCCCCTCGATCGTCCACGTCGCCTGCGGCTCGATCGACTACGGCTTCGTCGACCCCGCGCTCCAGCTGGCCGTCCTGACCGAGACCGACCTGTCCGGGCAGAAGGCGGCCGGCAAGGACGGCGCCCGGATGCCGGCCCGCCGCCGCAAGACCATCGACCCGCTCACCCTGGAGACGGGCGACTACATCGTCCACGAGCAGCACGGCGTCGGCCGCTACATCGAGATGGTGCAGCGCACCGTGCAGGGCGCCACCCGCGAGTACCTCGTCGTCGAGTACGCCCCCGCCAAGCGCGGCCAGCCCGGCGACCGCCTCTACATCCCCACCGACCAGCTGGAGCAGATCACCAAGTACGTCGGCGGCGAGGCGCCCACGCTGCACCGCCTGGGCGGCGCCGACTGGACGAAGACGAAGGCACGCGCGAAGAAGGCCGTCAAGGAGATCGCGGCCGACCTCATCAAGCTGTACAGCGCGCGCATGGCGGCCCCCGGGCACGCCTTCGGCTCGGACACCCCCTGGCAGCGCGAGCTGGAGGACGCCTTCCCGTACGCCGAGACGCCGGACCAGCTGACGACCATCGCCGAGGTCAAGGAGGACATGGAGAAGTCGGTCCCGATGGACCGCCTGATCTGCGGCGACGTCGGCTACGGCAAGACGGAGATCGCGGTGCGGGCCGCGTTCAAGGCGGTGCAGGACGGCAAGCAGGTGGCCGTCCTGGTGCCGACGACCCTCCTCGTCCAGCAGCACTTCGGCACGTTCTCCGAGCGCTACTCGCAGTTCCCGGTCAACACCCGGGCCCTGTCCCGCTTCCAGACCGACACCGAGGCCAAGGCGACCCTGGAGGGCCTGAAGGAAGGCTCGGTGGACATCGTGATCGGCACGCACCGGCTGTTCTCGTCGGAGACCAAGTTCAAGGACCTGGGCCTGGTCATCGTCGACGAGGAGCAGCGCTTCGGCGTCGAGCACAAGGAGCAGCTGAAGAAGCTGCGCGCGAACGTGGACGTACTCACCATGTCCGCGACTCCGATCCCCCGAACCCTGGAGATGGCGGTCACGGGCATCCGCGAGATGTCCACGATCACGACCCCGCCCGAGGAGCGCCACCCGGTCCTGACCTTCGTCGGCCCCTACGAGGAGAAGCAGATCGGCGCCGCGATCCGCCGCGAACTGCTGCGCGAGGGCCAGGTCTTCTACATCCACAACCGGGTCGAGTCCATCGACCGGGCGGCCGCGCGCCTGCGCGAGATCGTCCCCGAGGCACGCATCGCGACAGCCCACGGGCAGATGTCCGAGCAGGCCCTGGAGCAGGTGGTCGTCGACTTCTGGGAGAAGAAGTTCGACGTCCTCGTCTCCACCACGATCGTCGAGTCCGGCATCGACATCTCCAACGCCAACACCCTGATCGTGGAGCGCGGCGACAACTTCGGCCTGTCCCAGCTGCACCAGCTGCGCGGCCGGGTCGGGCGCGGGCGCGAGCGCGGGTACGCGTACTTCCTGTACCCCCCGGAGAAGCCGCTGACGGAGACGGCCCACGAGCGCCTGGCCACCATCGCCCAGCACACCGAGATGGGCGCGGGCATGTACGTCGCCATGAAGGACCTGGAGATCCGCGGCGCCGGCAACCTGCTGGGCGGCGAACAGTCCGGCCACATCGCGGGCGTCGGCTTCGACCTGTACGTCCGTATGGTCGGCGAGGCGGTCGCTGACTACCGGGCCTCCCTGGAGGGCGGCGTGGAGGAGGAGCCGCCGCTCGAGGTCAAGATCGAGCTCCCGGTCGACGCCCACGTCCCGCACGACTACGCGCCGGGCGAGCGGCTCCGCCTCCAGGCCTACCGTGCCATCGCCTCCGCCAACACGGAGGAGGACATCAAGGCCGTACGCGAGGAACTCGTCGACCGCTACGGCAAGTTGCCCGAACCGGTCGAGAACCTCCTGCTGGTGGCGGGCCTGCGGATGCTGGCCCGCGCGTGCGGCGTCGGCGAGATCGTCCTCCAGGGCAACAACATCCGCTTCGCGCCGGTGGAGTTGCGCGAGTCCCAGGAGCTGCGGGTCAAGCGCCTCTACCCGGGCACCGTCATCAAGCCGGCCGCGCACCAGCTGCTGGTGCCGCGCCCGAAGACCGCGAAGGTGGGCGGAAAGCCGCTGGTCGGCCGCGAGTTGCTGGGCTGGGTCGGGGAGTTCCTGGCGTCGATCCTGGGGTCGTGACCCGGCCTAGCCGGCCCGTACCTCGGTGTTCTGGCAGGCGTGCAGCAGCCAGCGTCCGTCGGGCTGCTTGGTCATGACGTAGAGCGGGGCGCCCTCGGTGTCGGTGTCGCCGCCCGGTGAGTGGTAGACCTGCCGGACCTTGACGGCCGCCACGTCGGGCCGCAGGAACCGCGTGTGCGTCACCTCGTAGGTGACCTCGCCGTCCCAGCTCGCGGCGGGCAGCACGGCACGGGTGAACTCGGCGATGGCGTCGAAGCCGATGAGGACCTTGCCGTGGCCGGTCGTCCACAGGGCGTCGGGGTGGAAGAGGGCGAGGAAGCCTTCGGCGTCCTTGGCGCGCTGGGTGCGTTCGACGGTGGCGACGACTTCGGCGATGGCCTTGAGGTCCGCGTCGGAAGTGGCCTCGTCGGTCTGGTCGGCCTTGTTGTCCGCTGTTTCGGTGGTCATGGCGATCACTCTGTGACCTCAAGTGGACTTGAGGTCAAGCGGGCCGGCAGGGCCCGCAGCACGAGGCCGTCCGCAGGGGGTGTCTCCGCGGACGGCGTCGTCGGTACCGTGCCCGACGGGTCTCGTGCTCCTGCGGCCCCTACTGCTGCTCGGGCGGCCGGTCGCGGTCCATGCCGAGTCCGCGCTCCATGCGCTGCTGCGCGTCGTCGACCTGGCTCTCGTACTTGTTGCCCGTCTTCTCGTTGGCCTGCCGCTCCGCGGTGTCGGACATGTCCCTGGCCTTGTCCTGCGCGTGACGGTTCTTGAACCTGTCGAAGATGCCCATCCAAGAGCTCCTTCCGGAGGTGACTCACCACCGACCATACGCCCGGGATATGAGGTATGCGCGCTTGGTCCATTTGTGGTCTGGACCTCTTGAATGCCGCCGTGCGCCGGGTCGCTACCGTGTGCACGACGGTGTCCCCGGGGAAAACCGGGAAAACCGCCTGTGCGAGGCGGAGCGGAACGGGGCGGCAAGGGGAGGGGACGCATGGTGGCGCGTCGAAAGGGCTGGGCGGCGAGCGCCGCGGCGATGCTCGGCATGGTGCTGGTACTGGCGGGCTGCGAGAACGTCGATCTGCCGTCGGCCGGAGCCGAGCCCTCCGGCTCCGGCCCCGCCGCGGGCGCCGGCCGCGCGGTGAGCCCGCTGGACAACCCGGACGGCACGAAACCCGGACTCGCGCCCCTCACCTCGGACGCCGACCGGGCCGAGGCACGAACCCTCATCGAGAAGGTGGCGACCAAGGGCCGCGGCCCGAAGACGGGCTACGAGCGGGACCAGTTCGGCTACGCGTGGATGGACTCGGCCCCAGGTGGCATCCCGTTCGCCCGCAACGGCTGCGACACCCGCAACGACCTCCTCCGCCGCGACGGCGAGGACGTCCGCTTCCGCTCCGGCTCGGACTGCGTCGTGTCCTCGATGACCCTGCACGACCCGTACACGGGCCGGACCATCGACTGGGCCAAGTCCCGCGCCACGACCGTGCAGATCGACCACGTCATGCCGCTGTCGTACGACTGGCAAATGGGCGCCTCCCGCTGGCCGAAGGGCAAACGCCAGGACATCGCCAACGACCCCCTCAACCTCATGCCGGTCGACGGCCCCACCAACAGCTCCAAGGGCGACTCCGGCCCCGCCTCCTGGCTGCCCCCGAACAAGCGGATCCGCTGCTCGTACGCGGTGCGCTTCGCCCAGGTCTCCCTGAAGTACGAACTCCCGGTGACGGTTGCCGACAAGGAGACGATGCTGGGGCAGTGCGGGGGCTGACCCGGCATGCGGCGCGGCGCAGGGCGGTCGGCGGTGCGCGGGAAACCGCTGGTCGGAGCGGGCGCTCCGCCCCTACGGTGGCGGGTATGGAGCTGAAGGTAGCGAGCCTCGCCGAGCGCCCCGAGATGCTCGACCGGGTCATGGAAATGCCGGACACCTGGCCCGAGTTCACGACCCAGGACCCCGTGGGCAACGCCCACTACGGCCGGATCCCCCGCGAACTCCCGGAGTACGCGCTGTTCGCCGAGGACGAGCGGGGCGAGGTCGTCGCCCACGCCTACAGCGTTCCCTTCGCCCTCGCCGCCGAAGGCCGGGGCCGGCTCCCGGCCCGGGGCTGGGACGAGGTGCTGGTGTGGGCCTTCGCCGACCTGCGCCGCGGTACCCCTCCCGACACCGTCAGCGCCATCTCCGTCGTCATCGCCCCGCACGCCCAGGGCACCGGCCTGTCCGCCCGCATGCTCTCCGCGATGCGCGACAACGCCCGGGCCCGCGGCTTCCGCGAGGTCGTCGCCCCCGTCCGCCCCAGCGCCAAGCACCTCGAACCACACACCCCCATGAAGGAGTACGCCCACCGCGTACGCCCCGACGGCCTGCCCCACGACCCGTGGCTGCGCGTCCACGCCCGTGCCGGCGCCACCATCGACTCCATCGCCCCGGCCTCGATGACCGTCGCCGGTTCGCTGGAGCAGTGGCGCGGCTGGACCGGACTGCCCTTCGACACGGCCGGTGACATCGAGGTGCCGGGCGCGCTGGCACCGGTGCGGTGTGAGCCGGAGCGGGATCACGCGGTGTACGTCGAGCCCAACGTGTGGATGCGGCACCCGCTGTGAGCCGGTCCGGCCGCGCCCCGGGATGCCGGGTCTCAGCCGGACTTCTTCCAGTCCTGAGCGGTGGGCCGGCCGCCCCCTGACCGGTACCCGCCCGGAAGCCGAGCCTCCGCCCGACCTGCGCTGTCTTACGAAGTGATCAGCACGACAACGGTTCGGTACAACCGGTGACCGTATGTCGGTGTCGACCTATACGCTCGAAGCGACCATCGCACGACCGCACTTCGGCCATCCGTACTTCAGCCATCGATCGGGAGCAGCCATGCAAGGCCACGGCTACACGCAGCCGGTGAAGCAGCCGCCGCCCACCGGGTGGCTGGTCTTCCTGCGCGTGTTCTTCGTCGTGATCTCCGTGCTGAGCTTCGGCCTGCTGACGTGGACGATGATGCTGCGCCTGGCCATCGTGACCCGCAAGGCGCTCGACTGGGCCCTGTTCGCGGCGTCGATCGTGGTGGAGCTCGGCGGCCTGATCCTCATGGGTTCCGAGCCCGGCGACGAGATCCACACCGCGGGCGGCTGGACGGGCCTCGCTCTCGTCCTGGGTGGCATCGTGGCCGCCATCGCGTACTACCTCTCCGCGGACATACGCCACTTCCACCAGCTCCGCTTCCCCGACTACGGCGCCCAGCGGCCCCCGGTCACGGCCCCGGCGTACGGCTATCCGCAACCCCCGTCGCCGTACACCACCACGACCGCACCGCAGACGCCCCCGCTGCCCCGGACCCCGATACCGAACACCCCGGCGCCCCGCGACGCCGCCCCCCACACCCCGGTACCCCCGCCCCCGCAGCGCCCCGCGCCCGCGCGGATCGACCAGGTGCGCGCCGAGCTCGACGAGCTCAGTGACTACCTGCGCCGGCACGACGGCCGGCAGGACGGCAACCACGGGGGCGGAAGGTGACCGTGGCGACAGGACGTGTCGTCGCCGGCCGCTATGAACTGTCCACGCTCATCGGACAGGGCGGCATGGGACAGGTGTGGACGGCCTACGACCAGCGGCTCGACCGGCGCGTGGCGGTGAAGCTGCTGCGTCCCGACAAGGTGGCCGGGCAGGAGGCGGACGAGCTGCGGCGCCGGTTCGTGCGCGAGTGCCGGGTGACTGCGCAGGTCGACCACCCCGGGCTGGTCACGGTGCACGACGCGGGCAGTGAGGGCGAGGAGCTGTTCCTCGTCATGCAGTACGTCGACGGCGCCGACCTCTCCGACCACCTCGCCGAGCACGACCCGTACCCCTGGCAGTGGGCGGTCGCGGTCGCCGCGCAACTGTGCGCCGTGCTCAGCGCCGTGCACGCCGTGCCGATCGTCCACCGCGACCTCAAGCCGCGCAACGTGATGGTGAAGCAGGACGGCACGGTCACCGTCCTTGACCTCGGCGTCGCCTCCGTCATGGACGCCGACACCACCCGCCTCACCCACACCGGCACCCCCATCGGCTCGCCCGCCTACATGGCCCCCGAGCAGGCGATGGGCGGCGCGGTCGGCCCGTACACCGACCTGTACGCACTCGGCGTACTGCTGCATGAACTCCTCAGCGGCGACGTGCCGTTCTCGGGCTCGACGGCGCTCGGCGTGCTGCACCGGCATCTGTACGAGCCGCCGCTGCCCGTGCGCCGTATCCGCTCCGAGGTCCCCGAGGCACTCGAAGCCCTGGTCCTGCGGCTGCTGACGAAGGACCCGCAGCACCGCCCCGCCTCCGCGCAGGAGGTGTACGAGGACCTGGAGCCGCTCCTGCCCGCGCGCGGGACGCCCACCGGCTCGCCGCTGGACCCCACCCGCCCCTTCCTGCGCCCGCACGCGCCCTGGCCGGACCGCGCCCGCACCCCCGCGCCCCAGCCCGCCCCGGCCACACCCGTGCCGCCCGCCGCCGAGAAGCCGGACGTCGCGCGCGCCGTCGACGAGGTCAAGCGGCTGCTCGGCGAGGGCCGCATCACCCAGGCCGTCGACATCCTCGGCGCGATCCTCCCGGCCGCCGCCGAACAGCACGGCGAGCACTCCCCGGTGGTCCGCACCCTGCGCAAGCAGTACGCGGCCACCCTCATGGACGACGGCCAGTACCGGCGCGCACTGCCCGAACTGCGCCGCCTCGCCGACGAACGCGCCGCCGAGGCAGGCCAGGCCGACCCCCAGTCCCTGCGCTTCCGCTTCGACGCGGCCCAGTGCCTGGAACAGCTCGGCGAACCGGCGGCCGCGCTCGCCGAGTACCGCGCGCTGCTGCCGTACTACGAGAACCAGTACGTCTCCGGCGACCCCCAGCTCGCCCACGACGTCCGCCGCCGTATCGGCCACCTCCTGCTCGCCCTCGGCGACCGTCCCGCCGCCCACGACACCCTGGCCCGCCTGCTGCTCGACGTGGAGCGACTGCACGGCCCGGGCCATCCGCTCGCCGGAGAGGTGCGGCGGACGCTCCAGTGGCTGGGGCAGGTGCGCGGCTAGGAGGTGCCTGCCGGACAGGCACCGGCGGGCCGAGTGGGCCGGGCGGGGGTGCTTCGGTGCCCGAACTCCTGGCGAATCGTTGGTCGAATGGGTTGGCCAGAGCTTGCCCACTGCCTACCATCGATCACCGCAAGACTTTGTGCACCGCCGCACAAGCTTCCTCGGGAGGTCTCCTTGCACCGCCGTCGTACCGCGCTCCTCCTCTCCGCCGCGATCTTCGCGGCGCCTCTGCTCACCGCCTGCGGAAACGATGCGCATCCCGGCGCGGCGGCCGTAGTCGGCGGCCAGCGGATCACCGTCGCGCAGCTGGAGAACAGGGTGAGCGAGGTCCGCGCGGCACAGCGCGCCGCCGTACCGGACGACGCCCAGTACGCGCAGGTCATCGCCAAGTCCGGCACCCTCCCGCGTGATGTCCTGCACACCATGGTTCTCGACCAGGTGCTGCACCGCGCCGCCCAGGACGCGGGCGTGACCGTCACCCGCAAGGAGCTCCAGCGGATGCGCAGTGGCCTGGAAGGGCAGGTCGGCGGTGCCAAGGCGCTGGAGATGGCCTGGCTCCAGCAGTACGGCATCCCGCCGCAGCGCCTCGACGACAACCTCCGCCTCCAGCTCGAGGCGCAGAAGCTCGCCACCGCGCTCGGCACCGACACCGGCAAGCCCGCCTTCTGGAACGCCCTGAGCGAGGCGTCCAAGAAGCTCGACATCGACCTCAACCCGCGCTACGGCACCTGGAACGTCCAGAAGAACGAGCGATCCGACGCGAAGACGCCGTGGGTGCGCGAGGTGACGGCGGCGCAGCAGACGGCGTAGCGGTACGGCACAGCTGTACGGCGTAGCGATACGACGTAGTGGTACGGCGTCGTGCTGGGGCGTGGCCGTCCTGCCTGTGGATAACTCATGGGGCTGTCGGCGACGTGGGTTACGTTCGGATCGTGAACGCAACCAGTCCCGAAGCCGCCCCCGGCCGCATCGTCCTGCTCACCACCAGCCATCGCGTCGCGCCCGGCCTGCTGTCCTGGCCGGCCTGGCAGGCGCTGCACGCGGCCGACCGTGTGCTGTGCGCGGACGGCGCGCATCCGCAGCTGCCGTATTTGCGTGAGGCCGGGATAGCGGTCGACGAGGCCGCTCCGACCGCCGAGCAGCTGATCGACGTGTGCGCGGGCGGCCGCACGGCCGTGGTCGTGGCCACCGGCGAAGGCGAGCCGGCTCTCACCGACGGCCTCGCCCGTCTCGCCGGCTCCGGCCGAGTGCGCATGCCCGAGCTGGAGCTGCTCCCCGCCTCCTACGACCTGCCGGGCGCCCGCCTCCTCGACCTCGTGCAGGTCATGGACCGGATCCGCGTCGAATGCCCGTGGTCCTCCCAGCAGACCCACAAGGGCCTGGCGAAGTACGGCATCGAGGAGGCCTACGAGCTCGTCGAGGCCATCGAGGAGGGTGACCGCGACGAGCTCCGCGAGGAACTGGGCGACGTTCTGTTGCAGGTCGTCTTCCACGCCCGTATCGCGGAGGAGGACGCGGAGGCCCCCTTCTCCATCGACGACGTGGCCGGCGGCATCGTCACCAAGCTCATCCACCGCCACCCGCATGTCTTCGGCGACGAGACGGCGACCACCCCCGAGGAGGTCAAGGAGCACTGGCTGCGCACTAAGGCCGTGGAGAAGCGGCGCGAGTCGGTGACGGAGGGCATCCCCCTCGGCCAGCCGGGCCTGGCCCTCGCGGCAAAGCTGGCGTCCCGGGTCAGAACGGCGGGCCTGGAAGTACCCCTGCCCACCGGCGAGGGCCTCGGCTACGAGCTGCTCGCACTGGCAGTCCGCGCGGAGGCCGCCGGGGTGGACCCGGAGGCGGCCCTACGCGTCGCAGCCCGCGCATACCGGGATGCCGTACGGGCCGCCGAGGGTCTGACACCGCCGGATACGGTCAAGGAGTGACAGACCAGCCCAGCCCCACCGGCGACGCGGCCGCGGGCACCCCGCCTACTGGGAGCGCCTCTACTGCCGACTCGACGGCGGCCCCCCCGCCTACCGGGAGCGCCTCTACTGCCGACTCGACGGCGGCCACCTCGCCTACCGGGGACGCCTCCACCGGCGACGCGGCCGCGGGCAACCCGCTTGCCGGCGACGCGGCCGCGGGCACGCCGGTCACCGAGAACACCCACACCGGCCCCCCACCCACCGCCACCACCCCCGCCGGCGGCACCCCCGCACCCCCCGACCTCTTCACCTGGGAGTTCGCCACCGACCCCTACCCCGCCTACGCCTGGCTGCGCGAGCACGCTCCCGTGCACAAGACCCGGCTCCCCAGCGGGGTGGAGGCCTGGCTGGTCACGCGCTACGCCGATGCCAAGCAGACGCTCGCCGACAACCGGCTCTCCAAGAACCCGGCTCATCACGACGAGCCCGCGCACGCCAAGGGCAAGACCGGTATCCCGGGGGAGCGCAAGGCAGAGCTGATGACGCATCTGCTCAACATCGACCCGCCGGACCACACCAGGCTGCGCAGGCTCGTCTCCAAGGCCTTCACGCCCCGCAGGGTCGCCGAGTTCGCGCCCCGGGTGCAGGAGCTCACCGACCAGCTCATCGGCCGGTTCGCCACCGAGGGAAGCGCCGATCTGATCCACGAGTTCGCCTTCCCGCTCCCCATCTACGCCATCTGCGACCTGCTCGGCGTTCCCCGCGAGGACCAGGACGACTTCCGTGACTGGGCGGGCATGATGATCCGGCATCAGGGTGGCCCCAGGGGCGGGGTCGCCCGGTCCGTGAAGAAGATGCGGGGCTATCTCGCCGAGCTCATCCACCGCAAGCGCGAGGCGCTCCCCGACACCCCCACCCCCGGCGAGGACCTCATCTCCGGTCTCATCCGCGCCTCCGACCACGGTGAGCACCTCACCGAGAACGAGGCCGCGGCCATGGCCTTCATCCTGCTGTTCGCCGGCTTCGAGACAACCGTCAACCTCATCGGCAACGGCACCTACGCCCTGCTCACCCACCCCGAGCAACGCGCCCGCCTGCAAACGGCGTTGGCCGCCAAGGAGACCGGGCTTCTCGAAACCGGCGTGGAGGAGCTCCTCCGCTACGACGGCCCCGTGGAACTCGCCACCTGGCGCTTCGCCACCGAGCCGCTCACCCTCGGCGGACAGCGCATCGCACCCGGCGATCCGGTCCTCGTCGTCCTGGCCGCCGCCGACCGGGACCCGGAGCGGTTCGCCGACCCCGACGTCCTCGACCTCTCCCGCCGCGACAACCAGCACCTCGGCTACGGCCATGGCATCCACTACTGCCTCGGCGCCCCGCTCGCCCGCCTGGAGGGCCAGACCGCCCTCGGCACGCTGCTCACCCGCCTCCCGGATCTCCGACTCGCCGTGGATCCGGGCGAGTTGAGATGGCGGGGCGGACTCATCATGCGCGGACTGCGTACGCTTCCGGTGGAGTTCACCCCAGTTGGGTGAGTCTGTCCCCCTCGGGGAACGTGACACGCGCTCAAGTCTGTGATCTTCACGTGATCTGCGCGGCATTAACTTGTGACAAGTGATCGTCTGCCTATACGTTCACGCATCAACGACGGCGCCCAGGTTTAACGCGCCGCGGCCACCGCTGTCTCGCGAAAGGTCCCCGCATGCTCTCCGGGAACGGTCGTCACCGTCGCCCCCGTCAGGCCCCGGCCATCCTCGTCGCGGCCGGAGTGACCGGGTCCGCCATCGCCATCCCGCTGCTCGGTGCCGCGAGCGCGAGTGCCGCCGACGGCACCGTGTGGGACAAGGTGGCCGAATGCGAGAGCGGCGGTTCCTGGAGCGCCGCCGACGAGAGTGCCGGCCGCTACGGCGGACTGCGACTGACCCAGGGCGACTGGGAGAAGTACGGCGGCCTCGACTATGCCGCCAGCCCCGACCTGGCGAGCCGTTCCCAGCAGATAGCCGTGGCCCAGGACCTCCTCGCGGACCGGGGAACCAGCCCTTGGGGCACCTGTGCGGTGCTCAACGGACTCACCAAGGAGTCCGGGGCGCTCGACCTCGACACCGGAGTGGAGGAGGACTCCCCCTCCGAGGTGTCCGGCTCATCCGGTTTGCTTGATTCGCTCAACTCGCCCAATTCGTCTGATTCATCCGGCTCGTCTGACTCATCGAACTCATCCGAGTCGTCGGGGTCACCGGACCCGTCCGGGTCGTCGAACCAGACCGACGACCCCTCCGGTGCGCCGAGTGGGCCCTCGGGCGATTCGTCCGAATCCTCCCAGGACTCACCCCCTTCGCCCTCTTCGTCGTCCTCATCCCCTTCGCCCTCCAAGTCCGAGGATTCCGCGAAGTCCGAAGCGTCCCCTGACGCGAAGGCCTCACAGTCGCCAGACAGCTCCCCCGTGGAGACGGTCGGCGGCGACAATCGGGACAATGTGGTGCAGGACGTGGGCTCCTGGAGCCTCGTCGACACCGGAGCGATCGACGCCGAAACCGCCGGCTCCGGGCGGCATCGCGGTCCCAGTGCCGACGAGAGCGAGGCCGACGGCGGTGCCGCCGAGACCGCCAAGTCCTCCGGGCGCCACGCCTCGTACAGCGTCCGCCCCGGCGACACTCTCGCCTCCATCGCCGACTCCCTTGACCTCGACGGCGGGTGGCGTGCGCTGTACGCCGCGAACAAGGACGCCATCGGTCCTGACGCGAACCACATCTTCGCCGGTCAGGCCCTGGACGTCCCCGGCGAATAGCGCCCGAACGGGGCGAAAAACAGCGGCAGTTCGCGTCACTATTCGCACCTTAATGTCCGTTTTGGATGCAGTGAGAGATAGATCTCAGAAGCCCTGATCGTCTTTGTAATTCCCGGAATCGCGTGTCTACGGTCATGACCGCTCGCCACCAGTGCGAGCCCCGACAGCCGTCACGCCGAATCCTGCCGGCGGCCGTCCGGGAACAGTCGTCGCGTCAAGCGCCGTAGGCAGGAGCGGGGGACCCAAGGTTTGCGCCGGGTCCGGCAGTTGAGGCCCTTCGGGGCCGCACGGCCGGAGCCGGCTTGGGGTGAAGTCGCGCAGCAGCAGCCGAGAGGCGAGCGTGCGCGGCCGGGCAACTCAACCGGCCCGAACCCGACAGCTCACCTCGCAGGCGTCGGTGAGGGGATCTCTCCATGCTGTTTTCCAGCAAGGGCAAGCACCGTCGTCCGTCCAAGGCCGCTCGCGCCATAGCCGTCGTCGGCGTCACCGGCGCCGCCGCCGTCGCCGCCCCGCTGATGGCGGCCGGCAGCGCCTCCGCCGCCACCGCCTCCGAGTGGGACGCCGTCGCCCAGTGCGAGTCCGGCGGCAACTGGTCGATCAACACCGGCAACGGCTACTACGGCGGCCTTCAGTTCGCCGCCTCCACCTGGGCCGCGTACGGCGGCACGGCGTACGCCTCCACCGCCGACCAGGCCAGCAAGAGCCAGCAGATCGAGATCGCCGAGAAGGTCCTCGCCAGCCAGGGCAAGGGTGCCTGGCCGCACTGCGGCACCGGCCTGTCGAGCGCCGCGTACTCCGGCTCCGCGGAGAGCACCGAGACCACCCCGCGCGCCACCGAGGAGCAGCCGGCCTCCCGCTCCGCCGAGCGCCCGGCCGCCGAGAAGAAGTCGGCCAAGACCGTCACCACCCCGACCGGCAAGAAGGTCAAGAAGGGCGACGGCGAGTACAAGGTCGTCAAGGGCGACACCCTCAGCTCGATCGCCGAGGCGAAGAAGGTCAAGGGCGGCTGGGAGAAGCTGTTCCAGCTGAACAAGGACATCGTCGAGGACGCCGACCTGATCTACCCGGGTCAGCAGCTGCACCTGAAGTAATACGGGCGCTACCGCTGAACCACGGTGCCTTCACATCCGTGGACCTCTTCGTGAAGGCCTCGTGAGGGTCACCCCCGTCCCCACGAACTCCCCGCCTCGGTGCGTCTTCCCCCGTACGCACCGGGGCGGGGTTTCTTGTGCCGGGCTCTCCCCGTCGGCCCTTTTGCGTTGACGTCTTTGTTCCGTTCGGAAACAATTTACTCTCGGTTCTGTCCCACGGGGCGGTCGACCGCTGGCCGAACGCCCGGAGCCGGTTAGGCTCGTCTCGCAGTACCCACCGCGGTCTGCGTACCCGCGTCACATCCCAAGAAGGAGATGCTCGTGCCGTCCATCGACGTCGTCGTAGCCCGGGAAATCCTGGACTCCCGAGGCAATCCCACGGTCGAGGTCGAGGTCGGCCTCGACGACGGCAGCACGGGTCGTGCCGCCGTCCCGTCCGGCGCCTCCACCGGCGCCTTCGAGGCCATCGAGCTCCGCGACGGCGACTCGAACCGCTACCTCGGCAAGGGCGTGGAGAAGGCCGTCCTCGCCGTCATCGAGCAGATCGGCCCGGAGCTCGTCGGCTACGACGCCACCGAGCAGCGCCTGATCGACCAGGCCATGTTCGACCTGGACGCCACCGACAACAAGGGCTCCCTCGGCGCCAACGCCATCCTCGGCGTCTCCCTCGCCGTCGCCCACGCCGCCTCCGAGGCCAGCGACCTGCCGCTGTTCCGCTACCTGGGCGGCCCGAACGCGCACCTGCTGCCGGTGCCGATGATGAACATCCTGAACGGCGGCTCGCACGCCGACTCCAACGTGGACATCCAGGAGTTCATGATCGCCCCGATCGGCGCGGAGTCCTTCTCCGAGGCCCTGCGCTGGGGCGCCGAGGTCTACCACACCCTCAAGAAGGTGCTGAAGACCAAGGGCCTGTCCACCGGCCTGGGCGACGAGGGCGGCTTCGCCCCGAACCTGGAGTCCAACCGCGCCGCCCTCGACCTCATCGTCGAGGCCATCAAGCAGGCCGGTTACGTCCCCGGCGAGCAGATCGCGCTCGCGCTCGACGTCGCCGCGTCCGAGTTCTACAAGGACGGCAGTTACGAGTTCGAGGGCAAGTCCCGCTCGGCCGCCGAGATGACCGAGTACTACGAGGAGCTCGTCTCCGCGTACCCGCTGGTCTCCATCGAGGACCCGCTGTACGAGGACGACTGGGACGGCTGGAAGATCATCACCGAGAAGCTGGGCGACAAGGTCCAGATCGTCGGCGACGACCTCTTCGTCACCAACCCGGAGCGCCTGGCCCGCGGCATCGACGAGGGCGCCGCCAACGCCCTGCTCGTCAAGGTCAACCAGATCGGCTCGCTGACCGAGACCCTGGACGCCGTCGAGATGGCCCAGCGCAACGGCTTCAAGTGCATGATGTCCCACCGCTCCGGCGAGACCGAGGACGTCACCATCGCCGACCTCGCCGTCGCCGTGAACTGCGGCCAGATCAAGACCGGCGCCCCGGCCCGCTCGGACCGCGTCGCCAAGTACAACCAGCTGCTGCGCATCGAGGAGATCCTCGACGACGCCGCGGTGTACGCCGGCCGCAGCGCGTTCCCGCGCTTCAAGGGCTGAGCAGGCTGGTCGGGCTGGTCGGCTGACCCCCACCTGGGGTGAGCCTTAGCCAGTCGTACGTACGTCCCCGTACTCGGTCCCGTACCGTGTGCGGGGACGTACGCGTGTGAAACGGGAGGCGGGACATGGCCGTCAAGGACCGGGACCGGTTCTCCACCGCGACCAGGATCCGGTTGCTCGGCGAGCAGACCGCGGCCCGTGTCTACCGCTCCCAGACCAAGCGGCAGGCCCGGCGCTCCAGGCTCACCGGACGCGCCGCGCTGCTCGCGCTGGTCCTCTGCTCCATGGTCGTGGCGATGGCCTACCCCATAAGGCAGTACGTCTCCCAGCGCGCCGAGATCGCCGACATGCAGCGGCAGAAGGAGGAGGCCGCCCAGCGCGTCGAGCAGCTGCGCGACCTCAAGGCACGCTGGCAGGACGACGCGTACGCCGAGCAGCAGATCCGGCTGCGGCTGCACTATGTGCTGCCCGGGGAGACCGGTTACATCGTGGTCGACCCGGACGCCGCCAAGCAGGCGCGGACCGGCCGGCGCGCGGCCGACCGCCCCTGGTACACGAACATCTGGGCCGGGGTCGACAAGGCGGATGCCGCCGCCGACCACTGAGCCCAGCGAGAAACCGATAGAAAGACAGGCATGCAAACGCCCCCGCCGCCCACCCCCCGCACCGAGCCCACCGACGCGGACGTCGAGGCCTTCAAGCAGCAGCTCGGGCGTCCCCCGCGCGGCCTGCGCGCGATCGCGCACCGGTGCCCCTGCGGGCAGCCGGACGTCGTCGAGACGGCCCCCCGGCTGCCCGACGGCACGCCCTTCCCGACGCTGTACTACCTGACGTGTCCGAAGGCGTCGTCGGCGATCGGCACGCTGGAGGCGAACGGCGTGATGAAGGACATGACGGCACGGCTGGAGAGCGACCCGGAGCTGGCCGCGGCCTACCGGGCAGCGCACGAGGACTACATCCGGCGCCGCGACGAGATCGAGGAGCTGCGGGGCTTCCCGAGCGCGGGCGGCATGCCGGACCGGGTGAAGTGTCTGCACGTCCTGGTCGCGCACTCGCTCGCGGCCGGGCCCGGGGTGAACCCGCTGGGGGACGAGGCGATCGCGATGCTGCCCGAGTGGTGGGCCAAGGGGCCCTGCGTCCTTCCCGCCGAGTGATCTCGCCCCCGCCAGGGGGCTGTGCCCCCTGGACCCCCGTCGGCCTGCGGCTCCGTCCTCAAACGCCGGGCGGGCTGAAATGACCGGACGGGCTGAAATGACCGGACGGGCTGAGATGAAATGTCCCGCACATCGGAAGGGCACCCCATGACCCGCGTCGCCGCCATCGACTGCGGTACGAACTCCATCCGGCTCCTGGTGGCTGACGTCGACCCGGCCACCGGCGAACTCGTCGACCTGGACCGCCGTATGACGATCGTGCGGCTCGGCCAGGGCGTCGACCGTACGGGCCGGCTCGCCCCCGAGGCCCTGGAGCGCACCTTCGCGGCCTGCCGGGACTACGCGGCCGTCATCAAGGAGCACGGCGCCGAGCGGCTCCGCTTCGTCGCCACCTCCGCCTCCCGGGACGCCGAGAACCGGGACGAGTTCGTCCGCGGGGTCATGGACATCCTGGGTGTCGAGCCCGAGGTCGTCACCGGCGACCAGGAGGCCGAGTTCTCCTTCACGGGCGCGACGAAGGAGCTGGTGGGCCGCGAGGACCTGCACCGGCCCTACCTCGTCGTGGACATCGGCGGCGGGTCGACCGAGTTCGTCGTCGGCGAGGAGCACGTCCGCGCGGCGCGTTCCGTGGACGTCGGCTGCGTACGGATGACCGAGCGTCACCTGGTCCGCGACGGCGTCGTCTCCGACCCGCCCGCCGAGGAACAGATCGCGGCGATGCGGGCCGACATCGAGGCCGCGCTCGACCTCGCCGAGGAGACGGTGCCGCTGCGCGAGGCGAGGACGCTGGTGGGGCTCGCCGGTTCGGTGACCACGGTGTCGGCCATCGCGCAGGACCTGCCCGAGTACGACTCGGCCCGCATCCACCACTCCCGGATCACCCACGACCGGGTCCGCGAGATCACCGACTGGCTCCTGCACTCCACCCACGCCCAGCGCGCGACCGTACCCTCCATGCATCCGGGCCGAGTTGACGTCATCGCCGCGGGTGCCCTGGTCCTGCTCGCCATCATGGAACGTATCGGCGCCGAGGAGGTCGTCGTCAGCGAGCACGACATCCTCGACGGCATCGCCTTCAAGGTGGCGGAAGACGCCGCAGAAGGTAAACGCAGCAACTGACCTGCCCTGACACGGAACGGCCCCGGTCCCTCGCGGAGGAACCGGGGCCGTTGTGTCAGCCCGTGCGGGCTTGTCCGTCAGTTGCAGAGGAGGACGAGGACGCCACTGCACCCTCCGTCGTCACCGTGGTGGCCGTGGTGGCCGTAGTGGCCGTGGTGACCGTAGTGGTGGCCGTGGTGGTGGCCGTGGTGGTGGCTGTCCGCGGCCCTTGCGGCGACGTGCGATGCGGACGTCGCTGCCGCGGCGGATGCGGCGCTCGCCGTCCCCAACGCGAGAGCGATGCCCAGAGCAGCGCCGACCGTGACTATTCGCGAGGTGGCCCGCTGGAGGGCCTTCTGTGAGGTGATCATGGCTGCACGTTATGTGCCTGTCTGATCAATTTCGCGCGGAGCGTGGCCGACCGAGTGACGGCCATGCGGGGAATGGTGACCGGGGTCGCGTCGGCGGGGTGGTTCGGGTCTCGTTTGCTACTGCTTGGTAGTCGCCGACTGAGCAGGTCGGTTAGCGTATGAGCGCTCCTGAGGGGGTGTTCGGGCCCCTCGGGGACCCCCTGGAGATGCCCGGTCGAGAAAGTTCGTGAAGTTCTTCACAAGGAATTGGGTCCTGGAGAAGCACGGACAGCCGCCGGTTGACCCTTCCGAGGGGTGAACAGGGCCTTGAACATGTTCAGATGGCCGGTGTAAGGAAGGTCCGGGAGGGCCTCTCCGGGCGGTGCTCCGGGTTGCTCACCGAGGGCTCCGAGAGCCAGAGAGGCAGCTCACGCGGCATTGACAACGGGGCGTAACGCCTCCGGGTTCCCGATCGTGACCATGACCTGTGTCACGCGGGCCGGGGAGTGTAGCACAGGGCCTGCAAGAGCTTGTGAAGGGGCGCACGAGCGACCCCCTTGAGGCGGGTGGATACTCGATGGCATGAGCACCACGGAGCGTCCCAGGATCCTCGTAGTAGGCGGTGGGTACGTAGGCCTGTACGCAGCTCGGCGCATCCTCAAGAAGATGCGCTACGGCGAGGCGACCGTCACGGTCGTCGACCCCCGGTCGTACATGACCTACCAGCCCTTCCTCCCCGAAGCCGCCGCCGGCAGCATCTCCCCGCGCCACGTCGTCGTCCCGCTGCGACGCGTGCTGCCCAAGGCGGAGGTCCTCACCGGCCGGGTCACCACCATCGATCAGGACCGCAAGGTCGCCACGATCGCCCCGCTGGTCGGCGAGGCGTACGAGCTGCCCTTCGACTACCTGGTCATCGCGATGGGCGCGGTCTCCCGCACCTTCCCGATCCCCGGCCTCGCCGAGCAGGGCATCGGCATGAAGGGCATCGAGGAGGCCATCGGCCTGCGCAACCACGTCCTCGAGCAGCTCGACAAGGCCGACTCCACGACCGACGAGGAGATCCGCCGCAAGGCGCTCACCTTCGTCTTCGTCGGCGGTGGCTTCGCGGGCGCGGAGACCATCGGCGAGGTCGAGGACATGGCCCGCGACGCGGCCAAGTACTACACCAGCGTGTCCCGTGAGGACATGCGCTTCATCCTCGTCGACGCCGCCGACAAGATCCTCCCCGAGGTCGGCCCCAAGCTCGGCCAGTACGGCAAGGAGCACCTGGAGGCCCGTGGCGTCGAGGTCTACCTCTCCACCTCGATGGACTCCTGCGTCGACGGCCACGTCGTGCTGAAGAACGGCCTCGAGGTCGACTCCAACACGATCGTCTGGACGGCCGGCGTCAAGCCGAACCCGGCCCTCGCCCGCTTCGGCCTGCCCCTCGGCCCCCGCGGTCACGTCGACTGCGAGCCGAGCCTCCAGGTCAAGGGCACCGACTACATCTGGGCCGCCGGCGACAACGCCCAGGTCCCGGACCTCGTCGGCCGCAAGGCGGGCAACGAGAACGCCTGGTGCCCGCCGAACGCCCAGCACGCGCTGCGTCAGGCCCGCGTCCTCGGCGACAACGTGATCTCCGGTATGCGGGGCTTCCCGCAGAAGGACTACGAGCACGCCAACAAGGGCGCGGTGGCCGGTCTCGGCCTCCACAAGGGCGTCGCGATGATCGTCATGGGCAAGATGAAGGTCAAGCTCAAGGGCCGTCTCGCCTGGTACATGCACCGTGGCTACCACGGCCTGGCGATGCCGACCTGGAACCGCAAGGTCCGCGTCTTCGCCGACTGGACCCTCGGCATGTTCCTCAAGCGCGAGGTCGTCTCCCTCGGCGCGATGGAGCACCCGCGCGAGGAGTTCTACGAGGCCGCGAAGCCGGCCCCGGTCGCTGCCGCGAGCAAGGCCGAGAAGGGCGAGAAGGCCAAGGCCTCCTGACCCTCGGGCCTCTCATCACCACCCCGAAGGGGCCGCCCGCCATCCGTGGTGCGGGCGGCCCCTTCGGCGTGTGTGCGCTCCGAGGGCTTTGGGCGGTCAGAGAGCCCGCTCGGGCTGGTCGGCGGGCAGCTGGACGCTGTCGAGGAGCTGCTTGTAGTCCGCCCGCACGGTGTCCGGCTGTGTGTCGCTGCCGATCGTCGCGATCTGGACCACGTAATCGCCCCCGTCGATGAAGCCGACCCGGCCGAGGGTGCCGTCAGGGGCAGTGATGTCCGCATGGAGCGTGCGATGGCCGTCAGCCGTGGTGCCCGTACTGACGTTGGTGCTCCGGACCTTCTCGTCGGAGGACCGCGCGGGCTCGTTGTAGCCGGACAGGTAGCCCTTGAGGGCGAGGTTGAGATCGTTCTGACCGGCACCGGATGAGTTGACGACCGAGAACTGGGCGATTCCGGAGTCGGTCTCCGCTAGGTACGTATGACCACCAGGCACGTTCTCGGCCGTGGATTTTGCGGGAAGCCGGGCGGTGACGCCGCTGTGGGCATCCTTGGTCTCCACCCATCGTGCGTCCGCCTTGGGGACGCTCGGGGCGTGCGGCGCCGGGGCGGCGAACGCGGTCCCCGGCAGGAGGGCCCCTCCGGTGATCACCATGGTCGAAGCGGTGAGCAGGGCGAAGCGCTGGAAGCGGGAAAGTCGAGTCATAGCTGTTCATATCCGTAGGAAGTAGGGAAAGGGGATGTGTCCATTAGGGCCCGCTGTCCGGGGTCCGTCATGCCACGGAGCTTTCGTGACAGGAAACTCGGGACTTGACACGTATCGTGATGCCGACGGCGTCCTGGACAGCGCGGCCCGGATGCTCTGACAATTTGCCCAAACGTGACGCCGTGGCGGGACAGCGTCCCGGGCGTTCTGGTGTTTACGTGGTGTTGGACATTCCGGGATTCCTCGTCACGGAGGTGTGCGCCATGGCAGAGGCCGCTGTGCGGCTGAAGAGCCTTCTCGAACAACTGCTGGGAGTTCCGCTCCCGGTGCGCATCCACGCCTGGGACGGTTCGCAGTCGGGGCCGCCCGGCGCGCCGACTCTCGTCGTACGCAACCGCCGTGCCGTACGGCGGCTGCTGTTCAAGCCGGGTGAACTGGGCCTGGCCCGGGCCTGGGTGGCCGGGGACCTCGACATCGAGGGCGATCTGTACGCCGCGCTCGACCTGCTCGCGGGGCTCGTGTGGGAGCGGGAGGAGGACGCCCGCAGCCTGGCTCAGGCGCTCCGGGATCCCGAGGCGCGCGCCGCCGTACGCGGACTCGTCAGGCTCGGCGGACTTCCGCTGCCTCCCGCGCCGCCGCCGGAGGAGGTGCGTCGGGCCCGCGGCCATCTGCACACCAAGCGCACCGACAGACGCGCCATCAGCCACCACTACGACGTGGGCAACGACTTCTACGAGATCGTCCTCGGCCCGTCCATGGTGTACTCCTGCGCCTACTGGGCGGCCCCGCCCCCGGCCGGCACCCTCGAAGCCGGCCAGCGCGACAAACTCGACCTCGTCTGCCGCAAGCTCGCCCTCGGGCCCGGTCAGCGGCTGCTCGACGTCGGCTGCGGCTGGGGCTCGATGGCCATCCACGCGGCCCGCGAGTACGGCGTGAGCGTCGTCGGCGTCACCCTCTCCCAGGAGCAGGCGGCCTACGCCCGCAAGCGGGTCGCCGACGAGGGGCTCACCGACAAGGTCGAGATCCGCGTACAGGACTACCGGGAGGTCGAGGACGGTCCGTACGACGCCGTCTCCTCCATCGGCATGGCCGAACACGTGGGCGCGGAGCGGTACCTGGAGTACGCCGATGTGCTGTTCCGGCTGCTGAAGCCCGGCGGGCGGCTGCTGAACCACCAGATCGGGCGCCGGCCGCAGCGCGACGAATCCTCGTACCAGGTCGACGAGTTCATCGACTCCTACGTCTTCCCCGACGGCGAGCTCCAGCCCATCGGCGTCACCGTCACCCAGCTGGAGCGGGCCGGGTTCGAGGTGCGCGACGTCGAGTCGATCCGGGAGCACTACGCCCTGACCCTGCGACGCTGGGTCGACCGCCTGGAGGCCGACTGGGCGCGGGCGGTCAAGCTCACCGGCCCGGGGCGCGCCCGCGTCTGGCGCCTTTACATGGCCGCCTGCGCACTCGCCTTCGAGCGCAACCGCATCGGCGTCAACCAGGTGCTGGCGATCAGGACCCCCGACTCCGGTGAGTCGGGGATGCCGTTGCGGTCCCGTACCTGGAGCTGACACCACAAGGGCCCCGCTCCCTCCCGGGAACGGGGCCCACGCGCGCGTACGGCTATTCCGCCTTGATCGCGTTCAGCATGTTCAGGCGTGCGGCGTTGCGGGCCGGCCACAGTGCGGCCAGGACACCCACCAGGCCGGCCAGCACCAGGAAGATCCCGATCCGGTCCCAGGGCAGAACCAGCGTGTAGCCCGGGATCTCCGCCTTGATGGTCTCGCCGATTGCCCAGCCGAGGAACGAGCCTAGGCCGATGCCGACGACCGCGCCGAACACCGAGATGACCACGGCCTCCAGCCGGACCATCCGCTTCACCCGGCGCCGGTCGAGACCGATCGCCCGCAGCATGCCGATCTCCTGCTGCCGTTCGAAGACCGACATCGCGAGGGTGTTGACGACACCCAGCACCGCGATGATCAGGGCCATCGCGAGCAGGCCGTACATGATGTTCAGCATGGTGTTGATGGCGCCGCCGAACTCGTTGCGGATGTCCTGCCGGTCCATGACCGTGATCGTGGGGTTGTCGCCCAGCGCGTCGACGAGGACCTGCTCGTTCGCCGAGGTCTGGCCGCCGTCCGTCTTCACGAAGATCTGCTGGATGTACGGCTGCGTCTCGTGCGGCTTCACGACCTTCGTGTCGACAAGGACGGGGGAGAGGAACTCGCTGTCCTTGAAGACGGCGCCGACGGTCAGTGTGCCCTTCTTCTCGTCGCCGAAGGTGACGGGGAGGCTGTCGCCCGGCTTCCAGCCCCTGCTCTTGGCCGTCTTCTCGGCGACCGCGATCTGCCCCTTGGCGAGCGAGTCGACGCTGCCGCTGACGACGTCGACGTTCAGGACCTGCTCGATGTCGCCCGGGGTGACGGCGGAAGCGGACACGAAGTCGTCGCCGCCGAGCTCGAAGTAGACGCTCTGCTGCGGCGAGACCGCGGAGACGCCCTTGGCCTTCTCCAGCGCCGTCAGCGCCGACTGGTCGAGGTCGCCGCCGTTCGCCATCGAGACCATGTAGTCGGCCTTGATGTTGTCCGTGGTCATCTTGTCGATGGCCGTGCCGACGGTGATGCCGAGCACCGACAGACCGGTCACCAGGGTCAGTCCGATCGCCAGCGCCGAGGCGGTGGCTCCGGTGCGGCGCGGGTTGCGGACCGCGTTCTGGCCGGCCAGCTTGCCGGCCACCCCGAAGGGGCCGACGAGCAGCGGGCGGACGAGCGCGATCACGGGCCGGGACAGCAGCGGGATCAGGATGATCACGCCGATCAGCGCGAAGAACGCGCCCGCCGCGATGTACATCCGGCCGCTCTTGCCGCCGGACGAGGCACCCAGCACGATCGCGGCCGAGCCGAGGGCGGTGATGGCGGCGCCGATGGAGTTGCGCACCACCAGCGACTTGGTGCTCGCCACCGCGTGGACGCTGCTCATGGCCGCGACCGGCGGGATCTTCGCGGCCCGGCGGCCGGGCAGCCAGGCGGCGAACGTGGTGATCAGCACACCGACGCCGATCGCGGCGATCACCGGTGTGGCGGAGACGATCAGCGGGCCGCCCGGAATCTTCATGCCGAACGCGGCCATTCCGGACCGCAGACCGACCGCGAGCCCGACGCCGAGGACGAAGCCGATCACCGAGGCGACCAGGCCCACCACCGCGGCCTCGGCGAGCACCGAGCGGGTGATCTGCTTGCGGGAGGCGCCGACGGCCCGCATCAGCGCGATCTCCTTCGTGCGCTGGGCGACCAGCATCGTGAAGGTGTTGGAGATCAGGAAGACCCCGACGAAGAGCGCGATGCCCGCGAAGCCGAGCAGGATCTGCTTGAGCGAGCTCATCCCCTGTTCGATCTGCTCGGCCTGCTCGTCCGCGAGCGCCTGGCCGGTCTTCGCCTCGGCGGCGTCCGGCAGCAGCGGCTTGACCGCGTCCAGGATCTTCGCGTCGTCCGCGCCGGGGGCGGCGGTGACGGTGGCGCTCGCGAAGTAGCCCGGCTTGAGGTACTGCTTCTGGGCGACCGCGGTGTCGAAGAGGACGAGGCTGCCGCCGGCGTTCACGGCACCGTCCTCGGTGGTGAACACGCCGCTGAGGGTGTACTCCTTCACCGGCCCGTTCGTGGCGACTCGGACCCGGTCGCCGACCTGGTACTCGCCCTTGGCCGCGGACTCCTTGTCCAGGGCGATCTGATCGTCCTTCACCGGGCCCGAGCCGTCGGTGAACGTGTAGGCGGGGTCCTTGCCGTCCTTGCCGGGGGCGAAGTTGGCGCCCTTGTTGGACCAGCCGACGCCGATCAGCTTCCCGTCGGGGTCGGCGACCCCGGCGAAGCCGTCGACACGGCCGTACGCGGCGTCGACGCCGTCCACCGCGGAGATCTTGTCGAGGGTCTTGCGGGAGAGACCGGGCTCTTCCTTGGGGTTGTCCGGGTCGGCGTGCGAGGTGACGGCGACGGCGACGTCGTCGTAGCTCTTCGCCGACTGGTTGCGGAAGGCGTTGGACAGGGTGTCGGCGAAGACCAGGGTGCCGGAGACGAACGCGACGCCGAGCATCACGGCGAGCACGGTCATCAACAGCCGGGCCTTGTGCGCGAGTACGTTGCGCAGGGCGGTGCGGAACATCAGCTGGTGCGGCCCTTCGCGTCGAACTGCTTCATGAAGTCGAGGACGTTGTCCGCGGTGGGCTTGTACATCTCGTCGACGATGCGGCCGTCCGCGAGGAACACCACCCGGTCCGCGTACGCCGCGGCGACCGGGTCGTGGGTCACC
Organism: Streptomyces sp. AC550_RSS872; assembly: GCF_019049285.1. Classification (GTDB taxonomy): domain Bacteria; phylum Actinomycetota; class Actinomycetes; order Streptomycetales; family Streptomycetaceae; genus Streptomyces. Next base: position 66,074 of record NZ_JAGMUL010000002.1, read on the forward strand.
ATCACCACCGTCTGCCCCATCTCCCGTACGGAGTTGCGCAGGAAGCCCAGCACCTCGGCGCCGGAGCGCGAGTCGAGGTTTCCGGTCGGCTCGTCACCGAAGATGATCTCGGGCTTGGAGGCGAGCGCGCGGGCCACGGCGACGCGCTGCTGCTGGCCGCCGGAGAGCTGGGCGGGGCGGTGGCTGAGGCGATCGGCCAGGCCCACCATCCGGATGACCGAATCCACCCACTGCTTGTCGGGCTTACGGCCCGCGATGTCCATCGGGAGGGTGATGTTCTCCAGCGCGGTCAGCGTCGGCAGCAGGTTGAACGCCTGGAAGATGAAGCCGATCTTGTCCCGGCGCAACTTGGTGAGCTGCTTGTCCTTCAGGGAGCCGAGCTCGGTGTCGCCGATGCGCACCGAACCGGAGGAGAAGGTGTCCAGCCCGGCCACGCAGTGCATCAGCGTGGACTTGCCGGAGCCGGAGGGGCCCATGATCGCGGTGAACTCGGCCTGCCGGAACTCGACGGTGACCCGGTCCAGGGCGACCACCTGGGTCTCGCCCTGTCCGTAGATCTTCGACAGATCCGTGGCACGCGCGGCCACGGTGGTGGCCCGGCCGGCGATGGATGCGGTGGTCACGAGAAGGCGCTCCTGAGGGACGACGGTGTGTGCGAAGGGACGTCATCCATCGTCCTGGCCGAAGAGCGCCGTGTAGTCAGTCGCTGTTCTGGTTCCGAAGGCAGACTGCGGATGGACGGAGCACCGCTGCGTCATACCTGAGGATGACGGGGACCCTGACGGGTGTTCGCGTCCGGAACAGGTGGAGCGTCCTTGTTCGGACGGTGAAATTCCGTCATTCCGCATGCGCCGCCAATGGCCGCGCGTAAGGCTATTGGCAAGTGCGGATGGCGCGTTCCGTGGGCTGATGCACCCTCAGACATCAATAAAATAAGACAACATCGGTCCGCCCGTCCGCTGTTCGGGGGATGCATCCCGATAGGCTCGGAACCTCGATGCGGAGCCCATGGCCTGCCCAGATGGTGGAATGCAGACACGGCGAGCTTAAACCTCGCTGCCCCTTCGCGGGCGTGCCGGTTCAAGTCCGGCTCTGGGCACTTCCGACGTTCATCCTCCCTTCAAGAGTTCACGCACGACCGTTGACAGCGGGCGTGCGCGATCGGAGACTCACGTCAGGAAGTGGTGAATAAAATTTCACCAGACGAACAGGAAGGGAAGCGACCGATGCGTACGACCGTCGGCATCATCGGAGCGGGCCCCGCCGGCCTCCTCCTCGCCCGTCTGCTCCACAACGCCGGCATCGACTCGGTCGTCCTGGAGAGCCGCGACCGCGCCTACGTCGAGCACCGCCAGCGCGCCGGAATCCTGGAGCAGGGCACGGTGGACGTGCTGCGCACGGCCGGCGCGAGCGAGCGGATGGACCGCGAGGGCCTGCGGCACGACGGCATCGAGCTCCGCTTCGACAGGAAGCGCCACCGCGTCGACTTCCCCGCCCTCGCCGACGGCCGGTCCGTGATGGTCTACGCCCAGACCGAGGTCTGCAAGGACCTCATCGCCCTCCAGCTCGAGGACGGCGGCCCGCTGCTGTTCGAGGCGGAGGCACTGGCCGTCGAGGACGCGGACACCGCCGGCCCGCGCGTGCGCTTCCGGCACGAGGGCGTCGAGGACGTCCTGGAGTGCGAGTACGTCGTCGGCTGCGACGGCTTCTGGGGCGTGGCCCGCAAGGCGATCCCCGCCGAACTCACCCGGGTCTTCGAGCGGACGTACCCCTTCGGCTGGCTCGGCATCCTCGCCGACGTCGCCCCCTCGCACGACGAGTTGGTCTACGCCCGCCACGACCGCGGCTTCGCCCTCCTCTCCATGCGCTCCCCGTCCGTCTCCCGCCTCTACCTCCAGGTGCCCGAGGGCACGGACGCCGAGGCGTGGAGCGACGACGAGATCTGGGCGGAGCTGGAACGCCGCTTCGAGACCGCCGACGACTGGCGCCTGGAGCGCGGCCCCATCACCCAGAAGTCGGTCACGCCCATGCGGTCCTACGTCCACGAACCCATGCGCCACGGCCGCCTCTTCCTGGCCGGTGACGCGGCACACATCGTGCCGCCGACGGGCGCCAAGGGGCTGAATCTGGCCGTCGGGGACGTCGTCACCTTCGCGCGGGCACTGACGCACGAAAGGGAGACCGGCTCGGCGGAACTCCTCGACGCCTACTCCGCGACCTGTCTGCGCCGGGTCTGGCAGGCCGAGCGGTTCTCCTACGACATGACGACACTGCTGCACCGCGCCCCCGACGCCACGCCCTTCGAGGACCGCCTCCAGCTGGCGCGCCTGGAGCGGCTCGCGTCGTCGAGGGCGGCCGAGACGGACCTCGCCGAGGGGTACACCGGGTTCCCGTTCGGGTGACGACCGTAGGCGTGGCGTAAGGGTGTGATCTCCGACCGGTTCCGGCCACGTTCCAGGTTGGTCATGAATGAGCCCCTCCGTGGCTGGGAATCACCCGGCCGCGTAGCGTGTTGCGCAGCACGACAAGGGAAAGATCCTCCCCAAGCACTAGGGTCAATCCTTTGCCTACCTATTACTCTTGAGCCAAGGTCGCGTACGTCGACCATGGAGGAGTGAAATGAGGAGCAGCAACCCGGTCTTCTCGCGACGGGGGTTCAGCCGCGACAACGGCTACGCGGGCTTCAACACCGCGCCGCAGGCCGGGGGCGCCGCTGTCGGCACGCAGGGCAACCCGTACGCCCAGCCGCAGGCCGGCAACCCGTATGCGCAGAACCCTTACGCCCAGCAGGACCTTCAGTACGGCGCACCGCCGCAGGCCCCGGCCACCACCGGCCGGATGACGATGGACGACGTCATCCTGCGCACCGCCACCACGCTCGGCACCCTGATCGTCACGGCCGCGCTCGCGTGGTTCCTGCTGCCGGTCGACGCCGAGAACATCAACCGGTCCTACGGCATCGCCATCGGCGCCGGTCTGGTCGGCATGGTGCTGGCGCTCGTGCAGTCCTTCAAGCGCAAGGCCTCGCCCGCGCTGATCCTGTCCTACGCCGCGCTCGAGGGTGTCTTCCTCGGCGTCGTCTCCAGCGTGGTCGACGAGCACATCGCCAGCGGCGCGGCCATGCAGGCGGTGCTCGGCACGATGGCCGTCTTCGCCTCGGTGCTGGTGGCGTACAAGGCGGGCTGGATCCGCGTCAACCGCCGCTTCGTCGGCTTCGTGATGGCGGCCGCGCTCGGCTTCATCCTGCTGATGGCGGTCAACCTGCTGTTCGCCGTCTTCGGCGGCGGTGACGGCCTCGGCTTCCGCAGCGGCCCGCTCGGCATCGTCTTCGGCGTCGTCGGCATCCTGCTCGGCGCCTGCTTCCTCGCCCTGGACTTCAAGCAGGTCGAGGACGGTCTCGCCTACGGCGCGCCGCGCGAGGAGGCCTGGCTCGCGGCCTTCGGCCTCACCATGACGCTGGTGTGGATCTACATGGAGTTCCTGAGGCTCATCTCGATCCTCAACAGCAGCGACTAGTCTCCGACGGTTGTGCAGCGAAGGGCCCCGGGTTCGTCCCGGGGCCCTTCGTCGTCTGTGCGCGAGTCCACGTCTAGAGGAACTTGCGCGCCGCCCTCCTCAGGTCGTACTCGTGGACGATCGCCTTCGCGTGGCCGTACGCGAGGTCGTATTCGTGGCGCAGCCAGCTGACCTTCTCCTCGAAGCGGACGAGGGCCGGGCCTTCTTCTACGGTGCGCAGCCAGTCGGAGACTTCACGACCGGTGCAGTGGGGGATGCGGGCGAGCATGTTGCGGTGGGTCTCCTCGGAGAGGACGTGGGACATCGGCGCCTCCGGACGCAAAGGGGATGTAAGCCGGTCCTTCAGGTCACCGTGCCTGAGCGTTCGCCCGTTGGCAACAGTCGCGTACGCTCACGGCGTGGTGGATACGACGCGTCTGACCCAAGCCGTAGATCACTTCGCCGACCGGTTGCGGGCGGCACCGCAGTCTCGCTTGCAGCGGGGCGCTGCCGCGGAGGCGCTGGCGCTGGCCAGGAGGTTGGCTGCGTGGGCCCAGGCTGTGGAGGCGCCCGGGGTTGATCCTCGCGTGATGCCTGATGCGGGGATGTTTGCCGCGGCTGATCAGATCACCGTTGCCGTGCATGACTTGGCGGTGGTTCTTGAGAGTGACGACCAGGTCTCCGAAGCGGTGCGGTTGGTTGAGGAGGCGCAGAAGAGGGCGGGAGTCTGAGGTGTGTTGGCGACTGACCGTTGTGTGTGGCTGGTCGCGCAGTTCCCCGCGCCCCTGAGGGCGTCTCAGTCCTCGGCTCCTGGAACCGACGAACTACAGGCTCGCTATGACCCGGTCGGCCAGGATGTAGACGTTCTCCTCGCCGCACGCGAAGGTCAGGGTGTACGCGCCCGAGATTCCCGAACCGCCCAGCAGTACCGGGGTCTCGCCCGCGCGCAGGGCCGTCGCCAGGCGTTCCGCCGTTTCGCGGTGGCCCGGGGTCATGCACAGGGTGGTGCCGTCGGCGAAGACGTAGACGTCGAGGGTGCCGAGCGGGCCGGGGCGGACGTCGGTCAGTTCGGTGGCGGAGGCGGCCAGGTCCTCCAGGGTGGCCACCGTGCGCTCGTGGTCGTTCACCGCCGGTGACGAGGCCGGGACGAAGTCCGGGTGGGAGGGGTGGCGGCGGCGGGCCGCGGCCAGTTCCGGGGAGTCCCCGGCGAACTCGTCGGCGTCCGCGGTCGGCTCGGTCACCGGCTCCAGATGCTCGAGGCCCGCGAAATCGGCCTGGCGGGGCAGGAACAGCTCGCTGTCGGACAGGCCCAGCAGGGTGGGCGCGTCGGAGCCGTCACGGGACTCCTGGGCGGCCCAGAAGGCGCGGGCCTCGGCCAGCTCCCGCTCGCGTTCCTCGGCGAGGGCCTCGGCGACCGCGGCGCGTATCTCATCGGCCTCTGCGGAGGGCCGGGCCTGCGGGACCAGGCCCCGGGCCGCGGCGGCGTTGTTCTGTGCCAGCTCGGTGTGCAGGGCCGCGACCTGTCGGCGCAGCACCATGAGGGTGCGCAGGACGGCGACGCCCACGGCGCCGGTGGCGGCCGTGGTGAGCAGCAAGGCGATCGGCATGGCGCTCACTGACGTACTCCCGGTTCAAAGTCGACCCCCGACTTCCTACATCAGCTTGAAGGGCGGACTATCCAGCTGTCAGTGCGTAACGTCACGAAACGGACAGGATTTTGGGCCTGGAGTTTGGTGGTGCAACGGCTCTGAGCTGCGTAAATCCCTCCGCAGAGGGAGATAGGTCACATCCTGGGGGAGATTGGATCACAAAACGGCCCAGAACCAAGGGGGTTCCCGGGTTCCGGGCCGAATGCTCACGCTGGGTCGTGAGTTGACTACTCAGGGGCCTGTGTCGAGCGGCTTCAGCTGAGGCGCTCGATGACCATCGCCATGCCCTGGCCGCCGCCGACGCACATCGTCTCCAGACCGAACTGCTTGTCGTGGTGCTGGAGGGAGTTGATGAGCGTGGTGGTGATGCGGGCGCCCGTCATGCCGAAGGGGTGGCCGACGGCGATGGCGCCGCCGTTGACGTTCAGCTTGTCGATGTCGATGCCCAGCTCACGGTAGGAGGGGATCACCTGGGCGGCGAACGCCTCGTTGATCTCGACCAGGTCGATGTCGTCGATCGTCAGGCCGGCGCGGCGCAGGGCCTGCTGGGAGGCCTCCACCGGGCCGAGGCCCATGATCTCGGGGGAGAGGCCGGAGACGCCGGTCGAGACGATGCGGGCGAGCGGGGTGAGGCCGAGCTCGCGGGCCTTCGTGTCCGACATGATGACGAGGGCCGCCGCACCGTCGTTCAGGGGGCAGCAGTTGCCGGCGGTGACCAGGCCGTCCGGGCGGAAGACCGGCTTGAGGCCCTGGACGCCCTCCAGGGTGACGCCCGGGCGGGGGCCGTCGTCCTTGGCGACGACCGTGCCGTCGGGGGTCGTGACCGGGGTGATCTCGCGCTCCCAGAAGCCGTTCTTGATGGCTTCCTCGGCGAGGTTCTGCGAACGGACGCCGAACTCGTCCATGTCCTGGCGGGTGATGCCCTTGAGACGGGCGAGGTTCTCGGCCGTCTGGCCCATCGCGATGTAGGCGTCCGGCACGAGGCCGTCCTCGCGCGGGTCGTGCCAGGTCGTGCCCTCCTGCTGGGCGACGGCGGCGGTGCGGGCCTCGGCCTCGGCGAAGAACGGGTTGTGGGTGTCCGGGATGCTGTCGGAGTTGCCCTTGGCGTAGCTGGAGACCAGCTCCACGCCGGCCGAGATGAAGACGTCGCCCTCGCCGGCCTTGATGGCGTGCAGGGCCATGCGGCTCGTCTGGAGGGAGGAGGAGCAGTACCGGGTGATGGTGCAGCCCGGGAGGTGGTCCATCCCCATCTGCACGGCGACGATGCGGCCGAGGTTGTTGCCCTGCTCGCCGCCGGGGAGGCCGCAGCCGAGCATCAGGTCGTCGATGTCGCGCGGGTCCAGCTCGGGGACCTTGGCGAGGGCCGCCTGGATGATCGTGGCGGTGAGGTCGTCGGGGCGCAGGTCTTTCAGGGAGCCCTTGAAGGCGCGGCCGATGGGGGAGCGGGCGGTCGAGACGATCACGGCTTCGGGCATCACGGCTCCAGTCAAAAGGTGCGGCGCGCGGCGCCGCGTTGAGGGCATACCGGTGGGTCGGGCAGGGCTGTGAGGGAAGTTACCCGTACGTACGGGCGAGGTCACGGGCGCGGCGGTGTGACCCTGGCCGCAATTTTCTAAGCGCTTGCTTTCCTCGCCCCCGCCGCCCCTACCCGTCCCATCCTTCTGGGGCTCCGCCCCAGACCCCGCTCCTCAAACGCCGGAGGGGCTGAATTCCAGCCCGTCCGGCGTTTGAGGACGAGGCCCGGAGGGCCGGCAGCGGGGGTCTGGGGGCGCAGCCCCCAGGGATGGGACGGGTAGGGGCGGCGGGGGCGAGACACCTCCCGTGGTTCAGGGGGACGGAGTCGCCGGCGTGCGGTCCGGTTCCGGGACGCGGCGGCGGCGCCGGCGCTTCAGCAGGGCCCAGGGGCCCTTCGGGCCGGTCGGCATCGCCGCCGTGACCTCCGTGCCCGCCTCCGACGCGGCCTCGGCCGCGGCACGGGCCACCGGCAGGAAGCCCTCGCGGCGGGTGACGTCGGGGCGCTCCTCCTCGGCCGGCCAGAGACCGAGTGCCGCGCAGACCGTCGGGAGGACGGCCATCGCGGCCGTGGCATACCCCTCCGCGGAGGGGTGGTAGTTGTCGGGGCCGAAGAGCTCGCGGGGGTTCGCCGCGAACTCCGGACCCAGCAGGTCACCCAGCGACACCGTGCGGCCGCCCTGTTCGACGGCGCCGATGGTCTGGGCGGCCGCCAGCTGGCGGGAGGCACGTCGGGCGAGCCAGCGGAGCGGTTGCTGGACCGGCTCGATCGTGCCCAGGTCGGGGCAGGTGCCGACCACCACCTCCGCGCCGGCGGTGCGCAGGCGGCGTACCGCCGAGGACAGATGGCGGACCGAGCGCGTGGGCGGCATGCGGTTCGTGACGTCGTTCGCGCCGATCATGATCACGCAGACGTCGGGCGCCGTCGCGGGATCCGCGAGGACCAGGGCCACCTGACGGTCCAGGTCGTCCGAGCGGGCGCCCGGCAGGGCCACGTTGCGGAACTCCACCTGGCGTTCCGCAACCGCCGCCAGGCCCGAGGCGAGCAGTGCCCCCGGCGTCTGCCCCGCCCGGTGCACGCCCTGGCCCGCCGCCGTCGAGTCACCCAGCAGCGTCAGGCGCAGCGGCGGCTCGCCGGGGTTCGCGTACAGACGGCCGTACCGGCCGTCCGCGTTCGGTACGTGGTTGCTGCTGCCGTTTCCCACATGGCGCCGGGCCAGCCGCACCTCGGCGAGGAGCAGACCGACGGCCGCCGCCCCGGCCAGACCGATGCCACCGCCGCCGTACGCGGCGCCCGCCGCGATCCGTCGGGCCACCCTCGCCCTCGACATGCTCGTCATGCGTCGCCGCCACCTCCTCGTAGCCGTACATCCACTGCTTGCCCCGCACGGACCGTGGCCCAATCCCAACGAGGAGTGAACGACCGTCATGGGCCCCGTGCAGGCCATAGGCTGGCGGAACCACTAAGACCACTTCTTTTGCAGCATCCGGAGACAACGGTGCATTTCCACTACTCGATGATCAGCCTCGTCGGCAACACCCCGCTGGTGAGGCTCAACAACGTGACCAAGGGCATCCGGGCGACCGTCCTGGCCAAGGTGGAGTACTTCAACCCGGGCGGCTCCGTGAAGGACCGCATCGCCCTGCGCATGATCGAGGCCGCGGAGGAGAGCGGCGCGCTCAAGCCCGGTGGCACGATCGTGGAGCCGACCAGCGGTAACACCGGTGTCGGGCTTGCCATCGTGGCCCAGCAGAAGGGGTACAAGTGCATCTTCGTGTGCCCCGACAAGGTCAGCACCGACAAGATCAACGTGCTGCGGGCCTACGGCGCCGAGGTCGTCGTCTGCCCGACCGCCGTCGACCCCGAGCACCCGGACTCCTACTACAACGTCTCCGACCGGCTCGTGCGCGAGACGCCCGGCGCGTGGAAGCCGGACCAGTACTCCAACCCGAACAACCCGCTCTCCCACTACCACTCCACCGGCCCGGAGCTGTGGGAGCAGACGGAGGGGAAGATCACCCACTTTGTCGCGGGTGTCGGGACGGGCGGGACCATTTCCGGTACCGGGCGCTATCTGAAGGACGTCAGCGACGGCAAGGTGCAGGTCGTCGGCGCCGACCCCGAGGGCTCCGTGTACTCCGGCGGGTCCGGGCGGCCGTATCTCGTCGAGGGTGTCGGTGAGGACTTCTGGCCGACCGCCTACGACCGGACCGTCGCCGACGAGATCGTCGCCGTGTCCGACAAGGACTCCTTCCAGATGACCCGCCGCCTGGCCAAGGAGGAGGGCCTGTTGGTGGGTGGCTCCTGCGGCATGGCCGTCGTGGCCGCTCTGGAGGTCGCCGAGCGGCTCGGGCCGGACGACGTCGTCGTCGTACTGCTCCCGGACAGCGGGCGTGGCTACCTCAGCAAGATCTTCAACGACGAGTGGATGGCCGACTACGGCTTCCTGGAGGACGAGGGCCCGAACGCGCGCGTCGGCGACGTCCTCAACGACAAGGAGCACGGCGCCATCCCGTCCCTCGTCCACATGCACCCCGACGAGACGGTCGGTCAGGCCATCGAGGTGCTGCGCGAGTACGGCGTCTCGCAGATGCCGATCGTGAAGCCGGGCGCCGGTCACCCGGACGTCATGGCGGCGGAGGTCGTCGGGTCGGTCGTCGAACGCGAGCTGCTCGACGCGCTGTTCACCAAGCGGGCCTCGCTCGACGACCCGCTGGAGAAGCACATGTCGGCCCCGCTGCCGCAGGTCGGCTCCGGTGAGCCGGTCGGTGACCTGATGTCCGTGCTGGGCACGGCGGACGCGGCGATCGTCCTCGTCGAGGGCAAGCCGACCGGTGTGGTCAGCCGGCAGGACCTGCTGGCCTTCCTCGCCAAGGGCGGGAAGTAGCGGCAAAGCTGTGGTGAACGGGGCGTGTCCGCGGCGAACTTGCGGTGACCGGGGCCGCTCGCGCCGTCGCGGAACTGGTACGAGCGCGACACGTTCACGCAGCACCCGCTTAACACGGGTCCGGCACATTAGGGGATGTCGGCAGGGCGGGAGCGGCTCCCCGCCCGAGCCGGCGCCGAAACGTCCAAGGACCTCCGGAGCGGCTCCCGGACCTCCATGGACGCCCGGACGTGAGACCCGGTCCTGACCCGGTCAACGTCCCTCGCGGGGACCGCCGTCGTCCCGCCCCCCGGTAACGGGGGTGCGGCGGTCCCCGCGCAAGTCTTCTGGCCGACGGCTGGTCGAGGTCGTGGCCGGCATCTCCACTGCGGCCTCCGCCGCAGCCTCAACTCCCCGGCGACACCGGCCTCCCGGCCCCCGTCAGTGCCGCACCCGGCACCCCCGTCAGTCCTGCCACTTGTCCTCGTCATTGGACGTCTTGCGGCGCCATCCCCGGAACAGGCCCGGGTTGGTGCGCGCCGCCTGGACCACGTTGATGCCGACGATGCCGATCCAGCTGACGAGCAGGCCGCGCAGGCCGGCGACGCCGCCGCCGATGGCGGACAGGGGGATGGCCACGACGAGGGAGACGATGCCGAAGCCGAAGCGCTCGCCGAAGGAGTCCGTCGACTTCGGCGACCGCGTGCCCCGGGCCGCCACCATCTGCTGCTCGGCCAGCTGCCGCCGCAGCCGGCGTTCGACCGCCCCGTCGATGCGCTGGTCGACCTTCTCCATGAACGAGTCGACCAGCGCGGACTCGTAGTCGTCGCCCAGTTCCCTGCGGGCTTGCAGGGTGGCGTTGAGTTCCTTCTTGAGCTCGGTGTCCCGCGCGTCCATTCCGGTCATGCGATCCACCGTAGGGAGCCTGGGCGAGCGCCGCACTGGGGCTAGCCCCCCTGTTCGGCGGGGGTGCACGGCAGGGCGCCGCTACTTCACCAGCCCGTGGTCCTTCGCGTATGCGTTCGCCACGTCCTCGGGGTCCTTCTTGTCCTTGTCGACCTGCCGGTTCAGCTCGGTGAGCTGGGCGGTGGTCAGGGTGTTGCCGAGACGGGCGAGGGCCCTGCGGACCGTGGAGTCGGCCTTGCGGTCGGCGATGAGGGGGACGACGTGCTGGCCGGGGATGAGGTTCTTGGGGTCGGTCAGGACCACCCAGTCGTTGGCCTGGATGTCGGTGTCGGTGGTGAAGAGGTTCGCCACGTCCACGTCGCCCTTCTTCAGAGCGCCCTTGACCAGCGGACCGGAGGAGTCCAGTGACTTGAACTCCTTGAACTCGACCCCGTAGACGTCCTTCAGGCCCACGGCACCGACCTCGCGTTTCTTCACTTCGGGCGCCGCCCCGATCACGAGCTTGCCGTTCTGCTTCTTCAGGTCGGCCAGGGAGGTCAGGCCGTACTTCTCGGCCGTCTCCCGGGTGACGACGAAGGCGTCCGAGTCCTCGGCCATGCCGTACGGCAGCACCTGGAGGCCGCTGGGCAGGGCGACGGTGAGGGCGTTCTGCATCTCGCCCTCCTCCGTCGCCGTCGACTTGGTGTCGAGGTAGTGCAGGAGAGCGCCCTGGTACTCGGGGAGCAGGTCGATGTCGCCGCCCTTGAGCGCGGGGATGAGGATCTCGCGGGTGCCGAGGTTGGGGCGGACGCTCACTTTCACGCCGGCCGCGTCGAGCACGGCGGCGTACAGGTACCCGAGCACCTGGTTCTCGGTGAAGTTGGCGGTGCCGATGGTGATGCCGCCCTTGCTGGAGCCGCCGCCGGAGCCGGAGGCCCCCTCGCCTTCGAGGGAGGTGATGCCGCTGGAGCAGGCGGCGAGGGCGGGGACGGAGGCGGCTGCGAAGAGGCCGCCGAGGAGCGTGCGTCGGTTCATCGAAAGTCCCTAGGCAGTGCGGTGGCGGAAGAGAAAGCGCTGGAGGCCGGAGAGGGCAAGGTCCAGGACCACGGCGACGACGGCGACCAGGACCGCGCCGCCCAGCACCTGCACGAGGTCGCGCTGGGCGAGGCCGTCGAAGACGTAGCGGCCGAGGCCGCCGAAGGAGACGTAGGCGGCGATCGTGGCCGTGGCCACGACCTGGATCAGTGCCAGGCGCAGGCCGGTCATGATCAGGGGGAGGGCGAGGGGGAGTTCCACCTGGAGGAGGACCTGGTGGCCGCGCATCCCCTGCCCGCGTGCCGCGTCCTTCACGTCCGGGTCGACGGCCGTCATCCCGGCGTAGGTGTTGGTGACGATCGCCGGGACCGCGAGGGCGACCAGGGCGACGTAGACCGGGAGCATGGACAGTCCGCCGGCCAGGAAGACCAGTACGACCAGGCCGACGGTCGGCAGGGCACGGCCGAAGGACGCGAGGTTGATCGCGAGGAAGGCGCCCTTGCCGGTGTGGCCGATCAGCAGGCCGAGGGGGAGGCCGATCGCGGCCGCGATGAGCGTGGCGAGGAGGGAGTACTGGAGGTGTTCGGCCAGGCGGTGCGCGATGCCGTCCGGGCCGGTCCACTGCTCGCTGCCGACCAGCCATGCGCCGAGGTTCTTGAAGAGTTCGTACATGTCAGGCTCGCCGCCTCCGCCAGGGGGTCAGGACGTACTGGAGGGCGACCAGCAGGGCGTCCGCGACCACGGCCAGGAGCAGCGTCAGGACCACTCCCGCGATCACCGGGGTCGGGAAGTTGCGCTGGAAGCCGTCGGTGAAGAGCTGGCCGAGGCCGCCGTCGCCGATGTAGGTCGCGACCGAGACCAGGGAGATGGACATGACGGTCGCGATCCGGACGCCCGCCATGATCACGGGGAGCGCGAGCGGGAACTCGACGGTGAGGAGCGTGCGCAGGGGGCGCGTGCCCATCGCCTTCGCGGCCTCCTTCACCTTCTCCGGGACCGAGTCCAGGCCCTCGACGGTGTTCCGGAGAAGGACCACCAGCGTGTAGACCGTCAGGCCGATCACCGTGGTGGTGCGGGTGAGGCCGGACACCGGGAGCAGCAGGACGAAGATCGCGATCGACGGGATCGTGAACAGGACGTTCGACAGGCCGAGCAGGAAGCCGCGCAGGGGGCGGATCCGGTGGGCGATCACCGCGAGGGGGAGGGAGATCAGGACGCCGAGGAAGACGGCGGTGAGCGCGGCCTGGAGGTGGGAGAGCGTCAGGGCGGTGAGGTCGTCGGTGTGGTCGCCTATCCACGACCAGTCGATGGTCATGCGGCCACCTCGGGTGCCGCGTGGGAGCGGGCCTGCGTGTGCGCCTGGCCCGCGTGCTCGTGGATGTCGTCGCGGGAGGAGACGCCGGTGAGGACGCCGTCGGCGTCGACGCGGGCGATCAGGCCGGTGGGGGAGGCGATGGACTCGTCGAGCGCCGCCAGGAGCGAGTCGCCGTCCTTCAGTGGTCGTACGGGGATCTCGGTTTCCTTCGACGCCCAGTGCAGGGGCTTGTTCGCCGCGTCCAGCACCAGGCTCCAGTGGCCGCCCTCCGGCGCCGGGCCCTGCGGCACGTCCGTGAGGGTCCGCAGGCTCAGCAGCTTCAGGCCGCGCTCGGCGCCGAGGAAGCCGGCCACGAAGTCGTCGGCGGGGCGGGCGAGCAGTTCGACGGGCGGGGCGCACTGGACGAGGTGGCCGCCGGTGCGGAAGATCGCGATCTGGTCGCCGAGCCGTACGGCCTCGTCCACGTCGTGCGTGACGAAGACGATGGTCTTGCTCAACTCCGTTTGCAGGCGCAGGAGTTCGTCCTGGAGCTGGGTGCGGACGACGGGGTCGACCGCGCCGAACGGCTCGTCCATCAGCAGGACGGGCGGGTCGGCGGCGAGCGCGCGGGCGACGCCTACGCGCTGCTGCTGGCCGCCGGAGAGCTGGTGCGGGTAGCGCTTGCCGGCGTCGGCCGTGAGACCGACGGTCTCCAGGAGCTCCGCCGCCCGGGTGCGGGCCTTGCGGCGGCTCCAGCCGAGCAGCAGCGGCACGGTGGCGATGTTGTCGAGGACCGTGCGGTGCGGGAACAGGCCTGCCTGCTGGATGACGTAGCCGATGGAGCGGCGCAGTTCGGCGGCGTCCTGGCGGGTGACGTCCGTGCCGCCGACCCGGATGGTGCCGGAGGTCGGCTCGATCATCCGGTTGATCATCCGCAGGGTGGTCGTCTTGCCGCAACCGGAGGATCCGACCAGGACGGTCACGCCGCCCTCCGGCATGTCCAGGGAGAGATCGTGGACTGCTGTCGTGCCGTTGGGGAAGCGCTTGTGGACCGCGTCGAACTGGATCATGAGATGTCCCTTGCCCGGCTGTATAACGTCATGCAGAGTTCTTGGTAGCTGAATAGGTTGTCAACGGGTTGGTGTAAATCCGAAGTAACGGATGACTGGAGAGCGAGATCTGATGTCAGGGTTGAGGGGAGTTTGGGCTTGATGTCGTCTCGGATCGTGGACATGCCGGGTGCCGTGTCGACCGGGCATACCGGTCTGGTCGTCCTCGACGGGATCGGGCTCGGCGTCGAGGACGTCGTCCGCCTCGCCGACGGGGCCGCGCGGCCGGTGCCCGCGACCGACGCGATGAAGTGCGCCGAGGAGTCCTGGGACGCGGCCCGTCTCATCGCCGCCACCGGCCGGGTCTACGGCCGCTCCACCGGCGTGGGCGCGAACCGGAACGAGGACGTGCCCACCGACACCGCCGCCGAACACGGCCTGCGCCTGCTGCGCAGCCACGCCGGCGCCATCGGCGAGGAACTGCCCGCCCGGCAGGTGCGGGCCATGCTCGCCGTACGCGCCAACCAGCTGCTGGCCGGGGGTGCCGGCCTGCGGCCCACCGTCATCACCGCCCTGTGCGAGGCGCTGGAGAGCGGCGCCCATCCGGTCGTGAACGAGTTCGGCTCGGTCGGCACCGGAGACCTCGCGGCGCTGGCCCAGACCGGCCTCGCGCTGGCCGGCGAGCATCCCTGGCGCGGCTCCGGGGCGCCCGAGTCGCAGCCGCTCGACAACAACGACGCCCTCGCGTTCATCAGCAGCAACGCCCTCACCCTCGGACAGTCCGCCCTCGCCCTGCACGAACTGCGCGGCCTCGTCGCCGCCACCCAGGTCGTCGCCGCCCTGTCACTGCTCGCCGTCGACGGCTCCCACGAGGCGTACGCCGCCCCCGTGCACACCGCCCGGCCGCACCGGGGCAGCACCGAGGTCGCCCGTCGGATGCGGGAGTTGATCGGCGCAGAGGACCGGCCGACCCCGCCGCTGGGCCGGATCCAGGACCCGTACGGCTTCCGTTGTCTGCCCCAGATCCACGGCCCGGCGCACGACGCGGCCGACGCCCTGGAGGAGGTGCTCGCGGTCGAGATCAACGCCGCCGCCGAGAACCCCCTCATCTCCCCCGAGGACATGGCCGCCTACCACCACGGCGGCTTCTACCAGGCCCAACTCGCCCTCGCCCTGGACCACTTCAGGCTGGCCCTGACCCAGGTGGCCCGGCTCTCCACGTCCCGGCTGTCCACCCTGAACGAGCCCGCCTACACCCGCCTCAAGCCCTTCCTCGCCGACCCCGAGCCCGCCTCGTCCGGCGTGATGATCCTGGAGTACGCCGCCGCTGCCGCCCTCGGCGACCTGCGCGCCTTCTCCGCCCCCGCCTCGCTCGGGCACGCTGTACTCTCCCGGGGCGTGGAGGAGCAGGCCAGCTTCGCCTCGCTCGCCGCACGGCAGACACTGCGCGTGTGCGGCGCGTACCGTCTCGTCGTCGGCTGTGAACTCGTCGCCGCCGTACGGGCGTTGCGCCTGCGCGACCTTGGACCCGACCCGGAGCTTCCGGTGGGCCGGGCGCTTGCGCTGGCCGAGTCGGTGCTCGACGACGACCTGGCCGACCGGCCGCTCACCGATGATGTGACGGCGGCGGCAGCACTGCTGGACCGGTTCACGGACATCTGGAGGGGGAGCGCGGGATGAGCGCGGACAGGAACACGAGTGGGGTGGCGCATGCGGCGGACAGCCCCGCCGCGCGGCTCCAGGCGCTCTTCGAGGGGCACCGGCTCACCCCGACCCAGCGGCGCATCGCGCACAGCATGGTGCGGCGGGCCGCCGACGTGCCGTTCCTGTCCAGCGTGGAGCTGGCCGAACTCGCCGGGGTCAGCCAGCCCTCCGTGACCCGCTTCGCCGTCGCCCTCGGCTTCGACGGCTACCCGGCGCTGCGCAAGCACCTGCGCGAGGTCGCGCCCGTGGAACAGGCGGTCGACGCCGGCTCGTACAACGAGTACCAGCAGGCCGTCGAGGCCGAGATCGAGAACCTCAGGCATCTGGCGGAGGTGCTGGCCGATCCGCGGCCGGTGCAGAGGGCCGGGCGCGTGCTCTCGGCCTCGCGCCCGCTGCCCGTGCTCGGCCTGCGCGCGGCCGCCTCCCAGGCGTACGGCTTCTCGTACTTCGCCGCCAAGGTCCACCCGGACGTACGGCTGCTGCACGAGGGCGGCACGATGATCCACGACCGGATCGACGCCGCCGTACGGGCCGGCGCGAGCGCCCTGCTCTGCTTCGCGCTGCCCCGGCATCCGCGCGAGGTCGTGGACACCCTCGCCTACGCCAAGGAGGCCGGGCTGACGGTGGTGACCGTGGCCGACTCCGCCTTCGCGCCGGTCGCCAAGGTCTCCGACCTGCTGCTGCCCGCGGCCGTCGGGACGGGCCTCGCCTTCGACACGGCCTGTGCGCCGATGCTGCTGGGCCGGGTCCTGCTGGAGGCGATGTGCGACGACCTGCCGGACGCGCAGGCGCGGCTGGAGGAGTTCGATGCGCGGGCGGCCACGCGGGGGTTGTTCGTCGAGTGAGTCCTTGAGTGCCGGGCAGGTCCTTAAGACTCGTCTCACGTTTCTTCACTAACCTGCCCGCCCGAGAGCACTGTGCCGTGACGATGAGGAGGCGGAACGTGGCACGCGCAGGAGGGCATGGCCTGGCTCGGGTGGCCGTCGTCGTACGGGCCGGGTCGGCGCCGCTTTGGTGGCTCGGGGTACTCGCGGCGGGCATCGGCGTACTGGCGCCGGGGGCCACGGGCCGCAGGATCGGCGTCATGGCCGGCGCCGTGCTGTTCATCGTCGCGGCGGCCGTCGTCGCCTGCGCCCGCCGTAAGCGCTACACCGCCCTGATCCGCTCGGCCGCCCGCGCCGGCAAGCACGACGTGCTCCAGGACCGTGCGGTCGCCGGCCGCAACTGGCGCCGGGGTCACCGCTGGTGGCTGCTGCTCGCCTTCCTCGCCGCGCTGGGCAGCGCGTTCGCCGTGCCCGCGGCGGGCGGCATGCTGCTGGCCGGGTGCGGGGCGGGGCTGCGGCTCAAGGCGGCGTGGCTCGGACGGCGGGAGCAGGCCGAGAACGCCCTGCTGTGGGTGCGGGTCGACTGGCTCGACCGACGGGGCGGCCGGCCCGCGGGCAAGGCGGTCAGGGCCTGGCGCAGTACGGGCATCGCCGCGGGCGACGCGGCCCCGGGCGGGAGCCGCCGCCGCACCGCGGCGCTGGTGTAGCCGGCCCTTCCGGCCGGAGTGCCTCAGACCTCCAGTTCCTCCTCGATCTTCTTCAGCTGGTGCCGGGCCATCGCCAGGTTGGCCCGCTTGGCGTCGAGGACCAGGTACAGGAAGAGGCCGTTGCCGCCGCGCCCGGTGATCAGCCGGATCAGGTGGTACTGGTCGGTCAGCGTGATCAGGATGTCCTCGATGCCGCCCTTGAGGCCGAGGTGCTCCATCGTGCGCATCTTGGCGCGGACGACGTCGGTGTTGCCGGCGGCGGCGACATTGAGGTCGAAGGTCTTGCTGCCGCCCAGCGTGCCCAGGGCCATCCCGCTGGTGTAGTCGACGAGCGCGGCCCCGGTCGCGCCCTCGATCGAGGCGAGGCATTCCTTCAGGGTGGTCTCGGTGTTGGCCATGACGTGTGGTCCTCTCAACTCTCGGTGGTGGTGCGCGCGTCGGCGGTGGTGGTGCGTGCGGAACGCGCGGTCTTCGTGCGGGTGGGCATGGGTTTGGCGGGCTCCCTTGCGGGGCTCTTGGCAGGACTCCGGCGCACCGGGGTCGCCTTCGCGTCGACGAGCTCTCCGACGCGGGCCCCGGCGCGGCGGCCCTCGAGATGCAGCCGGCCGACGTTGACGCCGTCCGTGGCCAGCAGCGTCAGCACGGCGGTACGGCCTGCCGCGTACGTCGCCACATAGCCGTCCGCCCCGCGGACGAGCAGTTCGCGGAAGTCGCCCCGGCCGGTCGCGTCCGCCACCCGCACCGCGACGCCGAGCGCGGCGGCGGTCAGGGCGGCGAGACCGTCCGGTTCGACGCCGGGGGTGTCGTGGGCGAGGACGAGGCCGTCCACGCCGGCCGCGAGCGCCCCGGTCAGCTGGGGCACGCGGGCTCTGAGCCGACGGAACTCTTCGAGTATCGGGGCCTCGGCCGCCATCAGGTCTCTCCTCTCGGCACGGGACCGCTGCGGCGGGCGAGGCGCCCCGGCCGGCTCGCGGTCCTTGACGGGCCCGCGCGCCTCGAAGGGCCTGCGGTCGTCGAACGGTTTGCGGTCAAAGGGCCTCCAGCGCATCCCTGACCCTCTTCAGCAGCGCGACATAGGGGTCGGCGGCGGCGTCGTCGGGCGGGGGGTCCGGGGCGGGCGGCGGCTGTGGGGCGACCAGCCCCGCCGCGGCCAGCCGCCTTATGTGCACCAGCGTGTGGAACGCCGGTCTGCCCAGCTCCCGCGCGATGTCCACGGCCCTGCGCACGCCGTCCACCTGCCGCAGTACGGCGGCCTGCCGGGTCGGCACCGTGGGGGCCGCGACCGGGTCGGCGCGGAGCAGGGGTGCGCCGTCCGTCGCCGGGTCGGGCCAGATGCGGCGCAGCAGGGCACGGCGCCGCAGCATCTCGCGCTCCAGCGCGGCGACCGGCACGGGATGCACCGAGGCGAGCCAGTGCGCGCTGCCGTAGCGGAAGCGGCCCGGCGTACTGCTCGGTGCCAGGGCGAAGTACGCGGCGTCGTACAGCGCGCTGACCTGCGCCAGCTCCAGCACGCCCGGCGTGACCCCGTACCGCACGAGCCGCCCCTCGTCCTCGCTGTCCTCGGCGTCGCGCCAGGCCTCGGCGGCGAGGGTGCCGTGGGCCGTGAGGAGCTCGGCGAGGCCGGGGGCGAGCGGGCTCTCGGCGTGCACCACCCGGCCCCCGGCGAGATGGAGCGTGCCGTGCTCGCGGTCCAGGACACCGGTGGCCCGCTCCTCGGCGAGCCGGGTCAGCATCGGCGAGACACCGACGCCGACCCGCTGGTGTGCCGTCGCCCGGTCCCGGACCGGAAGCCGCGGTGGCGGGGTGGTTCCGACCACGGTCATCCCAGCACCAGCCGTTCGGCCATCTCGCCGAGCCGGATACGGGCCAGCGCGAGATTGCCGTCCGCGCGGGCCAGCCACAGGTACAGGAACACGCTGCTGTCGAAGGACGTCGGCACGAACCGGAGCACGTGGTAGCTGTCCCGGTTGCTGAGGATCAGGTCCTCGACGGGCGGATCCGGGGCGTCGGTGCCGTTCCCCGGGCCGAACGCCTGCTGCTCGGCTGCCAGCCGCGCCAGCTCCGCCGCCTCGGCCGCCGCCGTCTCGTGGTCGCCGCCCGGAGGATCGCCCACCGTGCCCAGGGCCAGCCCGCTCGTCCAGTCGACCAGCGCGGCGCCCCGCGCACCGGGCAACCGCATCGTCTCCAGCAAGCACTCGTCGATTCCGGGCACCGTCGCTCCCCTCCCGCCTCGGGGTCCGGCTGAGTGACGGCCAAACTACGCAACGTGTGTGCGGCGAGTGAGCGTTCGGGCATTTTCCAGTGGAACATGCGCCGAGTGACTAGGGTGGGTCAACTGACCCTGTTTTCGCGTGACTTGATCGCGTATGGACTATGGCTCCGGCTCGGCCTGCGTCAACGGCGCTTCGGCGTGGTCAGGGTGGTGAGCGAGGCCGCGTGCGCCCCTCCGGATTCGGCCACGATCTCGTCGAGCGACTGCGCCTCGCGGACCGTAGCGAAGGCGATGCCCCCGGCCCCGTCCGGCATGAAGCCGTAGATGCCGGGCCGGGCCAGGGAGTTGTACGCGTAGTGGTGCGCGAAGTAGTACGCCCCCGTGTCCAGTGCCGCGGCGTAGTCCCCCTGCTCCAGCAGCGGCAGCGCGGCCCCCTCGGCCAGCAGATCGCCCGAGAAACAGGCCGGCCCCGCCACGTCCTGCACCACGGCCGGCCCCTCCTTCGGCCGCCCCTTGCCGTCGTACGCGCCGATCCGCAGCGGCCAGCTCCCCGGCGCGTACACCGTCCGCGTGGCGACCTGCACACCCGCGTGCGTCACCGCCACCGGACGCCCGCCCGCGCTCTTGGCGTACTCGACCCGCGCCACGACCGTCCCGTGCTTCGCGAGCAGCGAGCGCCCGAACTCCGTGACCAGCCCGTAGCGCCCGTCGAACAGACCCGGCACCGCCTCGCCCAGCAGCCGCGCGTACTGCGCGTACGTCGGGCTGGTGGCGTCCGACGCGAAGTTCACCGGCAGCCCGCCGCCGATGTCGAGCGTGTCGATCTGCCGCCGCCCGATCCGGCGGTTGATCTCCTCGGCGAGCGCGTACGCAGCCGCGACCCCCTGTGCCATCAGGGACAGCGGGATGCCCTGCGAGCCGGTGTGCGCATGCAGCCGGGTCAGCCAGGGGCGGTCCTGATATGCCCGTACGACCCACTCCCGCGCCCCCTCGTCGCGCAGCGCCACCCCGAACTTCGACGTCGCCGTGGCCGTGGACGTCGCCTCGATGGAACCACCGCCGACCTGTGGATTCACCCGGATTCCGAGCGGCGAGCGGCTCGTGGCCAGGGGGGTACCTCCCACGCCTTTCGGGCTGTGGGGGAGCATCAGAGCGTCGATACGGTCCAGCTCCTGCGGGTTGTCCGCGTTGACGGCGATACCCAGCGCCAGCGCCTCCCGCAGCTCGGCCGGTGTCTTGGCGGGCGAGTCCAGCACCGTCATCTCGGGGCGCAGCCCCGCCGCCCGCGCCAACGCCAGCTCACCCGGGCTCGCCACCTCCGCGCCGATGCCCTCCTCGCGCAGCAACCGCAGCACCGGCACCAGCGGGGTCGCCTTCACCGCGAAGGCGTGCAGCACGGGCGTGCCCGGCGCCACCACCGCGTCGAACGCCGCCCGCAGCGCCGCCGCCGACTCCCGGATGCCGGTGACGTCCAGCAGGCCGACGATGGGGGAGCCGGGGGCCAGCAGCCCCTGCTCCACCGCCGCCCGCACGGCCTCGTCCCGCCGGGCCACCCGGTCGGCGTCCTGCGCAGGTGTCCCGAGACCGTTGCCCACTGCCCTGCCCGGCGCGTCGCCCAGTCCGCTGTCCACGTCATCCCCCGTCGTGTCGTCGTACGAGCCCATGTATCCAGCCAAACATCCGTGAGGCGCGAGCGCTGGCCCCCGCATGTATTGACTAGCTCTATTCAGCGGTTCAGGATGTGAATATCCACCTCAACAGTTCGCAGTCACAGTCCGCTGGGAGGCAGACCATGTCAGGACCCCGCCCCGTACGAGCGCCGCGCGGTACGGAACTGAGTGCCCTGGGATGGCAGCAGGAAGCCGCCCTGCGGATGCTCCAGAACAACCTCGACCCCGAGGTCGCCGAGCACCCCGACAAGCTCGTCGTCTACGGCGGCACCGGCAAGGCGGCCCGCGACTGGCGCTCCTTCGACGCCATGGTCCGCACGCTGAGGACCCTCAAGCAGGACGAGACCATGCTGGTCCAGTCCGGCCGCCCCGTCGGCGTCATGCAGACCCACGAGTGGGCCCCGCGCGTCCTCATCGCCAACTCCAACCTCGTCGGCGACTGGGCCAACTGGGAGGAGTTCCGCCGCCTGGAGGCCCTCGGCCTCACCATGTACGGCCAGATGACCGCCGGCTCCTGGATCTACATCGGCACCCAGGGCATCCTCCAGGGCACGTACGAGACCTTCGCCGCCGTCGCCGCGAAGAAGTTCGACGGCACACTGGCGGGGACGATCACGCTGACCGCCGGGCTCGGCGGCATGGGCGGCGCCCAGCCGCTCGCCGTCACCATGAACGACGGCGTCGCGATCTGTATCGACTGCGACCCCCGCGCCATCGAACGCCGCATCGAGCACCGCTACCTGGACGTGAAGGCCGATTCCCTGGACCACGCCCTCCAGCTGGCCGTCGAGGCCCGTGACGCCCGCCGCCCCCTCTCCATCGGCGTCCTCGGCAACGCCGCCGAGCTGGTCCCGCAGCTCCTCGCCATGGGCGCCCCCATCGACATCGTCACCGACCAGACCTCGGCCCACGACCCGCTGGCGTACCTGCCGCTGGGCATCGCCTTCGAGGACATGGCCGATGCCGCCGCCAAGGACCCGGCGGGCTTCACCACCAGGGCCCGCGAGGCGATGGCCCAGCACGTCGAGGCCATGGTCGGCTTCATGGACGCCGGCGCCGAGGTCTTCGATTACGGCAACTCGATCCGCGGAGAGGCCCAACTCGCCGGGTACGAGCGGGCGTTCGCCTTCCCCGGCTTCGTGCCCGCCTACATCCGCCCCCTGTTCTGCGAAGGCAAGGGCCCCTTCCGCTGGGCGGCCCTGTCCGGCGACCCCGCCGACATCGCCAGGACCGACAAGGCGATCCTCGACCTCTTCCCGGAGAACGAGTCCCTGGCCCGCTGGATCAAGATGGCCGGCGAGCGGGTGCACTTCCAAGGCCTGCCCGCGCGCATCTGCTGGCTCGGCTACGGCGAGCGGGACAAGGCGGGCGAGCGGTTCAACGACATGGTGGCGAGCGGTGAGCTGGCCGCGCCGCTGGCGATCGGGCGCGACCACCTCGACTGCGGTTCCGTCGCCTCGCCCTACCGCGAGACCGAGGCCATGCTCGACGGGTCCGACGCGATTGCCGACTGGCCGCTGCTGAACGCCATGGTGAACGTGGCTTCGGGTGCCTCCTGGGTGTCCCTTCACCACGGCGGTGGTGTAGGCATGGGCCGGTCCATTCACGCCGGTCAGGTGACGGTGGCCGACGGTACGAAGCTGGGTGGGGAGAAGATCCGGCGGGTCCTCACCAACGACCCCGGTATGGGCGTCATCCGGCACGTGGACGCGGGGTACGACATCGCGGAGTCGGTCGCCGATGAGCGGGGCGTGCGGGTTCCTATGCGCGAGGGTGACGACGCGTGACGCAGCACGACAGTGGGCGTGGCAGCTCGTTCCTGGAAATGTGGCGCGAGCTGCTCCCCATCGGGCGCCACGCCGACTCCCACGGCTACCGTCGTTTCGCCTGGACGGGGGCCGATCTCGACTGCCGGGCCTGGTTCAAGGAGCAGGCCGAAGCCCGCGGGCTCGCCTACGAGGTCGACCGGAACGGGAACCAGTGGGCCTGGCTCGGAGACCCCGCCGCCGGGGACGCCGTCGTCACCGGGTCGCATCTCGACTCCGTGCCGGACGGGGGTGCCTTCGACGGGCCTCTCGGAGTGGTGTCGTCCTTCGCCGCGCTCGATGAACTGCGGGGCCGGGGCGCGGACTTCACCAAGCCGCTCGCCATCGTCAACTTCGGTGACGAAGAGGGCGCCCGGTTCGGGCTCGCCTGTGTCGGGTCCCGGCTCGCCGCCGGGCAGCTCACCGTCGAGAACGCCCACAAGCTGACCGACGGGGACGGGGTCAGCCTGCCCCGGGCCATGGAGGCCGCGGGGTACGACCCGGACACCATCGGCGCCGATCCGCAGCGGCTCGACCGTATCGGTGCCTTCGTCGAGCTGCATGTCGAGCAGGGGCGGGCCCTGGACCTGTCCGGCGACCGGGTCGGCATCGCCAGCGCCATCTGGCCGCACGGCCGGTGGCGGTTCGACTTCCGGGGTGAGGCCAACCATGCGGGGACCACACGGCTCGTGGACCGGCGCGACCCCATGCTCGCCTATGCCGAGACCGTGCTCGCCGCCCGGCGGGAGGCGCAACTCGCCGGTGCCGTCGCCACCTTCGGCAAGATCTCCGTCGAGCCGAACGGCGTCAACGCCATCCCCTCCCTGGTGCGCGGCTGGCTCGACTCCCGTGCCGAGTACCAGGCGAGCCTCGACGCCGTCGTCGGCGGCATCGAGAAGGCCGCCCGGGATTACGCGGCGGCCCACGGCATCGACCTCGACATCATCCGTGAGTCCTTCACGCCCGTCGTCGAGTTCGACCACGCCCTGCGCGACGAACTGGGCCGCATCCTCGGCAAGGACACCGGCATCACCGTCCCCGTCCTGGGTACCGGCGCCGGACACGACGCCGGAATCCTCTCCGGGAGCATCCCGACGGCCATGCTGTTCGTACGCAACCCCACGGGCGTCTCGCACTCCCCGGCCGAGTTCGCCACCGAGGACGACTGCGTGGCCGGAGTCATCGCCCTCGCCGACGTACTGGAAGGACTGGCCTGCACTTGACTGCTCTCCTTCCCTGACGGGAGGAGATTCCTGGCTCAGGCTGCTTCCTGGAGCAGCGCTCCAGGAGGTCTTACGCCCTCGACACCAGCCGGGTTCAGACCAGCCCGGACGAGCATCACGCGGGCGGAGTTTTTTATCCCTCGGGGATATGGCTCCGCACGTGGTGCAGGTGTATGTACGTTCTGAAAGAGGAAGTGCGTGCTTGGTTCTCGCTCCGCACGATGCGCAGTCCATGGTGGTGTGCGCGGGATGCACGAGGCGGACGACCCGCCCGTGCTTGCGGCCCATCTCTACGAGGGCTCGTTTTGTGGCGCTGATCGCGGCGTCAGCGGCCTTGCGCGCCATGGCGGTCTTGGCCAGGAACCTTGGCCGGAAGTCTTCCACGGCGATGGCGTCGTGGTCGCGCACAACCTTCTTGGCCCACTTACGGGCCGTGTCCTGCCGCTGTCGGGCGACCTTCTGGCATGTCTTCGCGCGCAGCCTCTTCGCCTCACGAAAGCCCTTCGAGGCCGTTTTGCCCTTGGCAGGTTTGCGGCGGGCCATCATCCGGTCGTACCGGGTCAGCTTTTCTCCGGCCTTCTTGCCGTGTTCGGCGTGTGGGAGGTCGTGGCTGTCGCTGGTGGTGGTCGCAGTTTCCTTGACACCCCAGTCCACACCAATCACCGCGCAGGTTTTGGGGAGTTGCTGGACTTCGGCGGGAACAACGAACGAGGCGTACCAATGGCCTACGCTATCGCGGTAAACGCGCATACTGGACGGCGCAGCGGGCAGCTGTCGCGACCACACCAGGGTCAGGACGATGCCGCCCGTGAGGTGCAGGCGGTCGTCCTTGAGCCGGAAGCCGCGCCGTGTGTAATTGAGCGTCGGGTTGGCCTCGTTCTTTTTCTTGTATCTCGGCATACCGGCCCGCTGGCGCTGCGGCAGACAGTCCTTGATGTCCTTCAGTGCCTTGGTGCGGGACTTGCCGAAGTCGCGAATGAGCTGCTGCTGCGGGACCGAGCTGCCCTGGGCCAGCCACGGCGTGGTGGTGCGGGCTTCGGTCAGCATCTTGTCCAACCTGGCAGGCCCGCACTCTTCCCCGTCGCGATGGGCCTTCTTCGAGCGGGCAACGCATTCGTTCCAGATCCACCGACAGCGGTCCCACTCGCCGAGCAGTGCCGAGTGGGCGGTCGACGACAGGCGAAGCCGATAGGTGTACCGAGCATGCCCGGTGCCCTCGGCCGCCTTTGGTGTCGTAATGACACCAAGCTGCCACTAAGATTCGAAGCATGGATCACGAAGTACGAATCACACTCAGGCTCCCCGGTGACCTTCACTCCTGGCTGGCCGCTCAGGCCAAGTCGGCCCGCAGGTCCCTCAACTCCGAGATTGTGTACCGCCTGGAGGACGAGCGCTCCGCTGCGGAGGCAGACGACGCGTCGCCCTCGTGATGTGCCTTTCGCTGCCCTGCTCCGCAGGAGTCTGATTCTTCCCCGACCTGAAGGCCGGACACTCGGAGGCTTCCGATGACGCCCACCCAGCAGCCCCGTACGTACTGGCTGGAACACGCCTGGCTCGGCGACCGAGTCGAGCCAGGCGTCGTCTTGGTAACGGAGGGTGAACGCATCTCCGCCGTCCGCGGAGATGCCCCGGCCCCGCCCCCCGGCGCCGAGATCCTCCGCGGACTGACGCTCCCCGGCCTGGCGAACGCCCACTCGCACGCCTTCCACCGCGCCCTGCGCGGCACCGTCCAGGTCGGCTCCGGCACCTTCTGGACCTGGCGCGAGGTCATGTACTCGTTCGCCGACAAGCTGACCCCGGAGACCTACCACGCCCTCGCCCGCGCCGTGTACGCCGAGATGGCGCTCGCGGGGATCACTGCGGTGGGCGAGTTCCACTACGTCCACCACGCCCCGGGCGGCACCCCGTACGCCGACCCGAACGCGATGGGCGAGGCGCTCATCGCGGCCGCCGCCGACGCCGGCATCCGCATCACCCTCCTCGACACCGCCTATCTCTCCTCCGGCTTCGGGCAGGCTCCCAACAGCCATCAGCTCCGCTTCTCCGACGGGACGGCCGAGGCCTGGGCCGAACGCTGTTCAGTTCTCAAGGACCGGGATCACGCACGGATCGGGGCGGCGATCCACTCCGTACGGGCCGTGCCCGCCGACCAGTTGGCGACCGTGGCGCGGTGGGCCGAGGAGCGGCGGGCCCCGCTCCATGTGCACCTGTCCGAGCAGACCGCCGAGAACGACGCCTGCCGGGAAGCCCACGGGTGCTCACCCACCCGGCTGCTCGCCGAGCACGGAGTCCTCGGGCCCCGCACCACCGGCGTCCACAACACCCACCTCACCGACGAGGACATCGCTCTCCTCGGCGGCAGCGGCACCGGCACCTGTATGTGCCCGACGACCGAACGGGACCTCGCGGACGGCATCGGACCCGCCGCCGCCCTCCAGAAGGCCGGCTCCCCGCTCTCCCTCGGCTCCGACAGCCACGCCGTGATCGACCTGCTCGAAGAGGCGCGCGCGATGGAGCTGAACGAACGTCTGCGCACCCGTACACGGGGTCACTGGACGGCGGCGGCCCTGCTGCGGGCGGCCTCGGCCGGCGGCCACGCGGCCCTCGGCTGGGACGGCGCGGGCGCCCTGGAGGCCGGCGCGCTCGCCGACTTCACCACCATCGCGCTCGACTCGGTCAGGACGGCAGGGCCGCTTCCGCGGCTCGGGGCCGAGACGGCCGTATTCGCTGCGTCGGCAGCAGACGTGTCGCATACGGTCGTGGGAGGTCGGCACGTCGTACGGGACGGGGTCCACACCCTCGTACCGGATGTGCCGCGAGCCCTCGCGGACGCCGTCGAAGCCCTGCGCGGATGACCGCGGGCCGCCGACCCGCGCGGCCCGCCCCCGTACCCGCACCCGCTCCCGAACCCGACCCCACCGCCGACCAGGCCACCGAGGACGCCATGAGCAACGCGACGACCGTCAGCCCCGCCCACTCCGCGAGCACCGCAAGCACGCTCATCACGAACATCGCCAGCCTGGTCACCAACAACCCCTCCCTCGGTGACGGGTCCCCCCTCGGACTGATCCAGGACGCGGCCGTCGTCATCGAGGGCGACCGCGTCGTGTGGACCGGTGATCAAAGCAAAGCACCCGCCACTGACAATCGGGTCGACGCGGGCGGCCGGGCGGTGATCCCCGGCTTCGTCGACTCCCACTCGCATCTCGTCTTCGCGGGGGACCGGACGCAGGAGTTCAACGCCCGTATGTCGGGGCGCCAGTACAGCGCCGGCGGTATCCGCACGACCGTCGCCGCGACCCGCGCCGCGAGCGACGGGGAACTGGAGGCCAACCTCACCCGTTACCTCCACGAGGCCCTCCGCCAGGGCACCACCACCTTCGAGACCAAGTCCGGCTACGGCCTCACCGTCGAGGACGAGGCCCGCGCCCTGCGCATCGCCGCCGCCCACACCGACGAGGTCACCTACCTCGGCGCCCACATCGTCCCCCCGGACCACGCCGACGACCCGGCGTCGTACGTCGCCCTCGTCACCGGCGAGATGCTCGACGCCTGTGCCCCGTACGCCCGTTGGATCGACGTCTTCTGCGAGAAGGGCGCCTTCGACGGCGACCAGGCCCGTGCGATCCTCACCGCGGGCAAGGCCAGGGGCCTGCACCCCCGCATCCACGCCAACCAGCTCTCCTACGGCCCCGGCGTCCAGCTCGCCGTCGAACTCGACGCCGCCTCCGCCGACCACTGCACCCACCTGACGGACGACGACGTGGACGCGCTCGCGCACAGCGACACCGTCGCCACGCTGCTCCCCGGCGCCGAGTTCTCCACCCGCGCCCAGTGGCCGAACGCCCGCCGTCTCCTGGACGCGGGCGCCACCGTCGCCCTCTCCACCGACTGCAACCCGGGCTCGTCCTTCACGTCCTCCGTGCCCTTCTGCATCGCGCTCGCGGTACGGGACATGGGGATGACCCCGGACGAGGCGCTGTGGTCGGCCACGGCGGGCGGCGCGGCGGCCCTGCGCCGCGACGACATCGGCCGCCTCACCCCGGGGGCCCGCGCCGACCTGCTCCTCCTCGACGCACCGAGCCATGTGCACCTGGCCTACCGGCCTGGCGTGCCGCTGGTCAGCGAGGTGTGGCGACGGGGTGTGCGCGAGGCCTGACCATGAGGGGGCGCCAGGGCCACCGGGTCACGCCGCCCCCGCCTTCCAGCGCTGCCCCGCACCCCCGCTCGCCGGCTCCAGCGACAGCCCGTCCCCGGCACCCCCCTCCGGCGTCACCGCCCTGTCGATGGCGATGCCCGGCCGGATCAGGCCGTCGCCGTCCACCACGAACCGAAGGTTCCACCCGTTGGCCCCGTAGACGGAGTCGCACGTCCAGATCCCGACGCCCCGGTCCGTCGCACCCCGGCTGTCCAGGCAGAAGCCGGGGTCCGCGGCCGACTGGAGCACACCGCGCGCCGCGTCGACCCGCCAGCGCTGGGTGGGGGACGAACCGCAGGGCACCGTGACCACGTCGGTGCCGTTGAAGAAGGCACCGCCCACGTCCAGGCACAGCCCCGAGGAGACGTTCACGACCTGGGCGTACGCCCCGCTCGGAGGGCGCGTCGGGGAGGGGGTCGGCTTCGGGCGGGTCGTCTTCGTCGGGGACGGCGACTTGGAGCTCCGCGAGGGTGACGGTGATGGCGAGGGAGACGGTGATGAGGACGACGGGGCTGCCGACACCGTGGCCGTCACCGTCACCGCGACAGGCGGCACACTCACCGGAGTGCTCACCGAAGCCACCGGATCCTGCGCCGCCGCCCCGCCCTGCGCCACCAGGAACGCCACCAGCGGCAGCAACGCCACCCCGAGCGCGGCCGACACCAGCACGACCCGGCGCCGGTCCGCCGGCCACCCTCGCTCCGGCCACCCTCGCTCCGGCCAACTCCGCTCAGCCGTACGGCCGGCGCCGCCCCGCACTCCCGCACCCCGCGCCGCATACGCCGTCCCGCCCCACGGCAGCAGCCCCTCCGCGAGCGCCGTGCGCGGGGTGTCCCGCAATGCCGACAGCTCCTCGTACGCCGTCGTACAGTGCGGGCAGCGGGCCATGTGGGCGTGCAGATCGGTGCTGTCGCGAGGGCTGTCCGGCCGTACGGATTCCTCGATGAGGCGGCCGAAGTCGGGGCAGTCGGGGTCGTCGGAGGCGGCGAGGCGGGCACGCAGACAGGACCGGGCCAGCTGCTGGAGCGCCGGGTCCGTGCCGTAGGTGACGTCCTCGCGGGTGAGGCCGAGGAGAGCGGCCGTACGTTCCACCGACTCCCCCTCCACGACGCCGTACCAGATCAGGCCCTGGGTGCGGGACGGCAGGGACTGGAACGCCGTGAGCATGGTCGGGACCGGCCCGGCGGGGCCGGCGGTGTTCAGGACGAGCAGCAGTCCCGCGTCGAGGCCCGCCGCCCGCTCGTCCTTGGCCCAGGTGCCGGCCAGGCGGGCGGTCAGCAGCAGGAGTTGGTGCCGCCAGGGGAGGCCGGGCTCGATACCGCGTGCCGTCTGACGGGCCGCCAGGGTGAATGCCTGGGCCGCCAACTGCCGGGCCGTGGAGTCGTTCGGGCTGCACAGGCGGGCGTAGGCGAGGACCGGCGCGTGATGGCGGGCTCGCAGCTCCTGGAGCGCCGGGTACGCGGTGACCGTGTCGGCGCGCAGCAGTTCGGTGAGCCGCGCGTCGGAGGCGCCCGTGTGTATCCCGCGGTCGGGGTCCCTGCCGTCGTCGGCCCGAG
Source organism: Streptomyces sp. AC550_RSS872 (assembly GCF_019049285.1). Lineage (GTDB taxonomy): Bacteria > Actinomycetota > Actinomycetes > Streptomycetales > Streptomycetaceae > Streptomyces. The sequence continues at coordinate 95,759 of NZ_JAGMUL010000002.1, forward strand.
CCATCCGCCTGCCTCCTCGCAGCCGTGCGACCCGCCCGGAGTCCTGGGCTACCGGCGGGTATGACGGCTCATAGTGGAGGAAGGGAAGCCATGGGGAAAGGGTTTCTGTGGGTAACCGTAAAGCACCTGTGCCCGGTGTCCTGCCGACAGGTTCGGCGGGGCACCGGGCACAGCGCAGGTCAGCGCGCGTAAGGCGCCGATCCTCGGGTGGTCACTCCTCGACCGTCAGCCCCTTGCGGAGCCGGATCAACGTCCGCGACAGCAGCCGGGACACATGCATCTGCGAGATGCCGAGTTCCTCGCCGATCTCCGACTGGGTCAGGCCCGCGACGAATCTCAGGGAGAGGATCTTCCGGTCCCGGGGCGGGAGTTCGGCGATGAGCGGCTTCAGGGACTCGACGTACTCGATGCCTTCGATCCCGTGGTCCTCGTAGCCGATCCGGTCGGCCAGCGCGCCCTCGGCGTCGTCCTCCTCGGGCTGGGCGTCCAGCGACGAGGCGGTGTACGCGTTCGACGCCGCCATGCCCTCGACGACCTCGTCCTTGGTCAGCCCGAGACGCTCCGCGAGTTCGGCCACCGTGGGGGCGCGGTCCAGCTTCTGGGCCAGCTCGTCACCGGCCTTGGCCAGGTCGAGCCGGAGTTCCTGGAGCCGGCGCGGCACCCGTACCGACCACGACGTGTCGCGGAAGAAGCGCTTGATCTCGCCGATGATGGTCGGCATCGCGAAAGTGGGGAACTCGACGCCGCGGCTGAGCTCGAAGCGGTCGATCGCCTTGATCAGGCCGATGGTGCCGACCTGGATGATGTCCTCCATGGGCTCGCTGCGCGAGCGGAAGCGGGAGGCGGCGAACTTGACCAGCGCGAGGTTGAGTTCGACGAGCGTGTTGCGGACGTACGCGTATTCGTGGGTCCCTTCCTCCAGCGACTCCAGCCGCTCGAAGAGGGTCTTGGAAAGGGCCCGCGCGTCCACCGGCCCCACCTCGTCGTACGGGGGGATGTCCGGAAGCCCGGCGAGCGCGTCGTCCTGACCGAACTCCTGACCGAAGTCGGGTTCGGGACGTACGTCGCTGTTCAGCTCGATGGGATCCAGATGTTCCGGTGGGGGTGCCGACGTCGCGCTCTGGGTATGCGATGCGTCGAGCCGGGGTGACATGATGTCCTCCATCGTTCTCGGCATATGGCTGCCGAAGCCTGTGCGTGCACTGCGGTGTGCGGCGCCTCCAAAGCCGGCCGAGTCGGTTACGTGTCCCTACTAGCCCTACCCGTTTTCGTGAGCCCACCGCAAGTGCGCTCTGGTCCGAAATGTCCGATTCTGGGTGGATGTTCGGGTGTTGGAGGGCGTAGGGAAGGCGTAGTGTTCGAGCGTCAGTCAGCAGCCACGACGTCGGGAGTGAGACACGGCATGGACCGCGGGACGGTCGGCAGCGCACAGTCTGGCCGACTTCTGGTCGAGGTGCGGGAAGAGGGCTCCAGTGCCGTCGTGACCCCGGCGGGTGAGTTGGACCACCACACCGCCGATTTGTTGCGTGAGCCACTCGAGGACTGCCTCGAGAAGGGCTTCAGTCGGCTGGTCGTCGACTGCTCACGGCTCGAGTTCTGTGACTCCACGGGGCTGAACGTGCTGCTCGGGGCGCGGCTGAAGGCGGAGGCCGCCGGCGGCGGGGTGCATCTCGCGGGAATGCTGCCTGTGGTCGCGCGCGTGTTCGAGATTACAGGGGCTGAGGCGGTCTTCACCGTCCATGACTCGCTCGACGACGCTCTGGCCGCCGAAACGGGCACGGCCGACGAGGCCGACGGCGCGGGTTGACCCCGCGCGTCCGGCCCTGCATCAGATGTCACATCATTCGTGCCGAATACGGGGGTGTTCCCTCGGCTCGGTCGGGCAGGAGACATCCTGAAACCTGTCGGCTGTGATGTCCGCCACCGGGGGTGGCGGGCGTGTGACCTACGTATCAGGCAAGGACTTGTTGTACTGGCGTACTGACTCTGCGTACGACTTCTGAATCGTGTGAACGTTGAACTGGTGAATCGGTGAGGTGAAGCGCTGATGAGCACCACCCGGCCTTTCTCGCCGGGCGACCGCGGCCCTGAGCCCAGCGGCGCTTCCGGGGCGTCCGAGGGGGACCTGCCCGCCACGGAGGGCTCCGACGAGGGCGTACCGGCGGCGGAGGCGTCCGACGGGGGCGCCGTGCCGTCCTTGCGACCCGAGCCGTCCGCGGCGCCCGAGGAGTCCGCCCGGGCGGCTGCGGGGCGTCAGGTCCGCCGGCTGGACTTCGCTGACCAGAGCGGGGTCGTGCCGCTGGCCCGCGACTTCGCCCGCCAGGCGCTGTACGCGTGGGGCTGGCTGCCCGCCGCCACCGCCGACCAGCGGGCCGCGGCCGAGGACGTGCTGCTCGTCGTCTCCGAGCTGGTCACCAACGCCTGTCTGCACGCCGAGGGCCCGGACCAGCTGTGGATCGCCTGCGACAACAAGGTGATCCGCGTCGAGGTCTCCGACCGGGGCACGGGCCAGCCGGCACCCCGCACCCCGCACCGCGCGGGCCGCCCCGGCGGTCACGGCATGTTCATCGTGCAGCGGCTCTGTCTGGACTGGGGCGTCATGCGGGCCCCGGGGGTGGCGGGCAAGACCGTGTGGGCGGAGCTGGGGGCACCGGCCTAATCGTTTCCGCCGAAGTGCTCCGCTCGGCCTGACCCCGGGTTACCGAAGGTCACCCTCTCCACTCTCTCCACCCTCTCCGCTCGGACTCCTCCACCCGAACCCCGTCACGCGCACGCCGGATCGTCACAACTCCGGCGTGCGCCGTGTCTTCCTTCCTCGAGGCCCCGGGCGTACCTTGACGGCCGATCTGATGTGCCGTCAGAAATGAGGGGACCGTGTCGAAGCAGAAGCGAACCGCCGCGCTCGCGACCGCCGCGGCCCTGGCCGGCTCGGCGGTGTTGATGGCCGCCCCCGCTGCCCGGGCCGAGGTCGTCGACGTCAACTACGCCTGCAAGACGCCGATCGGTGACAAGAGCGCCGTCTCGCCCATCGACATCAAGGGCGTCAAGAGCGGCAGCGGCTACAAGATCACCATGTCGTGGCAGAAGGGCGTCTCGTCCAGCCCCGTCGAGCTGGGCAAGGGCGCGATGAGCCCGAGCGCCACCATCAAGCTGGGCGGCGCCGACAGGGGCACGATGAACGTGACCGGCCCCGCCAACCAGGAGGCCATTCCCGCCAACACCCCCATCAAGATCAACGACTTGACGGGCACGTACACCCCGAAGAAGACCGGCAAGGTCACCCTCACGGCGGGTGTGCTCACCATCAAGGCGCTCGGCACGACGACCACGTGCACGCCCACCAACAGCCCCGGGCCGTCGCTGAGCCTCGACGTGACCGCGGCGGGTGGCGGGGGAGCCGGCAGTGGAACCCAGGGCGGTGGTGGGTCCGGCGCCGAACTCCCGCAGACCGGTCCCGTGGACTCGGCGATCGCGCTCGGCACGCTCGGCGGCACGGTGTTCCTCGCGGGGGCGGCGGGGGCGTTGTGGTTGACGCGGCGGAAGCGGGTCTGAGGGGGCGGGTTGTCGTTTGTGCGCGGCGCCGTTGTGGCTGGTCGCGCCCACGCGGCGGAGCCGCACATCGATACAGCCCCGCGCCCCTGAAGCGGGGCGTTGCCCCGCCGTTGGTTCGTTGGAGCCGCCCATGTCCATCCGTGTTCTGTGTCTGTCTCTGCTCTTGTTGCTCGGCGTCGCCCCGGCCGCGAGCGCCGCTGACGGGTGGTCGCTCGTGCCCGTCGGTGGTGGGCGGCCGTCCTTTTACGGTGAGGGCGCGCCAGGGACGGTTCTTGAGGACTCGGTGTCCGTGATCAACCGGAGCGGTGGCCCGGTCACCGTCCGGTTGCGCGGCGCGGGCGTCACGTTCGCGGACGGCACCCTGCGCGTGCCCGGCCGTACTCGTGCCGACGTCCCCTTCACGGTGACCGTGCCGGCCGCCGACCGCATGGTCGAGATCGTCGCCCGCGACGCGGACGGCCGTGAGCGGAGCGTCGGGATCCGGCTCCGCGTCGCCCTCCCGGAGCTGTCCGCGCTGACCGTCGAGCACGTGGCGGTACGCGGCGACGGCATCGCATACGAGCTGGTCAACCGAGGTACGACGACCCTCGTGCCGAAGCTGGCCGTGCGCGCCGACGGTGTCTTCGACCGCCCCCTCGACCGCACCCCGCGCACTCTCCCCGTCGACCTGCCCCCGGGCAGCCGGACGAAGCTCACCGAGCCGTGGCCCGACCGGCCCGCGCTCGACGCGGTGGACGTGCGGCTGACGGTGACGGCGGCGGGTGGGGCGAGCGACACGGCCCGGGTGTCGGCGCGGTTCGTGCCGTGGGATGCGGTGGCGGCGGTCGGCGGGGCGCTGGTGGCGGTGGGTGCCCTCTTCGTCGTACGGCATCGAAGGCGTCGTAAGCCCCACGGCGGTGAGGTGGCCGGTGCCGAACGGACGTTGGCGGAGGCGGAGTTGACGGGAGCTGGGACGTGAAGGGCTGGGTACGGATTCCGGCGCTGGTGGCGGTGCTGGCGATGCTGATGTCCCCGATGGCGTCGGCGGCCGACGGCCCGCCCACCGTCAAGCTGTCCAAGTCCCAGGCCGGAACCGGCGGTTCGGTCATCGTGACCGGCAGCGGCTGGCGGGCGCGTGCTCTGCTGATGATCCTGATCTGCGGCCAGTCCGTGCCGTCGTCCGGTGTGACCGGCGGCACCAATTCCTGCGCCAACGCCGACGGCAGGGCCGTGACCACGGACGCCGAGGGGCGCTTCGGCAAGAAGCTGCCGGTGGCCGAGCCGCCGGTGCCGTGCCCGTGCGTGGTGCACGTGGCGACGGTGACCGGGGCGAAGGCCGAGGCCGACGCGATCTTCCAGGTGGCCGGGCACGCGGTCGAGCCGCTGCCCGCCGAGCCGGCCGGCGGGCGTCTGTCGGTCCTCACGGACACCCGGCTGGACGGCACCAGTGGCCTGCTCACCTGGTTCGGCGCCCCGCCGGCGCGGACGCTGGCGTTCACGGTCGGCAACGTCGGCACCTCACCCGTGAAGAACCCGGTCTTCCAGGTCGGCACCTCGCACGGCGTGTTCGCGCCGCAATGGGAGGAACAGCAGTGGCGCGGCACGATCCAGCCGGGCAGGAAGGCACGGATCGAACTGCCGGTGGAGCTCGCCGCCGGGGCGCACGGCGACTACACGGTCTCGCTGAAGTACGGCGGCAAGGTGATGGCCGAGCAGCCCTGGGGCGTGGGCCGGCCCTGGGGTGTGACGCTGTTCTGGATCCTGGTCTGCCTGGTCGTACCGGCGGCGGTGTTCCGCGTCGGAATGGCGGTGGTGGACCGGGTGCGCCCACGGCAGACCATCCGGCGCCGCGGACTCCGTCTTCCTGAACTGGCCCTGCGCGTCCCGGGGTTGAAGCCCCGCGCGGAGGCGAGGCACGCCCTCTCCTCCCCTCCCTCGACCCTGCCGTGGTTCACCCCGGACAACGACCCGGGTACGGCCGGCCGGCTCTCCGCACCGTACGACGACAGTTCGACGAGTCCTACGACCCCCACCAGGAAGGGGCCCCCGTGAGCAAGTCAAGGAGAGTCACACCGGTACGTCCCGGGAGAGCGGCCGCGGCGGGCGCCGCCCTGATGCTCGGCGGTGCGGGGGTGCTGCTCGGCGTGGCCGCAGCGCCCGCGCAGGCGGCCGAGGTGGCGTACGCGACCGAGTGCATCCCGCCCGCGATCTCCGGGCTGCCGCCGGTCCAGGGCACCACGAAGGTGGAGATCACCGCGCCCGCCGAGGCGAAGGTCGGCGACGAGGTGGAGATTGTCTGGAAGTTCGTCCAGGCGGCGTCCAAGAACCCGAACATCCTCGACCTGGAGGCGAACACGGTCCAGCCGACGGGAACCCTGAAGGCGGCCGGCGCGCAGACGGCGGACATCGCCATGCAGGGGCCCCGGGAGAACCCGCCGATCCCGAAGAACACCGACATGAAGCTGTCCGACATGAAGGGCAGGCTGAAGCTGACGGCACCGGGCGAGCTGTCGCTGACCCCGGCCGCGTACAACATCAACGTCAACAAGCCGATCTCCACCGACACCAAGTGCGCGCCGAAGGAGACGGTGAAGCCGGCGGCCACGATCAAGGTCACGGACGGGGGCGGGAGTCCGGGCGGTACGACGGGAGGGCTGCCGACCGTGATCCCGACCTTGCCGACGGGGGTGCCCACCGATCTGCCGACGGGGTCGTCGAGCCCTTCGAGCCCCACGCCGAGTGAGACCGAGACGGGCGGGGACGACGGCGGCACGAGCACCGGGGGCGGGGACGGCGGGCAGACCGACTTCACGGGCAAGGAGGTCCAGGTCCCCTACGAGTGCAAGACGCCGATCGGCGACAAGGAGGCGACCTCGCCGGTCCAGATCAACGCCAAGAAGAACGGCGGGAGCTTCGACCTGACGGTCCAGTTCAAGAAGTCGGTGATGGACAGCCCCGCCGACATCCCCAAGGACTCCGTCAAGCCGTCGATGGAGGTCGCGCTGGGCGGCGCCGACAAGGGCACGGTCCATGTCGAGGGTCCCACCAACGCCGAGGCCATCAAGGCGGGCGACCCGATCGAGATCCCCGATCTCACGGGCACCTACAAGCCGGGCGCGAGCGGCGAGTCGACCCTGTCGCCGGGCGTCCTGACGATCGAGGCCCTGGGCACGACGACCACCTGCACCCCGTCGAAGTCGCACGTGTCCCTGACCTTGGACACGAGTGAGCAGGCGAGCGGGGCCTCGGGCGGCGGACCGGCAGGGGGATCGGCAGGAGGTTCCGCCGGCGGCTCGGCGACGGACGGCGGCCTGGCAGCGACGGGAGCGGAGGACCAGGGCTCCCTGAAGGCACTGGGCCTGGTGGCGGGAACGGCACTGCTGCTGGGCGGCGCGGTGTTCACGTTCATGCCTGGAAAGAGGGCCAGGTAACCCCCACAAGGGCGCGAGGAACCGCGCACAGCCCGGAAACCGACGGGGCCGCTGAAACCCACGTGGATTCCAGCGGCCCCCTACGGCTCAGGCAGCGCGCCTAGCGCACGTCACCCATAAGCGCCCGGATCTTCCGCCCGGCCACCATGAACACCAACCCGGCGGCGACAGCGATGACGGCCCACATCGTGTAGTACACCGCGTCACCCAGCGGAGCGTTCAGCTTGGTGGTCCAGCCGTTGAGGGCGTTGCCCGTCGCCGTGGCCAGGAACCACAGGCCCATGATCTGGCCCACGAACTGCTTCGGCGCCAGCTTCGTCGACAGGGACAGGCCCACCGGCGACAGGCACATCTCGCCGAGGGTCTGCACCAGGTAGACGCTCAGCAGCCAGAAGACGGTGACCTTGCCCGTGTCACTGTTCGCGGCGGCGGCGCCGGCCAGGCCCATGATGCCGAACGAGCCACCGATGAGCAGCATCGCCAGGGCGAACTTCATGGGCGTGCTGGGCTCACGGTCGCGCCGGGCCAGCTTCACCCACAGCGCGGCGAAGACCGGGGCGAGCACGATGACCATGGCCGGGTTCACCGACTGGTACCAGGACGCCGGGAACTCCCAGCCGCCGATCATGCGGTCGGTCTTGGTGTCCGCGAAGATCGTCAGCAGCGAACCGGACTGGTCGTAGATCATCCAGAACAGCACGGCGGTGGCGAAGAACCAGGCGAAGGCCTGGATCTTCGGCTTGTCCGCCTTGGACAGGGCCGGGTTCCGGTACATCGTCACGAAGTAGACGATCGGGACCACGATGCCGAGGACCGCGAGCACGTTGACGACGTGCTCTATGTCGTACGTGCCCAGCACGATGTCCAGGACCAGTGCGGCGAGGGCGATGCCACCCCACAGCGCGACCTTGCGCAGCGCGGCGCGCTTCTCCTCCGGGGAGGCCGGGGTGCCCGGCTCCCTGCCGATGTCGCCGAGGTGGCGGCCGCCGAGGACGTACTGGATGACCGCGAGGGTCATACCGACACCGGCGACACCGAAGCCGAGGTGCCAGTTGACGTTCTCGCCGAGGTAGCCGACGACCAGCGGGGCGGCCATGCCGCCGATGTTGATCGCCATGTAGAAGAGCGTGAAGCCGGCGTCGCGGCGGGCGCTGGGCTGGCCCTCGTAGAGGCCGCCGACCATCGCGGAGATGTTCGGCTTCAGCAGACCGGTGCCGATCGCGATCAGGCCGAGGCCGCAGAAGAAGGCGATGTCCGCGGGGATCGCCAGCGTGAAGTGGCCGGCGGCGATGACGATGCCGCCGACGAGGACGGCCTTACGGGCGCCCCAAAGGCGGTCCGCGACCCAGCCGCCGGGCATGGCGGCCATGTACACGACCGCGTTGTAGACACCGTAGATCGACGCGGCCAGGGCTTCCCGGCCGGCGAGCGGGCCGTCGAGGACGCCCGCGATCAGGTAGAGGACGAGGATGCCGCGCATCCCGTACCAGGAAAAGCGCTCCCACATCTCCGTCATGAAGAGCGTGGCCATACCGCGGGGGTGGCCGAAGAAGGTCTTCTCGGTACCGGGGGTGCCCGGGGAGGCCGAGTCCTTCGTCAGGCTGGACGCCATGGTCGATCCTTGCTGGTCGGGACGCGCATCGACGTAGACACGGTCACGCGCCCGGTGGGGGGAGCGGCCGGTTCCGGCGGTTGGCCGCCCGGCCGCGTCTCATTCCTCGGATCCTTGATCCGCACACTGGTCCGCACACAAAAGAGACCCTCGGCGTCAAGTGCGCCGAAGGTCCCCGCAGTGCTACGGGCGTAGAGTCACCATACGTCAGGACACGGGCGGAAATGGAAGGACTTGAGACTGGGATCACAGGTGTCGAGGGAACCGCGACCACCCTTTCCAAGGTCCTTTCCAGGATCGCATTTAGTAGGCATAGGTCTGTACCACAGCGCGCGAAGGTAAGAGATCTGCCAACGGGCGGTAAGAATCAAGCCGCCGATCACGCCCCGGCCCTTGTCACGGGCGGACTACCATCAGCTCATGACCCGTGTACTGCTCGCCGAGGACGACGCGTCCATTTCGGAGCCGCTGGCCCGCGCACTGCGCCGGGAAGGGTACGAGGTCGAGGTGCGGGAGGACGGCCCCACCGCACTCGACGCTGGAATGCAGGGCGGTATCGATCTGGTCGTGCTGGACCTCGGTCTGCCCGGCATGGACGGCCTCGAGGTGGCCCGCCGGCTGCGCGCCGACGGTCACGCCGTGCCGATCCTCATCCTGACCGCGCGTGCCGACGAGGTGGACACCGTCGTCGGTCTGGACGCGGGCGCCGACGACTACGTGACCAAGCCGTTCCGGCTCGCCGAGCTGCTCGCCCGGGTCCGGGCCCTGCTGCGGCGCGGTGCCGCCGAGCCCCAGCAGCCGCCCGCCACCCACGGCGTCCGGATCGACGTCGAGTCGCACCGGGCGTGGATGGGCGACGAGGAACTCCAGCTCACCGCCAAGGAGTTCGACCTGCTGCGGGTGCTGGTGCGCGACGCGGGGCGGGTCGTCACCCGGGACCAGCTGATGCGCGAGGTCTGGGACACGACCTGGTGGTCGTCGACCAAGACGCTCGACATGCACATCTCCTGGCTGCGTAAGAAGTTGGGCGACGACGCGGCCAACCCTCGCTATATCGCGACGGTGCGGGGCGTCGGCTTCCGCTTCGAGAAGAGCTGACGGGCCGTCGGGCATCGGCCCGTCAGCGCCACGTGAGCCGTACAGACAGATAAGCAGGCAGATCAGGACATGCGCCGCCGACTGATCCAGTCCACCCTCGCCGTCGTTCTCGTCGTGATCGCCGTCTTCGGCGTGTCCCTCGTCATCGTCGAGACCCGGACGATCACCAGCACCGCCCAGGAGCGGGTGGACACCGAGGCGGTGCGGCTGGCCAGCATCGTGGACACCCGCCTGCTCGGGGACCAGACCGTGAACGCCTCGGCGCTGCGCGACCAGATCCAGGGGGATCGTTACGCCGAGATCCGCATCCCGGGCAAGCCCGTGATCGAGGTCGGCACCAAGCCCACCGGGGACGTCATCAGCGCCCAGGAGACGGGCGAGGAGGGCGAGACGGTCACCGTGCAGGAGCCGCGCTCGTCGGTGACGCGCGAGGTCGGCCGTACGTTGCTGATCATCGGCGCGGTGGCGCTGCTGGCGGTGATCGCGGCGGTGCTGCTGGCGGTGCGCCAGGCCAACCGGCTGGCCTCCCCGCTGACCGACCTCGCGGAGACGGCGGAACGCCTCGGCTCGGGCGACCCCCGCCCCCGCCACAAGCGCTACGGCGTCCACGAGCTGGACCGCGTGGCCGACGTCCTCGACTCCTCAGCCGAGCGCATCGCCCGTATGCTCACGGCCGAACGACGCCTGGCCGCCGACGCCTCCCACCAGCTGCGCACCCCGCTCACGGCACTCTCCATGCGCCTGGAGGAGATCACCCTCACCGACGACCCCGACACGGTGAAGGAAGAGGCGACGATCGCCCTGACCCAGGTCGAGCGCCTCACGGACGTGGTCGAACGACTCCTCACCAACTCCCGCGACCCCCGCAACGGCTCCGCCGTCACCTTCGACCTCGACGAGGTCATCCAGCAGCAGCTGGCCGAGTGGCGCCCCGCCTACCGCAGCGCCGGCCGCGCGATCGTCAGCTCGGGCAAACGCCACCTGGAAGCCGTCGGTACCCCGGGCGCGGTCGCCCAGGTCCTCGCGGCCCTGATCGAGAACTCCCTCATGCACGGCGGTGGCACGGTGGCCCTGCGCACCCGCGTCACCGGCAACCAGGCCGTCATCGAGGTCACGGACGAGGGCCCCGGCATCCCCGCCGACCTGGGTGCCCGCATCTTCGAGCGCGCCATCAGCGGCCGCAACTCCACCGGCATCGGGCTCGCCGTGGCCCGCGACCTCGCGGAGGCAGACGGCGGCCGCCTGGAAATGCTCCAGACGAAACCCCCCGTCCTGGCCCTGTTCCTCTCCCGCACACCCCCACCGAAGCCGCACCAGGAGTCGGGGCCGACGGTGAGGTAGCGAGGTAGCAGGGGGGAGTGCCAGGCGGGGCGACACGGCCATTTCCCTCGCCCCCGCCGCCCCTACCCGTCCCATCCCTGGGGGCTGCGCCGCCCCCAGACCCCCGCTGTCGGCCCTCCGGGCCTCGTCCTCGAACGCCGGACGGGCTGGAAGGTTTAGGCCCGGTGTAGTCCCCTGCGGGTGGGTGGGGGTTCGGGGCGGTGGTGGCCTTGTCCTCGAACGCTGGACGGGCTGGAAGGTTTAGGCCCGGTGTAGTCCCCTGCGGGTGGGTGGGGGTTCGGGGCGGTGG
>NZ_JAGMUL010000208.1:0-227900 GCF_019049285.1 Streptomyces sp. AC550_RSS872
GGACGGTGGCGGTCTCAGGCGCCGGACGGGCTGGAAGTGCCTGGGCCTACCAAACCCCTGCGGGTGGGCGGGGGCCCGGGACGGTGGCGGTCTCAGGCGCCGGACAGGCTAGAAGTACTTGGGCCTACCAAACCGCTGCGGGTGGGCGGGGGCCCGGGACGGTGGCGGTCTCAGACGCCGGACGGGCTGGAAGTGCCTGGGCCGGCGAAGACCCTGTGGGTGGGTGGTGGGGGCCGGGGACGCCGGCGGTCTTGGTGGTGGCTGGGGCGCGGAGCGCCTGCGGTGGGTGGTGGCGCGTGCTCGAACGGTGGGCGGGGTGGTGGTGGCTGGGGCGACGGAGCCGCTGGCGGCCTCGTTCTCGAATGTCGGCCGGGGTGAAGGGGGGTGCCCGGCGCCGGAGTGCGAGGGCGGGCACCCTCGCCCGGACAGCAACAGGCCGTCGCAGGTGAAGCACCGCGCGCCCCCGCGTGCCTTCGCGAACCCTTGACAGTGCCCCTGTGCGCGTCAAATCTGGGCGCAGAGCCGCTCGTCCCAGGGAGGCGATGATGCCTGCAGCGCGGGAATCCCTGCTGGACGCCGCTTACACGGCGCTGGCGCGTCGGCCTTGGTCTGCCGTGCGGATGGTGGACGTGGCCGCGGCGGCCGGAGTGTCCCGGCAGACGCTGTACAACGAGTTCGGGAGCAAGGAAGGGCTTGCCCGCGCACTCGTCAGAAGGGAGGCCGACGGATACCTCGCCGGCGTCGAACGCGCCCTCGCCACCCACAGCGACGCCCGAGAACGCCTCACCGCCACCGCCGAGTGGACGGCCGCACTCGCCCGCGACAACGCCCTCGTCCGCGCCATGCTCACCGGCTGCTGGAGCGAGCGCCTCCCCTCACCGACACTCTCCGCCGTGCCGTCCACCTCCGCCGTACCGGCACAGCGACGCGCCGACGGCCCGCTCCCGTCTCCCGGCGACTTCGTGGCCCTCGTCCGCGACCGAGCCGTAGTGGTCATCTCCGGCCCCGGGATCAACAAGTCCGACCTCGTCGACCTCGCCCGATCCTGCGAACTTGTCGTCCGGCTGGCCCTGTCCTGCGTCGCCGCCCCACCCGGCGAAGGCGGTGTCGCCGACCTCGTACGCAGCGCGCTGCACCGGCAGTTGGCGGGATGAGCGAAGCCGCGAACTCAGTGTGCCGAGCCCGACAGCTGCAAGCCGACGACCCCCACGATCACCAGACTGATCGACACGATCTTCAACGTCGACACGATGTCACCGAGGAAGATCATCCCGTAGATCGCCGTACCCGCCGCCCCGATCCCCGTCCACACCGCGTACGCCGGCCCCACGTCCAGTTTCTTCAGCGACAGCGTCAGCAGTCCGAAACTGCCGAGAGCGAAGATGCAGAAGGCGACCGTCGGCCACAGCCGGCTGAAGCCGTGCGACAGTTTCAGGCAGACGGCGAAACCGGTTTCGAGCAGCCCCGCCACGATGACCAGCAGCCACGCCATGTGCTGTCCTCCCGTATGCCCACGTTCTGTGACCGCTTCGTCAGGCTTGGATCCGGCTCGGTGCGATTATGCCCTTACCGGTCTCACGCACAGACAAACAACGCGGAGGTCAGTCCCCTTCCCCGATCCCTTCCCCGACCCTTCCGCGAGCCCTTCCTCGATCCTTCCTCAGTCGCCTTCCGTGCGCTCCCGCGTCGCCAGCAGCCGCCGCAACGAGTACAGCCGCGCGGGATCGGCGTGACCCTCCGCCACCCACGCGTCCAGCGCGCAGTCCGGTTCGTCATGACTGCACGCACGGGGACAGCCTTCGGTTCCCGGTTCCAGGTCGGGGAACGCGTGGATCACGCGCGACGGGTCGATATGAGCCAGGCCGAAGGACCGGACACCGGGAGTGTCGATCACCCAGCCGTCCGCCTCCGCGACCGCCCCCGCCAACGGCAGCGCCAACGCCGACGTCGTCGTGTGCCGCCCTCGCCCCGTCACCGCGTTCACATGGCCCGTCGTACGCCTGCGTTCCTCCGGCACCAACGCGTTCACCAGCGTCGTCTTGCCCACGCCCGAGTGACCGACGAACGCCGTGACCCGGCCCTCCAGATGCTCCCGCACCCGGTCCGCCGCGCCCCCGGCCGCCAGTTCCTCCCGGCTGGTGACGACATACGGAATGTCCAACGCCCCGTACAGTTCGAGGAGTTCGTCCGGCGAGGCCAGGTCCGACTTCGTCATCACGAGCAACGGTTCCAGGCCCCCGTCGAACGCCGCCACCAGACAGCGGTCGATCAGCCGGGGCCGCGGCTCGGGGTCGGCGAGGGCGGTGACGATGGCGAGTTGGTCGGCGTTGGCGACGACCACGCGCTCGTACGGATCGTCGTCGTCCGCGGTACGGCGCAGCAGCGACCTCCGCTCCTCGATCCGCACGATCCGCGCGAGCGTGTCCTTCTTGCCGGACAGATCGCCTACCAGCGCCACCCGGTCACCGACCACCGCCGCCTTGCGGCCGAGTTCGCGGGCCTTCATCGCCAGCACGATGCGGTCGTCGACGAGACAGGTCAGGCGCCCCCGGTCGACGGTGAGGACCATGCCCTCGGCGGCGTCCTCGTGCTTGGGCCGGATGTTCGTACGCGGCCGGGTGTTCCGACGGCCGGGGCGGGTGCGGATGTCGTCCTCGTCGGTGTGCTTGCCGTAGCGGCGCATGGCGTGAGTCCCTACGCCCCGAGCATCCCGGTCCACAGCTCGGGGAAGTCCGGAAGGGTCTTCGCCGTCGTCGCCACGTTCTCGATCCGTACGCCCTCGACCGCGAGGCCGATGATCGCGCCGGCCGTCGCCATGCGGTGGTCCTCGTAGGTGTGGAAGACGCCGCCGTGCAGTCGGCGCGGGCGGATGTGCAGTCCGTCGGCGGTCTCGGTGACGTCGCCGCCGAGTTCGTTGATCTCCTTGGTCAGCGCGGCCAGACGGTCGGTCTCGTGCAGACGCAGGTGCGCGACGCCGCGGAGCGTGGAGGGGGAGTCGGCCAGCGCGGCGACCGCCGCGATACCCGGGGTGAGTTCGCCGACCTCGCTCAGGTCCACGTCGATGCCGTGGATCGCACCGGAACCGGTGAACACGAGCCCGTACTCGGTGAGTTCGCAGGAACCGCCCATCTCGGTGAAGATCTCGCGGAGCCGGTCACCGGGCTGGGTGGTGCGGCTCGGCCAGTCCGGGACGAGCACCTTGCCGCCGGTGACCAGCGCCGCCGCCAGGAACGGCTGCGCGTTGGACAGGTCCGGCTCGATGGTGAGGTCGCGGCCGAGCAGGGCGCCCGGCGTGACCCGCCAGACGTTCGGCTCGCCGCCGGACTCCGGGGTGTCCACCTGGGCGCCGACCGCGCGCAGCATGTCGACGGTCATGCGGATGTGCGGCATGGAGGGGAGCGAAGAGCCGATGTGCCGGACCTCGACGCCCTGGTTGAAGCGCGGCCCGGACAGCAGCAGCGCCGACACGAACTGGGACGACGAGGAGGCGTCGATCTCCACCGGGCCGCCGTCCAGGGCACCCCCGCCCTGGACGGTCAGCGGCAGCGCACCCCGGCCGTCGTCGTCGATCCTGGCACCGAGGACGCGCAGGGCGTCGATCACGCCGTGCAGGGGGCGCTCGTACGACCTGGGGTCGCCGTCGAACCGGATGGGCCCGTCGGCGAGCGCGGCCACCGGCGGCAGGAAGCGCATCACCGTGCCGGCGTTGCCCACGTCGACCGTGGCCGGCCCGCGCAGGCCCGCGGGGAGCACCCGCCATGCCTCGCCCGTGCCCTCGGGGCCGACGCCCTCCTCGATGCCGACGCCCATCGCCCGCAGCGCGCCGGCCATCAGCAGGGTGTCGCGGGAGCGGAGGGGGCGGCGCAGCCAACCCGGTTCCGAGGCGAGGGATGCGAGGACGAGGGCGCGGTTGGTGACCGACTTGGACCCGGGCACGTGGACCGTCGCGTCGACGGCTCCGCTCGCGTGCGGGGCGGGCCAGAGGGCGGTGTGTGCGGCGGGGTTTTGGGCCATGGGTTCACTTTATAAGGAGCGTGTGGTTCGGGTGCGGCGCCGTTGGGGCCGGTCGCGCCCACGCGGCGGAGCCGCATATCGATACAGCCCGCGCCCCTATGACCTGCGCCCCTTCGGGGCGCATCACATCTCCAAGAGCCACCTGGCCCCACCTATCAGCGAACACAGCGACACCGCGTGGAACAGGAACAGCCACAATCCCGCCGGCACGTGCGTCAGCCTCGACAACTGATCCGCGTCCGAATCACCGGCCCCACCCCTTGCCCGCTTCGCCTGTAGCTCGAAAGCGGGCCGCACCCCGCCCACCAGCAGGAACCACACCACCACATACGCGAACGCCGCCTGCACCTGCGGGCCCGTCAGCCAGCTGACCAGCACGAACGTGCCGCCCGTCACGAAGACCGTCAGCGCCCCGTACGCGTTGCGGATCATCACCAGCATCGCCACCAGCAGGGCTGTCGCCAGCCACAGCAGCAGGGTGATCCGGCCGGAGGCCAGCAGGGCGGCGCCACCCAGGCCCAGCAGCGGGGGAGCCGTGTAACCCGCGGCAGCCGTGAGGATCATGCCGATGCCGTGCGGTTTGCCGCGGCTGACGGTGAGGCCGCTGGTGTCGGAGTGCAGGCGTATACCGGTCAGGGTGCGGCCGGTCAGCAGGGCGATCAGGCCGTGGCCGCCCTCGTGGGCGATGGTGATGGCGTTGCGTGACAGGCGCCACAGGACGTGCGGGACGACCACGACGAGCGCGGCGACCAGCGTGGCGATCACCACCCACAGATCCGGGTCGGGCTGGGTGCCGGCGACCTCGTCCCAGAGGGAGGCGAGCGAGGCGGATGCGGTGCTGTCCATGTAAGGCAGTGGCTCCCTGTGGTCGGATGGAATCTGGCAGTGTTGCACGTATGTGCGGACGGTATGCAGCCAGTCGTGGGGCCGAGGATCTCGCAGGAATCTTTGAGATCGAGAAGTGGGAGCCCGAGGAGACCCTGGAGCCGGACTACAACGTGGCTCCCACCAAAGAGGTCCACGTCGTCCTCGACCGTCCGTTGAAAGACGCCGATGACCCTCGGCCGGTTCGGCAGCTGCGCAAGCTGAAGTGGGGGCTGGTGCCCAGCTGGTCCAAGACCCCCGAGAGCGCCTTCAAGATGATCAACGCGCGCGCGGAGACGGTCCACGAGAAGCCGTCGTACCGGCGGGCCTTCTCCTCCCGGCGCTGCGTCATCCCCGCCGACGGCTACTACGAGTGGGTCACCGGCAGGCAGGAGCTGGACCTGGAGCAGGAGGGCCGGCGCAAACGGCCGCGCAAGCAGCCGTACTTCGTGCTGCCCGCCGACGGGTCGGTCTTCGCGATGGCCGGGCTGTACGAGTTCTGGCGGGACAGGACGCTGCCCGACGAGCATCCGCAGGCCTGGTGGGTGACCTGCTCCGTCATCACGACGGAGGCGGAGACGACCCCGCTGGCCGTCGCGCCGGAGGAGGGCCCGCACACGCTCGCCGAGATCCACCCCCGGATGCCGCTGATGCTCACGCCGGACCGCTGGGACGCCTGGCTGGACCCGTCCCGCAAGGATCCCGAGGAACTGCGCACGCTCCTCACTCCGCCGCCCGCCGGTCTGATGCGCGCCTACCCCGTCTCCACGATGGTCAGCAACGTCCGCAACAACGGCCCGGAGCTGCTGAAGGAGCTGGACGGGCCCGAAGAGGGCACACTCTTCTGATGTGACTGATGTGACGACCGAGATCGTTGGCACGGACGCGGGCGACGCCCGCATCACCTGGCACCCGGCCCCGGCCTCGAAGACCCGCCTGGTCCTGGCCGTGAGCCACGGCGCCGGCGGTGGCATCGAGGCCAGGGACCTGCGCGCGCTGGCCGAGGTCCTGCCGGCCCATGGGGTGACCGTCGCTCGCGTCGAGCAGCCCTGGCGCGTGGCCGGCAAGAAGGTGGCACCCGCGCCGAAGACCCTCGACGTCGGCTGGCGGGGCCTGTGGCCCGCGCTCGCCGCGCCCGGGCTCCCCGTGATCTCCGGTGGCCGCAGCGCCGGCGCCCGCGTCGCCTGCCGTACGGCCGTCGAGCTCGGGGCGCACGCCGTCCTCGCCCTCGGCTTCCCGCTCCACCCGCCGGGCAAGCCGGACAAGTCCCGCGCCGACGAGCTGCTCGGGGCCGGGGTGCCGACTCTCGTCGTACAGGGCGGGAACGATCCGTTCGGGAAACCGGAGGAGTTCCCGGACGGGGACTTCGAGATGGTCGAGGTGCCGTACGGCGATCACGGGTTCGCGGTGCCCAAGCGGGCGCCCCTCGGTCAGGACGAGGCCGTGGCGATCGTCACGGACTCGGTCGTCAAGTGGGCCGGGTCACTGGGGTAAAGCTTCGGGAATGTTGCGGCCCCGGCCTCTGTTGTGGCGGACACGGGTGCTGAAGCACCAGCGCCGACGTCGTAGGAGAGGAAGTCCGCCGCATGGGTTCGACCTACTGCCCGAGCCGCAGCAGCCGTGCCGACCTGGACTGGACGGTGCTGCATGCGGCCAGGACCGCTCCTATTCGAGGGGCGGCGGGTACGGCAGGTCGTCTATCCTCCGATTCAGGTGGGACCGGTTTCGGCCCTGCCCGCAATCTTGAGGAGGTGGGTCCGGTTCCCGGTACCGACGCAGGGACCGACAACGGCCAGGCGGAGCAGCCCGAGGGCCAGGGCATGAGCGTGGACACGTCCGCGGAGACGACTGCCGAGCGCAGCGCGCGCTTCGAGCGGGACGCGCTCGAATTCCTCGACCAGATGTACTCGGCCGCCCTGCGCATGACGCGCAACCCGGCCGACGCGGAAGATCTGGTGCAGGAGACCTACGCCAAGGCGTACGCGTCCTTCCACCAGTTCCGCGAGGGCACCAACCTGAAGGCGTGGCTGTACCGGATCCTCACCAACACCTTCATCAACTCGTACCGCAAGAAGCAGCGTGAACCCCAGCGCTCCGCGGCCGAGGAGATCGAGGACTGGCAGCTCGCGCGCGCCGAGTCGCACATGTCGACGGGTCTGCGTTCCGCCGAGTCGCAGGCGCTCGACCACCTGCCCGACTCGGACGTGAAGGAAGCGCTCCAGGCGATCCCCGAGGAATTCCGCATCGCCGTGTACCTCGCCGATGTCGAGGGCTTTGCGTACAAGGAGATCGCGGACATCATGGGGACACCCATCGGTACGGTGATGTCCCGGCTGCACCGGGGCCGCCGTCAACTGCGCGGCATGCTCGAGGACTACGCCCGCGAGCGCGGACTGGTCCCGGCCGGTGCCGGAGAGTCGAACGAAGTGAAAGGTTCGGGCTCATGAGCTGCGGAGAGCCGCACGAGACGGACTGCAGTGAGGTACTCGATCATCTCTACGAGTTCCTCGACAGTGAGATGCCGGACGTCGACCGCGACAAGTTCAAGCAGCACTTCACGGAGTGCTCGCCGTGCCTGGAGAAGTACGGCCTCGAAGAGGCCGTGAAGAAGTTGGTCAAGCGCTGCTGCGGACATGACGACGTGCCGACCGACCTGCGTGCCAAGGTCCTGGGGCGGCTCGATCTGATCCGCTCCGGCCAGGCGGTCCCCGACCACGACGTGACCGCCACGCCGCAGGAGTCCTGAACTCCGGTCGTCCTGAGGCTCGGGCGCCCTGAACGGACGGGCGTCACTCGAACGTGCTAATCCCCCGGTCGTAACACCGCGGACCTCCCCTCGGCCCCCCTAGGCTGCCGTGCCGGGAAGGCCCGGCCGGGGAGGAGCACATGGAGGCGATACCAACACGGGCACGTGTCCACGTCGTCTGTGTCGCCCTCGCTGCCCTGTTCTGTCTGTACCCGCTGCCGATCGGCGGCACCCCCTGGTGGGCGGTGGCCCTGCTCGCCGCCCTCTACGCCGGGGGCGAGCGGATCGCCGCCAAGTGGCGGTTCGCCGGCACCTTCTATCCCGTGCTGCTCGCCGGGGCCTTCCTCCTGCCGCCGTCCGCGGCCGCGCTGGTACCCGTGCCGGGCGCGTTGCTGTCTCCCGTCGGCCAACGACCACGCCGACTGCGCCGGTTGTGGCGGACGGCCCAGTCCGCGGTCGCCGTGTGGGCGGCCGCCCGGGTGCACGAAGCGCTCGGCGGCCGGGACGCCGTCCTCGCCTCCGACTTTCCCTACGCCCTCGCGCCCGCCGGAGCGAGCGCGCTGACGTTCTGTCTCGCCCTGACCGTCCTGGACGGCGGGATTCTCGCGCCGGCCGAGCCAGGGGGTGCCTGGCGGGGGCTGTTCCTGCGCTCGCTCGCGCCGATCGCCGTGCACGGGCTGGCCGGGCTGATGATGGCCGTGCTGTGGCGCAGTCCCTACGGCCCGGTCGCCGCGCTGCTCGTGCTGCTGCCGATGTGCGTGTCGTGGTGGGGGTTCGCCCAGTACCACCGGGAACGCGCGGCTCATCAGGCGACCATCCGCGCGCTGGTCCAGGCCGTCGACATCAAGGACGGCTACACCCGGGGCCACAGCGAGCGGGTCGGACAGGCCACGATGATGATCGCGCGTGAGCTGGGCATGGCCGACGAGCGCGTCGAGGTGCTCCGCTTCGCCGGGATCCTGCACGACGTCGGGAAGCTGGGGGTGCCGACCCGGCTGCTGCGCAAGGACGGTCCGCTCACGCCCGAGGAACGGCGCGTCATCGAACTGCATCCCGAGTACGGGCACGAGATGGTCCGGGGGATCTCCTTCCTCGGCGAGGCCCGGGCCGCCGTACTGCACCACCACGAGCGGCTGGACGGGAGCGGGTACCCCTACGGACTGACGGGCGGCCAGATCCCGGAGTCGGCACGGGTGGTGGCCGTCGCGGACGCGTTCGACGCGATGACGTCGAACCGGTCGTACTCAAGGGCCCGGCCCGTGCCCGTCGCCCTGCGCGAGCTGGAGAGGTGCGCGGGCTCGCACTTCGACCCCCGGATGGTCACGGCCCTCGTCAGAGCCGTGGACCAGCAGGGGTGGCATCCCGCCGTGACCGCCGACGAGACGTCCGTGCCCCCGCCCCGCCCGCCCGTCTCCAGTGCCCCGGGCGCGCACCGATGAGCGGCCCGAGGCCATGCCTCCTGCTCGGTCTCGTGCACACCGGTGCCGCCCTCCTCGTCGCCGTCTGCCTGGTCGACACCTTCGGCAGCGGCCTCGCCGAACGCGGGACGGCGCTCGCCTTCGGGATCCTCGTCACCCTCGGCGAGCTCACCCGGTGGACGGGCGCGGGAGGCAGGGAGGCCGCGCCCCTCGGAGCCGCCGCCGCGCTCTCGTACGCCCTGCTGGGGGAGAACGGCGGACACCCCACCCAGCACGGCCTCGCGCAGGTCCTCAGCGTCGTCCTCGCCGCCGCGCTCCTCGGCAGCGTGCCGCACATCGCGCGCGGCCGCCCCGTCCTCGACCACCTCGCCCGACGCGTGCTCACGGTCGGCTTCGCGGCCGTCTGCTTCCAACCGCTGTACAACCAGGGCACGTTCCACGGCTGGGGCACCGCCTACGCCCTGCTGCTGCTCGCGATCCTCACCCTCACCGCCCTGTGCGACGCCCTGCTCGCCGCCGCGCTCGCGCACTCCCGCACCCGGTGGCCGTTCGGGCCGCTGCTGCGCGACGAGCTGCGGGCGACGCTCGGGATCGGTTCGGCCGTCTGCGCGACGGGTGCGGTGACGGCCCTCGCGGTCGCCGTGGCCGGGCTGTGGGCGCTGCCCGTCTTCTCGCTGCCCCTCCTGCTCACCCAGATGTCCCTGCGCCGGTACGCCGCCGTCCGCGCCACCTACCGGCAGACCATCGCCTCGCTCGCCCGGGCCACCGAGATCGCCGGGTACACCCCGGCCGGACATGCCCGGCGGGTGGCCGCGCTGAGCCGGGAGGTGGGGCGTGACCTGGGCCTGTCCGAGGCCGAGCTCACCGTGCTGGAGTACGCGGCCCTGATGCACGACATCGGGCAGCTCAGCCTGGTCGACCCGGTGCCGGCCGGGGCCACCGCCGTACTGCCCGTGGCGGAGCAGCGGCGGATCGCGCTGCTGGGCGGGGCCGTCGTACGGCAGACCGGGGTGAACCCGCAGGTGGCGATGGTCGTGGAGCGGCTCGCCGACCCCTGCCCGGAGCAGCCGGTCGCCGCGCGGATCGTGCGGGCGGTCAACGCCTACGAGGAGAAGACGCGCGATGCCGGGCCCGGAGGGCCGCTGAAGGCGCTGGAGGAACTGCGGCTGGGTACTGCCGGGGACTATGCGCCCGAGGTGGTGCGGTCGCTCGCACGGGTGCTGTCCAGAGACTGTCTGACCCCCCCTGTGGTTGGGTAACCCATGGGTAATGAGCGCCCTTCCAGCCGTACGTGGTTGGATGCGAATGAGAGTGTGTCCGGGGGCGAGCACTAGCCAGCCCACTCCACGGAACTGGCAGGCGGGAATCGTGAGGATCTTCGGCAAGGGACGGCACCGGCCCTCCGCCTCCTGGCGGCAGGCCACCGACCGTGCGTTCACGTTGATCGGCGACGGCCGGTACGAGGACGCGGGCGCGCTGTTGACGCGGGCCGCCGATCTGGAGCCCTGGCTTTCGGAGTCCTGGTTCAATCTCGCGCTGCTGCACAAGTTCCGGCACGACTGGGAGCAGGCCCGCGCGGCCGGGCTGCGGGCGGTGGCGCTGCTCGACCGGGAGACCGGGGCGCCCGACTGGTGGAACGTCGGTATCGCGGCCACCGCACTCCAGGACTGGCCGCTGGCCCGGCGGGCCTGGCAGGCGTACGGGCTGCGGGTGCCCGGCGCCGCGACCGACTCCGGTGAGCCGGTCGGGATGGACCTGGGCAGCGCGGCCGTACGGCTGTCTCCGGAGGGGGAGGCCGAGGTCGTGTGGGGGCGGCGGCTGGACCCCGCCCGGATCGAGGTGCTGTCGATTCCGCTGCCGTCCTCGGGGCGGCGCTGGGGCGAGGTCGTGCTGCACGACGGGGTGCCCCACGGGGAGCGGACCACGTCGGCCGGGCACGCCTACCCCGTCTTCGACGAGATCGAGTTGTGGGCGCCCTCGCCGGTACCCACCTGGGTGGTCCTCCTGGAGGCTGCCACCGAGGCCGACCGGGATGCGCTTGAGCAGCTCGCTGCCGACGCGGGGTTCGCCGCCGAGGACTGGTCCTCCTCGGTGCGGTTGCTGTGCCGGATGTGCTCGGAGTCACGGATGCCGTCGGACGAGGGTGACGGGGAGCATCTGGATCCGCACGATCACAGTGAGCCGGGGCACCCCGGGCCGCTGGGGCACCGGACGGACGGGCAGCTGTGGGTGCCGGAGCGGGAGTGCGGGGTGGCTGCGCCGGCTTCGCTGGTGAGGGGGTTGCTGGACGGGTGGGTTGCGGACAGTCCTGACTCGCGGGATTGGCGGGACTTGGAAGAGGTCTGCTAGTCGCCGCGGGGGCGATGCCGTCGGCAGGCTGCGGGCTGTGCGTGGCTGGTCGCGCTCACGCGGCGGAGCCGCATATTGACAGAGTCCCGCGCCCCTATGGGACGCGTCGCCGTACCCTGTATCAGCATCACACCCCCTTTTGTTCTTTTGTTTGTGCAGGAAGGCATACGTCGGTCATGGCCCAGCAGGACACCGAGCAGCAGCACGCGGGCGTGCTCCCCGTGGACGACGAGGGGTTCGTCGTCGACACCGAGGACACGGAGGAGCGCGAGAACGCCTGGCGTGAGCGCGGCATCTCGCGGCCGATCACCGTCGTCGGGAACCCGGTGCTGCACAAGGAGTGCAAGGACGTCACCGAGTTCGGCGCGGAGCTGGACCAGCTGGTGGCGGACATGTTCGCCTCGCAGCGCACCGCCGAGGGCGTCGGTCTCGCCGCCAACCAGATCGGGGTCGATCTGAAGGTCTTCGTCTACGACTGCATGGACGACGAGGGCAAGCGGCACGTCGGTGTCGTGTGCAACCCGAAGCTGGTCGAGCTGCCCGCCGACCGGCGCCGGCTGGACGACAGCAATGAGGGCTGCCTGTCGGTGCCGACCGCGTACGCGCCGCTCGCCCGGCCCGACTACGCCGAGGTCACCGGGCAGGACGAGAAGGGCAACCCGATCAAGGTGCGTGGCACCGGGTACTTCGCTCGGTGTTTGCAGCACGAGACCGACCATCTGTACGGCTACCTCTACATCGACCGTCTCTCCAAGCGGGAGCGCAAGGACGCGCTGAGGCAGATGGCCGAGAACGAGCCCCGCTACCCCGTGGTCGCGAACGACTGAGGCATCATCCAGGACCCCACAAGTCACTTACGCACGGCGCCTGTTCAGGTACACCTTCCTGACCAGGCGCCGTTCGCATGTCCGTCGCACGTTCGATCCCATACAGGCAGGTAATGATCCAAATCCAGTCATAAAGAGGGAAGCTCGCGGCATCGAGGGGTAGTGAAAGAAGCAAATCCGTTCCCAAAGCAGTCAGTTATGGTGCTGAATGGAAGAGCGGGGATACGCGACGGGCGCACGCCCGGCACGGCGGGAGGGGCGTGCGCGACTGCGTGAATGGCGGCTGAGAGGAGTTTGTTCGTGCATGCTTTCTCAGACAGCACCACAGCGACATCGGCGGCGGCCCCGGTTCCACCGTCGCTCTCTCTCCCGGTGATCGAAGCAGCGTTTCCCAGGCAACTCCATCCGTATTGGCCCCGGCTCCAGGAGAAGACCCGCGCCTGGCTGCTGGAGAAGCGGCTGATGCCGGCCGACAAGGTCGCAGAATATGCCGACGGCCTCTGCTACACCGACCTCATGGCCGGGTACTACATGGGCGCCGCGGACAATGTCCTCCAGGCGATCGCGGACTTCAGCGCCTGGTTCTTCGTCTGGGACGACCGGCACGACCGCGACATCGTCCACCACCGCCCGGCCGCTTGGCGGCGGCTCATGTTCCGGTTGCACGCGGCGCTGGACTCCCCCGAGGACCATCTGCACCACAAGGATCCGCTGGCCGCGGGGTTCGCGGACAGCGTGGAGCGGCTGTACGCATTTCTGCCCGGCACCTGGAACGCCCGGTTCGCCGGGCATTTCCACCTCGTGATAGAGGCCTACGACCAGGAATTCCGCAACCGTGTCGAGGGAAGGATACCGACGGTCGAGGAATATCTCGAACTGCGTCGGCTCACCTTCGCGCACGCGATATGGACCGATCTGCTGGAGCCGAGCGCCGGAACGGAACTGCCGGACTACGTGAGAAGCCACCCTGCCTTTCGGCGGGCGGCATTGCTGAGTCAGGATTTCGCCGCCTGGTACAACGATCTGTGCTCCTTGCCGAAGGAAATAGCGGGTGCGGAGGTCCACAATCTCGGAATCAGCCTCATCGCGCACAAGGGGCTGACTCTCGAAGAGACGGTGACGGAAATCAGGCGCCGGGTCGAGGACTGTGTCGCCGATTTTCTCGTGGCCGAGTGCGAGGCCCTGGAACTCGCCGACTCCCTCGCCGACGGCACGCTGCGAGGAAGGGAACTCGGCGCCGCCGTGCGTGCCTGTGTCGGCAATATGCGCAACTGGTTCAGCTCGGTCTACTGGTTCCACCACGAGTCCGGTCGCTACCGCGTCGACAGCTGGGACGACCGGTCCACGCCCCCGTACGTCACCAACGAAGCGGCAGGTGAGCTATGACCGTCGAGTCCGTCCGCCCCGAGGCCGGGCCGCCCGCGACCCCCGGACTGCGTGAACCGCCCCTCGCGGGCGGGGGCGTTCCGCTTCTCGGCCACGGCTGGAAGCTGGTCCGCGATCCGCTGTCCTTCATGGCGGCCCTGCGCGACCACGGCGACGTCGTGCGGATCAGGCTCGGGCCGAAGACGGTGTACGCCGTCACCACGCCCGAGCTCACCGGCGCGCTCGCCCTGAGCCCCGACTTCGAGATCGCCGGGCCGCTGTGGGAGTCCCTGGAAGCCCTGCTCGGCAAGGAGGGCGTGGCCACCGCCAACGGCCCCCGGCACCGGCGCCAGCGGCGCACCATCCAGCCCGCCTTCCGGCTCGACGCGATCCCCGGGTACGGGCCGATCATGGCGGAGGAGGCGCGGGCGCTGACCGAGCGCTGGCAGCCCGGCGAGAGCATCGACTGCACCGCCGAGTCGTTCCGGATCGCCGTACGGATCGTCGCCCGCTGTCTGCTGCGCGGCGCGTACATGGACGAGCGGGCCGACCGGCTGTGCGCCGCCCTCGATGTCCTCTTCCGCGGGATGTACCGGCGGATGGTGATCCCACTCGGGTCGCTTTACCACCTGCCTCTGCCGGCCAACCGCAGGTTCAACGGCGCCCTGGCCGATTTTCATCTCCTGGTCGACGAGGTCGTCGCCGAACGCCGGGCATCCGGTCAAAAGCCGGACGATTTGCTGACGGCATTGCTCCAGGCGAAGGACGAGAATGGCGACCCCATCGGGGAGCAGGAGATCCATGATCAGGTCGTCGCGATATTCACCGCGGGCGCCGAAACCGTGGCCTCCACGATCTTGTGGCTGCTCCATGTGCTCGCGGAACACCCGGAACACGCGGACAGGATCTGCGCGGAGGTCGAATCCGTCACCGGCGGCCGGCCCGTGGCATTCGAGGACGTCCGCGGGCTGAGGCACACCAACAATGTCATCGTGGAGGCGATGCGTTTACGTCCGGCGATCTGGATTCTGACACGACGGGCGGTGACCGATACATCACTCGGTGGCTATCGCATTCCAGCCGGGGCCGACATCGTCTACAGCCCCTACGCCGTCCAGCGCGATCCGCGGTCGTACGTGCGCAACCTCGACTTCGACCCCGACCGCTGGCTTCCGGAACGCGCCAAGGACGTACCGAAATACGCCATGAGCCCGTTCGGCGTCGGCAACCGCAAGTGCCCGAGCGACCACTTCTCCATGGCGATGCTGACGCTGATCACGGCGGCTCTGGCCGGCAAGTACCGCTTCGAGCAGGTGCCCGGCTCGAACGACGCGACCCGGGTGGGCATCACGCTGCACCCGCACACCCTGCTGCTGACACCGGTGGCGCGGGAGTAGCTCAGGCCGCTTCGGGGCCCTGGAAGGTCCGCCGGTAGGCGTTCGGGGTCGTCCCGAGGGCCCGGACGAACTGATGGCGCAGCGCGGCCGCGGTGCCGAACCCGGTTCGGCCGGCGATCGTGTCCACCGTCTCGTCCGTCGCCTCCAGCAACTGCTGGGCCAGCAGTACCCTTTGGCGCAGGATCCAGCGGTAGGGAGTCGTGCCGGTCTCCTGCTGGAAGCGGCGGGCGAAGGTGCGCGGGGACATCAGCGCACGCTCGGCGAGCTGCTCGACGGTGACCTCCTCGTCGAGGTGCCGCTCCATCCATGCCAGCACCTCGCCGACCGTGTCGCACTGGGAGCGGGGCAGCGGGCGCTCGATGTACTGGGCCTGGCCGCCGTCCCGGTGCGGCGGCACCACCATGCGCCGGGCGATCTTGTTGGCGACCTCGGGCCCCTGCTCCTGCCGCACGATGTGCAGACAGGCGTCGATGCCGGCGGCGGTGCCCGCACTGGTGATCACGGGCCCTTCGTCGACGTACAGCACATCGGGCTCGACCATGGCCTGCGGATGCCGGACGGACAGTTCCTCGGCGTGCCGCCAGTGCACGCTGCACCGCCGTCCGTCCAGCAGTCCGGCCGCGCCCAGCACGAAGGCTCCGGAGCACACACTGAGCACCCGCGCGCCCCGCTCCACCGCCCTGACCAGGGCGTCCAGCAGCTCGGGCGGATAGTCGCGGGTGACGTACCCGCTGCCGGCCGGTACGGCGATCAGGTCGGCCTCGTCCAGCCGCTCCAGGCCGTACGGCGTCGAGACGGTGAGCCCGCCGACATGCGTGCCGAGCGTCGGCCCCTCGGCCGAGACGACCGCGAAGTCGTAGGTGGGCAGTCCCTCGTCGCTGCGGTCGATGCCGAACACCTCGCAGACGACGCCCATTTCAAAGAGATGCACACCGTCGAGGAGGACGGCGGCGACGTTCTTCAACATGGTGCCAGTGTGCCTTGGAAGTGGCAGTAAATCGAGGGTGTGCGGCAGTCCTGCCACTGTTCGTAAGGAGCGTCCGGCGTGACAGTGGTGTCATGACTACAGCACAGACAGAGACACTGCTCGCCATGGTCGTCGTGCTCGGCATGTTCGTCCTCCTGGTCCTCCCGTCAGTGATCGGGATCGTGCACGACCGGCGCATCGACCGTCAGATCAGGGAGGCCCAGGAACGCGACAGGGCTCGGACTCAGAAGTCCTCGTCCAGGTCGACGGTGCCCTCCACCGCCACCTGGTACGCCGACGGACGCCGCTCGAAGAAGTTGGTCAGCTCCTGAACGCCCTGGAGCTCCATGAAGGAGAAGGGGTTCTCGGAGCCGTACACCGGAGCGAAGCCGAGCCGCGTCAGACGCTGATCGGCGACACACTCCAGGTACTGCCGCATCGAGTCGGTGTTCATCCCCGGGAGGCCGTCACCACACAGGTCGCGCGCGAACTGCAACTCGGCCTCGACGGCCTCCCCCAGCATGTCGGTGACCTGCTGCTGGAGCTCGTCGTCGAAGAGCTCCGGCTCCTCCTTGCGGACGGTGTCGACGACGTCGAAGGCGAAGCTCATGTGCATCGTCTCGTCGCGGAACACCCAGTTGGTGCCGGTGGCCAGGCCGTGCAGCAGGCCCCGGCTGCGGAACCAGTAGACGTACGCGAAGGCACCGTAGAAGAACAGGCCCTCGATGCACGCGGCGAAGCAGATCAGGTTCAGCAGGAACCGGCGCCGGTCCGCCTTGGTCTCCAGGCGGTCCAGCTTCTCGACCTCGTTGATCCACCGGAAGCAGAACTCGGCCTTCTCGCGGATCGACGGGATGTTCTCGACGGCGTCGAAGGCCGCCGCCCTGTCCTCCGGGTCGGGCAGGTAGGTGTCCAGCAGCGTCAGATAGAACTGGACGTGCACGGCCTCCTCGAACAGCTGACGCGACAGGTACAGGCGCGCCTCCGGGGAGTTGATGTGCTTGTACAGCGTCAGCACCAGGTTGTTCGCCACGATCGAATCACCGGTGGCGAAGAAGGCGACCAGACGGCCGATGAGGTGCTGCTCGGCGGGCGTCAGCTTGGCGAGGTCGGCGACGTCCGAGTGGAGGTCGACCTCTTCCACGGTCCAGGTGTTCTTGATGGCGTCCCGGTAACGCTCGTAGAAGTCCGGGTAGCGCATGGGGCGCAGGGTGAGTTCGAAACCCGGGTCGAGCAGGTTCTGGTTACGGGTGGACATTACTGGCAGGCCTCGCAGGACTCGGGGTTTTCCAGGGAGCAGGCGACGGCGTCTTCGGGCGCCGGCTGCTGTACGGGGATGGTGGCCTGGGCGGCGCGGGCGATGCGGGTCGCCGGGCGCGAGCGCAGGTAGTACGTCGTCTTCAGACCCGACTTCCAGGCGTACGCGTACATCGAGGAGAGCTTGCCGATGGTCGGCGTCTCCAGGAACAGGTTCAGGGACTGGGACTGGTCCAGGAACGGGGTCCGGGCGGCGGCCATGTCGATGAGCCCGCGCTGCGGGATCTCCCACGCCGTGCGGTACAGGGCCCGTACGTCCGCCGGGATCCAGGCGAAGTCCTGCACCGAGCCGCCCGACTCGCGCAGCGCCTCACGGGTGCGGGCGTCCCAGACGCCGAGCGCCTTCAACTCGTCGACCAGGTAGGAGTTGACCTGGAGGAACTCCCCGGACAGCGTCTCGCGCTTGAACAGGTTGGAGACCTGCGGCTCGATGCACTCGTAGACACCGGCGATGGACGCGATGGTCGCGGTGGGCGCGATGGCGAGGAGCAGGGAGTTGCGCAGGCCGGTCGAGGCGATACGGCTGCGCAGGGCCGTCCAGCGCTCCGGCCAGGTCAGCTCGACGCCGTAGTGGTCGGGGTGCAGGACACCCTTGGCGGTACGGGTCTTCTCCCAGGCCGGCAGCGGGCCGCTCCGCTCGGCGAGGTCGGCGGACGCCTCGTACGCGGCGAGCATGATGCGCTCGGCGATGCGCGTGGAGAGCTGTTTCGCCTCCGCCGAGTCGAACGGGAGCCGCAGCTTGAAGAAGACGTCCTGGAGGCCCATCGCGCCGAGCCCCACCGGCCGCCACTTGGCGTTGGAGCGGCCCGCCTGCTCGGTCGGGTAGAAGTTGATGTCGACCACGCGGTCGAGGAAGGTGACGGCCGTGCGGACGGTGGCGTCCAGCCGCTCCCAGTCGATGTCGCCGGTCGCCGTGTCGACGAACGCGCCGAGGTTGACCGACCCCAGGTTGCAGACCGCCGTCTCCCCGTCGTCCGTGACCTCCAGGATCTCCGTGCACAGGTTGGAGGAGTGCACGACATGGCCCGGCAGGGCCGTCTGGTTGGCGGTGCGGTTGGCGGCGTCCTTGAAGGTCATCCAGCCGTTGCCGGTCTGCGCGAGGGTGCGCATCATCCGGCCGTACAGGTCACGGGCCGGGATCGTCTTCTTCGCGAGGCCCGCCTCCTCGGCCTTGTGGTAGGCGGCGTCGAACTCCTCGCCCCACAGGTCGACCAGCTCGGGCACGTCGGCGGGGGAGAACAGGGACCACAGGCCGTCGGCGTTCACACGCCGCATGAACTCGTCCGGCACCCAGTGCGCGAGGTTCAGGTTGTGCGTACGGCGGGCGTCCTCACCGGTGTTGTCGCGCAGCTCCAGGAACTCCTCGATGTCGGAGTGCCAGGTCTCCAGGTAGACCGCGGCGGCACCCTTGCGCCGGCCGCCCTGGTTCACGGCGGCGACCGAGGCGTCGAGCGTCTTCAGGAACGGGACGATGCCGTTGGAGTGCCCGTTGGTCCCGCGGATCAGCGAACCCCGGGAGCGGATACGGGAGTACGAAAGACCGATGCCGCCGGCGTGCTTGGAGAGACGGGCGACCTGGTGGTAGCGGTCGTAGATGGAGTCCAGCTCGTCCTTGGGGGAGTCCAGGAGGTAGCAGGACGACATCTGGGGGTGCCGGGTGCCGGAGTTGAAGAGGGTGGGGGAGGAGGGGAGGTAGTCGAGGCGGCTCATGAGCCCGTAGAGCGCGGCGACTTCGTCCAGTGCGCGGGGGGTGTCGTCCTCGGCGAGACCGGCGGCGACGCGGAGCATGAAGTGCTGGGGCGTCTCGATGACCTTGCGGGTGATCGGGTGCCGGAGCAGGTAACGGCTGTGCAGGGTGCGCAGGCCGAAGTAGCCGAAGCGGTCGTCGGCGCCGGTGTCGACCAGGGCGTCGAGGCGGGCCGCGTGGATCCGCGCGAACTCGGCGGTCCGGTCGGCGACGAGGCCCTCGCGGTGGCCGACCGTGACCGACTCGGTGAAGGACGTGACCCCCTGCGAGGCGGCCTCTTCACGGATGCCGATGGTGAGCAGCCGGGCGGCCAGCCGGGAGTAGGCGGGGTCCTCGGAGATCAGACCGGCCGCGGCCTCCGTCGCCAGCTCCCGCAACTCCGCCCCGTCCGCGAGCGCGGACCGGCCGCGCAGCGCTGCGGCGGCGACCCGTCCGGGGTCGGCGTCGGGGAGGTCGGCGGTCAGCTCGGTGAGGGTCCGCAGCAAGGCGGTTCCGGGGGCGTCCTCAAGGGGCTGGGCTGAGGCCGGATCTGCTGGCGCGATGGTCACGTGGGGGCTCTCCCTCGCTCGGCACGGGGGCCTTGCGGAGGGCGGGGGGCAGCACACGAGCGCACGCGGCGTCGCGTCCACCGGCCCATTCCACGAGGCCCGGACGTCAGGGCGCACCGGCCGGGTGGCCGGGCGCGCTGTCGGCAGGTCCTCGGACTGACTCCTGTGCACGGCTGGGGGAACAGACATGCACAAGTACACCGTTGCGGGACAGTTCCGGATTCGCACCGGATTCCCCTGCGGCGACAGCGAGCATGAGCATACATCTTGTGCCGCGCTGTCGTGTCACCCCCAGATGTTGTGTCGCCCTGGTTTCAGAGCGTCAACTGGTAGGTGAGCAGAGTGATGTCGTCCAGCTGCGGGACCGGGTTCCAGTCCCGCTCGGGCGTACGGACGAAGTCCAGACGTTCGTAGATGCGGTGGGCGCTGTGCATGGTGCGCTGGGTCGACAGGACGATGCGCACACAGGCCTCCGTGGCCCGTGCGCGGTCGATGCAGGCACGTACGAGGGCCTCGCCGACGCCCCGGCCACGTGCCTCCCGCGAGACCGCCAGCATGCGGATCTCCGCCTCCCCGGGGCGCGCTATGTCCGCCATGGACCCGCCGTCCGGCACGAAGGTCACCCCGCCCAGCAGCCTGCCGTCCGCGACGGCCACCAGTACCTCGGCGGCGGCCGCGCGCTTGGCCACATCCCTCAGCTCGCCGAGGTACTCGTCGCTCTCCCCGAAGTCGAGCAGACCGTCCTGGAGGTAGGCCTTGGCGGTGATGTCGCCCAGGGCCGTGTATTCGGTGGGTCTCACCCGCCGGATTTGGATGTCCATGGTCGTCAGTGTGTACGACAGCGGGCCGCCGTTGGTCTTGCTTTCGGCGGCCCGCTGCGGGTTGTTCGTGGCTGGTCGCGCAGTTCCCCGCGCCCCTTCGCGTTGGCTCAGTGCCCGGCGCCCACCTTGGGAAGCTCCGTCTCGACTCCCGGGTCGCCCGCGTCCGCCGTGTAGTCCTCGGGCTTCGTCTCGTCGATGCCCTCCGGGGCCTTCGCCGCCTTCAGGACGAAGGTCAGGACCACCGTGACCACCACGTTCAGTACGAACGCCGTGAGGCCGATGTAGCCGATCTCCCCGATGCCGGGGATCTCCTTCGACGAGCCGCCGAAGTGCTTCTGCGTCGGCGAGGCGACGCCGTACGCGGCGACCGTGCCGTAGACCATGCCGACCGCCCAGCCGGCGAGCAGGGCCCAGCGGTGGAACCAGCGGGTGAACAGGCCGCCGACCAGGGCCGGGAAGGTCTGGAGGATCCAGATGCCGCCCAGCAGCTGGAAGTTGATCGCGACCGTCTTGTCCATGGTGAGGACGAAGACCAGGGCGCCCACCTTCACCAGCAGCGAGACCAGCTTGGAGACCTTGGTCTCCTGCGCGGGCGTCGCGTCCGGCTTGATGAAGTCCTTGTAGATGTTGCGGGTGAAGAGGTTCGCCGCCGCGATGGACATGATGGCCGCGGGAACGAGGGCTCCGATGCCGATCGCCGCGAAGGCCACGCCCGCGAACCAGGACGGGAACATGTCCTCGAAGAGCTGCGGGATCGCCAGCTGGGGGTTGGTGGCCTTGACACCGGCCGCGATCGCCATGAAGCCCAGCAGGGCCAGCAGGCCCAGCATCAGCGAGTACAGCGGCAGGATCGTGGTGTTGCGGCGGATCACCTCACGGCTCCTGGAGGAGAGCGTCGCGGTGATCGAGTGCGGGTACATGAACAGCGCGAGGGCGGAGCCCAACGCCAGCGTGGCGTACGTCCACTGGCCCGCCTCGGCCGGGACCAGGCCGCCGGCCTTGGCAGCCGTGTACTTCTCGCTCGCCGCGCCGAAGATCTCGTCGAACCCGCCCAGCTTGATCGGGATGTAGATGATCGCCACCGCGATGACGACGTAGATCAGCGTGTCCTTGACGAACGCGATCAGCGCGGGGGCGCGCAGGCCCGAGGAGTAGGTGTACGCCGCCAGCACACCGAAGGCGATGAGGAGGGGGAGGTCCTTGATGAACCAGTTCGTGTTCTCGCCGCCACCGACGCCCATCACGTCCAGCACGGCCTGGATGCCGACGAGCTGGAGCGCGATGTACGGCATGGTCGCCAGGAGGCCGGTGACGGCCACCGCCAGCGACAGGCCCTTCGAGCCGAAACGCCCGCGCACGAAGTCCGAGGTCGTCACATAGCCGTGCTTGTGGGAGACCGACCACAGTCGGGGCAGGAACGTGAAGATCAGCGGGTAGACGAGGATCGTGTACGGCACCGCGAAGAAGCCGGCCGCACCCGCCGCGTAGATCGCCGCCGGGACCGCCACGAAGGTGTACGCCGTGTACAGGTCGCCGCCGAGCAGGAACCAGGTCACCCAGGTGCCGAACGACCGGCCGCCCAGGCCCCATTCGTCGAGGCTGTTCTCGTTCTCGGCCTTGCGCCAGCGCGAGGCGAGGAAGCCCATGACCGTGACGGCCAGGAAGAAGAAGATGAAGACGCCGAGCGCGACGCCGTTCACGCCGTCGTTCATTCCGGCGCACCGCCCTTCTGGGAAGCACGGGCGCGCTGGTCACGCTGCCACAGCTTGTACGCGACCATCGTCAGCAGCGTGGAGATCAGGACCCACAGCATCTGGTACCAGTAGAAGAACGGGATGCCGGCGAGTTCCGGATCCGTCTTGGCGTACGAACCGACCCACAGCATCGCCACGAAGGGCGCGATGAGGCAGAGCGCGATGACGACCCGCACGGGTGTCACCACCCCTCTGTTCGCCTCTGGGGCATCTGACATCTGACGGCTCCGTCCCCTCACTGATCACCTGTGAAACGCCCGGGCAATGTAGGTGACGGTGCAACTACAGCGGAAGACCCTGTCCGCATATCGGATGTGGAGGATTGGTGGACACGGCGGCCGTACGGCGGTGGCGCGCTCAGCAGCAGCGGAACCCCTGGCGTGGGTCCGCCTCCCGGCGGTCGGACCGCATCCGTTCGAACTCGCGCCGGGAGGGCAGGGCCGCGTCCGGGTGCTCGTGCCGCATATGTGCGACATAACGGTCGTATGCCGACTCGTCGGTGAACTCGCGCACGTACCAGCGCACGCTACGGAGCACCCGCCGAAGCCCCACTGCTCGCCGAAGTGACCGCACGGCGCTCTTCCTCCTTCTCTTCCTTCGTGGCGATCATCCCGGCCGGAGCGATGATCTTCGACTCGACGTACGGCGCCTCGCTGAGCGTGGACAGCGCCGGGCGGCGCACGTGCCGGACGCAGACCCGGGTGGCGTCGGCGATCACGACGACGATCAGGAGCGCGAGGACCGCCGAGAGGACGCCGTCCACCGTGGAGTTGGTGACCACGGTGTGCATGTCGTCCATGGTCTTGGCCGGTGGCAGCACCTCACCGCGGTCGATGGCGTCCTGGAAGACCTGACGCTGCTTGAAGAAGCCGACCTTCGGGTCGCTGGAGAACACCTTCTGCCAGCTGGCGGTGAGCGTCACCGTGGCGTCCCAGGCGAGCGGAACCCCGGTGATCCAGGCCCACTTGAGGCGTCCCGACTTCACCAGCAGGGTCGTGCAGACGGCGAGGGCGACAGCCGCGAGCAGCTGGTTGGAGATGCCGAAGATCGGGAAGAGCTGTCACGGCGACCGACGACTCCATGCTCACGTCCATGCGGCGACGGAAGGAACGTAAGGCAGGACGCGCGGTTGCGCTACACCGCGGTAGCGCTCCGCTGGGGGTGCCGTGAGGTTGTCGTGTGTCTGCGGCGCCGTCGTGGCTGGTCGCGCCCACGCGGCGGAGCCGCATATCGACACAGCCCCGCGCCCCTGGGTCGGCTCAGTCGGCCGGCCTCTTCAGGCGGGCCACGAACTTGTACCGGTCGCCCCGGTACACCGACCGCACCCACTCCACCGGCTCGCCCGTCCTGTCGATCGAGTGCCGGGACAGCATCAGCATCGGCAGTCCCACGTCGGTGCCGAGCAGGCCCGCCTCGCGCGGGGTGGCCAGGGACGTCTCGATGGTCTCCTCGGCCTCGGCGAGATGGACGCCGTAGACCTCGGCGAGCGCGGTGTAGAGGGAGGTGTACTTGGCCAGGGAGCGGCGCAGCGCCGGGAAGCGCTTCGCGCTCAGGTGGGTGGTCTCGATGGCCATCGGCTCGGCGTTCGCCATGCGCAGCCGCTCGATGCGCAGCACCCGGCCGCCGGCGGCGATGTCGAGCAGCTCGGCGAGGCGGTCGTCGGCGGTGATGTAGCCGATGTCCAGCAGCTGCGAGGTGGGTTCCAGGCCCTGGGCGCGCATGTCCTCGGTGTACGAGGTGAGTTGCAGGGCCTGCGAGACCTTCGGCTTGGCGACGAACGTGCCCTTGCCCTGGATGCGCTCCAGGCGGCCCTCGACGACCAGCTCCTGGAGGGCCTGGCGCACGGTCGTGCGCGAGGTGTCGAACTCGGCGGCCAGCGTGCGCTCGGGCGGGACCGGGGTGCCGGGTGACTGTGTCTCCGTCATGTCGAGCAGGTGCTTCTTCAGGCGGTAGTACTTGGGCACGCGCGCGGTACGAACGCCTGCCCCACCCTCGTTCTCCGCACTGCTGACGTCGGTACTCATGGCCTGCCTTCCCGGCTCCGGAGGAGGGTCACCTCGTGATCCCTTCTGTATACCCGTCGCCGCCTCTTTTGGTCTAGTCCACAGCGCCGAGTGGTCTAGCGGACGAGAGTACTCCGGCGCGGCTGTTTTCGCTGCCTTCTTACTTAAAGGTTCTTGCATATGTAGGTCCCATAACGGCTGGTCAGAGGCTATTCGGCCACCCTTGACACGCTTCGTGGTCTGGTCCAAGCTCCCCCTACTGGTCTACACCATTGGTCCAGGTCCCGGCCTGTGGGCGGGGGAGGTGTGGGCATCCCTGAGGAGGGTGGCGTGAAGCGCAAGCTGATATCCGCGATCGGTGTCGCGGGCATGATGATCTCCCTGGCGGCGTGCGGGGGCGACAACGGCGACGGCGGGGACAAGGCCGGGGCAGACGGGTACGCGGGCCAGACGCTCACGGTGTGGGTGATGGACGGCTCCTCCCCGGACCAGTGGCAGAAGGACGTCCAGGCGGCCTTCGAGAAGAAGACCAAGGCCAAGGTCAAGTTCGAGGTCCAGCAGTGGAACGGCATCCAGCAGAAGCTGACCACCGCCCTGTCCGAGGAGAACCCGCCGGACGTCTTCGAGATCGGCAACACCCAGACCCCGGCCTACGCCAAGACCGGCGGCCTCGCCGACCTCGCCGACCTCAAGACCGAGATCGGCGCCGACTGGACCGCGTCCCTCAACGATTCCTCCGTCTACGACGGCAAGCAGTACGCCGCCCCGTGGTACTTCGCCAACCGCGTCGTCCTCTACAACAAGAAGGTCTGGGCCGAGGCGGGCATCAAGGACACCCCCAGGACCCGCGACGAGTTCTACGCCGACCTCAAGCAGATCGGTGAGAAGACCGACGCCGAGCCCATCTACCTGCCGGGCCAGAACTGGTACCACTTCGTCGGCCTGACCATCGGTGAGGGTGCCGAGCTGGTCAAGAAGGACGGCGACAAGTACGTCTCCAACCTCGCCGACCCCAAGATCGCCGCCGCCATGGAGACGTACAAGAAGTTCCAGGCGCTGTCCAAGGCACCCAAGGACAAGGACGAGGCCACCCCGCAGCAGGGTGAGGTCTTCGCCAAGGGCAAGGTCGGCGCCTTCATCGGGATGGGCTGGGAGGCCGGCATCGCCATCGAGGCCAACCCGAAGATCGAGAAGGAGATCGGCTACTTCACCATCCCGGGTGCCACGGCCGACAAGCCCGAGGGTGTCTTCCTCGGCGGCTCCAACCTCGCGGTCGCCGCGGGCAGCCAGAAGCAGGAGCTGGCCAAGGAGTTCCTGAAGATCGCCCTGTCCGACCAGTACGAGGGCGAGCTGGCCAAGCTCAACGGCGTCATCCCCAACAAGGAGGCGCTACAGACCAACCTCAAGGGCAACGCCGTCGCCGAGGCCGCCGCGCCGGCCGTCGCGGGCGGTGGCACCACGCCGCTGATCCCTCAGTGGGCCGCTGTGGAGAACGCGCCCAACCCGATCAAGACGTACATGACCGCCGTGCTGAACGGTAAGTCCCCGGCCGAGGCCGCGGGGCAGGTCGAGGACGAGTTCAACAAGCGTCTGGCGCAGCAGCAGTGAGCAGCCGCAGCAACCAGCCGCAGTAAGGCGCCGGTGGTCGCGCCGGGGCGGGGGAGGCGCATGCAGCCCCCCGCCCCGGCGACCGCAGGCGGGTCTACGTACGTAGGTCGAGAAGAGAGAGCGCGAGCATGACCGTGCAGACCGAACGGCCGCCCTCCGGCCCGGTGGACGTGACCAAGGGGGATGAGAGCGGGCCCGCGGGACCGCGGCCCCGAGCCGTGTTCCGCACGGGCGCGCTCACCCCGTACCTCCTGTTGCTGCCCGCCTGCGCGGCCACCGTGCTGCTGCTCGGCTGGCCGCTGCTGAAGGACGTACTGCTGTCCTTCCAGAACCTCAACATGGCGCAGCTGATCCAGCACGTCACCGAGTGGAACGGCATCGACAACTACAAGGAGGTCCTCACCGGCGAGGACTTCTGGCGCGTCACCCTGCGCTCGATCCTGTTCACTGCGGTCAACGTCGCCCTGATCATTGTCGCGGGCGCCCTGGTCGGCCTGCTGCTCGCCCGCCTCGGCCGGCGGATGCGGGTCCTGCTGCTGGTCGGGCTCGTGCTGGCCTGGGCGATGCCCGTGGTCGCCGCGACCACCGTCTACCAGTGGCTGTTCGCGCAGCGCTTCGGGGTCGTCAACTGGGTACTGGACAAGCTGGGTTGGCACTCCATGGCCGACTACAGCTGGACCAGCAGCCAGATGTCGACGTTCTTCGTGGTCACGGTCCTGATCGTCTGGATGTCGATCCCGTTCGTCGCGATCAACCTCTACGCGGCCACGACCACCATCCCTAGCGAGCTCTACGAGGCCGCGGCGCTCGACGGGGCCGGCGGCTGGAAGAGCTTCACCACGGTCACGCTGCCGTTCCTGCGTCCCTTCCTCTACGCCACGACGTTCCTTGAGGTCATCTGGGTCTTCAAGGCGTTCGTGCAGGTCTTCACCATCAACGGCGGCGGCCCCGACCGGCTCACCGAGATCCTGCCCGTCTACGCCTACATCGAGGGCGTCGGCAACCAGCACTACGGCATGGGCGCGGCCATCGCCGTCCTGACCATCCTGATCCTGCTCGGCCTCACCGCCTACTACCTGCGGATCGTGCTCAAGCAAGAGGAGGACGAGCTGTGAAGCGCTCGCTCTTCGGCCGCCTGTGGCCCAACGTCACGGCCGTCGTCCTGTTCATCGGCTTCGTCTTCCCCGTGTACTGGATGTTCTCCACGGCCTTCAAACCGACCGGCGACATCATCTCGGAGGATCCGGTCTGGTTCCCGGTCGACGTCACCTTCGAGCACTTCAAGCGGGCGATCGGCGTCGACCACTTCTGGACGTACGTCGCCAACTCGCTGATCGTCACGCTCTGCGCGGTCGGCCTCGCCCTGGTCGTCGCGCTCGCGGGCTCCTTCGCGCTCGCCCGGATGCGGTTCAAGGGGCGGCGCGGGTTCGTCATCGGCTTCATGGTGGCCCAGATGGCACCCTGGGAGGTCATGATCATCGCGATGTACATGATCGTGCGGGACGCGTCGATGCTGAACAGCCTCGTGCCGCTGACGGTCTTCTACATGATGATGATCCTGCCCTTCACCATCCTGACCCTGCGCGGCTTCGTCGCCGCGGTGCCCCGGGAGCTGGAGGAGGCCGCGATGGTCGACGGCTGCGGGCGCGCCCAGGCGTTCCGCAAGGTCATCCTGCCGCTGCTGGCCCCGGGCCTGATGTCCACGTCCCTGTTCGGCTTCATCACCGCATGGAATGAATTCCCGCTGGTCCTGGTGCTGAACAAGGAGGCGGAGGCGCAGACCCTGCCACTGTGGCTGTCCAGCTTCCAGACCGCCTTCGGCAACGACTGGGGCGCGACGATGGCGGCGTCCTCCCTCTTCGCCATCCCGATCCTGATCCTCTTCGTCTTCCTACAGCGCAGGGCTGTCAGCGGCCTGACGGCCGGCGCCGTGAAGGGATAACGCCACCCGATGACGACAATCGCCAGCGCCACCGACACCTTGACGCGCGATTCCCTGACCGTGCTCCAGCCCGGCTTCACCGGCACCACCGCCCCCGACTGGCTGCTGCGCCGCCTCGGCGAGGGCCTCGCCTCCGTGGGCCTGTTCGGCCGCAACATCGCCTCGCCGGAGCAACTGGCCGCGCTGACAGCCCAGTTGCGTGCCGAGCGGGACGACGTGCTGGTCGCGATCGACGAGGAGGGGGGTGATGTGACGAGGCTGGAGGTGCGCAGCGGCTCCTCCTTCCCCGGCAACCACGCCCTGGGCGCGGTGGACGACGTGGACCTGACGAGGCAGGTGGCGTCCGAACTGGGGCGCCGCCTGGCCGCCTGCGGAGTGAACCTCAACTGGGCCCCGTCGGCGGACGTGAACTCCAACCCCGCGAACCCGGTGATCGGCGTTCGCTCCTTCGGCGCCGACACCGCCCTGGTCGCCCGCCACACGGCGGCCTACGTCACCGGCCTTCAGTCGGCAGGTGTCGCGGCCTGCACGAAACACTTCCCGGGCCACGGCGACACCGCGGTCGACTCCCACCATGCGCTCCCGCGCATCGACGCGGCCCCGCAGGTGCTGTCGGACCGCGAACTCGCCCCGTTCCGCGCGGCGATGGCCGCCGGCACCCGCGCGGTGATGAGCGCGCACATCCTCGTCCCCGCCCTGGACCCCGACCACCCGGCGACCCTCTCCCGCCCGGTCCTCACCGACCTCCTGCGCGGCGACCTCGGCTACACCGGCCTGATCGTCACCGACGGCATGGAGATGCAGGCCATCGCCGCCACCTACGGCATCGAACGCGGCAGCGTCCTCGCCATCGCGGCCGGCGCCGACGCGATCTGCGTGGGCGGAGGCCTGGCGGACGACGAGACGGTACGACGTCTGCGCGACGCCCTGGTCGCGGCCGTCCGCTCGGGCGAACTCCCCGAGGAACGGCTGGCGGAGGCCGCGGAACGGGTACGCGAACTGGCCCGCTGGACGGCGGCCACGGCCCCGGCGAACGAGGGCGAGGTCCGAACGGACGTGGGTCTCGTCGCGGCCCGCCGCGCCCTGAAGCTGACCGGCGCCGCGGCCTTCACGCCGCTGACCGACCCGCCGTACGTCGCCGCCTTCACCCCGGTCGCGAACATCGCGGTCGGTGACGAGACCCCGTGGGGGGTGGCGGCGGAACTGAACCGCCTGCTCCCCGGCACCGAGACGGGCACGTACACGGGCGAGGCCGCGGGCCGAGCGGCCCTGGAAGCCTCCGGCGGCCGACGGGTGGTGGCCGTGGTCCGCGACGAACACCGCCACGCCTGGATGGCGGCTGCCCTGGACGACCTGCTGGAATCCCGCCCGGACACGATCGTGGTCGAGATGGGCGTCCCCCAGGCAGTTCCCCGAGGCGCCCTGCACATCGCCACCCACGGCGCGGCCCGCGTGTGCGGACGAGCGGCGGCGGAGATCATCGCCGGGACCTGAGACCACCACGGGCAGCCGCCGCAGCAGTGGGCTGTCCTCGCTTGCACCCCGCGCTGTGAATGTAGTACTTCTTATACATGAGCGAGCAGGTGCACAACAGATTGGCGATGGTGCGTGCCGAACGCAAGGTGTCGCGCCAGAGCCTGGCCGAGGCAGTGGGAGCCCACTACCAGACCATCGGCTATATCGAGCGGGGGCAGTACAACCCGAGCCTCGACCTGGCTTTGAAGATCGCGAAGTTCTTCGGTCTGCCGGTCGAGGCCCTGTTCTCCCTCGAACCGTTCCGCCCGCTCACGGACGAGGTCTACGGGAGGAAACAGTCATGACGACCACGCGCCTGACACGCTACGACCGGAGCATGCTGCGGTTGATGAACGACCGTGACCCACGACGGCAGGCGCTGCACGCCACGGCCGCACGACGCCGACTGGCTGTCGCCGCGCACGGCACGCTCACCCTGGCCATCGTGGCGCTGTTCGCCCACTTCTGCTTCTCGCGGGCGGAAGCGGTGTGGGCCGCCGTCGTCGCGGTGGTGCTGACGCTGCCCTGGATGGTGGCGCAGGGGATGATCAACAGGGCTACCCGGGGTCTGCTGGAACTGCGCGAACGCGCCTTGGACGAGCGGCAGTCGGCTGAACGCAACCGGGTGCTCGCCCGCGCCCACCGCATAACGACCTGCCTGCTGGCCGTCGCCGTGATCGGCCTTCTCGTGACGGGCAGCGCCGACGGTGACGTCCTGCGGAACTATGCGGTCTGCGCCCTCACCGCCGTCCTGGTGGCCCATTTCGTGATGCCCTCGTGGGTGGCCGGCCTGACCGCCCAGGACGAGCCGGCCGAGGACGACGCAGCCACCCTCTAAGGGCGGCCCGGTCGAGCAGGCCTCCGCATGGCGGGCGCACGGCGGGATCCCCGTGTGCGCCCGCCGACGCATGGATCGTCCTGCTTGTCGCCGCCGCCCAGGCGTCTAAATCCCCTGCCAGTCCGGCTTGTTGGCGTACGTGTGCCGGAAGTAGTCGGCCAGCTTCAGCTTGGACGCGGCGGCCTCGTCGACAACGACCGTGGCGTGCGGGTGCAGTTGCAGCGCCGAGGCCGGGCAGACCGCCGCGACCGGCCCCTCGACGGTCGCGGCGACCGCGTCCGCCTTGCCCTCGCCGGTGGCCAGCAGCACCAGGTGCCGCGCCTGAAGGATCGTCCCGATCCCCTGCGTGATGACGTGATACGGCACCTGCTCGAGGTCCCCGTCGAAGAACCGCGCGTTGTCGATCCGGGTCTGCTCGGTCAGCGTCTTGATCCGCGTCCGCGAGGCCAGCGACGAACACGGCTCGTTGAACCCGATGTGCCCGTCCGTCCCGATCCCGAGCAACTGCAGATCGACACCCCCCGCCTCGGCCAGCGCCACGTCATACGCCTCGCACGCCCCCTGGACGTCCTCCGCCGTACCGTCCGGCCCCATGAACGCGTCCATCCCGATCCCGAGCGGCTCCAGCACCTCACGCCGCAGCACCGACCGGTACGACTCCGGGTGCTCGGCGGGCAGCCCCACGTACTCGTCGAGCTGCGCGATCCGCGCCCGCGAGGCGTCCACGGCACCGGAGCGCACCTTGGCCGCGAGCGCCGTGTAGACGGGCAGCGGGGTCGACCCGGTGGCCACGCCGAGCACGGCGTCGGGCCTGCGCGCGAGCAGCTGGGTCATGGCCTCGGCTATCAGCTCGCCACCCGCCTCGGCGTCCGGAACGATGACAACTTCCACGCTGGGCCTGCCGATCTGAAGAGGGACTCGAAGGGCGCCCTGATGGGCTATGTGGTTTAGACCAATCTAACAGAGCGGCGTCCCGCGGCCCAGGTGAACGAAAGCCCCGCGGATATTTCGGGAGCCCGTCGGGAAGGCGTCATCGCGCGTGGGGGAGTGGAATGGAGACTGTCCGTCCGAAGCGCCGGACGCCACGCCCGGCACGACGAGTGCGAGAGCAGGAGGGGCCCATGACCACCACGACCCCCTACCCGCCCGATCCCCACGCCCCGCACAACGAACTCCCCGGCCTGATCATGGCCCGCGAGATGGCCGAACAGCCCGCCGTACTGCGCCGGGTCCTCTCTCACGGCGCCCCCGCCATCCGCCGCGTCGCCCAGGAGATCGCGGCCCGCGCACCCCGCTTCGTCCTGCTCACCGCCCGCGGCACCTCCGACAACGCCGCCCTCTACGCCAAGTACCTGCTGGAGATCCGCCTCGGCCTGCCGTGCGGCCTGACCTCGATGTCGACCACCACCGCCTACGGTGCCCGCCCCGACCTCACCGACGTCCTCGTCGTCACCGTCAGCCAGTCCGGCGGCTCCCCCGACCTCGTCGCCTCGACCCGGGCCGCCCGCGAGGCCGGCGCGATCACGCTCGCGGTGACCAACAATCCCGACTCCCCGCTGGCCGCCGTCTCCGAGTACCACCTCGACATCATGGCCGGACCCGAGCGGGCCCTGCCCGCGACCAAGACCTATACGGCCTCCCTCCTCGCCCTGTACCTCTTCGTCGAGGGCCTGCGCGGCGGCGACGGCACCCCCGCCAAGGTGCTCCCCGGCCTCGCCGAGCAGATCCTCGCCCGGCAGGACGAGGTCCGCGCCCTCGCCGCCCGCTACCGCTTCGCCGAAC
Source organism: Streptomyces sp. AC550_RSS872 (assembly GCF_019049285.1). Classification (GTDB taxonomy): domain Bacteria; phylum Actinomycetota; class Actinomycetes; order Streptomycetales; family Streptomycetaceae; genus Streptomyces. Next base: position 31,823 of record NZ_JAGMUL010000208.1, read on the forward strand.
GCATGGTGATCACCTCCCGCGGCTACGGCTATCCCACGGCCAGGGAAGCCGCCCTCAAGCTGATGGAGACCAGCTACATCCCGGCCCTCGCCTACTCCGGCGCCGACCTCCTGCACGGCCCGCTCGCCATGGTCGACAACGTCTCCCCGGTCATCGCGGTCGTCACCGACGGCAAGGGCGGCGAGGCCCTCCAGCCCGTCCTCGACCGGCTCCGCGGCCGCGGCGCGGACCTGGTCGTCATCGGCGCCCGCCACCAGGTCGAGCAGGCCTCGGCCGGCTTCGTCCTGCCCACCGACGGCGTGACCGAGGAACTCCAGCCGATCCTGGAGATCCTCCCGCTCCAGCTCCTGGCGTACGAGGTCACCATCGCCCGGGGCCAGGACCCGGACGCACCGCGGGCGCTGGCGAAGGTGACGGAGACACGCTGAGAACGCCCGGTCACAACAGGCACGCGACGGGGCGAGCCGGGAGGAACCGGAGGCGCTCGCGGAAATTGCCATGGCCAACTGGCCCCGCACATGAACCCACACGGGTTAGGCTGCGTGGTGGATACCAGGGCGTCCTACTAGTCCTCCAGCTGGTCGGAGTCCCGCGAAGAAGCGTCAACAGCAAACAGGCTCCAACGCATGGACACACCGGAGTGGTCTAGTCCACAATTGCGGAGGAGCGCGTAGTACGAGAACGCACCGACTTCCGTCTTCCCCGCACAGGAAGACGGACCGAGGAACCGGAGCTCTCTGCCCTGACTGCCCCGGGTCCTCACCCTTCGGCCGACCGGGACCGCACACCCCACGGCCGATGTTGCTCCGGGCTGCGGTGCCGGGAGGGTTGAGGGTCCCTCTCAGGCGCCGCGGCCCGCGGGTGTTTCCGAGGGCCGTTCCATCGGCCGGATCGCCTCCGCGGTGGCTGGTTTCGAACCATGTCCGTACCGCCAGGTACGCTCGGCCACGTGCCCTCCATGAACGAACTCGTACGCCAGCACACGGCCCTCGACGACTCCGATCTCGAGTGGCTCCACCTGCTGGTCTCGGAGTGGCAGCTGCTCTCCGACCTCTCCTTCGCCGACCTCGTGCTGTGGGTACCCACCAGCGACGGCACCCGCTATGTCTCCGTCGCGCAGATGCGGCCCAACACCGGCCCGACCTCGTACCAGGACGACATGGTCGGCCATCTCGTCCCGCGCGGGCGGCGCCCGATGCTGGACGCCGCGCTCGACGAGGGCCGGATCGTGCGCGAGGGCGATCCCGAGTGGCGCGAGGAGGTGCCGGTCCGCGTCGAGTCGATTCCGGTACGCCGGGACGGGCGCGTCCTGGGCGTCATCGCCCGCAACACCAACCTGCTGACCGTCCGCACCCCGAGCCGCCTGGAGCTGACGTACCTCCAGAGCGCCTCGGACCTCGCGCAGATGATCGCGGCCGGCTCCTTCCCGTTCGCCAACCAGCAGGTCGACATGGACGCCTCGCCGCGGGTCGGCGACGGCCTGATCCGCGTCGACGCCGAGGGCATCGTCCAGTACGCCTCCCCGAACGCGCTGTCCGCCTACCACCGCCTCGGCCTCGCCGCCGACCTCGTCGGCCACCACCTCGGCATGACCACCGCCGAACTCGCCCCGACCCACGGGCCGGTGGACGAGGCACTCGCCAAGGTGGCCAGCGGCTGGGCGCCCCGCGAGTTCGAGATCGAGTCCGGTGACGGCGTCATCCAGTTCCGGGCGATCCCGCTCAAGCCCAAGGGCACGCGCATCGGTTCGCTGGTGCTGCTGAGGGACGTCACCGAACTGCGCCGCCGCGAGCGCGAGTTGATCACCAAGGACGCGACCATCCGGGAGATCCACCACCGGGTGAAGAACAACCTCCAGACGGTGGCCGCCCTGCTCCGCCTCCAGGCCCGGCGCATCGAGTCCGACCGCGGCCGTGAAGCACTCGAAGAGGCGGTACGGCGGGTCGGCTCGATCGCGATCGTGCACGAGACCCTCTCCCAGAACCTCGACGAGCGCGTGGAGTTCGACGAGATCGCCGACCGTGTGCTGGCGATGGTCGCCGAGATCTCACCCGGCAAGGTCACCGGCCGCCGCTCCGGCCGCTTCGGCATCCTGGACGCCGAGGTCGCCACGCCCCTGTCGATGGTCCTGACCGAGATCCTTCAGAACGCCCTGGAGCACGGCTTCCGCGAGGGCGACACCGGCGCGGTCGAGGTCTCGGCCGTCCGCGGCGGTACGACCAAGCAGGCCCGCCTCCTGGTCACCGTCCAGGACGACGGCGTCGGCCTGCCCGACGGCTTCGACCCGCACACCGCCGGCAACCTGGGCCTCCAGATCGTACGGACCCTGGTGGAGGGCGAGTTGGGCGGCACGTTCGACATGGTCCCGGCGCCGGAGCGGGGGACCCGGGTGATCCTCGACATCCCGGTGCGGGCGCCCAAGTAGACCCACCGCCGCACTCGTCGGGCGTTGCGGACAGCAAAGAGCCCCAGCCCGTTCAGGGGGCTGGGGCTCAACATGCTCGTTGCCAGCGTTTGCTGCGCATCGGGGGTACTGCGCGCTGCGGCTCGGGGGCGGGAGATGCGTACTCGCTGTACGCGCCGCCAAGCTCAGGCTGTTTGCGGGGCGGGTGTTGTCAGGCGGAGGCCTGACGGGCCCGGTTGCGGGCGGCGCGGCGCTTCATGGCGCGGCGCTCGTCCTCGCTGAGACCACCCCAGACGCCGGAGTCCTGGCCGGACTCGAGCGCCCACTGCAAGCACTGCTCCATAACCGGGCAGCGACGGCAGACGGCCTTGGCTTCCTCGATCTGCAGCAGCGCAGGACCGGTGTTGCCGATGGGGAAGAAGAGCTCGGGGTCTTCCTCGCGGCAAACGGCGTTGTGACGCCAGTCCATGGCTGCTACCTCTCCTTGGTATTACGTGCTGATTGCTTGTGAATGTGAACGCTTTCACGAATCCCTCAACAAGTGAAGGGCCGACCGCCAGGTTCCCTGGCGAGGTCCTGTGATTTGGAGAGGGGTTCCGGTGATCAGTGGAGGCTGGTCCTGCGGGCCGTCCCGATCGCCACGTAGAGACTCGCAAACCTCAGCGACGGATACAACCCCTTCCGGAAAGTTTTTTTTGATTCCTCGGTGTCGACTAGGTCACAGCCGTACTTCCATGGGGTGGATCCTGGCCTAAACGTTCGAGTGAAAGGACTTTGGCCCGTTCCGCTCACACAATCACACGCAGTGCACGGCGTACGCCTGTGAACGTCACGCTCGTACGCAGCCCTAGGTGGTCGCCGTCCATCTGAAGGGGCAACGGCACCTTCGAATGCAAGGTGAACCGGTCCAGGTCGTGGAGTGTGACCGCGTGCCTGCCGCGGGCCCCGCGCTCGGGGGACGAAGTGAGCAACTGGGTCGCATACCGGGCAACCCCGACCGCGGACATACGGCTGAGACCGAGTACGTCGAGGCCGGCATCGAACGAGGCCTTAGGGGCCGCGTACACCGGACGATTGCCCAGATACGTCCACGGAGCGGTATTGCAGACTATGGACAGCACCAAATCGGTCACCGGGTCCTCGCCCGGCCGCTCCAGCGTGATCGAGCCGTGCCGGCGGTTGGGCTCCTGGAGGAACTGGCGTACCGCCTGGCGCAGGTAAAGGGAGTGTGTGGATTTCTTGCCCTGTTCGCGCTGCTGCTCGACCCGGCCGACGACACCCGCGTCGAAGCCGAGCCCGGCGCAGAAGGTGAACCATCTGGCCGGAACCGCCTCGTCCTCGGTACCCGGCGTGCCCCCCGCTATGCCCATGCCGACCGTACGTTCGCTGCCCTCGCGCAGGGCGTCGAGCAGGGCGCCGGTCGCCTCCACGGCGTCGTTGGGCAGGCCGAGGGCGCGGGCGAAGACGTTCGTGGAGCCGCCGGGGACGACGGCGAGGCGGGGGAGGCGGTCCGGGTCGGGGCCCTTGTGCAGCAGTCCGTTGACGACCTCGTTCACGGTGCCGTCGCCGCCGAGGGCGACCACCAGGTCGACGTCGTCGCTGTCCGCCGCCTGCCGGCCCAGGTCGCGCGCGTGGCCGCGGTACTCGGTGGTCACGGCCTCGAGTTTCATCTCGCTGGCGAGCGCATGGATCAGGACATCGCGCGTACGTGCGCTTGTGGTGGTTGCTGCCGGATTGACCACGAGAAGTGCACGCATGAGTTGCAGCGTACCTACTGGGGGGTACCGGGCACAGGTCGAGGTGGGGATCCGGTAAGAGATGGGGCGTGAGTCACGACACGGGGGGACTCCGTCGGTTGGGCCGCGTCTCTGGAAGCCGTCCGTTTCGAGGTGTCGGCGTTGGTGTGAGCCCCCCTGGGGGTTGCCGCCCCGGACCCCCGCTTCGGCCCTGAAGGGGCCTCGTCCTCAAAACGCCGGACGGGCTGGAGAGTGCTGATCGGCGTCGGTCAGGTGCCGACGAGGGCGATATCGCGGAGGGCTACCCTTCAGGTGTGACCAAGGAGCAGAGCCCCACCACCCCGGAGAACACCACGCCGCGTCCGCGGCGGCTGACGTATGCGGCCGTGCTGACCGCGCTGGAAGGCGTGGGCCTCACGGTCGGGGGCGTGTGGGTGCTCGTGCTGGGGCTCGCCGGTGATCCGGACGACCGTCAGCAGGCTGTCACGCTCGGCGTGACCCTGGTCGCGCTCGCACTGCTGCCGCTGCTCGCCGCGCGGGGCCTGTTCGCCCAGCGCAGCTGGAGCCGGGGGCCGTCCATCATCACGCAGATCCTGGCGCTGCCGGTGGCCTACAGCCTGTTGCAGGCGGACAGCATCGCCATTCCGGCGGGCATCCTGATCGCCGCGATCGCGGTCGCCACGCTCGTACTTCTGATCAATCCGGCGACGACCGAGGCCCTCGGAATCCGGGGGCCCGGTAACGCGCCGGATCAGAAGTAGCCGTCAGCCGTCACTCCTCCACCAGCAGCTTCTCCCGCAGCTGCGCCAGCGTGCGCGCCAGCAGGCGGGACACGTGCATCTGGGAGATCCCGACCTCCTGCGCGATCTGCGACTGGGTCATGTTGCCGAAGAAACGCAGCAACAGGATCCGCTTCTCGCGCGGCGGAAGGTCTTCCAGCAGCGGCTTGAGGGACTCGCGGTACTCGACGCCCTCCAGCGCCTCGTCCTCGGCGCCGAGGGTGTCCGCGACCGCCGGGGACTCGTCGTCCGTGTCGGGGACGTCCAGGGACAGCGTGGAGTACGCGTTGGCGGACTCCAGGCCCTCCAGGACCTCCTCCTCCGAGATCGCCAGCTTCTCGGCGAGCTCATGGACCGTCGGGGAGCGGCCGTGCTGCTGGGACAGCTCGGCGGTGGCGGTCGTCAGGGAGAGTCGCAGCTCCTGGAGCCTGCGCGGAACGCGCACCGCCCAGCCCTTGTCACGGAAGTGCCGCTTGATCTCACCGACGACCGTCGGGGTCGCGTACGTCGAGAACTCGACGCCGCGCTCCGGGTCGAAGCGGTCGACCGACTTGATCAGACCGATGGTGGCGACCTGGGTGAGGTCGTCGAGCGGCTCGCCGCGGTTGCGGAAGCGGCGTGCGAGATGCTCGACGAGCGGCAGGTGCATACGGACCAGCCGGTTGCGCAGCTCCGCGTACTCGGCGCTGCCGTCCTGCAGCTTGCGCAGCTCGACGAACATGGCGCGCGCCCCGCTGCGGTCCTGAGGGTCGTGCTGCGTGGCCTGCACGCTGTGCGCGCTCTGCGCGCTCGTCGCCTCGTCCTCGGCGTTTCGCTGGTGCTCGCTCATCGTCCCGCCCGTTGCCCTCTCCCGAGCCCTCGCCTCCGGTCGGACCGGGGACACCCCGATCCGCCCGCCCGGAGACGCGCCCTGCACGGCACCTTCGTCATCCCGTCCCTCGGCCAGGAGACCCGCCTCCACGGAGTCGTCCTCCGGGTGCGGCCGGGCCTGCTCGGGGATGCCGTCGATGCCGTCCGCCATGCGTCGGGAACCGCTCGGACCACTCGGGCCCGCCCCCGGGTTCCCGGCTGTGTCCGAGAAGGGGGCAGTACCGTCCGGCAGCTCCCGTGTGCCGCGCTCTTCGTCCCGCACCGGCCCGTCCCCGTTCCTCACGCCGGCCCGGGGCCCGCGCCGCGCTGTTTGTAGAGGCTGATCGAAACGGTTTTGTCCTCGTCCACGGCGGAGGAGACCTTGCCCGCGAGGGCCGACAGGACGGTCCACGCGAAGGTGTCCCTGGAGGGGGCGTGGCCGTCCGTGGTCGGGGCCGAGACGGTGACCTCGAGCGAGTCGTCGACGAGTCGGAAGACACAGCTGAGCACCGAGCCGGGCACGGCCTGCTGGAGCAGGATCGCGCAGGCCTCGTCCACCGCGATGCGGAGGTCCTCGATCTCGTCGAGGGTGAAGTCCAAACGGGCCGCGAGGCCGGCAGTCGCCGTACGCAGCACCGACAGGTAGGCACCCGCGGCCGGCAGCCGGACTTCCACGAAGTCCTGGGTCGCGGGCTCGCCTGCGATCTGGGACACCCTCACCTCCAAGGTGGTACAAGCTTCTCGGGGCCGAGGGTCGCCCCCCGGGGTAACGCGATGTGTGGTTCAGCGGTGACGCTATCGCGCTCTGAACTTTCCTGTCCCCAGGACCCCAACCCCTTGCCGTCACTCACAGTAAACCTGTGGATACGCTCCGTGTCTAGGGGTCTGCGGCTCCGATTGGGAAGAGCGCGCGCCGGGTTGACGTACCCAGACGTCAGACGGTCGAACCGTCCGGATCCAGGGTCACACGAGTACGTGGTCGACGAAGCACCAACGCCATTCCTCGCCCGGCTCGAAGGTCCGCATCACCGGGTGACCGGACTCCTTGTGGTGTTCTGTCGCATGCCTCCCCGGCGACGAGTCGCAGCAGCCGACGTGCCCGCAGCTGAGGCAGAGCCGCAGTTGTACGGGGTGCATGCCGTCCGCCAGACACTCCGGGCACGTCTCGTTCAGCGCCTCGGGTTCCGGGTGCGGCAGCGCGTCGGCGTGCGTGCACTGTTTCATGATTGCCAGGTTACGACGGCCGCGACGATGGCCGCGCGGAAAAACGAGGGCGGGCGAGAAGCATGGACGTGATGCCGCTGCTGTTGCTGGTGGCGGGGAGCGCCGCCGTGGCCGCGGCCGCTCGGCGGTCGCCCGTGCCGGCGCCGCTGCTGCTGGTCGCCGCGGGACTCGCCGTGTCGTATCTGCCGGGCGTGCCCGAGTACACGCTCGACCCGCACATCGTCCTGCCCCTGGTGCTGCCCCCGCTGCTGCACAGTGCGGCGACGGACAGCTCGTATCTCGATCTGCGGGCCCAGCTGCGGCCAGTGATGTTGCTGTCGGTCGGGTACGTGCTCTTCGCGACCTTCACCGTCGGCTGGGTCGCCTACCTCGTCGTACCGGACCTGCCGCTGACGGCGGCCCTGGTGCTGGGCGCGGTGGTGGCGCCGCCGGACGCGGTCGCCGCGACGGCGGTGGCGCGCCGGGTGGGGCTGCCGTCCCGGATCACCACGATCCTTCAGGGCGAGTCCCTGGTGAACGACGCCACCGCGATCACGGCGTACCGGGTCGCCCTCGCGGCCGCCGTCGGCGAGGGCGCGAGCTGGGCCGGCGGGATCGGTGACTTCCTGCTCGCGGCGTTCGGCGGCATCGGGGTCGGGCTGGTGCTGATGGTGCCGATCCACTGGCTGCGCACGCACGTGAAGGAAGCGCTGTTGCAGAACACGCTCTCCCTGCTGATCCCGTTCGTCGCGTACGCGGCCGCCGAGCAGGTGCACGCCTCCGGAGTGCTGGCGGTCGTGGTCGTCGCGCTGTACCTGGGACACCGCGCGTGGGAGGTCGACTTCGCCACCCGGCTCCAGGAGGAGGCGGTGTGGAAGATGGTCGCGTTCGTGCTGGAGTCGGCGGTGTTCGCGCTGATCGGACTGCAACTGCCGGTGGTCCTGAAGGGCCTCGGGGAGTACGAGGGCGGTCCCGCGGCCTGGTACGCGGTCGCCGTCTTCCTCGTGGTCGTCGTCTCGCGGTTCGTGTGGGTGTATCCGGCGGCGTTCCTGCCGCGCATGATGTCCGCGCGGATCAGGGCACGCGAGGGCGGCCTGACCTGGAAGGCGCCGTTCATCATCTCCTGGGCCGGGATGCGCGGCGTGGTCTCGCTGGCCATCGCCTTCTCGATCCCGCTCACCGTGCATGGCGGTGAGCCGTTCCCCGAGCGCAACCTCATCCTCTTCCTCACCTTCACGACGGTCATCGGCACCCTGGTTGTCCAGGGCGTGACCCTGCCGCCCCTGGTCCACCTGCTGAAACTCCCCGGCCGGGACGCGCAGGCCGAGACCCTCGCCGAGGCCAACGCCCAGGCGCAGGCGTCCCGGGCTGCCGAACGACGCCTGGAGGAACTCCTCTCCGACGAACGCAACGCCCTTCCCGACCCCCTGGCCGACCGCCTGCGAGCCGTCCTGGAACGCCGCCGCAACTCCGTCTGGGAGCGCCTGGGCCAGGCCAACCCCGTCACCGGCGAGTCCGTCGACGACACCTACCGCCGGCTGTCCCGCGAGGTGATCGGCGCCGAGCGCACGGTGTTCGTGAAGCTGCGCGACGGCCGCTATATCGACGACGAGATGCTGCGGACGCTGCTGCGCAGGCTGGACCTGGAGGAGGCGGCGGCCTATCGGGAGGCCGGGTGAGGGGCGAAGGGGGAGCCGGTGACGACGGCTGCGACCGTCGTCCCGGGAGGGAAGGCGCCCTCCTCCACCAGGGCGACAAGTCCGTACAGCAACTTGGCGACATAGAGACGTTCGACGGGCATGTCGTGCCGTGCCTCGAAGTCCTCGGCGAAGGCGTCGAGTTCCGGTGTCGTACGGGCGTATCCGCCGAAGTGGAACCGCTCGTCGAGCCGCCAGTCGCCCCGCGGCCCGCCGAACGCCTCGGCCTGCAACTCCCGTATGCCGTCGGCCAGGAACCCGCCCTTGAGGACGGGGACGCCCAGGGCCCGTTGGCCGGGGCCGAGCCCGGCCGCCAGGCCCGCCATCGTGCCGCCCGTGCCGCACGCCACCGCGACCACGTCGGCCTGCCCGCGCAGCTCCTCGCCGAGCGCCCGGCACCCTCGTACGGCAAGGGCGTTGCTGCCGCCCTCCGGGACGACGTACGCCCCCTCCGCGCCCGCCGCGCACAGGATGGCCGCCAGCGTCTCCGGCTCGGTCTTGCGGCGGTACGTCGACCTGTCGACGAAGTGCAGCCGCATACCGTCGGCCACGCAGCGAACCAGGGACGGGTTGAGGGGGCGGTCGGCGAGTTCCTGGCCGCGGACCACGCCGACCGTGGGCAGGCCGAGGAGGCGGCCCGCGGCGGCGGTGGCGCGCAGGTGGTTGGAGTAGGCGCCGCCGAACGTGACGACCGTACGGCCCGCGGCGGCCGTCAGGTTCGGCGCGAGCTTTCGCCACTTGTTGCCGATCAGCTCCGGATGGATCAGGTCGTCGCGCTTGAGGAGCAGCCGCACGCCCCGTCGCGTGAACCGCTCGTCCGCCGACTCCTGAGCGGGGGAGGGAAGCCGGGGGCGCAGGGCGGTGAGATCGGGGCCGGTCACCCGGTCATTGTCGCCCGGCCCCGTGGTTTCGGCTGCCCTGCCTCAGCGGCGCGCCCACTCCGCTCTACTTCAGCCGCTCCCGGATCCGCTCCCGCATCCACGCCATCGTGAACCCGCGCGGATCCACCTTTCCGGGCTGCCACTCCAGATGCCCGATCACCGAGCGCTCCGTCCAGCCGTGATGACGGCAGACGGCCGCCGATACCCGTTCGATCGCCTTCAGCTGGGGCTCCGGCCACGGGTCCTTCCCGTCGCCCAGGTTCTCGCACTCGAAGCCGTAGAAGTGCCGGTTGCCGTCGGTGTTGGCCTCGTTGTCGGGCGGCAGCGCCTTTTCGGCGATGACCGCGCGGAGGACGTCGTCGTCGCCGAGGCCGGCGTGGTTGGCGCGGCCGTAGCCGACCAGGTGGACCCGGCCGTCCTTGGTGATGACGCCGTGGCAGAGCGGGCCCGGCAGCCCCTCGTAGCCCTTGCGGCACAGGTCCACCGTGTGTGCGCTGCCCTTGGTCACCGTGTGGTGGATCATCACTCCGTGCACGGGACCCCACGGGCCCACATGGTTGCGGTTGTGGTGCTCCCAGTCGCCGACCTCGACGACCGTCGCGCCCTCGGCCCTGAGTCTCTCCAGGAATCTGCTCGCGGACATGGGGGTGGCCATGGCCGCCTCCTTCGCGCTGTACGCCGGCCGCCGTGCGCGGCCGTCTCGTATCGGTGCTTTACCGAAAACGGGCAGACGGGACTCCTCGCCTCGCACGGTGTGCGATGCGTTTCGGACAAGCTGCGTGGCGGGTTCGGGACGACCGTCGTGGAGGCGCGAGACGGTCTCGCGGCTGGACAGGGTCCCACTATTTGCCCAGGCGGACGGTGATCCATTCCCGCTCTTTCGGGTAATAGCACCGCCACCCTCCGTGATGCAAGGCTCGTGCATGGAGATCGCGATGCGCGGCGCCAGAGCGGTGCCGGGGCATGACGGGAGGGCAATTCCTTATGTCGGTAGGCGAAGAGGTCCGCACGGAGCAGGGCCAGCCGCAGCAGAGTCTCGGCACTGCGGCAGCGCGGAACCTGGCCACCACGACCAAGTCCGCACCCCAGATGCAGGAGATCAGCTCCCGCTGGCTGCTGCGCATGCTGCCCTGGGTGAATGTGCAGGGCGGCACGTACCGGGTGAACCGGCGTCTGACCTACGCCGTGGGGGACGGACGTATCACGTTCGTGAAGACCGGAGACCGTGTCGAGGTCATCCCGGCCGAGCTGACGGAACTGCCTGCGTTGCGGTCGTACGACGACGAGGACGTGCTCTCGGAGCTCGCCCAGCGCTGCCAGCAGCGCGAGTTCGCGGCAGGCGCCGTGATCGCCTCGTTCGGCAGCCAGACCGACGAGGTGTACCTGCTCGCGCACGGCAGGGTGGAGAAGCTCGGCACCGGCCCCTACGGCGAGGACGAGTCCCTCGGCGTCCTCGCCGACGGCGCCTACCTCGGTGATCAGGCGCTGCTCGACGCCGACGCCATCTGGGAGTACACGGTCCGCGCGGTCACCGCCTGCACCGTGCTCGTCCTGCCCCGCCAGGACGTCGAGCAGGTCGCGGAGCGCGCCGAGTCGCTGAGCGGACACCTGGAGCAGCTGCGGGCGATCCCCTCGCAGCGCACCAACAAGTACGGCGAGAAGGAGGTCGACCTCGCGGCCGGCCACAGCGGCGAGCCGGACATCCCGCACACCTTCGTCGACTACGAGGCCCGCCCCCGTGAGTACGAACTGAGCATCGCCCAGACCGTGCTGCGCATCCACACGCGCGTGGCCGACCTGTACAACCAGCCGATGAACCAGACCGAGCAGCAGTTGCGGCTGACGGTCGAGGCGCTGAAGGAGCGCCAGGAGCACGAGCTGATCAACAACCGCGAGTTCGGACTGCTCAACAACTGCGAGTACGACCAGCGGCTCCAGCCGCACGACGGGGTGCCCAGCCCCGACGACATGGACGAACTGCTGTGCCGGCGGCGCGGCACCAAGCTGTTCCTCGCCCACCCGCGCGCGATCTCGGCGTTCGGGCGAGAGCTGAACAAGCGCGGGCTGGTTCCCGAGACGATCGAGGTGGGCGGCAACCGCATCCCCACCTGGCGCGGTGTGCCGATCTTCCCGTGCAACAAGATCCCGGTCACCGACGCCCGGACGACCTCGATCATCGCCATGCGTACGGGCGAGGCGGAGCAGGGCGTCATCGGGCTTCAGCAGGCGGGCATCCCGGACGAGATCGAGCCGAGCCTGTCCTGCCGCTTCATGGGCATCAACGAACAGGCCATCATCAAGTACCTGGTGACGGCCTACTACTCGGCCGCGGTCCTGGTGCCGGACGCCCTCGGTGTGCTGGAGAACGTCGAGATCGGGCGCTGGCGGTGACCCTGCCCGCCCGGTTCTGCGCCGCCCGGACGCTCGTCGGGGGTGCGCCGTGTCCGGCGGCCCCCGTGCGGGTAGCCCCTCCGGGCAGGCGCCCAGCCGTAGCGGAAGTGCCACTGTCCGCCGACTCTCCGAGGCGATGCCATGGGTGAGTTCACGACGCAGACGCAGGCGCGCCCCGCCGGGGTGCGGCCGTCCACCGAGACGCGCGAGAGGCGGGGCTCCATCGCGACCGACACGGATGGCGGTCCGGGTCCGCTCGACGGGCCCGAGGCGGCGGTGATCCTGGAGCGAGCCCGGACGACGGTCGACCCCGAACTGCACGCCGCCGTCGAGTCGTTGCCGGCCTCCATGCGCCGGATCACGCGCTACCACTTCGGCTGGGAGCACGCGGACGGCACCCCGGCGGCGGGCAACGCCGGCAAGGCGATCCGGCCCGCGCTCGTCCTCACCGCGGCCGCGGCGCTGGGCGGACTCCCGGCGCGGGCGGCGGCCGTACGGGCGGCGGTGGCGGTGGAGCTGGTGCACAACTTCACGCTGTTGCACGACGACGTGATGGACCGGGACGCCACCCGCAGGCACCGGGCCACCGCGTGGACCGTGTTCGGCGACGCCGACGCGATCCTCGCCGGGGACGCCCTCCAGGCACTGGCCCTGCGGCTGCTCGCCGCGGACCCGCACCCCGCGTCAGCGGCGGCAGGCGCCCGCCTCGCGGACTGCGTCGTCGAACTGTGCGCCGGCCAGCAGGCCGACACGGCGTTGGAGAAGCGGGGCCCGGGCGAGGTCGGCCTGGACGAGGTGCTCGCCATGGCCGAGGCCAAGACCGGGGCGCTGCTGGGGTGCGCCTGTGCCCTCGGGGCGCTGTACGCGGGCGCTGCGGACGAGGATGTGGCGGCGCTGGACGCGTTCGGCCGGGAGGCCGGGCTCGCCTTTCAGCTCATCGACGACGTGATCGGTATATGGGGGGACCCGTGTCACACCGGCAAGCCGGCGGGCGCCGACCTCGCCGCCCGCAAGAAGTCCCTGCCGGTCGTCGCCGCGCTGACCTCCGGTGGTCCGGCGGCGGCGGAACTGGCCGCGCTGTACGAGGCGCCGTACGACGAGGGGGACCTTCAGCGGACCGCGCTCGCTGTGGAGCGGGCGGGTGGCCGTGACTGGGCGCAGGCCCAGGCCGCCGAGCGGATGGCCCGCGCCATGCAGGAGCTGGCCCGTGCGGTGCCCGACCCGGAGGAGGCGGGCGGACTGCTGGCTCTGGCGGAGTTCGTGACGCGGCGCAGCAGCTGAGACAGCAACTGAGACGGCAACTGAGACAGCGACGCAGACAGCGACCGAGGTAGCGACAACCGAGGCAGCGACTCGGGCCGCGGCGGTCGGCGGTCGTGAAGGACCCGGAGTCCCCGGGACCGTACGGTTCCTGACCCCGTACGGCCGCCGAGCGGTTCCGGACCGGCGGGTCCCGCACATCCCCACGGTGTGCGGGGCCCGCCTCCGCGTACCGTACGGATCTCGACAAACTCCACCCGTGGACGGCACACACGTCGGCATCGCCCTACGATCAACGCCAGTTGACGCGAAGGGGCGGGAAGACATGGGTGTGGCGATCCGGACGGCGGGCGAAGGGGACCGGGAGCTGGTGGCACGGCTGCTGGACGCGTCCTTCCAGGACGATCCGGTCAGCGGCTGGGTGTTCCCGGGCGAGGAGCACCGCCGTGCCGCCCACCCCAGGCTCATGGCCGCTTTCACGGACATCGTGCTCGCCGTCGGCCGTATCGACGTCACCGAGGACGGCACGGCGTGCGCACTGTGGATATCCGTGCCGGCCGACGAGCCGGACCACGACGAGGAAGGACCCGCGCGGCTGCGCGAGGCCGTCGACCCGGAGAACGAGCGCGTCGAGCTGATCGGCCGCCTGACGGACGGCATCCACCCGACAGGTCGTGCACACGAATACCTGTGGATGATCGCCACGGCCCCCGAACGCCAGGGCGAGGGACTCGGCACCGCCCTCATCAGCTCGGTCCTCGACCGCTGCGACCGCGAGGGCCTGCCCGCCTACCTGGAGGCGAGCAGCAACCGCAGCCGGAAACTGTACGAGCGCCTCGGCTTCGAACAGAAGGGTCACCCCCTCGACCTCCCGGACGGCCCCCAAATGTGGCCGATGTGGCGCGAGCCGCGGGGCTGAGCGCAGGGGTTCGGCCTACTTCGCGGGCACGATCGTCGCCGCGATCCGCTCCACCAGCCCTTCCGGCACGCTGACCCCGGGCAGGACACCTTCCAGCACGTCCGGCAGCGTCAGATGCTCCAGGAGCAGCCCGAGCATCGCGAGATAGAGCACGGTGACGATCTCGTCGCCCCCGGGCAGCCCTGCGTCGCGGTGGAACCCGATGGCCTCCTCGAGGTCGCCGCGCACGGACCGGGTGAAGGAGGAGCGCAGTTCGGGACGTCGCGTGGCCTCCAGGCGCATCTCCAGCAGGGCCAGATAGCCCGTGCGGTCGCGGGTCGCGCGCGCCATCAGGTCGTGCATGAAGGCGGTGACCAGGGCGCGGTCCTTGGGCCGGGTCAGCAACTCGGTGATCGTCGCCGGGGCGGGCGCCAGCCGCACGTGCAGCCGGGCGTCGATCTGGCGGAGCATGTCGTCGCGGCCGCTGAAGTAGTTGGAGGCGGTGCCCACCGGCACCCCGGCCTCGGCGTCCACCGCGCGGAACGTCAGCCCGCGTGCTCCCTCGCGGGCGAGCACCTCGACGCCCGCGTCGACAAGGGCGGCACGGCGCTCCGGATTGCCCGCCATACGGAATCCCCTCTCTCACTTCTATCCGGCCTCATGAATACCCTTGCAACCACTACAAGCGAAGTACTACAACTGAAGCACTACAACCGCAGTGGTTGTCCGTCACCCTACGAAAAGAGACCGGCTTGCGAAAGCTCACGTACTTCATCGCCTGCTCGATCGACGGCTTCATCGGAGACCCGAGCGGCGACGCGACGGAGATGGTCCGCTTCGTCGACGAGGGGTACTCCGCGTTCTTCGCCGCGGAATACCCGGAGACCGTGCCGACCCACGTCCGCCATCTCATCGGTATGGAGGACCTGCCGAACAAGAGGTTCGACACGGTGATCCAGGGCCGGGCCAGCTATGACCTGGCCCTGAAGGAGGGCGTCACCAGCCCGTACGCCCATATGCGGGAGTACGTCGCCTCGCGCACCCTGACCGAGTCGCCCGACCCGAACGTCGAGATCGTCGGCGACGACCTGGTCGCCAGGGTCCGCGAACTCAAGGCCGAGGACGGCGACTTGGGCATCTACCTGTGCGGCGGCTCGCAGCTCGCCGGCGCCCTGGTCGACGAGATCGACGAACTCGTCATCAAGAGCTACCCCATCGTGTACGGCACGGGCATGCCGATGTTCGGCTCGGACTTCGCCGTCACCGAGTTCACCCTCGGTGAGGTCCGTTCGTTCGGCAACGGCGTCGTGGTCCGTACGTACAGCAGGAAGCGCTGAGCCCTCTCCCGCCCTACTCTGAGGGCATGGGCAGCAGCGAAGAGCACCACTGTCCCGAATGCGGACAGCCCGTCGAAACGGTCGTCCGGCGCCACAAGACGCTGGGCGCCTGGGTCCCCACATGGGTGGCCGGCCCGTGCCGGAACCCCGAGTGCGGCGCGTACGCCGAGGGCGCCGCCGAGCACGAAGAGCACCACGAGAACCACCAGCACCACGAGAGTCACCAGCACCACGAGCAGCCCGAGAAACCTTCCGCGAAGAATTCCTGAACCCCTGTCGAGAATCCCGGACCGGCTCCGACGTCCCCTGTGAGAGCCGCCGAAACGGTGGCTCGAGCCGATGGAAACCGAAGGAGCGGACTGATGAAGTACCTGGTCATGGTGCAGGGCACGCAGGCGGACTACGAGGCGATGAAGGGCAAGGGGTCCGAGAACTCCGTGGCCTGGAGCCAGGAGGACGTCCAGGCGATGTACGCCTTCATGAGCGACCTCAACAACGACCTCGCCGAGAGCGGTGAGATGGTCGACGGACAGGGGCTGGCCGAGCCGGCGAAGACCCGGCACGTCACCCTGGGGGACGACGGCAAGGCGGTGATCACCGACGGGCCGTACAGCGAGACCAAGGAACTGCTGGCCGGTTACTGGGTGCTGGACTGCGCGAGCCTGGAGCGGGTCACGGAGATCGCCGAGCGCGTCCTACAGTGTCCCCAGCCCGCCGGGGCCCCCGTGTACCCGGTGGTGATCCGGCCCATCGACGACGGCGCCGGAGACGTCTGAGCCGTACATGAGCGTCACACCCGAGACCGAGGACCTGCTGCGCCGTCACGCGCCGCAGGTCCTCGGCGCGCTGGTACGACGGTACGGCCACTTCGACACCGCCGAGGACGCCGTACAGGAGGCACTGCTCGCCGCCGCCGGTCAGTGGCCGCGCACCGGCGTCCCCGACAATCCGCGCGGCTGGCTGATCAAGGTCGCCGCACGACGGCTGACCGACGCCCTGCGCGCGGAGGAGGCACGCCGGGCCAGGGAGGAGAAGGTCGCGGCGCTGTCGCCCCGGGACGCCTTCACCGCCCCGCCGCCGGGCGCGGACCGCGCTCCCCGCGAGGACGACACCCTCACCCTGCTCTTCCTGTGCTGCCACCCGAACCTGACCCCGCCCGCCCAGATCGCCCTCACCCTGCGCGCGGTCGGCGGTCTGACCACGGCGGAGATCGCCCGCGCGTATCTGGTCCCCGAGGCGACCATGGCCCAGCGCATCAGCCGGGCCAAGCAGAAGGTCCGCGGTGTGCGCTTCGCGCGCCCCGACGACGGGGAGGAGCGGCTGCCCGCGGTCCTCCAGACGCTGTACCTGATCTTCAACGAGGGCTATACGGCCACTTCGGGTGCCGCCTTGCAGCGGCGGGAACTCGCCGGCGAGGCGATCCGGCTGACCCGCGCGGTGCACCGCCTCCTCCCCGGCCACGGCGAGGCGGCCGGCCTGCTCGCCCTGATGCTGCTCACCGACGCCCGCCGCGACGCGCGCACCGGCCCGCACGGCGAGCTCGTCCCGCTGGACGAACAGGACCGCGACCGCTGGGACAAGGCCGCGATCGACGAGGGCGTCGCCCTGGTCACCGGCGCCCTGTCCCGGGGGCGCGCCGGCCCGTACCAACTGCGCGCCGCCATCGCCGCCGTGCACGACGAGGCACCCTCCGCCCGGGCGACCGACTGGCAGGAGATCCTTGGCCTCTACGACATCCTCGTACGCCTCGTCCCCGGGCCCGTCGAGCGCCTCAACCGTGCCGTCGCCGTGGCCATGGTCCGGGGGCCGCGCGCGGGACTGGCCGAACTGGCCGAACTGGCCGAACTGGAGGATGAGTTGGGGGGCGGGCACCGGCTGGACGCGGTGCGCGGTCATCTGCTGGAGCGGGCGGGCGCGTACGACGAGGCCCGTGCGGCCTACGAGGCCGCTGCCGCCAAGACCCTGAGCCTGCCGGAACAGCGTTATCTGCACACGCGGGCGGCCCGGCTGAAGCCGTAGCGTGGACCCATGTCCGAACAGACCTTCATCCTCCACATCACCGAGCGCTCCCTGTGGGACGCGGCCCGCGAGCGCGGCACGTACGAGATGTCGACGCGTGGCCGCACCCTCCAGGAGGAGGGCTTCATCCACTGCTCGACCCGCACTCAACTCCCGTCCGTGGCCGCTTTCCTGTACGGCTCCTACGACGGCCCCGACGAGCTCGTGGTCCTGGTCGTGGACCCCGCGCGGCTCGACGCGCCGCTGAAGTACGAGGCGCCGGAGCCCGGGGAAGAGGAGTTCCCCCATGTGTACGGGCCGATTCCGGTGGACGCGGTGGTGGATGTGGAGCCGTGGGCGAGGCTTCGCCGGTAGTGCCGGGACGGGTGGTCGGCAGGGCCTTGCCGAACCGTGGGCCGACCTGCTCAGGTGCGCTGTTCGGCCAGCCCGCCCGTTTCCGGGTCCCGGCCCGTCAGACAGTACGTCCCTCCCGCCGGGTCGCGCATCACCGACCAGTGGGCGCCCTGGGCGACGAAGGCCGCGCCCAGCTCCTCGTGCCGGGCGCGGGTCGCCGCGATGTCCGCGCAGGCGAGGTCCAGATGGGCGGAGACGGCCCGCTCCTCGCCGAGCCGCTGGAGCAGGATGCGGACCGGCAGCCCGGTCGGCGGCCTGAGCACATGGAACTCCGGGCGGGAGCCGGGCGCCGACGCCCAGTCGGCCAACAGACCGCTCCAGAACCCGACTTCGCCGTCGTACAGCGACGGCGGTACGTCGACGCAGACCTGGTCGAGGCGACTGCCGCGCACCACGGGCGGCCGTACCGACTCCCCGTGCCAGGGCACGGCACAGAACGACTGCCCGGCGGGCGAGCGCAGTGCGGCCCACCCCGCGTGCTCGGCGGCGATGCCCGCGCCCCGCTGAAGCGCCGACTTCACGAACTCCGGTACGTCGTCCACGGCGAAGTCGAGATGCGCGCCTCCGGCGCCCGAGCCGACTGCCTGGACCTTCACACAGGAGTCGGCGCCCCTGCCCGGCAGCAGCGTCACGAACTCCCCCTGATCACCCCGGAATTCGGACAGCCGTGTGTCCGTCACCGCGGTCCAGAAGGCGTGGGCCCGGGCGAAGGAGGCGGCGGGGCGGTCGACGAAGGCGTACGTCCAGCGGATGCTCATGCGGGCGATCGTAGATCCGGCGGCACGTTCACGGGCGCCGGATGGCGCCGCCCGCCCGCCTGACGCAGTTGTACGGCGCCCTTCGCGGTCACCACTGCGGGTTCGCAGGACCCTTACCAACCGCGCGCCGACTCCTGGGACACGCTTTGCCATCGGTTCGCTGCGAATTGGCCCGCGCTTGTTTGCATTGGGGAATGGACCACATCACGTTCCTGGTGGCGGTCGTCATCGTGACGGCCCTCGCCTTCGACTTCACCAACGGATTCCACGACACGGCCAACGCGATGGCCACCTCCATCGCCACGGGGGCGCTCAAACCGAGGACGGCCGTGCTCATCAGCGGCATCCTGAACGTCGTCGGTGCCTTCCTCTCCACCGAGGTCGCCAAGACGATCTCCGGCGGCATCGTGGACGACACACTCGTCAGCCCGGGCATGATCTTCGCCGGGCTCGTCGGGGCCATTCTGTGGAATCTGCTCACCTGGCTGGTCGGGCTGCCGTCCAGCTCGTCGCACGCGCTGTTCGGCGGGCTGATCGGGGCCGTCTGGGTGGGTGCGGGGTCGCATGGCGTGCACTTTGACAAGGTTGTCGAGAAGGTGCTGATCCCGGCGGTGGCCTCGCCGATCGTCGCGGGGGTAGCGGCGCTGCTGGCCACCTACCTGGCGTACAGGCTCACCGCTCGCGCCCGGAGCCAGTCCGTCACCAAGGGCTTCCGCGTCGGGCAGATCGCCTCGGCCTCGCTCGTGTCCCTGGCGCACGGCACCAACGACGCGCAGAAGACGATGGGCGTCATCACGCTGACCCTGATCTCGGCGGGCGCGCTCGGCCACGACGCGGGGCCGCCCCTCTGGGTGATCGCCTCGGCCGGCCTGGCGATCGGCCTGGGCACCTACCTCGGTGGCTGGCGGATCATCCGCACCATGGGCAAGGGCCTGACGGAGATCCAGTCCCCGCAGGGCTTCGCCGCCGAGACGGCCTCCACGACCGTCATCCTCACCTCGGCCCACCTGGGCTTCGCCCTGTCCACCACGCAGGTCGCCTCGGGCAGCATCCTCGGCGCGGGCCTGGGCCGCCGGCTGGCGGAGGTCCGCTGGGGCGTGGCCGGGCGCATGGTCGTGGCCTGGATGGTCACTCTGCCCGCCGCCGCGCTGGTCGGCGGCGTCTCGGCGAGCGTGGTCAAGCACGGCGGCAACGTCGGTACGGCTGTGGTCGCCGTGGTCGGCGCCGCCGTGGCCGCCGGCATCGTGCTGGTCTCCCGGCGCAACCCGGTGTCCGCGCACAACGTGAACGACGCCCACGAGGTCACGATCCGCGGCACCGAGCCGGCCAAGGTCGGTACAGCCGCCTGAGACAGACGCGGCCGCCTGAGACACGGCCGTACGAGACGCGGCCGTACGAGACAAGTCGTACGAGACAAGGGGAGTCCCATCATGAACCTCGACTGGACCGCACTCGGCCAGGTCGCCGCGGTGAGCCTCGCCGTGACCGTGGCCGTGGTCGCCGTCTTCGCCCTCGGCGTGCTGGGCCTGGCCCGCTACGACGGGGCGCGCGAGGAGGCCGGCGGCACCTCCGCGCTGGGCCTCACGCAGGCCGGGCTGTGCTTCGTCGCCTGCGCGGCGGTGGTGGCGTACGGGATCTATCTGATCGTGCCGCAGTTCCACTGACGGATCCCGGCACTCAGGGCCCGGCCGGGGGAACGGCCGGGCCCTGAGTGCTGCTGATCCCTGCTTGCTGCCGGATCCCTGCTCAGAGCCGCTCGTAAGCCGTCACGCGTCGCCCACGGACCTGTATGTCCGCCACCACCGTGAAGTGCTCCTTGAGTACGGCGGTCTTCGTCCTGTCCCGCTCGGCGGACACGGGCCGCGCCACCGCGGGCACGTCGGTGACCAGCAGTATGCGCCGCTGCGCCAGCATCGCGTCCCGTATCCGGGCCGGAGCCGCCTCCTCGCCCTTCAGCGTCCCCGACGCGACGGGGCCTTCCGCCAGCGCTATGTCCCGCAGGCCGGCGAAGTCGTCGGGGCAGACCAGCGCGGTGTCGCGCCGGGCCGCCGGTACGAAGACCACCGCGTCCCCGTCCTGCTTCAGCCCTCGTACGTCGGCCGCCACCGCCAGGACGTCGTCCACCCGGCTCGACGGGGACCGCTTGGCCAGCGACTGAGGCAAAAGGGCGACGACCGCCACGGTGACCGCGAGCGGGACGAGCCAGGGCGCCGCTCTCGGAAACCGCGGCCCGGCCGCCCGTACGGCGCTACCCAGTGCCGTGCCGATCAGGAGGGCCAGCCCGAGCATGCTGAACAGCACATAGCGGTCCAGGAAGAGCGGTCGGGCCAGGGAGAGCCCGAGGAGGCCGAGCTGCGGCACGGCCAGCAGCGGCAGCCCGACCGCCGCCACCGACAGCCGTCCCGCGTACGGTCGGTCCAGCAGGGCCGCGAGACCGCCGATCGTCAGCAGGATCGCCGGGCCGATCAGCATGTGCCAGGTCAGCGGCGGGATCCAGGACACCTGGGCGGACTGGTGCCGGCTGAACAGGACCAGCGGCAGTACGGCCGCCACGGCTGCCGTCGCGGCCGACGCCCAGCACATCCAGGTGCGACGCCGGGCCCGTACCCAGAGCAGGGTCGCCAGGTGGGCGGGCAGGATCAGCAGGGACAGCCAGTTCAGCAGCCCGCAGACCGCGACCGTGCCGGCGTACGCGGCCCAGTGCACCGGGCGGCCACGTCCCTCCAGGGCGGTCACCAGCAGCAGGGTCGCGATCCCGGCTCCGGCCGTGACCAACGCGTACGGGCGACCCTCCTGGAGATAGAACTGCACGGCCGGAAGCAGCCCGAACGCAAGCCCTCCCGCCAGGCCGGCCCAGACCCCGGCCAGCCGTTGCCCGATGACCGTCACACAGGCCGCCGCCACCGCCATGGCCAGCACGGAGGGCAGACGCAGGGACGTGGTGCCGGCGCCGAAGCAGGCGAAGACGCCGTGCATCAGCAGGTAGTAGAGCCCGTGCACGGCGTCGACCTGCCCCAGCATGTGCCAGATGTCGCCGACCGGCCGCCGGGCCACCTGCCAGGTCGCGGCCTCGTCCCGCCACACACTGTGCTGCCGGGACAGCCCCCACAGGCCGAGCGCGAGGGTCCACAGCAGCGGGATCGGCCAAAGAGGCAGGCGGCGGCGCAGGGGGTTCTCCCGGGAGTCGGCGTTCCATCCGGCGGGGGTCGGCCAGGCCGCCGGGTGACTGGTCCCCTGATGCGGTCCCCACTCGCCCGCTCGTCGCAGAGCACGAGGAACCCCGCCCCGGCCGCGCGGGCCGGGACGGGGTCGGAGCACTGCTCACTCCCCTGTGAATTCACCAAAACCTACGGGACGGGAAGGATCCACGGCCACCGTCCGGCGCGTGAACACAATCACCGCGAATACAGGGAACCGAGCGAGACACCGGGTGGCCAATATGCCCTTTTTGTCCGGTAGTTAAGGATGTGGTCATCATGCCGCCCGTGCCCGCAGCGCCGTGACGGCCCAGTCGACCGCCGGTGCCAGCGGCTCCGGGGGCGGCCAGCCGTTGATCAGGGCGAGGAGGTGGAGGTAGCGGTCCCTGCGGGGGTCGTTCGCCGCCTCCAGGCGTTGCAGCAGCCGGCGTCGCGGTTCGGCGGGGACGGGGTGGCCGTGGGTGGCCGCACATCGGGCGACCAGGGTCGCGACGACGGGGTCTGCCTGCGGTGATTCAGGGTTGATGCCCGATGTGACGGCGGGCCGCACGACATCGCGGGTGATCGCCACGGCATCGGGGCGCGGCGGTGCGGTGACGCCGTCGGACGCGTCCGTCGTGCTGCTGCGGGTCATGCGTCGCAGGCTGGCCCGGAAGTCGGCGTCGAGGGAGAGTTCGGCCAACTCCACCCAGGCCGCCGCCTGTTCCTCCGTGGGCAGGTCGGGCAGCTCGGGTGTCATGGAGCGCTGGGCCGCGGCCAGTGCGGGGCCTGGGCGGGGGCCTTCGAAGACGGCGTCGAGGAAGTCGTCGACCACCTTCTGTTTCTCGGAAGGGGACAGCCCGGCCAGCTCGTGCATGAGTTCCATCTCCTCGAAGGTGGGCTCGCGCCGGGCGGCAGCGGTCAGGACCGCCCGCCGCAGACGCAGGACGCCGATCTGTAGGTCCAGCGTGGCAGCGTGCTCCGCGGCGACCTGGCCGAGCGTCAGTTCCCGGTCCATGACGCGCCGGATCATGTCGAGGCCGAGCCCCAGTTCGCGCAGGGTCCGTACGAAGGCCAGACGGGTCACGGCATCAGGGCCGTACCGGCGATAGCCGGCGGCCGTACGGTCGGCCGGCGTCACGATGCCGCGATCGGAGTAGAACCGGATCGTCTTCACCGTCAGCCCGGTACGACGGGCCAGCTCACCGATCGAGTAAAGGATGCCGTCACGCATGACCCCACCTTCGTGTCTCCCCCTGCGGGAGACTCAAGTCTGCATGCCCGGACCCGCGAACAAGACCGCACCCGAACCCTCACGACCGCCGTTCTCGGCGGCCTGCGGGCCGGGGGTGGGAGGTGGAGCAGGCGATCGGAGAGACCGCGGGCGCGATGCTCGGGGTGCGGATGACGTCTGCCGGACGGCCATGCCAAGCACTGGCGACTTCAGGTCTGCTGCCCGTCACACACGACGGTTCCGGCCACCGTGTGAGGGATCTTCGATCCACATGCGACCATCTGCCGGTCCAGCCGCAGCGTGTACGCCTTTCCGCTCACGTGGTAGTCGATCCATGCGGTGTCGATGAAGCCGCCCTGCTTGCCCACGTCCAGGACGAACAGCAACTCGGGGAAGCCGGCACCTTCCTGGTCTTGATCGGTGCAGCTCTGGGTGATGCGGCTGCCTGCGCGGGCGTCCGCGTAGTGCCCGGGTGCCTTTCGCTTCTGGAAGTGCGGGGGCTCACCCAGGGCGGCGCCGATGTAGCCCGCGTCGACGCTCGCACCAAGATCGCAGTTGCTCCAGGCCGTGATGTGCGGTGTGCGGTCTTGGAACGGCTGCCTCAACCGGTCCGTTGCGCCGCTGGGGCATGGGCGCTGGGAGGAGGAACTTCAAACACCGGTTTCTTCAGCCTCGGAGGGGCATCGGAGTTCCTATTGCCAGCCGTCGAGGGAGACCTCCGGGCCTCCCGCGAGGTAGCGGTGGAGGGCGCCTGAGGTGGTGTCCACGAAGTTCTCGGGGATTGCGGCGGCGTCGACCCACCGGACCTGGGCGTGCTTGCGCGGTTCGCGGTTCTCGGGTTCGCCAGTCCAGTCGTGGGCGGCGAAGACGACGGTGAGGAAGCCGTTGGGGGCCTCCACACCCCAAGCGCCATGGATGACGTGGGCGACCTTCAGCGACTCTGGCTTCACCGTCAGGCCGGTCTCCTCGTACAGCTCGCGCACGGCCGTTTCCGTGATGGGCTCGCCGGGTTCGCTCTTGCCGACGGGGAGGTCCCACATGCCCTGGGCGAACTTGGCGTTCTGGCCGCGCTGGAGGAGGACGACGCGGTTGGCGGCCTTGTCGTGGACGATGACGGCGGCGGCCAGCAGGGTCATGGACTCGTGGGCGGGCGGGAGGGCTTTGGGCTGGTCGTCGGGTTGCGGCTTGGCCATGGTTACGGTCCTCCGTCGGCAGCCTTGGACAGATGGGGCCAGTGCTTTGCGAGCACAACGGGCCCCGGCCCTCAGGCCCCCTGCCCTCAAGCTCAGGTCGCATCATGCAGCAGCGCGTCGGTTCTCGACGGCGAGGGCGCCGAGGGCTTCCTTCTCTGGCGGGTAGATGGCGCGGATGTTGGCGACCTGCTGTTCGCGGGTGGCGGTCGGGTTGACGTCGGCCCGTCCCTCGCCGTCGAGCAGTGTCTCGAAGTCGGGGTACTCGGTGACCCGCTTGACCTTGACTTCACAGGTCTCGTCGGTGCCCTTGATACGGAAGCGAATGACTTCGCCGACGGAGAGGTCGGCGAGGTGCAGGCCACGATCGAGCGGGCCCGCACGATCCTCGTCGAACCCATCGCCCGACACGGGGCCTTCGAGGTCATGCGCCTGAGCGGCATCCTCGTCCGCCGTCGCTGAGAGCCGACTTGGCTGTCGCCGTCCGCCGCTTTCCACAGGCCGTTCGCGCACCGTCATGGGCGGGTGCTCTGCTCTTCTTCGCCTCCGCTCTCATCGCCGGCGGAGCGAGCCTGACGCAGGTCCAACTCGTCCTCGGCCACGCGTCCGCCGTCATCACGCTGCGGATCTGCGCCCACCTGTGGCCGGGCGAAGAAGACCGCACCCGGACCGCCATGGACGCCGTGTTCGGCGGCCTGCGGACCGGGTGCGGACAGGAAGACACTGCAAGCAAAGAAATTGCAGGTCAGAGGGCATGATCCAAGATCAGGCCTTCTTCGTCTCCCAGAAGATCTTGTCGATCTGGGCGATGTAGTCCAGAGCCTTCTGACCGCTCGCCGGGTCGGTGGACGCCTTGGCGGCCGAGAGGGCCTTCAGGGCGTCGTTGACCAGCTGGTGCAGCTCCGGGTACTTCTCGAAGTGCGGGGGCTTGAAGTAGTCGCTCCAGAGCACCGAGACGTGGTGCTTCGCGAGCTCGGCGCGCTGCTCCTTGATGACGGTGGCACGCGCCTGGAAGTGCGGGTCGTCGTTGGCGGCCATCTTTTCCTGCACGGCCTTCACCGACTCCGCCTCGATGCGGGCCTGGGCCGGGTCGTACACACCGCAGGGCAGGTCGCAGTGTGCGCTGACCTTGACCTTGGGGGCAAACAGGCGGGAAAGCATGGAGCATTCCTTCCTCGTGATCGTCTTCTCAGGTGGGACATTACTCCCTGCAAGACGGGTTTTCGCGAGTGCCCCCATGGGCTTAGGACAAAAGTCCAGGGTCAGACTGAGACTGGTGGAGGACAGTACCGGGGAGGTGCCGGGGATGCCGGAGTTGTCGCAGGACGCCGAGCGCGGGCGGGCCGCTCAGCCCTTCGGGTGGGCCGAGGTGACCGGGCCGTCGATGGTGCCCACGCTGTATCACGGCGATCTGCTCGTGGTGTGGCACCGGGGACGGATCCGTCCCGGGGACGTGGTGGTGCTGCGGCATCCGTTCCAGCAGGACCTGCTGGTCGTCAAGCGTGCCGCCGAGAAGCGTGAAGGCGGGTGGTGGGTCCTCGGGGACAACGCCTACGCCGGTGGCGACAGCACCGACTACGGAGTGGTGCCGGACGAGCTGATCCTGGGCAAGGTCCGGCTGCGCTACCGGCCGCGCAAGCCCGGTCAGCGCTCGCCGTTCGCGCTGGCGCGCTGGGCGCTGTCGGCGGTGCGGCTCGTGCTCGCCGACCGGTCCGCCTCCAGGCGTTTGCGGGCGCGGTAGGCGGCCACGTTGGCGCGGGTCGCGCAGCGGTCCGAGCAGTAGCGCCGGGAGCGGTTGGTGGACGTGTCCAGGTAGGCGTTGCGGCACGGGGACGCCTCGCACAGGCCCAGGCGGTCCACGCCGTACTCGGTGAGGTGGAAGGCCAGGCCCATCGCAGCGATGGCCGCGTAGCCGGCGGTCGCGTTGGACGGGTGGTCGGCGAGGTGCATGTGCCACAGGGGGCGGCCGTCGTCGTCCCGGAAGTCATGGCCGGAGATCTGCGGGCTCACCGGGAACTCCAGAAGCAGGGCGTTCAGCAGGTTCACCGCCAGCGCTTCGTCGCCCTTGTCCGCCGCCTCGAAGACCGCCCTCAGCCGCGCCCGCACCGAGCGGAAGCGGGTGACGTCCCCGTCGGTGGCGCGGCGGGCCGCCTCCTGACTGCCGCCGAAGAGATCGCGGATGGCCTCGACCGAGGTCAGCGAGTCCTTGCCCCGGGCCGGGTCCTCGCTGTTGACGAGACGTACGGCGTAATCCGAGTAATAGGCCAGTTCCACTTGTAGTCCTTACGGAGGCGTTCTATCGTCGACATGCGGTCGGTAACAGCTGATCGTGCTTCCAGGGTATTACGTGAACTGCGCGATGGAGGGGCTCGATGACGGACACGGACATCACCACCACGATCGGAGCCGACTGGGCCGCCTGGCAGAAGAGCTGGGACCGCCAGCAGGAGTGGTACATGCCCGACCGTGAGGAACGCTTCCGGATCATGCTCGACATGGTCGAGGCCCTGGTCGGCCCCGCCCCGCGCGTGCTCGACCTCGCGTGCGGCACGGGAAGTATCACGGCCCGGCTCTTCGCCCGGTTCCCCGGGGCCACCAGTACGGGCGTCGACCTCGACCCGGCCCTCCTCGCCATCGCCGAGGGCACCTTCGCGGACGACGACCGGGTCTCCTTCCTCACCGCCGACCTCAAGGACCCCGACTGGCCCGCGAAGCTGCCGTACGACTCGTACGACGCCGTCCTGACGGCCACGGCTCTGCACTGGCTGCACCGTGAGCCCCTCGC
This sequence comes from Streptomyces sp. AC550_RSS872, assembly GCF_019049285.1. Taxonomy (GTDB): domain Bacteria; phylum Actinomycetota; class Actinomycetes; order Streptomycetales; family Streptomycetaceae; genus Streptomyces. The sequence goes on from NZ_JAGMUL010000208.1 coordinate 58,813, forward strand.
GGCCCTCTACGGTCAGGTCGCGGAACTCGTTCGCGACGGCGGTGTGTTCCTGAACGCGGACCACATGATCGACGATGCGACGCCCCGGATCAACGAGGCCGAGCGCGCCCTGCGCCACGCCCGTATGGATCAGGCCAAGGCGGACGGCGCCCTCGACTGGTCCGAGTGGTGGCAACTGGCCGCCAAGGACCCGGTCCTGGCCGAGCCGACGGCCCGCCGCTTCGAGATCTACGGCGAGCATGCCGAGGGTGACACGCCGTCCGTCGAGTGGCACGCGCGCGTGCTGCGCGAGAAGGGGTTCGGGGAGGCGCGGCCGGTGTGGTGCTCGCCGTCGGACACGTTGTTGCTGGCGCTCAAGTGACGCGGAAGAAGGGGCGGCAAGGAAAGATTCATGCCGGCACTATTGAATTCGTCGTGTCGGTGTTCTAAAGGGCATTCAGGGCGAGATCGTTGTTTTGGGTCATTTCAAGGGGCGCTGATATTGCATTGCTCCGGCGTGATCGTCCTGTGTAGGGTCGCAGCAGCTTGAGGGGGAATTCCCGCTCGGTTTCGACCAGCCGAAGGGTTCATCGTTATGCGCATGCGTAGAGTTATCGCGCCTTTTATGGCGACGGCGGCGGTGTCTGCGGGGCTGCTGGGCACGGCCTCGCCGGCCCACGCGGTCACCACGGAGTTCTGCACCCAGCCCTTCGCCCGGGCGGGCGTGGCCTGCTTCTACTCCGACGGGGACAAGATCACGGTGCAGGACCTCTGGGCGGACGGGATGCGTTCCGTCGCGATGTGGACCACCTCCTACGGGCGCTCCGGCGAATGTCACGACGCGAACGGCGCCAACAATCCGCCGACCGTGTGCGATTATGATTTCCGGGAGAATAGCCAGGTGGTGATCGAGGTCGTCCGCCGCGAAGGGGCGAACGGGGCGAATCACGACATCACCCGTCCCATTATTGGCTGGACGTCCGGTCGGTAAAAAACTGGCCCGCCTGACGACGGTAAACAGTTCGGCCCCGCCAAGAGGATCGGCGGGGCCGAACTGTTTTCCCTGCGCCTTTTACAGCACCTTGGACAGGAACGCCTGCGTCCGCTCGTGCTGCGGGTTGGTCAGGACCTCGCGCGGGTCGCCGGACTCGACGACCACGCCGCCGTCCATGAAGACCAGCGAGTCGCCGACCTCGCGGGCGAAGCCCATCTCGTGGGTGACGACGACCATCGTCATGCCGGACTCGGCGAGGTCGCGCATGACGTCGAGGACGTCGCCGACCAGCTCCGGGTCGAGGGCCGAGGTCGGCTCGTCGAAGAGCATCAGCTTCGGGTCCATCGCCAGCGCCCGGGCGATGGCCACCCGCTGCTGCTGGCCGCCGGAGAGCTGCGAGGGGTAGTTTCCGGCCTTGTCGGCCAGGCCGACGCGGTCGAGCAGCTCCTGCGCGCGCGCCCTGGCCTGGGCCTTGCTCACGCCCTTGACCTGGATCGGCGCCTCCATGACGTTCTCCACGGCCGTCATGTGCGGGAACAGGTTGAACCGCTGGAACACCATGCCGATGTCCCGGCGCTGGAGCGCGACCTCGCTGTCCTTGAGCTCGTACAGCTTGTCGCCCTTCTGGCGGTAGCCGACCAGCTCGCCGTCGACGTACAGCCGACCGGAGTTGATCTTCTCCAGGTGATTGATGCACCGCAGGAACGTCGACTTGCCGGAGCCGGAGGGGCCGACGAGGCAGAACACCTCGCCGGACTTCACCTCCAGGTCGATGCCCTTGAGGACCTGTACGGGGCCGAAGGACTTGTGGACGCCCTCGGCCTTCACCATGGCGGTCATGCCGCACCCCTTTCGCGGCTGAACGAGAGCAGGTTGGCCTTGACCTTCTGCCACGGCGTCGCCGGCAGGTTCCGGGACGAGCCACGGGCGTAACGGCGCTCCAGGTAGTACTGGAAGACGCTGAAGACGCTGGTCATGACCAGATACCAGATGGAGGCCACGAAAAGCATCTCCATCACTGCGTATGAGGTTGAGCCGATCGATGTGGCCGAGCGTGTCAGTTCCGGATACGACACCACGTACACCAGCGACGAAGTCTTCAGCATGTTGATGAACTCGTTGCCCGTGGGCGGCACGATCACCCGCATCGCCTGCGGGACGACGATGCGGCGCAGCGTCTTGCTGTGGCTCATGCCCAGTGCCTGCGAGGCCTCGGTCTGGCCCTCGTCGACGGCCATCAGACCGGCGCGGCAGATCTCCGCCATGTACGCCGCCTCGTTCAGGCCCAGACCCAGCAGGGCCGCCATGAACGGGGTCATGACGTCGACCATCTCGTCCTTGTAGATCGGACCGAGATTCAGCACGGGGAAGATCAGCGCCAGGTTGAACCACAGCAGCAGCTGGACGTAGACCGGCGTGCCGCGGAAGAACCAGATGTAGAGCCAGGCGACCCAGCTCGTCACGGGGTTCTTCGAAAGCCGCATCACGGCGAGCACGATGCCCAGAACCACGCCCATGGCCATCGCCAGGACACTGATCAGCAGGGTGCGGCCGGCTCCGGCGACGATGCTGGAGTCGAACAGCTTGTCGCCGACCGCGTTCCACTGGATCTTCTCGGCGGTGGCGAAGGCGTTGACGAGCAGGGCCACCAGGGCCAGTACGACGACACCGCTGACCCAGCGGCCGTAGTGCCGTACCGGAATGGCCTTGATCGCCTCGGGCGGGAGAGCCCCGCCGTCCTTGGAGACGGCGGCCGACGGCTTCGCGTCGGCCGGCTCCTTGTCGAACTTGTCAGTCACTGTGACTGCCCTTCAGCTTGCCCGGGACGGTCACTTGCCGCCGTTGATCGCGGCCTTGTCGATCGCGCCGGACTCGGCGCCCCACTTCTCGAGGATCTTCTTGTACGTGCCGTCCTCGATGATGGCGTTGACGGCCTCTTCGAGGGCCGCGGTGAGCTCCTTGTTCTCCTTGTTCACCGCGATACCGAACGGACCGGCGTCGACCTGCTCGCCGACGACCTCGAAGTCGCTGCCGCCGCCGGACTTGCGGGCCAGGTCCACGGCCACCGGGTAGTCGTTGACGCCGGCGACCGCGCCGCCCGACTTCACGCGGGTCTGGGCCTCGGTGTCGTTCTCGAACGACTCGATGTTGATCTTCTTCTTGCCGCCGTCCGTGCAGGCCTTGGACTGCGTCTGAAGCGCCTTCTCGTACGTCGTGCCGCGCTGGACGGCCGCCGTCTGGCCGCAGAGGTCCTCGATCGAGTTGATCTTCTTCGGGTTGCCCTTCTGGACGTACACGGCGGTACCGGCCGTGAAGTAGTCGACGAAGTCGACACCCGGGCCGAGCTTCTTGCCCTTGTCGTCCAGGCCCTCCTGGCGCTGAGGGGTGTCCGTGATCGAGGACATGGCGATGTCGTAGCGGCCGGAGTTCAGGGCGGTGATCAGGCCGTCGAAGGAGCCCGAGGTGAACTGGAACTCCACGCCGAGCTTGTCGCCCAGCGCGGCGGCGATGTCGGGGTCGACGCCGACGATCTTGCCGCCCTCCTGGAACTCCATCGGGGCGTACTCGGCGTTCGTACCGGCCTTGATGACGCCCGCGTCCTGGATCTTCTTGGGCAGCTTGTCGAAGAGCGGGGCGGTGTTCGACTTCCCCGTCTCGTTGCTGCCCTCGCTGCCGCTGTCGTTCGTCTGGTCACCGCAGCCGGTGAGAATCAGGGCGCCTGCGACCGCGATCGAGCCGACCGCTGCCAGCCGGGAGCGGGTGGCGGTCGTACGACGGGTGGAGCTTGCGGTCATGGTGGGTTCCTCCGGCGGATGGGTGGAGTTGCCGATGGGGCGGGCTCCCGCCGACGGGTTCGGCCGGGTGCCTTGGTTTCGTAGGTCGACAAGAGCACACACCTTCGAGTGCCGCGACCTCGTGTGATTACGGCATCTTGCCATTCGGACTTGGGTATTCACGGCGCCCGCGATGTCAAAATCGGGTAACGGGTGACTTCCGAACCGCCTCAGGCCGGACATCCTGACCGCACCTTCTGCGGGAATCTGCCCTTCCGGCCGAAAGATCTTCGGTGTATCTCGGGATGTGGGTCGGCTGGGGGGCGTGTTTGCGGGTGACAGTTGGCCATTGCGAAGTACATCGTAAATTGTCCGCTTATCTGACCACGAACCGCTTCGGTGTCGTCATCGGCTCGTGTCCGATTCGTGTCGTCCGTGTGCGTGTTTCCCTTCCTGTCATGTGATCTTGGACGTATTGGACTCGTCGACGGCGCGGTCCGTCCGGTAAGAAGGTTCTTTACACCCCTCATCCGGGGCTCAGGGCGCGTGTGCGGCGCGCCCGTCGCGTATGTGCCCGTACGTCGTACGTCGCACGTATCAACGAGCAGGGTCATACGCGGTCCCGCCCACTTCTCACCAGGAGTGGTCCCACCCTCAAACCATGAACACTTAAGGGGTCAGACAAAGTGGCAGCGGAGATCGTCAATCCTCGCAGCGGCGGCAATACCGATCAGGACGGCGGGGTCGAGCCCCTCGATTCCTTCGATCCGGCGTTCGCGCTGCACCGTGGCGGCAAGATGGCCGTGCAGGCCACCGTGCCGGTCCGCGACAAGGACGACCTGTCCCTGGCGTACACGCCCGGCGTCGCGAAGGTGTGCAGCGCGATTGCCGAGCAGCCGGAGCTCGTGCACGACTACACGTGGAAGTCGTCCGTGGTCGCCGTCGTGACCGACGGCACGGCCGTTCTCGGGCTCGGGGACATCGGGCCCGAGGCCTCCCTTCCGGTGATGGAGGGGAAGGCGATTCTGTTCAAGCAGTTCGGCGGCGTCGACGCCGTGCCGATCGCGCTGAACTGCACCGGCGTCGACGAGATCGTCGAGACCGTGGTGCGGCTCGCGCCGTCCTTCGGTGGTGTGAACCTGGAGGACATCTCGGCGCCTCGGTGCTTCGAGATCGAGCGGAAGCTTCAGGAGCAGCTGGACATTCCGGTCTTCCATGACGACCAGCACGGTACGGCTGTGGTGACGCTGGCCGCGCTGCGGAACGCCGCGCGGCTGACCGGGAAGGGGCTCGGGGATCTGCGGGCCGTGATCTCGGGGGCCGGTGCGGCTGGTGTCGCCATCGCGAAGATGCTGGTCGAGGCCGGTATCGGGGACGTGGCCGTCGCCGACCGCAAGGGCGTCGTGTCGGCCGACCGGGACGACCTGACGTCGGTCAAGCGGGAGCTGGCCGGGTTCACGAACAAGGCGGGCATCACCGGGTCGCTGGAGGCGGCGCTGGAGGGTGCCGACGTCTTCATCGGGGTTTCCGGCGGGACGGTGCCGGAGGAGGCGGTCGCCTCCATGGCCGAGGGCGCGTTCGTGTTCGCCATGGCCAACCCGAACCCGGAGGTGCACCCCGACGTCGCGCACAAGTACGCGGCGGTCGTGGCGACCGGGCGGTCGGACTTCCCGAACCAGATCAACAATGTGCTGGCGTTTCCGGGGATCTTCGCGGGGGCGCTTCAGGTCCGGGCTTCGCGGATCACCGAGGGCATGAAGATCGCTGCTGCTGAGGCGTTGGCGGCCGTGGTGGGGGACGACCTTGCCGCGGACTATGTCATTCCGTCACCGTTCGACGAGCGGGTGGCGCCGGCGGTTACCGCTGCGGTGGCTGCGGCGGCTCGGGCGGAGGGGGTTGCCCGGCGGTAGCGCTGCCGCTGGGGGGTGCCGAGCTGAGCTGCTCTGGGGTGCCCTGTGCTGGATGGCCTCGCCCTGGTGGGCGGGGCCGTCTTTTGTTGTGGGTGCGCCTGTCCGAGTGGTGGCGGGTGGCTGGGTGGGGATGCCTGCGGCGGCCCGTTGCTCTTCGGTGGGGGTTCGCCTAGCGCCTTGCGGTTCGTTGGGGGTCGGGGCCGCGCCGGGGGGTGTCCTCCTCGGTCGGGCGGCTCGGTCGCTTCAAGATGTGCTCTGCGTTGACGCCCGCCGCTGCGGGCGCACACCCCCCGACACGGCCCCTTGCCGCCGTGGGCGAGTGCGGGTTCGCGGGGGTGCGCCGACCACCTCAGGTTTCGTGGCTCGTCAAGCGGGTGTGTCTCACAGGGGCCTGTGGTTCCGTCGGTCGGCGTGGGCGCCTATCGTCAAGGTCATGTTCGCTGTCTACGCCGCCCGAATCGACCGCGACGAGCCGCTCTCCGGACTGGAGTTGGGGGAGCGTCCGGCCCCTGAGGCCCGCGCCGGTTGGAGTACCGTCAACGTCAAGGCCGCCTCGCTCAATCATCACGATCTCTGGTCGCTGCGGGGTGTGGGTCTGCCAGAGGAGCGGTTGCCGATGATCCTCGGCTGTGATGCCGCCGGGGTCGATGAGGACGGCAACGAGGTCGTCCTGCACTCCGTGATCGGACAGAGCGGGCATGGGGTGGGGCCCAGGGAGCCGCGGTCGATTCTGACGGAGCGGTACCAGGGGACCTTCGCCGAGCAGGTCGCCGTGCCCACGTGGAATGTGCTGCCCAAGCCGAAGGAGCTCTCCTTCGAGGAGGCGGCCTGTCTGCCGACGGCCTGGCTGACCGCTTATCGGATGCTGTTCACCAATGCGGGCGTACGGCCCGGGGACTCTGTGCTCGTGCAGGGGGCCGGGGGTGGCGTCGCCACTGCTGCCATCGTGCTCGGAAAGGCCGCGGGGTTGCGGGTCTTCGCCACCAGTCGGGATGAGGCCAAGCGGAAACGGGCCGTGGAACTGGGGGCCGTGGAGGCGGTGGAGTCCGGGGCTCGGCTGCCGGAGCGGGTCGATGCCGTGATCGAGACCGTCGGTGCCGCTACCTGGTCGCACTCCGTGAAGTCGCTGAAGCCCGGGGGCACGCTGGTGATCTCCGGTGCCACGAGTGGGGATCGGCCCTCGCATGCCGAGCTCACACGGATCTTCTTCCTGGAGTTGAAGGTCGTCGGGTCCACGATGGGGACCAAGGACGAGCTGGAGGATCTGCTGGCCTTCTGTGCTGCCACAGGTGTGCGGCCGGTGATCGATGAGGTGCTTCCCATGGAGCGGGCCCGCGAGGGCTTTGAGCGGATGGCGTCGGGGGAGCAGTTCGGGAAGATCGTGCTCAGTAACTGAGCGTGCCGGGTGGTAGTCGCGCCTTGCGGCGGGTTTGGGGCTTTGCCTCGGGCCCGCCGTTTTTTGTCAACGGGGGTTGACGGAGACCGGGGTGTCAACTTAGGTTGACAGGTATGGGTGAAGCTACAGATCTTGCCGAGCGGGCCGGCGATCGTGATCCGCGGGTCGGGTTGCGGGCCGTTGCGGCGTTGCGCCGGCTGCTGGAGCAGTTGGAGGCGGTGCAGGTGCGCAGTGCGCGCAATCAGGGGTGGTCGTGGCAGGAGATCGCCGCGGAACTCGGGGTCAGCAGGCAGGCCGTGCACAAGAAGTACGGGAGGCGTTGATGTTCGAGCGGTTCACGAAGGACGCCCGCGCGGTGGTGACGGGGGCGGTTGAGCATGCCGAGAGGGGTGGGGCGGGGAGTGTCGATGCCGAGCATCTGCTGCTTGCCCTGCTCGATCGGGAAGGGAGCCGGGCCTCGTTCGTGCTGGCCGCGCTCGGGGGTGGGGGGTGGCTGGACTCCGTGCGGCGGGCGTTGGGGGAGGCCCGGCGGCGGGGTGGGCTGTCGCAGGCCGAGGCCGATGCGCTGGCCGGGCTGGGGATCGATGTGGGGGAGGTCGTCGCCCGGGTGGAGGAGGCGCATGGGGTCGGGGCGTTGTCCGGGGACCCGGAGGGCAAGGGGTGGTGGTCCGGGCGGCGGTCGTTCAGCCGGGGGGCCAAGGACGTACTGGAGCGGGCGTTGCGTATCGCCGTCGCCCGGCGGGACCGGTACATCGGCGCCGAGCACATCCTGCTCGCGCTCGTCGGCCGGCCCGGCGTGCCCGCCGAGGTTCTCGCCGATCACGGAGTGACCTATGAGGCCGTCACCCGGGTGCTGGACGGAGGGGGAGAGGCGAAGGCTGGTTGAGGTGGGCAGGGGCGGGGGGTGGGTGGCTCGCTCGGGGGCCGGGTTCTGTCGGGCCGGGTGGTGCGGCTGCCGGTGCAGCCGCACTGCCCAGGGGCCGCAGTCATGGCTTCGGTGTGCGCAACAGCGCTCCGATGTGGGCCGCCGCCGTCGACAGGTGGCGGCGGGCGTCTCGGAGCTGGTCCGGGGTGACGCCGTGGTCCCTTGCCGCGTCGCGGATGTCGTCGCGGAAGCGGTCGAGCAGACGGTCCAGGTCGCGGACCGGGTCGTCGGTGGGGGGCTCGTGGGCCCACGTGGGCTCGTAGTCGGCGGGGAAGTCCTCGGGGGTGTCCGAGTAGTCGGTGTGGGGCTGGGGTGACTTGGCGGTGTCCTGGCGGCCGAAGCCGAAGTCGCGGCCGAACTCCTTGCCGTAGTCCTTGCTGAATTCGCCGAACTCCTTGGCCAGCTCCGTCAGGCCCTCCCGTACGCCCGTCGGCCAGTCGCCGCGTACGAAGTGGTCCTGTACGTGTTCCTGGACCCGGCGGGCGATGCGCTGGACCTCCTCCTGGGCCTCGGTGCGGGCGCGGTCCTGGGCCTCCTTGGCCTGTCGCCGGGCGCGCTGGGCCTCCTCGCGGGCGCGGCGGCTCTCGTCCTTGGCTCGCCGGGCCTGTTCCTTCCACTCCTGCTTGGCGCGGCGCATCTCCTCCTTGGCGGTGCGCCATGCCTCCTTGTCGGTGTAGTCGGAGAAGTCACCGAAGGGGCCGTCCGGCCTGGTGCCGTTGCCCTGACGGGCCTCGGAGGCCGCCGCTCGCATCTCGCGTCGCAGGTCGCCCGCCGCGCCGCGCACGTCGGCCCGGATCTCTGCGGCCAGTTCGGCGACCGACTCCCTGATCTCCAGCTCCAGGTCGGCCAGTTCGCCGGAGCGGTCGGCCAGTTCGGCGCGGCCGGCGTCCGTGATGGCGTAGACCTTGCGGCCGCCCTCGGTGGTGTGGGTGACCAGGCCCTCGGCCTCCAGTTTGGCGAGGCGGGGGTAGACGGTGCCGGCCGACGGGGCGTACAGGCCCTGGAAGCGTTCTTCGAGGAGGCGGATCACCTCGTAGCCGTGGCGCGGGGCCTCGTCCAGCAGCTTCAGCAGATAGAGGCGGAGGCGGCCGTGGGCGAAGACGGGAGGCATGTCAGAGCACCTTCTTGTCGGTCGTGCCGTCGGCCGGGGCGTGGGGAGCGGACTGGGGTGGGGTGTCCGTCGCGTCGGTGCCCTGGCCGGAGACGGAATTGTCCCCCGAGGTGTGGTGCGGGTGGGGCAGCGGGTCGGTCGTCGGGTCCGTGGCCGGCGATCCGGGCTCCTCCCAGGCCTCCGCCTCCCACGGCTCGTCCTCCCTCGGCGGGCGGCGCAGCAGCGCGATCGAACCGGAGACGGTCGTCGCCCGGAGTTTGCCCGTGCCGGCGCCCAGGCGGCCGGTGATCTTGTGCGCTCCCCACTGGCCGTGCACCCGCAGGCCCTCGAAGGCGTTGGAGATCCTGCCGCTCGCGGTGTTGGCCTCGACGTCCGCGTCCGCCGGAGCCGGCAGGCGGATGGCGATCTCGCCCGAGACGCTGGTCAGCCGGACGTCGGTCGGGCCCTCCGGGTCGAGGTCGACGATCATGGAGCCGCTGACCGAGTCGGCCTTCACGGAGGGGCCGGAGCCCTCTACGACGGTGAGGTCGCCGGAGACGGAGTTGAAGCGGAGGTCGCCGGTGACGGCCTGGGCCTCCAGGTTCCCGGAGACGGTGTCGGCGCGGACCGGGCCGGACAGGCCGACGAGCGTCGTGTCACCGGTGACGCCCTTGACGACCGACGGGCCGTGGATCCCGGAGACCACCGCACCGGCGCCGACCACACCCACCTCGACGCGCGTGCCGGCCGGCACCGCCAGGGAGACCACCGCGCTGCGGCGCCAGCCCTTGCGGTCGAGCCACTTGAGGAAGCCCTTCCAGGGCAGGTCCTCGTACGCCACCGTCAGCGTGCCGCTCTGCTGGGTGACGATCAGGGGTGGGCCCTCGATCTCGGAGACCTCCAGGCGGGCGGAACCTTCGTCCGTCCCCACGACGTTCACCGTTCCGTTGACGATGCGCACCTGGAGCTCGCTCACCGGCTCGTCGAAGGCGAGCTTGCTGGGCTCTGCTACGGACCACTCGGACATGGTGCGGACCTCCTGGGCGACCGGACGCGGCCGCACGGGCCGGATCGGAAACGCGACACGCCATATCGCGTCTTACGAGAAACACGATATATCGCGGCGGGGGAAAGTCAAGGTACTCGTTCTGGTGATCACAAATCTCGCGAGGTGGACAAAGCGGCCTAGCGTGTTGTCATGTCGACGGAACAGTCCAGGCCCGCTCGCCAGGCCCGCCCCGCCCCGGGCGCCCTGCTGCTCTGCCGCGCGGAGCCCGAGTCCGTCGCTCCCGCAGCCCGGCTGCTGCGCGAGGACATGCTGCTCGCGTCGGCCGGCGGGCAGTGGAGCGTGCTCGTTCCCGAGGGTCGGCCGTGGCTCGGGGGCGGCGAACCCGTCGACCGCGTCCTCACCGGCTGGGCCACCGCCCTCGCCGTCGGCGCACCCTGGCCCGTCCTCGCCCTGTGGTGGGACGCCGACCGCGCCGGATTCACCCTGGCCTCCGGCTTCCGCCGCCCCGTCGGCTACGTCTGGCTCGCCAACGGCACCCCGGCCGGTGAGGACGAGGCCATGCGCACCTTCGCCGGACGGCTCGGTCTCGACCCGGTCCTGGACATGCAGTCCCTGGCCGCGCTGACGCGCCCCGACTCCGCGGCCGACGCACGCGCGCGCATGCGTGGCCTGTTCGCCGTCCTCGCGCGCGCGGGCGTGTCCCTGCCCGTCGGCCTCGCCCCCGGCGAAGACGCCGAAAGCCTCCAGGCGGCCGCCCGCGACCAGCCGCACATCCGCCTGGTCGAGTGGTCGGGCTGGCGGCACGCCCTGCGCGCGGAACTCGACGCCGTGGAGGGCCGCCACCTCGGGCCCTGGCTGCCCTGGGTCGGCGGTCCCAGGTCACTCGCCCTCGCCCTGGCCCAGGTCGCGGCCGGTCTGCCCCTCACGGTCTGGGGGCTGCGGCGCCGCAGCGGCGGCTGGGCCGTGGCGGGGGCGGTGCTGCTGGCGCACGGCGCGCTGGGGCTGGCGTACGGCGTCACGCACGTACCCGACTGACACCGAGGAAGGCTTCGCCGGGCGCGGCATACCCTGAGGGAGTAGGCCGAGGGCTTGTCCCGTCAGTATCAGGAGCAAGAGTTGTACTTCACCGACCGTGGCATCGAGGAACTGGAGAAGCGGCGCGGCGAGGAGGAGGTCACCTTCGAGTGGCTCGCCGAGCAGCTGCGGACGTTCGTCGATCTCAACCCGGACTTCGAGGTGCCGGTGGAGCGGCTGGCGACGTGGCTGGCCCGCCTGGACGACGAGGACGACGACTAGACGACTAGGGGGTGTTTTGAAGGTCCCGTACAGTACCCGCGGCGCCCGGCACGCACCCTCGCCGCACCGGCCAAAGGCCCAAGTGGCTCCTACGCCACTCTCGGCTTCGCTCGAGCGGGGGGGGGACCCCATCGAGGGCCTTCGGCCGGCACGCCGAGGGCACGCACCGGCTGTGACGCCAAGCCGCTGCCGCGGCGGGCGCGGGCACCGCACGGGACTTTCAAAACACCCCTGGGGCGTGTCCGCAAAGTCCCGTCGTCCGCCCGGAGGGCGGTCCCCGCGGCGCCGTGGGGGAGCGTGCCAGGCGTCGCGGGGCAGGCGGGACTTGCGGACACGCCCAGGGCCTGTCCCGCGAATACGCGGCGCCGCCGCGGGGCCGCGATAGGCCGTCGATCGTCTGCGGCACCATCGGGGGGTGGTCGCGCCCGCGCGGCGGAGCCGCATGTTCCCTGAAGCCCCGCGCCCCTTCAGGGGCCCTCCCGAACCGACCAATGCCCGCCCCGGCTGCTCCTGCGGCCGACGCCCGTCCACTCCTGCGCCAACGCCCGCATACTCCTGCAACCAACCTGGGTATTAGCCTCGTCGCTGTTCAAGTGGGCGCCGTCCAGGATCGGTTGACCTGACGGCTCGGGCTCTTCGGGGGAGCGGTATGAGTCACATCCAGGACATCCAACTGCCGGACGGCACGGTGATCACCGCCCGGATCGGCGCGGCCGACCCCTACGACGACCAGGAGGACGTCGGCTTCACCGAGGCCGCCGTCGCCAAGGTCGAACAGCTCCAGGATCTGATCAAGGCCGTCGGCGGCACCGTGCTCGACGCGGCCCGGGCGGCCAAGCCGGACGAGGCCTCCATCACCTTCGGCGTGGAACTGACCGCCAAGGAGGGCCTGGCCGTCGCCGTGCTCGCGCGTGGGGAGGCCAAGGCGTCCCTGGAGGTCACCCTCACCTGGCAGTTCGATCGCGGCGGCGCCGAGGAGGGCGACCGGAGAGCGGTCGGCGCATGAGCGAGCGGCACGATCGTCTCTTCGAGCTGGTCAGGGCGGCCACCGTCCATCTGCTCCCGGCCGGCGGCAAGGACGGCCCGTTATGGGGCAGCGGCTTCTTCGTCGCGCCCGGCTGGGTGCTGACCGCCGCCCATGTGCTGTGCCGGCACCTCGCGACGGACCGCACCCTCGTCTTCCGGGTGCGCGGCGAGGGCGTCGACGCCGAGGCCCGGCTCGCGGAGTGGCTGATCACCGACCCGCGCAACCCCAAGGTCCCGCTGGCCGAGGACCTGGCCCTGGTCCGGCTGACCGGCGAGCACTTCCACGAGTGCGTGTGGCTCACCGACCGCGCCGCCCGCCACTCCGGCGCGCTGAAGGCCTGCGGCTACTACCCAGGCCCGCCCGAGGCCCACTTCCGCATGGTGGACGCCGTGATCAACGGCCAGGAGGACACCCACGGGCTGATCATCAAGCCCGACATCGACCTCCAGCCCGGTATGTCCGGCGGCCCGCTGCTGGACCCGGAGTCGGGAGCCGTCGTAGGACTGATCAAGTCCAAGCGCAAGGACAAGGACGGCGGCAAGGCCGTGGCCATCGCCGCGCTGCGCCGCTTCGGGGACACGTACCGCACGGTCATGGCCGCCCATGACCGCTGGCACGGCGAGGAGCCGTCGGAGAGCGGGGACAACTGGATCGACCTCCAGGGCGGGCCGACGGACGGCCAGGGCGCCGTCTGGACGCCCCGCGACCGGCGCCGGGCGCTCGCCCTGCTGGCCGAGCTGCCGCCCCCGCCCGACGAGCCCACCGTCAATGTCCTCGCCAAGGTGGCGCGCAGCGGCTTCCGGTGGCCGGGTGCCACGCCCGAGCTGCGGACCTGGCGTGACGGCCATGGTCTGCTCTATGAGGGCACCACCCCGCTCGACCCGCTCACCTTCCTGCGCTACCTCAGGCTCGTCGAGGCCCACGCCCGCGCGCGGGACGCGGGCAGCCCGGCCCTCGCCGACTGGATCACCAGGCGGCTGCGCAGGGACCCCCGCCGCGATCTGCACGCGCTGGCCCGGGACGTCACGCTCCCCGACGAACTCCGGCCGCAGCCCGGCGACCACGGCCCGGAACGCGTGGTGATCTCCTATCCCGGCCCCGGCGAGGGCCCCGTCGTGGCCCTGCTGCTGGACCCGGTGATCAGCGCGCAGCCCGTCCGGTTCTTCTGGCAGATCTGGTACGACGACGGCGACGGCCTGCCCGAACTCCACAAGGAGGACCGCTCCGTGCACGGCTGCCGGCCCGACGAACTCGTCCAGGCGCTGCGCGTCCCGCTGGGCGGACTGCTGGAGTCCAAGGACCGGGAGGGCCACCCCGTACCGCTCGAAGTCGGCCTGCCCGCCGAACACTTCGACACCGCCGTGCACCGCTGGCGGTTCGCGGACATCGCCGCCCTGAACGACCCCGGGCACCTGGGCGCACGCCGTCGCCTCGTGCTGCGCGCTCTTGAGCGCCGGGGATATCCGGACAACCCCTGGCTCGACCGCTGGCAGGGCATCACGGCCGGGCGGCGCTTCGAGGGCTGGCGCATGCCCCCGCCGGGCGCCGTGGACGCCACCGGCTACCACGCCGCCGAGCGCCACCGCATCCCCGTGATGTGCCGCCCGGCCGGACAGGGCACCGGCCACGTCGCCATGAAGCACGCGCTGCGCAGCGGCCACCCGGTGGCGCTCTGGCACATCGGCCCGCACCCCGAGCGCGGCGCCTGTCTGCCGGAGTGCGACACGCTCCACGCGCGCGTGGAGAAGTTCCTCGAAACGATCGGCTCGCTCGCCGAACTCCCCGACCGGCTGCGGCACGTACGGCAGGACATCAGCGAACAACGGCCCGACAGCGCCTGGGCCGAACCACTCGCCCTGCTCTACGACGACCCGCGCCGGCCGCTGCCGGCCGAGGAGACCGAAACCGTGGACGCACCGCTGTGAACAGCACCGAAGCCTGGCCGAAATCTCAGGTGTATTACGGCAGTTCCGGGTATGTTTCCAGGGGCCCGCTGCGGGCGCACGACGCTCCCTTCGGCCAGGACGTGGACCACCACCGACCGTCGACGAGGAGCGCACCATGAGCGAGTGGTTCATCTACCGGGGCGTCGGGGAGCCGGATCCGGCCAGGATCGACGCGCTGCCGGAACCACCGCCCTGGCGGAAGTTCGACGCCACGCCCGTCGACTACGAGGTCCCGCAGCTCGACTCCGCCACCCACCGCAGGCTCGGCGAGCGCACCGTCCCGCTGCCCGTCCAGGACCCCGACGCCCTCGAACTCGTCAACGCCGCCCTGTATCTGAGGCGCCCGCTGCTCGTCACCGGTGAACCCGGTGTCGGCAAGTCGACACTCGCCCACTCCGTCGCCTACGAGCTCGACCTCGGCCGGGTCCTGGAGTGGCCGATCGTGAGCCGCAGCGAACTGCGCGACGGCCTCTACACCTACGACGCCATCGGCCGCCTCCAGGACGCCCAGCTGCCCGGCGAGGAAGGCGCCCAGGACATCGGCCGGTACATCAGGCTCGGCCCGCTCGGCACCGCCCTGCTCGCCGCCGACAAGCCCCGGGTGCTGCTCATCGACGAGCTCGACAAGAGCGACATCGACCTGCCGAACGACCTCCTGAACGTCCTGGAGGAGGGCCGCTTCGCCATCCCCGAGCTGGAGCGCATCGCCGACCGCGACCCGGAGGTCCGGGTCCTCACCGACGACGGACGCCGGGTCACGGTGACGGGCGGTCAGGTCCTTTGTCACGCCTTCCCGTTCGTCATCATGACCAGCAACCGCGAGCGCGAGTTCCCCGCCGCCCTGCTGCGCCGCTGCATCCCGCTCGACCTCAAGGCCCCGCGGGACGAAAGGCTCGCCGCCCTCGTCCAGGCCCACTTCGGACAAGGCGCCTACGAGGCCAACCGCGACCTCGTCGACCAGTTCACCCAGTCCGAGGCGGACGGCGCGCTGCGCCCCACCGACCAGCTGCTCAACGCCATCTTCCTCACCCAGCACGCCGCCCGGGAGGCAGACCGGCGCCGCGAGGAGATCTCGGAGTTGCTGATGCAGCCCCTCGACCGAGGGCCCCGGTAGCCGATGCCGCCCCGTGCCCCCGACCTCCCGGCCGACGGCGTGAGCCCCGTGCTCACGGCGCTGGTCACGCGTATGCGGGACGCGGGCATCCCACCCGGTGTCGAGGAGCTGGCGGACGCCCTGTGGCTGGCCCGCTGGCTGCCTGCGTCCCCGGAACGGGCCGACAGGGCGACAGCGGCCCCCGCGCCCGGCCCGGAACCGGCCCTCGGTCCCGGCCCGCTCCCCCCGCTCCCACCCCGGCCCCTCGGCCCGCCCGACGACGACGAGGAGCGGCAGCCCGACAGCGCCCGCCTGTTCGCGCCCGGCCCGGGCGGCGACGACACCGACGTCCGGATGACCCCGGTGCGCGTCCCCGCAGCCCCCGCCCTGCCCGAACCCCTCGCCCTGCAACGGGGGTTACGGCCGCTCCAGCGCTACCGCGCCCCCGTACGCCCCGTCCCGCGCACCCTCGACGAGCACGCCACCGCCGAGCGCGCCGCCGAGTCCGGCCTCGTCCTGCCCGTCCTGCGCACCGACCGGCGCCGCGAGGCCCGGCTGCTGCTCCTGATGGACGTCTCCACCTCGACGGTCGTATGGCAGCAGGCCCTCGACGAACTGCGCCAGGTCTGCGCCCGCGCCGGTGCCTTCCGCGAGGTGCAGGTGCGCTATCTGCACGAGGCGCCCGGCGGACTGCCCGGCTGCGCGGCCGGCCCCGAGCCCGGTGCCGCCCTGCACGCACCGGAGCAGCTCAGCGACCCGACCGGCCGCCGGGTCACCCTGCTGCTCAGCGACTGCGCCGGGCCCATGTGGCGCAGCGGACAGGTGCAGCGGCTGCTGCACCGCTGGGCCACCACCGCGCCCGTGGCCGTCGTACAGCCGCTGCCGCAGCGGATGTGGCTGCGCACCCATCTGCCCGCCCGGCGTGGGGTGTTGCACCGGCGCGAGGGCCCCGCGGGGTCGCTGCGGTTCCGGCCCGACAAGGAACCGGTGGCCTTCGGCGCGCTGCCCGTGCCCGTGCTCGCGCTGCGGCGGGAGTCGGTGGAGGGCTGGGCGCGGCTGGTCTCCGGCGCGACGGGACAGTCGCTGTCGGCCGCGGCCGGCTGGGTGCGGGCCGACCATCCCGCGTCCGCGGCGCCGGTGCGGGCCGCGCAGGAACGCACCGGTGCGGAGCGCGTCCGCGCGTTCTGGCGTCCGGCGTCGTCCGAGGCGCGCCGACTGGCGGTGTACCTGTCCGCGGTGCCGCTGTACCTGCCGGTGATGCAGCTCGTCCAGCACGCCATGCTGGCCGGGAGTGGACCGGACGTGCTGTCCGAGGTGCTGCTGAGCGGGCTGTTGCGGCGCCGGGAGGACGCGGACGACCCTCGGGCCGTCCGCTACGACTTCCTGCCGGGCGTGGCCACCGAGCTGCGGTCACGGCTGTCGGTCGACGAGGTGGAGCTGCTGTTCAAGCACTGCTCCGAGTACGTGGAACGCAAGTTCGGGCGCAGCGCGCGGAACTTCCCCGCGCTCGCGGGAGCGTTCCTGCGGGGCGCGGTGCCACCGGGCGCTGCCCCGGAACGGCTCACGGACTCGGGAGAGCGGGAACCGGCCGGGCTGCGGGCGTTCGCCGAGGTGTCGGCCGAGGTGCTCAGAGATCTGGGGGCGCGGCTGCCCGCGGCGGCGGGCGCCACGGTGGCGGGGCAGAGCGCGACGAAACTGCTCGACCTTGGCCGGCAGGCCCTCGCGCGGTTCAACGGCGAGGGGCTCACCCGGGAACTCGACGCGGCGGTGGAGTACACACGGCGGGCGGTCGCGGTCGCGGGCTCCGGTGGCGAGCGGGTCACCGCCGCCGAGGAGCTGGCCCAGGCGCTGCTCGCCCGGTGGCGGGTGCGCCGCGTGGGCGAGGACCTGCGGGAGGCGTGGGAGGCGCTCGACGGACAGCCCGTCACGATGCGCGGACGGCTCGTCCTCGGACTGGTGTACTGGGCCCAGGCGCAGGAGGTGCGGGGGAGCGGGGTCGAGTTCGCCGGGATCCCGCGGAGCCTGCGGGACTGGGCCCGGGGCGAGCCGGGGCCGGCGGCGGAGCGGGCACGGGACGTACTGCTGTATCTGGCCGACCTCGACCTCGGCGCGGTCCTGGCCGACGAGGACACCGAGCAGACGGCACGGGCCCGCCGGAGCGCGGCCGCGGAGGCGCTGACCGGCGTACGGCGGTCACTGGGTGAGTCGGAGCCCTACGGCCCGGACTGGCGTGTGCTGCACCTGCACCGGGCCGTCGACGCGGCGAGCGCGTGGTTCCAGCTGTCCGGCTCGGTGCGTGCCCTCGTAGCCCGGGGTCGGCTGTGGCTCGACCTGGCCCGGGAGCACGAGGGGTACGCGCCGGTCGCCGACGCCGCCGCGGATGCCGCCGCGAGTGCCGCCGAGGACCTCATGGAGGCGGTCCGGGACGAGACCGCCCTGCCGGCCGCCGAGCGCTGCCGGATCTGGCTGGACGTGGCCGCCGCCGTCGAGATCCCGCCGACCGAGCGCGAGGAGAGCCTGCTGCTGTACGCAGTGCAGCAGGCCGAGCGAGCCGCGGGCGACGACCCGGAGCTCGGGTTCGAGTGCCTGGTGCGGGCCGGGCGGATATACCGCGACCGCCACGACCAGACCGGAGGACTGACCGAGCTGAACCGCGCCGTCGAGGCATGGGAGCAGGCCGTGCGGCTGCTCGGTGAGGACGACCGGCGACGGCCGCACACGCTGGCCGACCTCGGCCGGGCCCTGTATGTCCGGTTCGGCCTCAGGGCAGAGCCCGACGACATCGCCAGGAGCGTCGACCATCTGCGCCAGGCGGTCGACGAGTGCCCACCGGACGACCCCCAGCTGCCGTGGCTGCGCCGGAGCCTGGGACGCTCCTACTACCGGCGTTACCTCCTGGCCGGCGTGCTGACCGACCTGTACGAGGCGGACTGGCTGTTCACGGAGGCCGCCCGCGGTTCCGAGAACCCGTGGCTGCTCGCCCAGTGCCGGATCAGCCGCGGCAACGTGGCCCGGCTGCTGTACGAGCGCGCGGGTGCCGTCGCCGACCTGCACAAGGCGGTCGACTTCTACAGCCGGGCCGTCGAGATCGCCGAGGAGGCGGGCGAGGCGGAGCTGGCGGCCGCGGCCCTCACCCAACGCGGTCGGGCGCGCAAAGCGATGGGCAGGACCTACGAGGCCCGCACCGACTACGACCGTGCCCTCGGCCTGACGGACGACCGCGACCGCGTCCATCTCCTCCGCGCGCTCATCTCCCGTCTGTCCCCCGAAACGGCCGCCGAGTGACCTTCCCCGCCGAAGACACCCACATACCCCTCCCGGAGATAGCGCCCCCCGACCAGACCGACCACCCGGTACTGGCCGCGATCCTCACCGAGCTCCGCGACCGGGAGGGTGACCTCCTGGTCGTCGCCCACTACGAAGACGCGCCATGACGACCCGCCCCCACCCGCCCTGGCCGTACGCCCTCCTCGACACCACGGCCCACCGGCCCGTCCCCTTCCGGCAGTTCGTGCTGAAGGTGCACGGCCGGTGCAACCTCGACTGCACTTACTGCTACCTCTACCAGGGCCCCGACCACGGCTGGCGCGACCGGCCGGCCCGTACCTCCGAGCGCACCATGCGCCGCACCGCGGAGCGGATCGCCGAGCACGTCCGCGGCCACGGCCTGGACGCCATCCGTATCGAACTCCACGGCGGCGAACCCCTCCTCACCGGCCCCGGCCCCGTCCTCGCCTACGCCGACGCGGTGCGCGAGGTGGTCGGCTGCCAGGTCACCGCCACCGTCCAGACCAACGGCACCCGTCTGACGGCGGGCGTCCTCGACCGCCTCGCCGGCGCCGGCATCCGGGTCGGCCTCAGCCTCGACGGCGGACGCGCCGCGCACAACGCTCGCCGGGTCGACCACGCCGGACGCCCCGCCTGGCCCGCCGCCCGCACGGCGGCACAGCGGCTCGCGGCACGACCGCGGTCGTACGCCGGAATCCTCTGCACGATCGACCTGGCCGCCGACCCCCTGGACGTCTACCGCTCGCTCCTCGCCCTGGGCCCGCCCGGCGTCGACTTCCTCCTCCCGCACGCCAACTGGGACCGGCCGCCACCCGGCATGCCGAACCGCCCGCCGGGCCGGCACCGCCCCCAGCCCACCCCCTACGGCGACTGGCTCGCCGCCGTCTTCGACGCCTGGTGGGACGAGGGGCGGCTCAGCACGCGCATACGGCTGTTCCAGGAGATCGCCGGGCTGCTGCTCGGCTCTGCCAGCCGCGCCGAGGCCGTGGGACTGTCGCCGATGGCGGCCGTCGTGGTGGAGACGGACGGCGCCATCGAACAGGTCGACTCGCTCAGGTCGGCGTACGAGGGCGCGTCGGAGACCGGGCTCGACGTCTTCCGGCACTCGTTCGACCGCGCCCTGCGCCATCCCGGCGTCGCCGCACGGCAGCTGGGGGAGGGGGCGCTGGCCGAGGAGTGTCTGGGCTGCCCCGTGGGGAAGGTGTGCGGGGGCGGGAACTACGTGCACCGGTACGCTCCCGGGACCGGGTTCCGGCACCCCAGTGTCTACTGCGCCGACCTGGAGCGGCTCGTCCGGCACATCGCGCACCGGCTGGAGCGGACGTCACGGGCGACCCGATGACTGGAACAGTGCTCAACTCATTACCTCTGGAAGCGATTTGACGCACAATTGAATGACCTGTGCACAGACGTGACCAGGTTCAGTCGAGGGGAAACGGCGAGATGGCGGCGGAACTCGGACACGTCACGGTGGTCTTCGCCGGACAGAGCGAGTCCTGGGCCAAATGGATCGACCACCAGATCCGGGCCGCGGGACGGGGCACCACGCTGATCAGGTGGAACCCGCTGCGCCGCCCGCCGACCGCCGAGGCCTTCACCAGCCTGCTCAGCGCGCCGGGACGCGTCCTGCTCGTGATCGACGACTGGCACGAACGGCTGGGGAACGAGCGGTTCGAGGCCTGGGCCGAGGCGCTGCGGCAGGTCCTGCCGACGTACCAGGACCGGATCGCCGCCGTCAGCATCACCGCCCGGCCCATGCCCGAGGCCGTCATCGCGCTCGCCCCCGTCGAACTGCGCGGTCTGCGCCCCGAGGTGGCGCGCGGCCGGGTCCTGGAGTGTGCCGGCATACCCGCCCCGGGCGTCCTGATCGACCTGCGCCGCGGCCCCCGCTTCCCCGACGACCCACCGGAGGTATGGCACGTCCCGCGCCGCAACCTCCGCTTCGTCGGCCGCACCGAACTGCTGGAGAAGGTCTACGGCGCCCTCTCCGCCGCCGGCCCCACAGGCGCCGCCGTGGCACTGCTCGGCCCCGGCGGCTTCGGCAAGACCCAGCTGGCCCTGGAGTACGTCCACCGGTTCGCCGGCGAGTACGACATCGTCTGGTGGATCAACGCCGCCCAACGCGTCACCGCCCGCCAGCAGTTCGCCGACCTCGCCGCCGCCCTGGACCTGCGGGACTCCGGCGACCTCGCGACCACCATCACATCCGTCCGCCGGGAACTCGACCGCACCGCACGGCCCTGGCTGCTCGTCCTGGACGGCGCCGGCGACCCGGAGCGGCTGATCGACCTGGTGCCCGAAGGCCGCGGCCACATCCTCGTCACCACCCACCGCAGCGAGTGGGGCGCCCACGCCGAGAACATCGCCGTACCCGTCTTCGAACGCCGCGAGAGCGTCGCCTTCGCCGGGCGCCGCACGGACCGCCTCAGCGACATCCAGGCCGAGCGGCTCGCCGAGGCCGTGGAGGACATGCCGCTGCTGCTCGACCAGACGGCCGCCTGGCTGGACATCAACCCGACCGTGCCGGTCGACGACTACATCCGGGACATCCGCGACGGCCGCCCGGACCGCTTCGGCGTCATGGCCTCCGGCCAGTACCCGGAGAGCTTCGAGGTCGCCTGGGCGAAACTCGTCAACACCCTGCGCGACGGCTCGGAATCCGCCTGGCAGCTGCTCAACCTGCTCGTCTGCTTCTCCCACGACGTGGTGCCGGTACGGCTGCTACAGACCGCCCGGCACGGCGACCTGCCCGCCGAGCTGGACGAGCTGATCGCGGAGCCCAGCAGCTGGAACACGGCCCTGCGCCGACTGTCCGAGATCACCTCCATGCGGATCGAGTACGAGGCCGGGCCGCGCATGGACACCCAGACCGTCGGCACCCTGCGCATGCACCGCCTCTTCCACCGCTTCGTACGCTCCATCCAGTCCCCCGCCGACGCCGAGCGCTACTCGGCCGCCGCCCGCAAGGTCCTCGTCTCCGCCGACCCCCGCGACTCCTCCTCGGCCGGCAACTGGGCCCGGTACGCCGCCCTCATCCCGCACCTGGAACCCTCCGGGGCCCTGGAGTCGGCCGACGACGACGCCCGCGAACTGGTCCTCAACTGCATCGAGTACCTGCGGATGCGCGGCGAGTACCACGACGGCTGGTGGCTCAGCCGCCAGGCCGTGGAGCACTGGCGGGGCACCTCCGGGGACACCGACCGCTCGGTGCTCATCGCCGTCCACCAGCTCGCCAACATGCTGCGCCGGCTGGGCAGGTACCCGGAGGCGGAGAGCGTCGGCCGCGAGATCCTCGGCCGGCTCGAACGCGCCGACGACGTCCGGCCGATCGAGGTGATCCGCGCCAAGGACGGCCTCGGCGGCACCCTCATGGCGCTCGGCCGCTACCCGGAGGCACGCGCCCTGTTCGACGAGGCCGCCGCGAGCGCCGCGGCCGAACTCGGCGGCGAGCAGGTGCCGCGCACTCTCGCCATCCGCAGCAACCTCGCCGTCGCCCTCGGCCTCCAGGGCCGCTACACCGAGTCCCTCGCCCTGCACCGCAAGATCTACGAGGCTCGCCTGGACCTGCTCGGCGAGCGCGACGCCCTCACCCTCAACTCCTCGCTGCGCACCGCCTGGATGCTGCGTCTGCTCGGCAGCTACCGCGAGGCGCTGACCATCCAGGGCCACAACTCCCGGGTCCACAGCCAGGTCCTGGACCGCACCCACAGCCAGACCCTGCTCGCCGAGCACAACCTCGCGCTGTGCGCCCGCCGCGTCGGAGACCTCCAGTTCGCGCACGCCATGCTGCGCGGCGTCCGCGAGAAACTGATCCGCCGCCGTGGCCCGTTGCACCCCGAGACACTGATGGCGTCCTGCGACTACGCGATGCTGCTGCGCGACCTGGACCTCACGGAGGAGGCCAGGGGCCTGGCCGAGGCCACCGCCACCCAGTACGCCGCCCAGCTCGGCGACCGCCACCCGTACGCGATCGGCGCGCGGGACAACGTCGCCACCGTCATGCGGGACATGGGCGAGTACCGCGCCGCGCTGGCGCTGTCCCGCCAGACCGCGGCCCAGATGCGGCGCGCGGTGGGCCGGGACCACCCGTGGGCCATCGGCTGCGCCAAGAACGAGGTCGCCGCGCTGGCCGGCGCAGGAGAGATCGACGCGGCGGCGGCGCTGGGCCGGGAGACCGCCGACCGTTCCGCGCGCGTCTTGGGCGACGCCCATGTGCTCACCATCAGCCTACGGGCCGGACTCGCCCTGGACCTGGCCGAACTGGGCGAGCGAGAGGAGTCCGAGGCCCTGCACCGGGACACCGTGGCCCGCCTGACCTCCCGCCTCGGCGCCGACCACCCACAAACCCGGCACATCCTCGAACGCCAGCGCCCGTACTGGGACTTCGAGCCTCAACCGATTTGACCAGGGGGCGGAAAGGTCCCCTGACGCCCGGATCTAACCAGCCAACGGCACCGCAGTCCCCCCCAGGGGCGCGGGGAACTGCGCGACCAGCCACAACGAATCCGCAGCCGCGCACGCTCCCCAACCACCCCCCTGGGCAGGCGAAAGGGCCCGACGCCGAGCAAGAACTCGGCACCGGGCCCTGAACGCGGCTGAACCGCCGGAGGCCTACGCCTCGAACACCTCACGCACCAGCTGCTCCTGCTCGGCCTGGTGCCGCTTGGCGGAACCGACGGCCGGGGACGACCCGTGCGGACGCGAGATCCGACGCAGGCGCTCGCCGTGCGGGACCTCGGCGCCGACCGCCAGGTCCAGGTGGTCGATCAGGTTGAGCGCGATGAACGGCCACGCACCCTGGTTCGCCGGCTCCTCCTGGGCCCACAGGTACTTCTCGGCGTTCGGGTACTTGGCGATCTCGGCCTGGAGCTCGGCACCCGGCAGCGGGTACAGGCGCTCGATGCGGATGATCGCCGTGTCCGTGACGCCGCGCTTCTTCCGCTCGGCGTCCAGGTCGTAGTAGACCTTGCCGGCGCAGAAGACGACCTTCTTGACGGCGGCCGGGTCGACCGACGCGTCGCCGATGACCGGCTGGAACTGGCCCGTCGTGAACTCCTCCGCCTTCGAGGCGGCGGCCTTCAGGCGCAGCATCGACTTCGGGGTGAAGACGACCAGCGGCTTGTGGTGCGGGTTGTGCACCTGCCACCGCAGGAGGTGGAAGTAGTTCGACGGCAGGGTCGGCATGGCGACCGTCATGTTGTTCTGCGCGCACAGCTGGAGGAAACGCTCCGGGCGGGCGGACGAGTGGTCCGGGCCCTGGCCCTCGTAGCCGTGCGGCAGCAGCAGGACGACGCCGGACGTCTGGGCCCACTTCTGCTCGGCCGACGAGATGAACTCGTCCACGACCGTCTGGGCGCCGTTGACGAAGTCGCCGAACTGGGCCTCCCACATCACGAGGGCGTCGGGACGCGCCAGCGAGTAGCCGTACTCGAAGCCCATCGCGGCGTACTCGGAGAGGAGGGAGTTGTAGACGTTGTAACGCGCCTGGTCCTCGCCGAGGTACATCAGCGGCGTGAACTCCTCGCCCGTCTCGCGGTCGATCAGCACCGCGTGACGCTGGCCGAACGTACCGCGCTGCGAGTCCTGGCCCGCGAGGCGGATCGGCACGCCTTCCAGGAGGAGGGAACCGACGGCGAGCGTCTCGCCCATGCCCCAGTCGATGGTGCCGTCCTCGACCATGGACGCCCGGCGCTGGAGCTGCGGCAGCAGACGCGGGTGAACGGTGATGTGGTCGGGGATGTTGACCTGGGACTCGGCGATCCGCTTGACGGTCTCCGAGGTGACCGCGGTGCTGACGGCCACCGGGAACTCGGCCTGCGGCTCCGACGGCTCGGCCGCGGCCGGCTGCGAGATGGCCTCACGGACCTCCGTGAAGACCTTCTCCAACTGGCCCTGGTAGTCCTGCAACGCCTGCTCGGCCTCTTCCAGGGTGATGTCGCCGCGACCGATGAGGGACTCGGTGTACAGCTTGCGCACCGAGCGCTTACGGTCGATCAGGTCGTACATCAGCGGCTGGGTGAAGGCCGGGTTGTCGGTCTCGTTGTGACCGCGGCGGCGGTAGCAGATGAGGTCGATCACGACGTCCTTGTTGAACGCCTGGCGGAACTCGAAGGCCAGACGGGCAACGCGGACGACCGCCTCGGGGTCGTCGCCGTTCACATGGAAGATCGGCGCCTCGATCATGCGGGCCACGTCGGTGGCGTACATCGAGGAACGGGACGACTCGGGAGCCGCCGTGAAGCCGACCTGGTTGTTGATGACGATGTGGACCGTGCCGCCGGTGCGGTAGCCGCGCAGCTGCGACATGTTCAGGGTCTCGGCCACCACGCCCTGGCCCGCGAAGGCCGCGTCGCCGTGGATCGCCACCGGCAGGACGGTGAAGTCCGTGCCGCCCTTGTTGATGATGTCCTGCTTGGCGCGCGCGACGCCCTCCAGGACCGGGTCCACCGCCTCCAGGTGCGAGGGGTTCGCGACCAGGGAGACCTTGATCTGCTCGCCGTCGAGGCCGGTGAAGGTGCCCTCGGCGCCCAGGTGGTACTTCACGTCACCGGAGCCGTGCATCGACTTCGGGTCGAGGTTGCCCTCGAACTCGCGGAAGATCTGGGCGTACGACTTGCCGACGATGTTGGCGAGGACGTTCAGGCGGCCGCGGTGGGCCATGCCGATGACGACCTCGTCAAGACGGGACTCGGCGGCACTGTCGATGACCGCGTCCAGCAGCGGGATGACGGACTCGCCGCCCTCCAGGGAGAAGCGCTTCTGGCCGACGTACTTCGTCTGGAGGAAGGTCTCGAAGGCCTCGGCGGCGTTCAGCCGGCGCAGGATGCGCAGCTGCTCCTCGCGCTCCGGCTTGGTGTGCGCGCGCTCGATGCGGTCCTGGATCCACCGGCGCTGCTTGGGGTCCTGGATGTGCATGAACTCGACGCCGGTGGTGCGGCAGTACGAGTCGCGCAGCACACCGAGGATGTCGCGCAGCTTCATCAGGGACTTGCCGGCGAAGCCGCCGACGGCGAACTCGCGCTCCAGGTCCCACAGGGTGAGGCCGTGCTCGGTGATGTCCAGGTCGGGGTGCTTGCGCTGCTGGTACTCCAGCGGGTCGGTGTCGGCCATGACGTGGCCGCGGACCCGGTAGGAGTGGATCAGCTCGAAGACACGGGCGGCCTTGGTGACGTCGTCGTCGTGGCTGGCGTCGATGTCCTTGAGCCAGCGGACCGGCTCGTAGGGGATGCGCAGCGCCTCGAAGATGTCGTCGTAGAAGCCGTTCTCACCGAGGAGGAGGTTCGCGACGATCCGCAGGAACTCGCCGGAGGCGGCGCCCTGGATCACCCGGTGGTCGTAGGTCGACGTGAGCGTCATGACCTTCGAGATGCCGAGCTTGTTCAGCGTGTCCTGGGACGTGCCCTGGAACTCCGCCGGGTAGTCCATGGAGCCGACGCCCATGATCACCGACTGGCCGGGCATCAGACGCGGCACGGAGTGGACGGTGCCGAGGCCGCCGGGGTTGGTCAGGGAGACCGTCACGCCGGTGAAGTCGTCCATGCCCAGCTTGCCGTCGCGGGCGCGGCGGACGATGTCCTCGTAGGCCTGCCAGAACTCGAAGAAGTTCAGCGTCTCGGCCTTCTTGATGCCCGCGACCACGAGCTGGCGGTCGCCGTTGGGCTTGACCAGGTCGATGGCGAGGCCGAAGTTGATGTGCTCCGGCTTGACCAGGGTCGGCTTGCCGTCCTTCTCCGCGAAGGAGTAGTTCATCGACGGCATGGCCTTGATGGCCTGCACCATCGCGTAGCCGATCAGGTGCGTGAAGGAGATCTTCCCGCCCCGGGCGCGCTTGAGGTGGTTGTTGATGACGATGCGGTTGTCGAAGAGCAGCTTCACCGGGACCGCGCGCACGGACGTGGCCGTGGGCACCTCCAGCGAGGCGTTCATGTTCTTCGCGACCGCGGCGGCGGGGCCGCGCAGCGTCACGAGCTCGGGACCGTCGGCAGCGGCGGCAGCGGGCTCGGCCTTCTTCGGCTGAGCGGGCTTCGCAGCCGGCGCGGGCGCGGCGGGCTTCGCGGCGGCCGGGGCCGGAGCAGCCGGTGCCGGAGCGGCGGGAGCCGCGGGCGCGGCGGCTGCGGGCTTCGGGGCCGCGGGGGCCGGTGCGGGGACCGACGGGGCGGCCGGAGCAGCCGGAGCCTTGGTGGTGGTCTCTGCGGCCCCCGCGGCCGCAGTACCCGCCGGAGCCGGGGCGGCGGCCGCCCCCGGCTTGTAGTCGGCGAAGAAGTCCCACCAGGCTCGGTCCACCGAATTGGGGTCCTGGAGGTACTGCTGATAGATCTCGTCGACGAGCCACTCGTTCGGACCGAACGCGGCCGCGGGGTTCTTCCCCGCTTGGTCGGTGTCGGTCGAGATGCTCGAGTTACTGGGGGACTGTGGCGACACGGCGGCAACCGCCCTCTTCCGCTTCACAAGGTGATGGACAGCGGGAATCAAGGCTACGCCCCCATGGCCGGGAAGGTCAGGCTGAGCAAGGTCATCGTCGCGTAAGTCACATCGGAAAGCGTGTTTCGTGCTTGGAAATGGCGGGAAACAAGCGTGGTTCCGCTTCGGATGACCTCAGATGGGAAGACGCGATCACGACCTGACGCGCCGAAGGCGCAGGTCTGTACCTGATCACACGTGTCCGTCAGTCAGGACGCACGTGGATCTTGACGCTCCGCTTCGAACTTTACGTCAACTTGGTACGGATGGCTGCCCCGGAAGCGTGACAAGAATCCGGCAGCCTCGATCGGATTCGGCCACTCCGATCCGGCCGCCGTGCAGATCGACGGCCCAGCGCGCGATGGCCAGCCCGAGTCCCGTACCGCCGTCGCTGCCCGGCCCGTGCGGCCGGCTCACGGCGCCCCGGTTGAACCGCTCGAAGACCCGGTGCCAGTCCGACCGCGGAATGCCCGGGCCCTCGTCCAGGACCTCCAGCTCCAGCGACTCCGCGTACGCCCCGCGCCGCGCCTTGACCGTCACGCGGCCGTGCGGCGGGCTGTGCTTGATCGCGTTGTCGATGAGGTTGGCGACGACCTGGTGGATGCGCTCGGGGTCGGCGTGCGCGGTCAGCTCCGGCGGGGAGACGTCGAGATGCAGATGGACGTCGGTGCGGGTGTGGCTGCCGGAGCCCGACGCCATGCCGCCGCGCGCGGAGGAGACCATGTTGGCCTCCTTCAGCACCCCGGACAGGTACGGCCACACCTCGAAGCGCCGCAGCCGCAGCGGTACGACGCCGTTGTCCAGCCGGGACAGGTCGAGGAGCGTCTCCACCAGCCGGCCGAGGCGCTCGGTCTGCTTCAGCGCCGTGCGCATCGTCTCGGGGTCGGCCTCGGCGATGCCGTCGACGACGTTCTCCAGGACGGCCCGCAGGCCCGCGATCGGGGTGCGCAGCTCGTGCGAGACGTTCGCCACCAGCTCCTTGCGCTGCTGGTCCTGGGCCTCCAGCTCGTCGGCCATCAGATTGATCGTCCCGGCGAGGTCGCCCAGCTCGTCCCGGCGGTTGTCGCGTACCCGGCGCGTGTAGTCGCCGTGCGAGATGGACCGGGCCACCGCGTTCATCTCGTCCAGCGGCGCGGTGAGCGAATGCGCCACGAACTGCGTAATGAGCAGTGTGGCGATCATCGAGAAGACCGTGATGAAGCGCAGCTCCGTCTGGGTGCGCACCGCGATCATCGACAGGCCGGTGGTGATCAGCACCGCGATGATCACCAGCGCGCCGAGCTTGGTCTTGATCGAGAACGGACGTACGCCGCCCCAGGGCTCCCCGGGGCCTCTCCGCGCGGCCGGTCCGTCGCTCATGGCGTCGGGGTCTCCAGGGCGTAGCCCACGCCGTGCACGGTACGGATCCGCTCGGCGCCGATCTTCCGGCGCAGCGCCTTGATGTGGCTGTCGACCGTGCGGGTGCCGGAGGCGTCCGCCCAGTCCCACACCTCGGCGAGGAGCTGCTCACGGGAGAGCACCGCGCGCGGGGTGTTGGCCAGGCACACCAGGAGGTCGAACTCGGTCGGCGTGAGGTGAACGTCCTCACTGCGCACCCGTACGCGCCGCTGCGCGTGGTCGATCTCCAGCTCGCCGAGGCGCAGGATGCCCGAGCGCGGGGTCGTCGCGGCCAGCGCCGCCCGCTCGACGCGGCGCAGCAGCACATGCACGCGTGCCGCCAGCTCCCGCATCGAGAACGGCTTGGTCATGTAGTCGTCGGCGCCGACGCCGAGCCCGACCAGCATGTCGGTCTCGTCGTCACGCGCGGTCAGCATCATCACCGGCACCGGCCGCTGGGCCTGCACCCGGCGGCAGACCTCCAGGCCGTCGAAGCCCGGCAGCATGATGTCGAGGATCAGCAGGTCGGGCTGCCACGCCTCGGCCGTGTCGACCGCCGCCGGACCGTCACCTGCCGTCTGCACGAGGAATCCCTCGGCGCGCAGGCGGGCCGCGATGGCGTCCACGATGGTCGGATCGTCCTCGACCACGAGGACCCGGCGCTGTGCGCCGGGGGTCGCCGCCGTGCCGTTGTGGGAGGTGTGTGTCTGCTCCATCGCCCGCCCCAAAGTTGCTTTCCGGAATCCGTGGGGTGATTCCTACTGACTGGCTATGCCTGCGCATGCTTGCGATTGACGCTTGAATGATCCGCGTCAGGTGAGCAGAGTACGGGGAGTCGCCGCGCCACGGCTATCCAGGCCGTACGCCGAGGTGCACGACGTCCGGAACGCCCCGGGCAACGGGGATCTCTTCGGTACGCACCTGTTGGAATCCGGCATTACGCAAGGTTTCTTCGAATTCCGGAGAGGGCTGGGCGGACCATACGGCAAGCACCCCACCGGGCCTCAACGCCCCTGCGCAGCCCGCCAGTCCGGCCGGTGAGTACAGGCTGTCGTTGCCCTCGGTGACCGTCCAGTCGGGCCCGTTGTCGATGTCGAGACACAGGGCGTCATACGTGGCGGATGTCTCATGTACGTAGGCCACGAGATCCGTTTCCAGAATCTCGGTGCGCGGATCGGCGAGGGCCGATGCGGAGAAGTCGGACAACGGGCCGTCGAGATGCCAGTCGATAATCGCGCGCTCGCGCTCCACTACGGCGATCCGTCCCGGGCGCGGATCGGCCGCGGCATGTGCGAGCGAGAACCCGACGCCGAGCCCGCCGATCAGCACCTCCGGGTCGGGCCGTCCGTCCAGCGCGCCGAGCGCCGCGTCGACCAGCAGCCGCTCCGAGCGCCCGTCGGAGGTGTCCATCAGGAAGCAGC
Organism: Streptomyces sp. AC550_RSS872; assembly: GCF_019049285.1. Lineage (GTDB taxonomy): Bacteria > Actinomycetota > Actinomycetes > Streptomycetales > Streptomycetaceae > Streptomyces. The sequence continues at coordinate 88,798 of NZ_JAGMUL010000208.1, forward strand.
CGTTCGCGATGATCTGGAGCAGGTCACCGTGCCGCCGCAGCACGATCTCGCCGTGCGGGCCCTCGCGACGGTCCAGGACTTCGGGGATGTCGTACGAAGTGGGCATCCCGCCATCCTGGCAGGTCCGGCCGGGGCGGCCGGTGTGGCCGAGGGGATTGCCTTCGAAGGCGTGAACTGCTGGGGCGCGAGAACATGTTGAGAGGTTGCCGAGAATCCGCTGTTCTGTGGTGCAGATCACAGACATGGATGACCTGTGGTCCGAGGGTGGGCGAAACGGAAGGAGCGCCTCACCTTGGAACGGACTGCGGTCGGAGGCGTGACGGGCGTGACGGGCCCGGTTCCTGGGCCGGAGCCAGAGGTCGCGCGGCTGCTGGTCGGGATGCCGCGCCAGCGCGGGCCGGTCGGCGCCGTGCCGGTGCCCGCGGTGACGCCGCCGCTGCACGTGGTGCCGGTCCCCGCTGGAGCCGCCGCGCTCCGCGCCCGTTCCTCCCGTCCCTGGCGTCTGTTCCCCACCCCCACCGGCACCCCGTTCACCCTCGCCTACGCCGCCGTACTGGCCGTCACCTCGCTCATCGCCACGTACGCCGCCCCTGACCTCGTCCACGCCCTGCACCAGGACTCCAGCACCGATGTCGCGCACCTCGTGCGAACGCCCGTGCTGGTGCTGCTCGCCAGCGCGTTGTGGGTCGCGGGCGGCTTCCTGGGGCCGTACGCACTCGGCTTCCTGTTGGTGCTGACCGCGCTGGAGCGACGGATCGGCGGTGTGCGCACGGCCCTTGTCTTCGTGACCGGGCACGTCCTGGCCACGCTCGCGACCGAGGTCCCGGTGGGGCTCGCGGTGCTGGTCGGCCGGCTTCCCGACAGTTCGCTGTTCCGCCTCGACTACGGCATCAGCTTCGGCGTCGCCACGAGCACCGGTGCGCTGGCCGGGCTGCTGCGGCCGTGGCTGCGGTGGCCGGCACTGGCGCTGTCCGGCGGGATGCTGGTCCAGGACCTGCTGAACCTCACGGATCCGCTGACCGATTGGGGTCATCTGATCTCCCTGGTCATCGGGATCGGGATGTGGCCGGTGGTCAGGCGGTGGCATGCCGCGCACTCGAAGTCGGGCTCAGTCGGCCCCGGGTGACCACACGTACGGCGTGGTCGTCGTCACCGCGTCGAAGCCCAGCCGCCGCAGGATGGGCGCACTGCCGTCGGACGCGTCGACATGCAGGTAGGTGACACCGCGGGCGACGGCGACGGCGATGGCGGCCCGGGTGGCGACGAGCGCGCGGTAGATGCCGCGGCCCCGCCACCCGGCCCGCGTCGACCCGCCCCACAGGCTCGCGAACCCGGTGCCCGCCCGGAACACCAGCCATGCGGCCGAGACGACCTCACCGTCCGCCTCGGCGACATGGACGGAGATCTCGTCCGGGGCCGACGCGACCCGGCCGATCAGGTCGTCGGCGAGCCAACTCCAGTCCCGGCCCCACACGACCGACTTCATCGCGGCGATACGGCGCATGTCCGCGTCCGCCGTGACGTGGCGCAGTGTCACGCCGTCGGGCAGGACCGGTTGTCGTACGGCCATGTCGGCGGCGCGTCCGACCAGGACCGTCTCCTGGTCCTCGGGCACGAAGCCCGCCTCGCGCAGCCGGTCGGTGAGGTCCGCCGGGTCGTCGTGGGAGCGGGTCTTCCACTCCACGGCCTCGGCGCGCGCCGCGAAGAAGTCACGCTGCCGCGCGATGAGCCGGTCCAACTCGGTGCCGCGCACGCCGAGGGAGCGCGGGCCGGTGACGAGGCACCGGAACCCGCCGACGATCCGCAGCAGCGGCCCGTCCTGTTCGTACGTCACGCCGGCGGGCGGAGTCGGGGGCACGCCGCGCATCTGGTCGCCGTAAGCCGCGAGAAGGATCTCTGTCTCTGTCACGGGGAGACGGTGCGGGAAGGATCGGGTCCCGGCAACCGTTTGTTCACGAAAGCCGAGGTCACCGTGTGTGCGGCAGCTGATCGCTCACAGCGAACGAGGGCCCGGGAACATTCGGGCCTCCCCGTGCATTGAGTCGGCATAACTCAACTTGACTGCCTAAGGGGAGATCATGGCTTCGACGTCCACACCGCTCACCCTGCCCGTGCTGCCGCTCGACGACGAGGTCGTGCTGCCCGGGATGGTGGTCCCGCTGGACTTGAACGACGCCGATGTACGCGCCGCGGTGGAGGCCGCCCAGGCGGCTGCCCGTTCGCAACCCGGCAAGCCGCGGGTGCTCCTGGTGCCGCGCATCGACGGGACGTACGCGAGCACCGGTGTGCTCGGCACCGTCGAGCAGGTCGGCCGGCTGGCCGACGGCGACCCGGGTGCCCTGATCCGGGGGCGCGGCCGGGTGCGGATCGGCGCCGGGACGACCGGGCCGGGTGCCGCGCTGTGGGTCGAGGGGGCGCGGCTCGACGAGAAGGTCCCCGAGCCGCTGCCCGGGCACGTCACCGAACTGGTCAAGGAGTACAAGGCTCTCGCCACCGCCTGGCTGCGCAAGCGCGGCGCCTGGCAGGTGGTCGACCGGGTCCAGGCCATCGACGACGTGTCCCAGCTCGCCGACAACTCCGGGTACTCGCCGTTCCTGAGCACCGAGCAGAAGGTCGAGCTGCTGGAGACCGCCGACCCGGTCGCCCGCCTCAAGCTCGCCACCCAGCAACTGCGCGACCACCTCGCCGAGCAGGACGTCGCCGAGACCATCGCCAAGGACGTCCAGGAAGGCGTCGACAAGCAGCAGCGCGAGTTCCTGCTGCGCCGTCAGCTGGAGGCCGTCCGCAAGGAACTGCGCGAGCTGAACGGCGAACAGGACGGCGAGGAGTCCGACGACTACCGGGCTCGCGTGGAGGCCGCGGACCTGCCGGAGAAGGTCCGCGAGGCCGCGCTCAAGGAGGTCGACAAGCTGGAGCGGTCCTCCGACCAGTCGCCCGAGGGATCGTGGATCCGGACCTGGCTCGACACCGTGCTCGAACTGCCGTGGAACGAGCGGACCGAGGACGCGTACGACATCCAGGGCGCCAAGGGCGTGCTGGACGCCGAGCACGCCGGCCTCGAGGACGTGAAGGAGCGCATCACCGAGTACCTCGCGGTGCGCAAGCGCCGTAGCGACAGGGGCCTCGGTGTCGTCGGCGGGCGGCGCGGCGGTGCCGTGCTCGCGCTGGTCGGCCCGCCCGGCGTCGGCAAGACCTCGCTCGGCGAGTCCGTCGCGCACGCCATGGGGCGCAAGTTCGTCCGGGTCGCCCTCGGCGGCGTCCGCGACGAGGCCGAGATCCGCGGCCACCGGCGTACGTACGTCGGCGCGCTGCCCGGCCGGATCGTGCGCGCGATCAAGGAGGCCGGATCGATGAACCCGGTCGTCCTCCTCGACGAGATCGACAAGGTGGGGTCCGACTTCCGGGGCGACCCGGCGGCAGCCCTGCTGGAGGTCCTGGACCCGGCCCAGAACCACACCTTCCGCGACCACTACCTGGAAGTGGAACTGGACCTGTCCGACGTGGTCTTCCTCGCCACGGCCAACGTCCTGGAAGCCATCCCGGAGGCCCTGCTCGACCGTATGGAGCTGGTTCGCCTGGACGGCTACACCGAGGACGAGAAGGTCGTCATCGCCCGCGACCACCTGCTCCCGCGTCAGCTGGAGCGGGCAGGTCTGAAGGCGGACGAGGTCGCGATCGACGAGGGCGCGCTGCGCAAGCTCGCCGGCGAGTACACGCGCGAGGCGGGCGTGCGCACCCTGGAGCGCTCGATCGCACGCCTCCTGCGCAAGGTCGCCGCCCAGCACGAACTGGGCGAGCGGGAGCTGCCGTTCACGATCGGCGACGGCGACCTGCGCGGGCTGATCGGCCGGCCGCACCACGTGCCCGAGTCGGCACAGGACCCGGCCGAGCGGCGTACGGCGGTCCCGGGCGTCGCGACCGGCCTCGCGGTGACCGGCGCGGGCGGTGACGTCCTGTACGTCGAGGCGTCGCTGGCCGACCCGGAGACGGGCGCGGCGGGCCTGACCCTGACCGGCCAACTGGGTGACGTGATGAAGGAGAGCGCACAGATCGCCCTGTCGTTCCTGCGCTCGCACGGCGCCGAACTGGAGCTGCCCGTCGCCGACCTGAAGGACCGGGGCGTGCACATCCACTTCCCGGCGGGTGCGGTGCCCAAGGACGGTCCGAGCGCCGGCGTCACGATGACGACCGCGCTGGCCTCGCTGCTCTCGGGCCGGCTGGTGCGCACGGATGTGGCGATGACCGGCGAGGTCTCGCTGACCGGCCGGGTGCTGCCCATCGGCGGCGTGAAGCAGAAGCTGCTGGCGGCCCACCGGGCGGGCGTCACGACCGTCGTCATCCCCAAGCGCAACGAGCCCGACCTGGACGACGTCCCGGCCGAGGTGCTGGACAAGCTCGACATCCACGCCGTGACGGACGTCCGTCAGGTCCTGGAGCTGGCGCTGTCGCCGGCCACCGAAGGCGCGGCCCCCGAGGTTCCGGTCGCGGCGTGACGACCCGGTCCATCAGCGGGCTCCGCCCCCGGAGACCGGAAAGGCAGGGCCCGGGTCCCGTGAGGGAAGCCCGGGCCTTCGCCGCGCGAGGGTCCAACCGTTGGCGGCGCCGTACTAGCCGTTGGCCAAAGCCTGTAGCCGGTCCAGCGCCCCGTTGAACTTGTTGTGGTCGCCGACGGTCGGGCCGGAGGACGTGTACTGCCACATCGTGTAGTAGCTCCAGCCGGCCGGCAGTTCCCCCACCTCGGCGGCGTACCGGGCGACCCACAGCGGGTTGGCAGTGGCGAAGCCGCTGTAGTTGCCGGTGCACTGCTTCCACCAGCTCGTCGCCGTGTAGATGACGGCGGCGCGGCCGGTGCGGGCCTTGTACTGGTTCAGGAAGTCGCGGATCCAGGCGACCATCGCGGTCGGGGTCTTGCCGTAGCAGGCGTCGCCGTAGGGGTTCCACTCGATGTCGAGGGCGCCCGGCAGGGTCTTGCCGTCGCGGGACCAGCCGCCGCCGTGGTTGACGAAATAGTTGGCCTGGGTTGCGCCATTGGTGGTGTCCGGGGTGGCGAAGTGGTAGGCGCCGCGGATCATGCCGACGCCGTAGGAGCCCTTGTACTGCTGGGCGAAATAGGGGTTGGTGTAGTAGGTCCCCTCGGTGGCCTTCACATAGGCCCACTTCACCCCGCTGTCCCACAGGGCCGACCAGGCGACGTTGCCCTGGTGGCTGGAGACGTCCACGCCTTCCGTCTGAGCGGCCAGGTCAGCGACGGGTTCACCGTCCGTGCCGTCATGGGTGAGGACGCCCATGCCCATATGGGCGGAGCCGCGGGGCGGGGGGTCGTCGGCGGACGCGGAAGCGGGCCGGGTGGTCAGTACGAGGAGGGTCAGGGTCAGGACGGCTGCGAGCACGACCCCGGCGACAGGGGTGTGCCGGGGGCGGAGCGGTTCGGATCTGTGCACGGGCATAGCGTGCCTCCGACGGCTCGGTGACGCTCGGTGGAGACGTCGCGCGTATCCGTGACCGGCCGCCGTCCGGGGTATAGGTGGCGCGGGCATGCCAGTCAGGTTCCGACAGGGACGCCAGACAGCGAGAAGGGCAGGTGGAAGGGGGTCCGAAGGCTGCCGTTGGTCTGAGCCTGCGAAATACTGACGGAGCTGCGGCAACGACGGCGGTCGGCGGAAACTTTCCGGGCCGGGACATTCGAGGCAGGGGCTGACGTGCGGGAAGACGGAAACGGGGACGAGCGGCAGGGACCGTCGGGAGGTGCCCCCGCCGAGGGAGCGTCCGGCGGTGGTCCGGGCCGGCCCGAGTTCCTCGATCTGGAACGGGAGTTGACCGTTCTGTTCCGGCGCGCTCGGGCCAAGCAGGGCGAGATGGCCCGCGAGGTCCATCCCGACCTGGAGTCGGCGGCGTACGGGCTGCTGGTGCGGCTGGACGAGTCCGGGCGGCTGCGGGCCACCGAACTCGCCGCCTACATCGGCGTCGGCAAGGCCACCATGTCCCGCCAGCTGCGCGCCCTGGAGGACCTGGGCCTGGTCGCCCGCGAGCCCGACCCCGCCGACGGACGGGCGTGGCTGGTGCACCTCACGGAGGAGGGACGGGGCCGGGTCGCCAAGGTGCGCGAGGCACGGCGGGCGCGCTATGTCGAGCAGCTCTCCCACTGGGACCCGCGCGAGGTCGCGGAGCTGGGCCGGCTGCTGAACCAGTTGAACCGGGGGATGGAGAAGTAGGGCAAGCCGCAGGGGCAGGCTCGCGGAGGGTCCGGGTGAGCGCGGGGCGACCCCCGCCCGCTCACCACTCCACGTACACCACCGTCGCGTCGTCGTGCGTCTTGCTCCGCCCCAGGCACGTCCGCTCCTCCGCGTCCGCCCGCTCCAGCGCCCGTACCCGGTCCACCAGTCCCCGCGCCCCTTCCTTGCGTACGAAGGTGAAGCAGTCCCCCCAGTCGCCCTCCCGGAACTTCTCCACCCAGCGGGTCGCCCCGTCCGTCAGCGCCGCCAGGGCCCGGACCTCCTCGCGCGGCAGCACTCCCGTCACCGCCCGCGCCGCCACCGACGGGTCCGCGGCGGCCGTGAAGAAGCCGCCCTCCTTGTTGCGGATGTGGGCGTCGATGAGGGCGTCCGTGGCCAGGGAGGCGCGGGGGAGGCGGGCCAGGCGGTCGTCCAGGCAGGGGGTGATCGTGCCGTCGGGCGACTCCAGCAGGAGGGCCGAGTCGGAGAGGATCAGGTACTCGACCTTCTGCGGCGACCAGCGGGCCACAACCGCCGTGGCCTGTGGGGTGCGCGGGTGAGAAAGGTCACAGGTTTGGGTGTGTGCCTCAGCGGTACGGGTGATGGCCCGGCTCAGCGCTTCGCCCAGCGGAACATCGGGGAGTGAAACGGTCAGTTCGGTCAGGGCCCCGCCGAGCCGCGCGGTGAACCAGGGGACGGAATGCAGACAGCCCGTCTCGCCTCTCGGTGGGGTCACTCCGTCCAGGACCACCACTACGCCGCCCTGCCCCGAGGCGGGAAGGCCCACACTCGCGAAGTCCTCGTTGGGACGGGCCGGATCGCCGGGCTCCGAAGCAAGCTCTGTTCGCATTCGGCCAGTCTGCACGAGCCCTTCACAAGGTCCACGAAGGGGTCGCATCGACCGCCGAATAGGCGACGCCGCGCAGGTCAGACGTCTGATTTGGGGTGGAATGGAGCGCTCCGGGAAGACGTGGCGGCGAATACTGCCACCGCCCGCCGCAGACGTCCAACCGGCCTGCCGCACAAGGCGAGTGCGCGCGTCCGAGGAACTTGCCCGCCAACTCCCCTCCGGGGTTCACTCCTTCGGGTGGCGGGTCAGGTGATGCGCGGCCGTCGCCCACCGGCACTGGGAGGGTCGGGGACCGGTGAGGACACCCCCTGCTCGAGCACTGCATCCATCAGCGAGCTCCGCTCGCGGGCGCGAGTTTGGGGGAGGGGTGTACGCGAGGTCGGCGGTAGTTGACAGAGCGTCATCCGGACCCATGGGTATCACGAGTCAGGAATGCGAGCACCGGTGCAGAAGACGCGGCCACGTCGCTCAGGCAAGCAGACGGCCTCCGCAGGGGGCACGCAGCCCACTCCCGGCGCCGCGACCGGCACCACCGGCGACGCCGCACCCGCGGGCAAGGGGCGTCCGACGCACGTACGCAACCGGCTGATCGTCGCCGTGGCCGTCGTCGCCGCCGCCATCGCAGGCGCCGGCGTCCCCTCGATCGTCACCGCCTCCGGGCAACTGCACGACTCCCAGGAACTGGTGACCCTCGCCGAGCAGACCGAGAACGCGCTCACCCTCGCCCACTCCCTCGCCGACGAACGCGACGAGGTCACGTCGTACGTCGCCGCCGGCCGCCCCAAGTCCAAGGCGCCGAGCGAGCAGCGCAGCGTCCGCGTCGACCGGCAGGTCGAGGAACTGCGCGCCGACCCCGACGCGCCCGCCTCCCTGCGCGACGACCTCGACGCCATCGCGGCCGTACGCAGGGGCGCGCTCACCGGCAAGAGCACCGCGCTGGAAGCGCACACCGCCTATTCGGCCACCATCACCGAACTGCACCGGCTCGCCGAGCGCCTGGCCGAGCAGATGCCGCCCCGTGCGGGCGCCGGCGCCCATGCGCTGGCCGAACTGGACTCGGCCGTCCAGCAGGCCGCCGCCGCGCGGGGTCTGCTGCTTGCCGCGCTCAGTGTGCCGACCACCACCGAGACCGTCATCGACCCGATCACCGGCCTCGCGACCACCCGGAAGACCTCCTCGGACGCCGACGCCAAGCAGCGCGCCGCCCTCAGTGCCGCCGCCCAGCAGGCCCGGCTGCGCTCCGACGCCGCCCTCGCCGACTTCCACGACACCGCGCCCAAGACGGCACGCACCTCGTACGACTCCACGGTCACCGGGCACGACGTCAACATCGCCGACCGCTATCTGGCCGCCCTCACCGACCAGCCCGCGCTCTCCGACCGTGACCTGGCCACCGACACCAAGCGCGCCGAGGCCGCCCTCTCCGCCCGCGTCGACCTGATGCGCGGTGCCGAGTCCGCCCTCTACGACCGCCGCACCAAGGCCCTGGAGCAGCTCCGCGACGACGACGTCACCGCGCTGGAGATCCGGATCGCCATCCTCGGCGCCCTGATGCTGCTCGCCGTCGGCGTCGCCACCGGCATGGCCCGCAGCCTCACCCGGCCCCTCGCCGTCCTGCGCCTCGGCTCCGCCCGGCTCGCTCGCGCCGAGGACCCTTCGGCCGAGGAGCCCGTCAAGTTCACCGGCCGCAAGGACGAGTTCGCCCAGGTCGTCGACTCCGTCAACGCCCTGCACGCACACGCCCGCGCCCTCCACGAGCGCATCACCACCCTGGAGTCCGACCGCAAGCACCTGGTCGGCCAGCGCCAGAAGATGGCCGACGCGCGCGAGGGACTGCGTGCCGAACTCGCCGAGTCCGCCGCCCAGCTGGAGCGCCTGCGCGGCAGCATCGGCAACACCTTCGTCAACCTCGCCCTGCGCACCCTCGGCCTCGTCGAACGCCAGCTCGCGGTCATCGAGGGCCTGGAGGAGCGCGAGCAGGACCCCGAGCGCCTCGCCACGCTCTTCAAGCTCGACCACTTCGCCACCGTCATGCGCCGGCACAGCGAGAACCTCCTCGTCCTGGCGGGCACCGAGCATGTCCAGCAGCACGCGGGACCGGTCCCGCTGGTGGACGTGGTCCGGGCCGCGGTCAGCGAGATCGAGCGCTACGAGCGCGTACGCATCGCAGCGCTCCCGCCCCACGCGCATGTGGCGGGCTTCGCGGCGGACGACCTCTCCCACCTCCTTGCCGAGCTGATGGAGAACGCGACGTCGTTCTCCCCGCCCGACCTGCCCGTCGAGGTCTCCGGCTGGCTGCTGGAGAGCGGCGAGGTCATGCTGTCGGTCCAGGACGAAGGCATCGGAATGACGAGCGATCGTCTGACCCGCCTCAACGCCCGGCTCGCCGACTTCGACCCCGTGAACTCCTACGACCAGGAGGGCGACAACGGCCTGGGCCTCGGCCTCTACGTCGTCGCCCGCCTCGCCCACCGCCACGGCGTCCGCGTCCAGCTCCGCGAGCAGAAGCAGGGCGGCGTCGCCGCGGTCGCGGTCCTGCCCAAGGGCCTGCTGACGGGGGCCTCCGCGGCAGCGGTCCCCTCGGACGCCCGGCACCCCGCCGCCGCCCCCGCCTTCTCCCTCCCGGGCGCCGACGCGGAGGCCAACTCCAACGTCCTGCACAGCCGCACGAAGTCCGCCGACCCCCTGCTGGAACTGGCGGAGAAGGCCGTACAGGAGGCGACCCAGAAGCACCCGACGGCCCCCGAGCCCGAGCAGGAACGCGAGCACCCTGCCGAGACCACGATGGAGCTCCTGCTCCCGATACAGCCGACGCCCGGGCCGACGCCCGAGCCGGACCTCGCTGAGCCAGCGGCCGGGGAGCCGACACCGGGTGGACCGACGGCCGCGGGGCCGACACCGGGTGGACCGACGGCCGCGGGGCCGACACCGGGTGGACCGACGGCCGCGGGGCCGACAACCGGCGAGTCGGTTGCTGCGGGGCCGGTGTCCGCCGAGCCGGCGGCTGCGGAGTTCGCCGCCGAGCCCGCGACGCCAGGGCCCACCGCGTCGGCGCCCGGTGGGCTGACCGCTGGTGGCCTGATGGCCGGTGGCCCTGGCCCGATGGCCGGTGGTTCGACGCATGGCGGGTCTGCGGTGGGTGAGTCGATGGCTGGTGGGCTGACGGCTGGTGGGCTTGCGGTGGGTGAGTCGGCGGTTGGTGGGCCGATGCCTGGTGGGCCTGCGGTGGGTGAGTCGATGGCTGGTGGGCCGACGGCAAGTGGGTCGGCGGCCGGTGAGCCGGTGCCTGGTGGGCCGACGGCCGCGGGGCAGGTGGCCGGCGAGTTCGCGGGTGCGGAGTTCGCCGTCGAGACCGCGACGCCAGGGTCCGTCGCCGAGCCCGTGGGCCGCGGACACGGCATCGACGGACAGCCTGTGGCCGCCGACGGCGAGGGCTCCCCACTGGGGCCACCCGCACCCGACGACGATCGCCGCACGGGTGGTGCGGGTGGGAACGAAAACCCCGCCGAAGGCGAAGCCGAGGCGGAACACACCCGCACCCCGGACGAGGACCCCCGCACCGACAAGGGCCTCCCCAAACGCACCCCGAAGATCACCGCCACCGCCCAGGCCCCGCGCCGGCGAACCGGCACGGTAGACGCCGAAGCCCTCCGCAGGAGACTCGGCGGCTTCCGCAGGGGAGCACAGGCGGGACACCGCGACGTACAGGCGGAGATAGCCGAACAGACGGGCCAGAACACGGCCCCGACAGCAGAATCCGAAGCAGCAGCCACGGGGGGCACAGCCGAGGAGGCAAGCAGTTGACCGCTCCCAGTACCTTCGGACTGAGCAGTGAAGCCCGCAACCTGCACTGGTTGTTGACGAATCTGGTCGAGGAGGTGCCGGGCATCCAGTCAGTCGCGGTGGTCTCCTCCGACGGATTGCTCCTGCTCTCCTCCGACCACGCCCGCAACACCGAGGCCAGGGAAGCCAGGAACGACAAGCCCACCGGCCCGCGCGGCTCCTCCGCCGACCTGGCCACCATCGTCTCCGGCATCGGCAGCCTCACCATCGGCGCCGCCAAACTGATGCAGTTCGGCGGCGTGAAGCACACGATGGTCGCCATGGACGAGGGCAGCCTGTTCGTGATGTCCATCAGCGACGGCTCGCTGCTCGGCGTGCACGGCTCCGCCGACTGCGACATGAGCGTGGTCGCCTACCACATGGCCCTCTTCGTCGGCCGGGCCGGCCACGTGCTCACCCCCGAACTCCGCAGCGAGCTGAGGAAGTCCCTCGAGACCGCCTCGGCAGGGAGCACCCGATGAGCAACGCCCCGCAGAACAGGCCCCAGCTCCCCGTCCGCGGCGGCGACCGCAAGCCCGCCCGCGTGCGCCCCTACTCGCTCACCGGCGGCCGTACCCGTTTCGGCCACGTCCTCCTCGTCGAGACGTTCGTCGGCAGCACGGCCGCGCTGGAGGCCGGTGAAGACCGCAAGGAGCTCACGAACGGTTCCCTCTCCACCAGGGTAATGCCGGAGATGCGGGCCATCGTCGAACTGTGCCGCCGGATGCGCACGGTGGCCGAGATCGCCGCGCTGCTGAAGATGCCGCTCGGCGTGGTCCGGGTGCTCCTCAGCGACCTCGCGGACCAGGGAAAGATCCGTGTGTACGGCACCGGAACCGGCCATGGCACGGGCCGGCCGGAACGCGCGCTGCTGGAAAGGGTGCTGAGTGGACTCCGCCGTCTTTGACGCCGCTCGCGGTGTCTCCCCGCTCCTCGTCGACGAGGGGCCCGAACAGCCCTGGCAGACGGACCGGACCCGGGCCCCCGTCGCCACGAAGATAGTGGTGGCGGGCGGCTTCGGCGTCGGCAAGACCACGCTGGTCAGCGCCGTCTCGGAGATCACCCCCTTGCAGACCGAGGCGCTGATGACCGAGGCGAGCGAGGGGACCGACGACCTCACCTCGACGCCGGGCAAGCAGACCACCACCGTGGCCATGGACTACGGCCGCATCACGCTCGACGACGACCTGGTGCTCTACCTCTTCGGCACACCGGGCCAGCAGCGGTTCTGGTTCATGTGGGACGACCTGGTGCGCGGCGCGATCGGCGCGGTCGTCCTGGCCGACACCCGGCGCCTGAAGGACTGCTTCCCGGCGCTGGACTACTTCGAGAGCTGCGGGCTGCCGTACGTCGTCGCGGTCAACCACTTCGACGACAGCGAGCTGTTCGAGCCGGAGGACGTCCGCGAGGCCCTGACCGTCCCCGCGCACATACCTGTCATGATCATGGACGCGCGGCGTCGGATTTCGGCCATCGAGACCCTGTTGGCCCTCGTCCGTCACGCACTGGACGAAACCCCCGAGTAGAGCCGAGTAGGAGAACAGCCCCCGGATGCGGAAGATACTCGTCGTCGGAGCCGGTCAGTCCGGACTCCAGATCGCCCTCGGACTCCAGTCGCACGGGTACGAGGTCACCCTGATGGCCAACCGGACGGCGGACGAGATCCGCTCCGGTCGGGTCATGTCCACGCAGTGCATGTTCCACACGGCACTCCAGCACGAGCGCGATCTCCAGCTGAACTTCTGGGAGTCCCAGGCCCCGAAGATCGAAGGACTCGGCGTCTCGGTCGCGGCCCCCGGCTCCTGGAGCGAGGGCCCGGCGGTGCGGGCGATCGACTGGCTGGGGCACCTCGACGGGTTCGCGCAGTCGGTCGACCAGCGGGTGAAGATGGCCGGCTGGATGGAGACGTTCGCCCAGCGCGGCGGCCAGCTGGTCATCCACGGTGCGGCGGTCGGCGACCTCGACTACTTCTCCCGTACGTACGACCTGGTGCTGGTGTCCGCGGGCAAGGGTGAGCTCGTCCGGATGTTCGAAAGGGACGCGGAACGGTCCCCGTACCGCGAGCCGCAGCGCGCGCTGGCCGTGTCGTACGTCCACGGCCTGGGCCCGCGTCCGGAGCACCCGGACCAGGAGGCCGTGCGCTGCAACCTCGTCCCGGGTGTGGGCGAGCTGTTCGTCATGCCCACCCTGACGACGTCCGGGCGCGCGGACATCCTGTTCTGGGAGGGCATACCCGGCGGCCCGCTCGACATCTTCGACGGCGTGCAGGACCCGGCGGAACACCTCTCCCTGACCCTGGAACTCATGGAGAAGTACGTCCCCTGGGAGTACGCGCGGGCCACCAAGGCCGAGCTCACGGACGCGGGCGGCGTGCTGAGCGGGCGGTACGCGCCGACCGTGCGCAACCCGGTCGGGCGGCTTCCCGGCGGCGGGCTCGTGCTGGGGGTCGCGGACGTCGTCGTGGCGAACGACCCGATCACCGGGCAGGGTTCCAACTCGGCCTCCAAGTGCGCGGCCGCGTACCTCGCCTCGATCGTCGAGCACGGGGAGAAGGAGTTCGACGAGGCGTGGATGCGCGCCACGTTCGACCGCTACTGGGACACCGCGCAGCATGTGACCAAGTGGACGAACGCGATGCTGGCGCCGCCGCCCGAGCACATTCTCAACCTCATCGGCGCGGCGGGACAGCTGCCGCCGGTCGCCGACCGGTTCGCCAACGCGTTCAACGATCCGGCTGACTTCGAGAACTTCTTCTACGATCCGGAGAGGACCGGGGCGTATCTCGCTGAGGTTTCTGGCGCCTGACCTCCGCGCCTGCCTTCGGGGGCTCCTCGGGGCGTACGGCTCCCAGGACCGGGTTCGACGCGATCGGCGAGATCTTGATCTTCTCGCCGGTGCGCGGGGCCTGGATCACCTTGCCCTTGCCGACGTACATCGCCACGTGGGTGGCGTCCGGGAAGTAGACGACCAGGTCGCCCGGGCGCAGTTCGGTCAGCGGGATGCGGTCGAGCCGCGCCCACTGCTCCTGGCTCGTGCGGGGGATCGGGGTGCCGGCGTGGGCCCAGGCCTCGGACGTCAGGCCTGAGCAGTCGTACGACTTCGGGCCCTCCGCGCCCCACTTGTACGGCTTTCCCAGCTGCTTCCTGGCGTAGCGGATGGCCCGGTCGGCCTCGGAAGACGGTTTGTGGTCGTCCTTGGCCAGGGCACCGGATGCCATGAAGGCCCGCTGGGCCTTGGCGATGTCGGTCTTCTCGAACTCGGCCAGGGCGTCCAGCTGGGCGGCGGTCAGGGACGCCAGGAGCTTCTCGACCTTCTTGAGGCGCTTCTCCACGGTGTCCCTGGCCTTCTTCTGGCGCTTCGCCAGGGCGAGCTGCGCGTCGAGGGCCTTGCGGGCCTTGCGGGCCAGCTCGTCGGCCGTGCGCTCCGTGCCGGTCAGCCGGCCGACCGCCTCCGCGCGCTCGCGTGCCAGCAGGCCGATGACATGGCCCTGGTCCAGGGCGTGCTGGGGGTCGCGGGCCAGGAGCAGCCGCACGTACGGGGAGATGTCCGTGGTGTTCTGGTACTGCTGGCGGGCCAGGCGGCCGGCCGCGCCCCGGCTGTGGTGCAGGGAGAGACGGGCGCGGGCCAGGGCGGTGTCCAGGCGGGTCACCTCGGTGCGCTGCTTCTTCAGCTTCTCCTCGGTGGCGTTGTAGGTCTCCGTGGCCTGTTCGGCCTGTCGGTACAGCCGCTGAAGGTCTGTCAGGAGGCCGGCCGTGGAGCGCTCCTGTGGGTCGGGGGACGACCGCTCGGGGGCCGCCGTCGCGGGTGCCGGGGCCGATGCGAGGATCGTGGCGGCCGACACCGCCGTACACGCCAGACGCAGAAGCCTTCCTGACACGTCATCACCTCCGGTGCGGAGAGAATCTCTGCTCCGCATCGCGAGCTTTAGCCCGGGACGACGTGTTCGCTCGGTGGGTGTGCTCGGGTCGGCGGAGCCCGATCACTCGTTCGTGTCGTGTGGCTTGCCCTGCGGCGTGGTGTCTGGCCTGGACCACGGCCAGTTCAGACGGCGGGTCTGCCTGCCCTCGGGGTCGTACTCGTACTTCCAGCGCTGCGAGAGGCCCATGCGGCCCGGGTTGCGCGGTACGCGGTGGTAGACGAGGACCGTGGGCGGGCCGCCGTGCGGATCGGGGACCGGGACGCGGTACGTCTTGGGCGGGTGGCCGGTGATGCCCAGGAGCACGGGCAGGACGCGGCCGTCCAGGGGGCCGCCCTCGAAGGGGGTGTCTTCGCTCTTCACGGCACCAGTGTCAGCCATCCGCCGCGAGCTTCTCGGCCAGGGCGGCGGTCTGGGGGTCCCGGTTCGCGGTGACGGAGAGTGCGGCGGCGAACTGGTCGACCAGCCAGTCCCGCAGTTCCTCCACGGGGGGCTGCTTGCCCTCGTCGAGCCAGATCAGGGACGCCGCCTCGACCGCGGTGATCCACATACGGACGGTCATACGGAGGTGGAGGCCGGGGTCGGTGACCTCCAGGTGACTGAGGATGTGCTCGGCCGCGGCGCGGCGGACTCCGTCCACGATCGCGGTGGTGCGGGACGTCTCCACGACGCTGCCGCCCTGGAGGAGGGCGCTGAAGCCGGTGTCGTGCTCGTCGACGAAGGCGAGGTAGCGGTCGAGGGCGCGGGAGAGGCGGGGGAGGAGGGGGCCCTCGCGGGGTTCGTCGAAGCAGTGCCGGAGCTCTTCGGCGGCCGAGCGGAGGGCGGCCTCGTAGAGCTGTTGCTTGCCGCCGGGGAAGTAGCGGTAGACCAGGGGACGGGAGACGCCGGCTGCCTCCGCCACGTCGTCCAGGGACACGTCCTCGGGGGTGCGGTGGGCGAACAGTTTCAGCGCGGCGTCGAGGAGCTGACTGCGGCGCTCCTCGACGCTGAGGCGGCGGTAGGCGGGGGCGGCGGACATGGGAAGAAGCCTAGTCGCCGTGGGGGGTGCGGTGATCTGGCGGCTGCGGGTGCGTTGTGGCTGGTCGCGCCCACGCGGCGGAGCCGCATATCGATACAGCCCCGCGCCCCTGGGTAGGCCGGCGCGCCGTGGTTCGTCAGCCGGCCTGGGATGGTCAGCGCCGCCTGGGCCGCCTTGGCCGCGGGCAGTCGTGCCGCCCAGGGCGGCTCCCGACCCAAAGAGGGCGGCACCCGTCAGCGCGGGCGAGCGTCCCGGCCCAGAGCTCAGCCCCACTCACGCGAGCAGACCCGACGACCTCCACAGTCGCCGCCCGACCCCCCGCAGCACCCCGATGTCGTCCAGGAAGTCCGTCAGTTTCCTCGCCCCCGTCTGCATGACCTCCTGTCGGTGGCCGCTCGCCTTCACCTGGGCCATGGCCTCCCGTTTGTCGAGGCCGACGTTCGTGTACACCTCGGGGTTCACGAAGGCGACGGAGAACACGCGGGCGAATTCACCGGAGGTGACCCGCGTGAACTCCTGGGACCACTTCGGGGCCGTCACCATCTGGCGGCGGAGCTCCTCGCGGGCGTACCGGACGTGGCGGGCCTCCTCGACCACATGGATGCGGGTGACGCCGCGGATGAGGGGCTGGACTCGTTCGTCGGGGAAGGTCAGGCGCTGCATCCAGTCGAGGACCTCCTCGCCGAGGAGGGTGGCGGTGAAGGAGCCGGGGGTGGTGGAGATCGTCTTGAAGAGGCGGCCGAGGGTCTGATGTGCGCGGCTGACCGGGTACCAGGGGGTGTCACCGTGGGAGATCAGACGGGCGAACATCTTGGAGTGCCGGCACTCGTCCTCGATCTCGGTGAGGGCGTAGCGGACGTGGGCGCTCGTTGCCGCCTTGTCGTAGATGTGGCGGACCAGGAGCTGCATGAGGATGATCTCGAACCAGATGCCCAGGGAGGCGAGCGCTGCGGCCTCGTGCTGGGAGAGGAGGATGCGCTGTTCCTCGCTCATGCGCTGCCACAGAGGCGTGTCGTAGAGCGAGACCAGCTCCGGAGGCCAGAACCACTTGCCCTCCTCGAAGGGCGCGTCCCAGTCCAGCTCCTTGTCGGGGTCGAAGGAGTGCTTGGCGGAGGAGGCCAGGAGGCGTTCGGCCACCTGCTCGCGGTCCTTGAGCAGGCCGAGTGCGTCGCGCAGTCCGTCGAGCGCGTCGGCTTCCGTCAGGGTCGTCATCGGTCGCTCACCTCTGTTACCGGGGTACGTCGTCCGCGTCTTATGAGACTGCTTGTCAGCAAGGCCGTCAATCCCCTGCGCGGGACTTGTTGACCGCTCGTCTATCGCGTGTGAGCCTGCGGGGCATGCCGACCTATGACCTGTACGCCAACGAGCCGGGAGAGCCTCTCTGGCAGGTGCCCGCGGCCGGTGCGGCCCGTTTCACCTGGGAGTACGACGACGGGCGTGAGCGGCTCCTGGCCCTGTACCAGAAGGGCAAGGACAAGCAGTGGGACGGGCAGCTCAGGATCGACTGGGATGTGGAGGTCGACCCGTGCGACGCGCTCGGTACGCCCGAGGAGGCGATGGCCCTGTACGGGACGCCGTACTGGGCGAAGATGAGCGAGCGGGAGCGGGGCGAGCTGCGCAAGCACTACGCCTCCTGGCAGTTCAGCCAGTTTCTCCACGGCGAGCAGGGCGCGATGATCTGTGCGGCGCGGATCGTGGAGTCGGTGCCCGACATGGACGCGAAGTTCTATTCGGCGACCCAGACGATGGACGAGGCGCGGCACGCCGAGATCTACGGGCGCTTTCTGCACGAGAAGATCGGGATGGTCTATCCGGTCAACGACAATCTCCAGGCCCTGTTGGGGGACACCCTGCGGGACAGCCGGTGGGACATGCCGTATCTCGGTATGCAGGTGCTGATCGAGGGGCTCGCGCTGGCCGCCTTCGGGATGATCCGGGACACGACCACCAAGCCGCTGCCCCAGCAGATCCTGGCGTATGTGATGCAGGACGAGGCCCGGCACGTGGCCTTCGGGCGGATGGCGCTGAGGGACTACTACCAGCAGTTGACCGATGCCGAGCTTCGTGAGCGTGAGGAGTTCGTCATCGAGGGCTGCTATCTGATGCGGGACCGGCTGCGGGGTGTCGAGGTTCTGGAGAACTTCGGCATTCCGAAGGGGGAAGCCGAGCAGATCAGTGAGCGGTCGGAGTTCCTGCAACTGTTCCGGCGGCTGCTCTTCTCCCGCATCGTCCCGTGTGTGAAGGACATCGGGCTGTGGGGCCCGCGCCTCCAGCAGGCCTATGTGGGCATGGGGGTGTTCGAGCTGGGTGACTCCAATCTGGACCTGTTGATGGCGCAGGACGAGGAGATCGCCGAGAAGCTGGACGCCGAGCGGTTCGCGGTGGAGGAGCGGGAGCGGGTCGCCGAGGTGGGCCAAGCGATCGAGGAGGGAGCGGGCGAGCCCTAGGTGTATTGCCCTGAGAGGTCGTGTCCGCAAAGTCCCGCCTGCCCCGCGACGCCTGGCACGCTCCCCCCAGAGGGGGCACCCCCATCGCCGCACCGGGCGAAAGCCCACGTACAACCAGTACGAGGGCTCCCGCCCGGCACGCCGAGAGCACGCTCCCCCACCCTCGAACCGCGCTTCGCACGGCTTGGGCGGGAGGTGCCCCCACGACGCCGCGGGGCCCGCCCTCCGGGCGGACGACGGGACTTTGCGGACACGACCTAGGCCGAGCAGCCCAGCCCGTCCGGTACCTCGCCGGGCACCGGCTGCGCTCCCTGCGGCGGGAACGAGGTGCGCAGGGTGAAGGCGTACGGCGTCGGGCCGTTCGTGCGGAGGTGGAGGAGGCGGGACTCCGCCTCGGCGACCGTCGGGCGGTGGCCTGCCGGGACCCACCACAGAGCCGTCATCGCCTCCTGCACCCGCTCGAACCACTCGCGGCGCCGGGCCAGCATCTCCCGGTGGCGCCCCTGGTACATGTACGAGGTCAGGGCGTTCGTGTCGCGCCACATCGTCAGGTTGATGATCAGCCACTCGTCGCCGAAGACGCTCACCTCGGTCGCGTCGCCGGAATCGCCCTTCAGCCGCCAGACAAAGCCGTCGGCGGCCTCGGCGTCGGCGTTGACGGGATCGAGGTTGTCGACGAAGTCCTTCAACTGCGGGGAGTCCAGCGGGGCCTTGAGGCGAGCGATGTTGACCTGGGCGAGTTCGTAAGCGGCTTCCGGGACGGCTTCCGAGGAGTCTGATGTCGTCATGCACCGAACGATAGGTCGGGGCGGGCCGGAGGCCCAGGAGATATCTCAGTACCCGGGCACTCGCGGTGCGTCAAGGGGCGTCCTTCGAGGGCGAGTTCAGCACCGCCTCCATCACCGCCCGCGCGATCGGCGCCGCGTCTCCGCCGCCGCTGATCTCGCCCCGGTCGGCGTCCGCGTCCTCCACCACGACGGCGACGGCGACCTTGGGCTCCAGGTCCGTGTCGCTCTTCGCCCAGGAGACGAACCAGGCGTACGGCGTCCCGGAGTTGCCGAGGCCGTGCTGGGCCGTGCCGGTCTTGCCGCCGACCGTCGCGCCGGGGATCCAGGCGTTCGAGCCGGTGCCCTCGCGCACTACGTCCACCATGAGTTCCTTGAGGAGTACGGCCGTCGAGGGCCGCATGGCCTGCCGTGCCGGGCGCGACCCGCCCGCCGACACCGTGGAGCCGCCCGCCCGGGTCGTGCGCTCCACCAGATACGGCGAGCGCACCTGGCCGCCGTTGGCCACGGCCGCCGCGACCATCGCCATCTGGAGCGGTGTGGCACGGGTGTTGTACTGGCCGATCGACGACAGGGCGAGCTGTGCCTTGTCCACCTTCGTGTCGAAGGTGCTCTCGGCGACCGAGTAGGGGATCTTGAGGTCCGCGTCGTTGAAGCCGAAGGCTTCCGCCGTCCTCGCCATCCGGTCCACGCCCACCTTGACCCCGAGCTTGGCGAACACCGTGTTGCACGACCATTCGAGCGCCTTGCGCAGCGGAACGTCCTTGCAGCCCTTGGACTCGTTCGTGAGGGAGGTCCTGGTGCCCGGCAGGGTGTACGGGTCCGGGGAGTCGGTCGGCTCGTCCAGGTCCTCGACCACACCCGAGTCCAGGGCCGCGGCGGCCGTCAGCACCTTGAAGGTCGAACCCGGCGGATATGTCTTGCGCACCGCCCGGTTGAGCATCGGCTTGTCCGGGTCGCGGTTCAGCGTCGCCCAGGACCGGGCCACCGCCGAGCGGTTCCCGGACAGCACGGACGGGTCGTACGACGGGGCGGACACCAGGGCCAGGATGCGGCCCGTCGCCGGCTCCACGGCCGCCACCGCGCCCTTGCGGCCCGCCAGGCCCTCGTACGCCGCCCGCTGCGCGGCCCCGCGGAGGGTGGTGACGACGTCGCCGCCGGGATACCGGTCGCGGGCGGAGCCGTTCCACAGGGGGAAGGGCGAGAGCAGCGGGTCCGTGCCCGACAGGACGCCGTCCTCGGAGTGCTCCAGGAGGGTCGTGCCGTACACCTGGGAGGCGAAGCCGGTGACCGGCGCGTACATCGGGCCGTTCGTGTACGTCCGTTCGTAGCGGAGCGGCTCGCGGGTGTCGCGGGATCCGGTGACCGGGGCGCCGTCGACCAGGATGTCGCCGCGCGGTTGGCCGTAACGGGAGATCGTGGTGCGGCGGTTGGCGATGTTGTCGCCGTAGGACGGCGCCTCGAAGACCTGGATGCGGGTGGCGTTCACGAGCAGCGCGACCAGCAGCACGGCGCAGAAGAAGGCGGCGTGCCGGATGTGCCGGGTCATCGGGCCGCCTCCTCGCCCTTGGGCACGCCGAGCCGGCTGCGCGCCTTGTCGCTCAGGCGGATCAGCAGCGCCACGATCGCCCAGTTGGTGACCACCGACGAGCCTCCTTGTGCCAGGAACGGCATCGCCATGCCGGTCAGCGGGATCAGGCCGGTCACGCCGCCCGCGATCACGAACACCTGGAGCGCCACGATCGAGGCGAGCCCGACCGCGAGCAGCCGGCCGAAGGGGTCGCGCAGGGCGAGCCCGGCGCGGTAGCCGCGCTCCACCAGCAGGCCGTACAGGAGGAAGATCGCGGACAGGCCCGCCAGGCCCAGCTCCTCGCCGGCCGTCGCCAGGATGAAGTCCGACTTGGCCGCGAAGCCGATCAGGATCGAGTGGCCGCGGCCCAGGCCCGTGCCGAGCATGCCGCCCGCCGCGAACGCGAACAGTGACTGGGACAGCTGGTTGGGGCCCTCGCCCGCCTCGATCGACGCGAACGGATGCCGCCAGTCCTCGACCCTGCCGTGCACATGCGGCTCCAACTGCCCGACGGCCACCGCGCCCAGCGCCGCGAGCAGCAGGCCGAGCGCGATCCAGCCGGTGCGGCCGGTGGCGACGTAGAGCAGGACCACGAACAGGCCGAAGAACAGCAGGGAGGTGCCGAGGTCGCGTTCGAGGATCAGGACGCCAACGCTCAGCAGCCAGATGGCGACGATCGGGCCGAGGACCCGGCCGGTGGGCAGTTGCAGTCGGTTGATCCCGAGGACGCGACGGCCCGTGTACGCCAGCGCGCTGCGGTTGGCGGCCAGATACGCCGCGAAGAACACCGCGAGCAGTACCTTCGCGAACTCGCCGGGCTGGATGGAGAATCCGGCGATCCGGATCCAGATGCGGGCGCCGTTCACGGAGGGGAAGAAGATCGGCAGGGTGAGGAGGGCGAGCGCGGCGACCACACAGACGTAGGAGTAGCGCTGGAGGACACGATGGTCGCGCAGGAGCAGGACGACCAGGATGAACAGCGCCACGCCCAGCGTGGACCAGACGAGTTGGGCGGGTGCCGCCAGGTCGTCGGGCGTCTCCAGGTCGAGCCGGTAGATCAGGACCAGACCGAGGCCGTTGAGCAGTACGCCGATCGGCAGCAGCAACGGGTCGGCGCAGGGGGCGCGCAGACGCACCGCCAGATGCGCGACCAACGCGAGGACGCCGAGCCCGGCGCCGTAGCCGGCGGCGCCGGGCGGGACGGTGCCGTGCCTGGCGATCCCGACCGCGCAGTAGCCGTACACGGAGAGCAGGACGGCCACGACGATGAGGGCCAGTTCGATGCCACGGCGCCGGGGGAGAGGCACGGCGGGAGCGGGCGTGTCCGCTGCCACCAGGGTGGTTCCGGCCTTGGTCATGTCCGGAACTTACCCAATTAGTCCGTCTTGTGTGTCTTACGGCTCAGCACCAGCGTGGCTTGTGCCCGACGACGTCGATGTGGCGCGCCGAGCCCAGGCCCGGGTGCCGTCCGGGAGGAGGTACACCGGCCCGCAGCCGGCGCACAACCGCAAGCCCCGAGCTCCCGGCCGCTCCACCCGCCTACCGCAACACCAGAGTCGCTACGGCCCCACCATCCACCGCATTGGAAAAGGAAAGCCGGGCCCCCAACACCTCCGCCTGCCCCAACGCGATGGTCAGCCCCAGCCCGTGCCCCTTCGCCCCACCCTCCGTACGGAACCGCTGCGGCCCGTGCGCGAGGAGATACTCCGGATACCCCACGCCGTGATCCCGCACGGTGACCACCCGCCCGTCGACGGTCAGGGACACCGGCCCCCGGCCGTGCTTGTGCGCGTTGGCCACCAGATTCCCCAGCACCCGCTCCAGCCGCCGCCGATCGGTCTCCACGACAGCGTCCCGCACGACAACCACCTCGGTCTCGGTCCCGGACGCCCGAACCACCCGCTCTGCCAGTGCAGCGAGCGGCTCCGTGTCCAGCTCCGACCGCTCACGCCCGGTGTCCAGCCGCGAGATCTCCAGCAGATCCTCGGTCAGCGTCCGCAACGCGGTCACCCGGTCCTGCACCAACTCCGTCGGCCGCCCCGGCGGCAGCAACTCGGCCGCCGCGTGCAGCCCGGTCAACGGCGTCCGCAGCTCGTGCGCGACGTCCGCGGTGAACCGCTGCTCGGCGAGCAGCTTGCTTTGCAGCGACGACGCCATGGAGTCGAGGGCGGCGGCGACGGCGGCCACCTCGTCCTGCGGGCGGGTCGGCTCCTTCGTACGGGGATCGTCGACCCGCGCGTCCAGGTCGCCCCCGCTGATCCGCCGGGCCACCCGGGCCGTGGCGTGCAGCCGGCGCGTCACCCGGGTCACCGCGAACGCGCCCACCAGCAGGGTCGCCCCGATCGCCAGGCCCGACGACCACAGGATCGCCCGGTCCAGCCCTTCGATGGTGCGGGCCTGCTGCGAGTAGTCGACCTCGACCGCGAGGGCACGCGCGCCGTCGGCGGGCCCTGCCGCCCACATCGTGGGCCGCCCCCGGTAGTCGGCGACCATGGTGCCGCGCTCCCCGGCGACGGCCAGTTCCCGCAGGGAGTCCGGCAGCTCCGGTGGGTCGACGGAGACACCGTGCCGGAGGGCGTCGCCGGCCTCGAACGCCGCCGTCGCGTCCTCCAGCCGGGACAACGCGAGCTCGCGGGCCTGGCCGACGGTCTGGTTCGTCACCGAGACGTGCACGAGGATGCCGAGCAGCGCGGCGAGCGCGCAGCACATCACCGTGATGAAGACGGCCGCCTTCACGGCGAGCGTGCCGGCCCACTGGGGGAGCCCGAGCCTCATGGGGTGCTCGCCGAGGGGGAGACCGAACGGGAGGCGGACGGCGAGGCGGAGCGCGACGGCGAGACGGAGTGCGAAGGCGAGGGGCGGGGCGTCTTCATCGTGCGCGGGCCGGTGCGCAGCATCTCGTCGTGTGTGAGCAGCATCGCCTTCTGGTCCGCGTCCCAGGTCCACTGGAGCCGGTACTCGTAGCCGGCCACCTCGGACGGAGAGCGCATGATCACCGACCGCCCGGCCAGCTCGACGGCGCTGACGGCGTCGTCCCAGCTCATCACCTGCACCAGTCGGTCCTTCTCCACGGTGTAGACGCGCACCGCGGTCGTCTTGCCCGGCAGCAGCCGGAACCCCAGCGTCAGCTCGGGCCGCCCGTCGCCGGTCAGATCCCGGTAGTACGGCCGCAGCACCGGGCACTTCCCGTGCCCCGCGCCGTCGCCGCACTGGGACATCAGGCGGCCGGTCTCGCGGTACTGGGCGGCGTCGCCCTGGTAGTCGCCCGGGCTCTTGGCCATCTCCTTGCGTACGACCGTCACCGGGTCCACGTCGCGCAGGCTGCCCCCGGAGACGGTGATGCCCTTCACGACCTCCCGGACCACCTCGCCGATCTCATAGGCGGGGCGGGATGCGGGCGTCAGCTTCGGCCAGAGCTTGTCCGGGCTGACCGCGGTCTTGGTCGGGCCCGCGCCCTGGAGCTCCCCGGCGTCACCGCAGGCCGTCGCGGCCGCCAGCAGCAGGGCGACAAGCGCGGCGATGCGCGTGGGGCGGCTGCGGGGCACAGTTCTCCTGGGGCTCGGGGCGGTGTCGCCCGTACACACTAATCGGACGGAAGTCCTTTTTGCGCACCCGGTGGGCGGACGGGCGAAACGGCTACTCGGCGAGCTCTTCGAGGAGCCGGGCGGTCGACAGGCCGGCTCGGAGGTAGTCGACGAACAGCTCGTTGTGCAGGGCCCACGGAGAGCGGCGGGAGCGTATCAGCCGGATCGCCTGCTCGGGGGAGCGGCTCCGGCGGGTCAGGGCGTGGGCGACGACGAGCCCCGAGCGGTTGTACCCGTGATAGCAGCGGACGAGGACCCTGCGGCCCTCGTCCAGCGCCTCGCACGCCGCCTCCGCCAGCCGTATCACCCCCGCGAGCTGGGTCCCGTCCAGCGGTCCGTCGGGAATCGGCCACACATGGTGCTCGACGCCGGGATCCGGTCCGTGCCCGGGCAGGCGCAGCAGCGTCTGGACGAGATCGAACTGGTCCCGTACGACCGCGAACTCCAGTTGCCCCGACTGCCCCCGGAACTCGTGCCCGCCCATCCACAGGCCGGGCTCGATCTCGCTCCACGGGCTGTCCGGAGCCGGTACGTCGGGTTGCTTCCTGCGGGTACGCAACGGCGCCTCCCCCACCACCCCTAGGGCGGTCTGCCCAACTCCTCTCAAAGGTAACCGGGTTCTTGCCCCCGCAGCACCCCGCCTGTTCCCATGGTCAGTGGGGTGATGGTGCATGAACGGACTGCGCGTCATACCGACCTGGCGACACGGCCAGGAACGGCTCTACGTCTGCCTCAAGGACGGGCGGAACGTCGCCTGGTACGACCGTGAGGCGGCCCGCATCAACCTGCTCTCCGCCGACCGCGAGGAAGATGTGCTGGAGGCCCTCGGCCCCTTCGTCACCGGCCCGGTGACCGTGGGCCCGCCCCCGGTCCCCACCCCCGCGGAACTGGCCCGGCTGGCCCTGCACCCGGACGACGACCTCGCGCCCAACCGCCCCGGCGAGGCGCTCCTCGTCGCCCTCGACCGGGACCCGGGCCCCTCCCACCGGCTGCGCGCCGACCCGCGGCGGCGGGCCCTGACCGCGGAGCAGACGGTCGGCGAGGCCCTGGACCGCCTGGACGGTGCGGGCTGGCACACGCTGCACTCCGTGCCGCTCCCCGGCGGCGACCGCATCCACCACCTGCTGATCGGCCCGGGCGGACTGTTCGCCGTACACGCCATGTACGCCCGCAAGCAGAAGGTGACCGTGGCCGACCCGATGATCTCCCTCGGCCGCCGCGAGCCCACCCCCCTCCTCCGCCACATCCGCACCAACGCCGACCGTGCCTCCTACGCCCTCACCGCCGAGGTCCACCCAGCCCTGGCCCTGCTCGCCCCCACGGACGTGACCGTCACCGCCCCCCACCTGGAGGTCCGCATCCTCAAGGACACGGACCTACCGGGCCTGGCCCGCCTGGGCGGCGTACTGAAGCCGGCCGACGTGGAGGCCCTCCACGCGATGGCAAGAGACCGCCGGACATGGTCCACCACCGGCTGAACCATGCCCCCAAGGGGCGCGGGGAACTGCGCACCCAGCCCCCACGGCCCGTCAGCCGCGCAGAGAGGCATCAACCACCACAGCGAGGGCGGTCCCCCAACGCCGGGGGCCCTGGATAGCTGCGGCCGGTCCTCGCCCCGAGGGGCGCGGGGAACTGCGCGCTCAGCCCCCATGGCCCGTCGGCCGCACACAGCCCCTGAGCCACCGCGGCGAGGGCGAATCCCTGCGGTCCCCCAACGCCGGGGCCCCGGATAGCTGCGGCCGGTCCTCCCCCCAAGGGGCGCGGGGAACTGCGCGCCCAGCCCCATGGCCCGTCGGCCGCACACAGCCCCTGAGCCACCGCGGCGAGGGCGATTCCCTGCGGTCCCCCAACGCCGGGGCCCCGGAAGCTGCGGCCGGTCCTCCCCCCCGAGGGGCGCGGGGAACTGCGCGCCCAGCCCCCACGGCCCGTCGGCCGCACACAGCCCCTCAGTCACCGCGGCGAGGGCGAATCCCTGCGGTCCCCCAACGCCGGGGCCCCGGATAGCTGCGGCCGGTCCTCCCCCCAGGGGCGCGGGGAACTGCGCGCTCTGCCCCCACCGCCCGTCAGCCGCACACCCGGCATCAGCCACCCACCGACCGGTCAGGGCAGCCGCCCCACCCCCTCCGGCCCGAGCAGCGCAGCGAACAGGTCGCCGTAGTCCTGAAGCCGGGGCGCAAGGTCGGACGCGAGGACGGTCAGCGCGGCAGGGGAGCGACACTCCGCCACCTCCTCCCAGGTCACCGGCGCGGACACCGCAGGCTCCCGCCGAGCCCGCAACGTATACGGCGTGGCCGTCGTCTTCCGCGCAGCGTTCTGACTCCAGTCGACGAACACCTTCCCCGGCCGCAAACTCTTCGTCATCCGGTGGAGCACCAGCCGCGGCATGGCCTTCTCGGCCTCCACGGCCAGCTCCTTGGCATACTCGGTCGCCTCTTCGGAAGGAGCCGGCCGAATGGCCGCGGCGAGATGGAGCCCCTTCGAACCGGAGGTCTTGGCGTACGCCTCGATCCCGTCGGCCGCCAGCCGCTCCCGCAACCAGAGCGCGACCTCGCAGCAATCGACCACCGTGGCGGGTGACCCGGGGTCCAGGTCGAAGACCAGCCGGTCCGCCTCGCCGGGCGCACCGATCACCCACTGAGGCGTATGGAACTCGGTGACGAGGTTCGCGGCCCACATCAGACTCGCGAGATCCTGCACGAACACCATGCGCGCCGGCCCCTCGACCCGCGGCACCTCCGCCGTGGTGACCCAGTCAGGGGTGCCCGGCGGGACGTTCTTGGCGAAGAACACCTGGCCGTCCGGCCCGTCCGGGTACCGCAGGAAGGACACGGGCCGATCCCGCAGATGCGGCAGCAGGAACTCGGCCGTGGTGGCGTAGTAGTGCAGCAGCTCGCCCTTGGTGAAGCCGGTCGCCGGATACAGCACCTTCTCCAGATTGCTGAGCGCGAGCCGTCGCCCCTCCACCTCTGTGATCGGCGTCATACCATGAGAATTCCAGAAAACCTGGTGGATGTCCGGGTGATCCTGGCATAACGACCGAAAGGGTGCTGCACGTGCGATCCATCTGGAACGGCGCCATCTCGTTCGGCCTGGTCAGCATCCCGATCAAGCTCGTGAACGCCACGGAGAACCGCTCGATCTCCTTCCGCCAGATCCACACGGAGGACGGCGGCCGTATTCGCTACCGCAAGGTCTGCGAGCTGGAGGACCGTGAGGTCACCCAGGCCGAGATCGGCAAGGGCTACGAGGACGCGGACGGCACGATCATCCCGATCACGGACGAGGACCTGTCCCACCTGCCCCTTCCGACCGCGAAGACGATCGAGATCGTGGCCTTCGTACCGGCCGACCGCATCGACCCGCTCCAGATGGACAGCGCGTACTACCTGGCCGCGGGCGGGGCCCCCGCGGCCAAGCCGTACACCTTGCTCCGCGAGGCGCTGAAGCGCAGCCAGAAGGTCGCCATCGCGAAGTACGCCCTCCGGGGCCGTGAGCGTCTGGGCATGCTGCGGGTGGTCGAGGACGCCATCGCCATGCACGGACTGCTGTGGCCGGACGAGGTCCGGGCCCCCGAGGGCGTCGCCCCGGACACCCACGTCACGGTGAACGACAAGGAGCTGGACCTCGCGGACGCCCTGATGGACACCCTCGGCGAGATCGAACTCGACGAGCTGCACGACGCGTACCGCGAGGCCCTCGAGGAGGTCGTCGCCGCGAAGGCCGCCGGCGAGGCCCCGCCGGAGACACCCGAACCGGCGAAGGCCGGCAAGGTCCTCGACCTGATGGCGGCTCTGGAGAAGAGCGTGCGGGCGGCGAAGGAGTCGCGGGGCGAGGAGCCGGCGAAGCCGGAGGGGGCGGCGCAGGTCAGGCGCCTGCCCGAGCGCAAGACGTCCCGCGCGGCACCGAAGCAGACGGCCGGCAAGAAGTCGACCGCGACGAAGAAGGCAGCGGCGAAGAAGACGGCGTCCGCGAAGAAGTCGACGGCGAAGACGGCCCAGGGAGCGAAGAAGACGGCGGCGAAGACCACCGCCAAGAGCACGGCGAAGAGCACGGCG
Source organism: Streptomyces sp. AC550_RSS872 (assembly GCF_019049285.1). Classification (GTDB taxonomy): domain Bacteria; phylum Actinomycetota; class Actinomycetes; order Streptomycetales; family Streptomycetaceae; genus Streptomyces. The sequence continues at coordinate 117,057 of NZ_JAGMUL010000208.1, forward strand.
AAGAGCACGGCGAAGAAGACGACGGCCAAGAAGGCACCGGCCCGCAAGCGCACGGCATGACCGCCACCCACCTCACGTCACCGAGCCGCGCCCTCCGCCGACCTGCGCAACGCCAACACCGCGTTGTGCCCCCCGAACCCGAACGAATTGCTGAGCACCAGGTCCCCGTCCTCCGGCAACGCCCGAGGCGCGCCTGTCACCACATCCAGGTCGATCGCGTCGTCGACCTCCCCGCCCCCCACCGTCGGCGGCACCATCCCGTGATGCAGCGTCAGTACGGCGGCGACGGCCTCGACTCCGCCCGCGGCCCCCTGAAGATGCCCCAGGTGCCCCTTGAGCGCGGTGACAGGAACCCTCCGCCGGCCGAGCACCGCCCGTAGCGCCCCCGCCTCCGCGAGGTCGCCCTCGATCGTCGCCGTGGCATGGGCGTTCACATGGACGACGTCCCCGACCTCGCCGCCGGCGTCCCGCAGAGCCCGCCGCAGGGCGAGCGCGACGCCGGCGCCGGACGGGTCGGGTGCGGCCATGTGGTGGGCGTCGGCGGACAGACCCCAGCCCGCGGCCTCGCAGTAGATCCGCGCGCCACGGGCCCGTGCGTGCTCCTCCGCTTCGAGTACGAGGATCCCGGCGCCCTCACCGTTGACGAACCCGCTCCGGTCCTTGGCGAAGGGCCGGGAGGGCGAGCCGTCCGAGGGGTCCCCGTCGGCCAGGGCCCGCATCGCCGCGAAGGACGCCATGATCGCCGGCGTGACCACGGCTTCGGCGCCGCCCGCGAGAGCGATGTCGATCTGCCCGTACCGTATGCGGTCGATCGCCTGCCCTATGGCCTCCGTCCCCGAGGCACAGGCGCTCGTGACCGTCCTGGCCTCGCCGGTGATGTGCAGGTCGAGCGAGACCTGTGAGGCGGCCTGCGAGGGTACGGTCATGGGGGTGGTCAGCGGCGAGACGGCCCGCGGCCCCTTCTCCCGCAGCTTCCGGTCCCCGCCCACCAGCACGGACGCGTCCCCGAGGATCGCGCCCAGGCTCACCCCCACCCGCTCCGGATCCACCCCGCTCTCCCGCGTCCCGCCCTCGGTGAACCCGGCGTCCGCCCACGCCTCCCGGGCCGCCAGCACCCCGAACCGCGCGGCGCGGTTCATCCGTCGCGCCACCGGTCGTGGCAGCAGTTCCCCGGGATCAACGGGTACGACCCCGGCCACCCGCACGGGCAGCCCGGCGAACTCCTCCCCCTCCAACTCCCTGATCCCGTGCCGCCCGTCGAGCAGCCCACGCCACAACTCCCCGACCCCGAGGCCGAGCGGAGTGACCGCCCCCAGTCCGGTGACGACGACCTTGCGGGGCCCGGATGCGGCGGTCACGCTCATCTCTGCGTCCCCTCTGACCGTTTCTGATCGTTGAAAGAAGAACATGCCCAGCTTCTGCATGGCGTGCACATGCAAAAGGACGGCGGTCGTCCCCTCACGACAGCCGCGAGGCGACGAACCCGACCAACTCCTCTTTCCGCGGGTTGAGATAGAAGTTCCCTCACTCGAAGACCCAGGAGCCGCAGTTCGGGGTGGTCGTAGGCGGCGGCACTTCGGGACCCAGCTTGCGGATGTGATCCAGGATCTCGCTGTCGGCCGGCACCGGGCGGGGCGCCCGCTCCTGCGACCTCGTACGCCACCGCCGACCCCATGCTGTGGCCGAAGAGAGCCAACGGCGGGTCATCGGGCAGTTCGTGCAGCAGGGCCGCGGTGATCGCGTCCGCCAGCTCCTCCACCGTGGCCGCGCACAGGTCGGACAGCCGGTCCTGACAGCCGGTCCTGACGGCCGGGGTACTGCACCGACATGACCTCGATCTCCGGGGGCGTCAGCGCGGCCCAGTCGTGAGTGGTCACTCCGGAGTGGTCATTCCCCGGTGATTGACCGATGGGCTGGCCCGACCAACTGCCGTCTCCCTAGGATGGGTTGTCGGCGAGGTGATCGCCTCGGCCGGCCCTGTGACTGGGGGAAACGATGGAGCCTGGTAAGCAGCTGTCCACGTCGATCGACGCCACGATCCCGACAGCCGCGCGCATGTACGACTACTACCTCGGCGGCAAGGACAACTACGCCTCCGACCGAGCCGCCTGCGAGGAGCTGGACAAGGTCGTCCCCAGCACCCGCGCCCTCGCCCTGAACAACCGCCGCTTCCTACAGCGGGTGGTCCGGACGCTGGCCGAGGACTACGGCATCCGGCAGTTCCTCGACCACGGCTCGGGCCTGCCCACCCAGAACAACGTCCACCAGGTCGCCCAGTCCGTCGACCCGTCCTCGCGCGTGGTGTACGTCGACAACGACCCGATGGTCCTGGTCCACGGCCGCGCCCTGCTCGACCAGAACGACAACACCGCCGTCATCCACGCCGACATGCGTGAGACCGACGCCATCTTCTCCCACGCCGACACCGAGCGCCTGATCGACTTCTCGCAGCCGGTCGCCGTGCTGTTCAACTCGGTCTTCCACTGCATCCCCGACGACGACACCAAGGGCCCGCTCGCCGTGGTCCGCCAGGTGCGCGAACGGCTCGTGCCGGGCAGCTGCATGGTGATGTGCCAGCTGGTCAGCGAGGACGCCGAGGTCCGCAAGTTCGTCACCGACTTCATGGACCAGGCGACTCAGGGGCACTGGGGCCGGGTGCGCCAGGAGAAGGACGTGGCGGAGTACTTCGAGGGTCTGGAGATCCTGGAGCCCGGCCTCGTGGAGGTCTCCACCTGGCGTCCCGACACCGAGGTGGCCCCGCGCCAGCTCACCCAGGAGTGGATCGAGTTCGGCGGCGTGGGCCGACTCGCGTAGGCAGCGGCCGACCCCGGCTCAGGGCTTCGGGGAGTACCGCTCCAGCGTCTCGCGCAGCCGCTCCAGGGACTCGCGCGGGTTGAGGGCCTCGTCACCCAGACGGTCCAGGGCGAGGCGGTACTCCTCGGTCTCGTCGCGGTCCTCCAGGAACGCCGCGCTCTTGATGTGCTCCAGATAGACGATGTCGGGCAGGTCGACGCCGCCGAACCGCAGATAGGTCACCGGCATCGCGGGCGCGGAGGCGTTGGTCGCGTCCAGGGGCACGATCTGTACGGTCACATGGGGCCGCTGGGCCATCTCCACGAGATGCTCCAGTTGCTCCCGCATCACCTCGCGGCTGCCCAGCACGCGCAGCAGCACCGACTCGTCGACGATCGCCCACAGTTGCGGCGCGTCCGGCCGGTGCAGCAGCTCCCGTCGGCGCATCCGCAGCTCCACACGCCGCTGCACCTCACGGCCGGGCGCCGTCGGCAGCCCGCGCTCCACGACGGCCCGGGTGTAGTCCTCGGTCTGCAACAGGCCGGGAACGTACTGGAGTTCGAAGGTGCGGATGGCCGTGGCGGCCTCCTGGAACCCGACCAGCCGGTCAAACCACTCCGGCATCAGCCGCTTGTCATAGCGCTGCCACCAGCCGGGCTCACCGGCACGCCGCAGCAACTGCAACAGCACCGTGGCCTCGTACTCCTCGGCGCCGTACTGCTCCAGCAGTGCGCGGATGTCGGCCTCGGTGGGCGGCCGACGCCCCTTGCCCGTCTCAATGCGCGACAACTTCGCCGGGCTGAATCCCACGGCTCGCGCCGCCTGGTCCTGGGAGAGGCCCGCGTCCTCGCGGATCCCCGCCAGTTGGACGCCGACCAGCATCTTCAGCAGGGTCGGCGCGGGTTCGGTCCGGTTCAGATACGGCTCGAGGCGGGAGATGCGAGGTGACTCGGCGGACATCCTGACTCCCCTAGACCGGCATACGACAGACCGCATTATCGCATCCCGCCGCCTCGTGCCGCCGGAACCGCAGGAAATGGAGGGCTGACCTTCCGCTTGGCGGCGGTGTCTCGCTCCTCGCCGGCCTACCTTTCCCGGGCAGAGGGTCCGTATTCACCCGAAGGGGGTCATACGTGGGTCATACGCGGGTCATACGAGGTGGTCGAACTCTCCCTCCTTCGCGCCCGCCAGGAACGCGGTGATCTCGGCCGGGGTGTACACGAGGGCCGGCCCGTCGGGGTCGCGGGAGTTGCGCATCGCGATGCTGCCGTCGCCCAGGGGCGCCACCTCGACGCAGTTCCCCTCGGCGTTGCTGTGCCGGCTCTTGATCCAGCGGACGCCCAACGAGCTTGCCCGCACGCCGTTCGATGCTGATGGCACTGCACTCTCCTTGCTCACGTTCCGCCACGCGTGCGCCCCGCCGACCCTCCGGGCCCGAACCGCACCGCGTGCTCTGGTCGACACCGCTCGCGCAATTTCCCGTGAAATTGCACGGAGGCGCCGTCGGCGTGGATAATAGCCCCTGGCGTCAACGGCAGTGCGGACGCCCCGTCCTGACCGTGTATCAGGGAGACGTTGTGTCCTTACCTGCGTACGAAGGGCTTCGACTGCCCGGCGGTGCCGCGTCCCCCGCGGGGTTGGCAGTGACACCGGAAGCACGCACCGGCACCCCGGCCCGGGCCCGCCTCGCCAGGCCCGAACCCCCGCGCATCCCGCCCCGTTCCGCCGCTCTGTGTCTCGTCGGCGCCGAACAGGGCTGCGGTCAGGCCCGCGACTTCGTCCGTCGCACCCTCGCCGACTGGTCGTTGGACCACTGCGGCGCAGACGCCCTCACGGTGGTCGCCGAGCTGCTCGCCAACGCCGTACTGCACGCCGCACCACATCGCCCGGCCCGCCCGACGGCCGGCGGCGACGCCGAGATCTGGCTGAAACTCAGCCTGCGCCGCCCGGCCCACCTCGTCTGCGCGGTCACCGACCCGAGCGACAACCCGCCGGTGTACCCGCACACCAGCGACCCCTTCGACGAGCACGGACGCGGGCTGCGCATCATCGACGCCCTGTCCGAGCACTGGGGCTGGACCCGACGCCAGCCCGCGGGCAAGACGGTCTGGGCGATGCTCCCGACCGACCACCAGGCCTGACTTTTTGATTCGCGACGGACGGGCGGTGTACTGCATCCGCACATGTGCCGTCGCGCGCGAACATTTGGGCAAGTGCCCGAATAGGCAGCCATATTTGGGATGACCCGGGCGACGGTGTAACGCGGTCGCGTTCGGATGACGCAGAACCAGGCAGAAACAGGTCACCCTCAAGGGCCGTAATCGGCTCCGTGATCTGTCCGCCCAGCATCGCGTCAGATCGGATTTCTCGTGAACACCGACCCGGTTTCCGGATACCAGTCGTACGACCAGCCTGCGGCCGCCGCCCCCGACCGCTCGCCCCGCAACCAGGCCACCGCACGCAGAGCGGCCCTCACCATCTGCACGATCGCCGACGTCTCGGCCGGCCTGCTCGGCCTGTGGATCGTGCTGTACCTGCTCGACGCGAACCAAGGAAACGCCTTCGTGGAGTTCGTGCACGGCTCGGCGGACTGGCTCGGGGGATGGGCACAGGACATTTTCATGATGGACACCGACAGCGTACGCGTCCTCCTCAATTACGGCCTCCCGGCTGCCCTTTATCTGCTCCTCGGGCACGGAATTGCCGCCCGACTCAACAGGGCCTGACGGCATTACCCAGCGGAAGGACCGGCGTTGTGACTCGCACGCCCGCCGAAAACAATCACCTGCCGATTTATGAAGACCTCGTGCGCGAACGAGGAGACGCCGTGGCGGAAGCGCAGATGGCGGCCGCGCATACGCATCACCAGGCAGCGGAACTGCTGAGCGAGGGGGAGGCCGCCTACCGGGACCACCGGCCGGCACACCACGGCCGACCTCACCAAGGGTGACCGGCCGGGCAGGACCGCCGTCCCGCTGCCCGCAGGCTCGATGAACGTTCCACGGCCGCCCAGAACTCGCCCTCACACACGGGGCCGCAGGACTCCGCACTCCGCAGGCGGCGGACCACGCGGCCGCGACCGACGCAGAAGCCGGCCGCGCCCCGGCCGTACCCAGAACGACACCCCGATCGGGGCGTCGTCCAGGCGGGCGGCGCGGCGTTGGGCCCCTGGTGGAGAAGCGGTGTGGCGGCAGCCGGCGGGCTCGGACATCCGGGGCGTCGGCGGACGGTCTTCCTGTACGAGTCGGACGACCTGCGCAGCCGGCGGGCGGTACGTCGGCCCCCTGCTGACCGGCGACGCCTCGCCCTGGCGGGGTGGTGCTTCGCCGACCGACGCTTTGCCACCCGCCCGGTGAGGCTGCCCGGCGCAGCGGGATCGTTAGAGGGGCGCGTCATCGGTAGCGGCAGCGGCCACGCCGTTATAGCGTTGTTATTAGCAGTCGTGGTTCCGAAGTCCGTTCGCCCGTGATCGCCATCACGGGCGTTCTTGCTGTTCAGCGTCTCTCCGGACCAGGGCGATCACCTCCCGGTCGCGCAGGGTGCGTGCCCGGTTTCCCTCGAAGGAGACAGTCATGGCCAAGGGCACTGTGAAGTGGTTCAACAGCGAGAAGGGCTTCGGCTTCATCGAGCAGGAGGGCGGCGGCCCCGACGTCTTCGCCCACTACTCCAACATCGCCAGCCAAGGGTTCCGCGAGTTGCAGGAAGGCCAGAAGGTCGAGTTCGACGTCACCCAGGGCCAGAAGGGCCCGCAGGCGGAGAACATCCGCCCCGCCTGACGCCTGGCCTGCGTCGGTCTGGCCCGGCATCCCGGCTTCGGGACACCGGGCCGGACCGGTCGGCTTGTCGCTCTTCAGGAGCGTCGGAGGTCGGCCGCCCGCTCCGGCGAAATGGCGGCGAATGCTGGATTGCACTGTTTGCTGTCGGTCCCGGCGACTCCGCGTTCCAGGCCGAGCCGGGCGCCCTCGGTCGGCATCTGTCAGGCGGAACGGGCGGCCGACGTACTGCCACCGGGGATGCATCCGTCGCAGGGCGCCCATGGGCTTGGCACCGATGAGCCGCCCGTTCGTGCCCGTTTCATACCGACGGCTGCGGCGCGATCTCCTTGATCAGGCCCTCGACCAGCTTCTTGATGTCGTCGCGGATCGGGCGGACCGCCTCGACGCCCTGGCCGGCCGGGTCCTCCAGCTGCCAGTCCAGGTACCGCTTGCCGGGGAAGACCGGGCAGGTGTCGCCGCAGCCCATGGTGATGCAGACGTCCGACTCCTTGACCGCGTCCACGGTCAGGATCTTCGGGGTCTCGGCGGAGATGTCGATGCCGACCTCGCGCATGGCCTCAACGGCGGCGGGGTTGACCTGGTCGCCCGGGTCGGACCCGGCGGAGCGGACCTCGACGCGGTCCCCGGCCAAGTGGCTCAGCCAGGCCGCGGCCATCTGGGAACGGCCCGCGTTGTGGACACAGACGAAGAGCACGGAGGGCTTGTCGGACATCAGAGGTCTCTCTTGTCTTACGACGGCATCAGGAGCGAATGACATCAGCACCCGTGGTGTCAGCCACCACTGATGTGACAGTATCAGCGCATGCTGACGTCAGTCGACACTGATCTGACCGGGTTCTGGCCGACCCGCTCCGCCTCCGGATCGTGACCCTGCTCGCCCAGGAGACGCTGTGCACCACGCACCTGGTGGAGGAGACGGGTGCGAGGCAGACCAACCTCTCCAACCGGTGGCCACCGAAGCCACCGGTGCGGCGGCCCCTGTGCGGCCCCTGCGCGGCAGCGCATCGCGCTCATGCGGCGTGCTGCCCGCAGTCCGCCCACGCGGAGCCGACCTCGTGACGGGTGACCGGCCCACGCCACCTGCGCCGCCGTCGGGCCCGGTGAATACGTACACCGCACTGTCGGCGCAAACGCCGCATATACGGTCCGGCGCGATCTGCGTGCTGCCGCTGGGACCGGGGGCGCTGGATGCGACCGGGTACAGCCTGATCGCGCCCGTCCTTCCGGGCCTGGCCGCGCGGACCGGGGCCCGTGCGTCGGTGAGGGGCGTGCTGGTGGCGGCGTCCCCCCGGGCATGGTCGCCGACTTCGCGCCGGCCGGCGCGGCAGTGGCGCGCAGGACGCGACGGTCGCGGCCGTTGTCGCCGTCACCGCCGCCGGTGTGGCCGTGATGCTCACCGGGCGCAAACGGGCCTGAAGGTCCCGTGCGTCGTGGTGCCCGTTGCAGTGAACCGCCGCGGTGAGTGCCGGTCAGGCAGCGTACTGGCCCAGTATCTGCCCCATGGCGGCAAGCACGGACGGCTCGACGCGGTAGTAGACCCAGGTGCCGCGCCGCTCGGAGGTGAGCAGGCCCGCTTCCTTCAGCTTCTTCAGGTGGTGGGAGACGGTGGGTTGGGAGACGCCGACGTCGGAGATGTCGCAGACACAGGCCTCGCCGCCCGCGTGCGAGGCGACGGCCGAGAACAGCCGCAGACGCACCGGATCACCGAGCGCCTTGAACATTCGCGCGGTCCGCTCCGCCTCCTCGGCGGTGAACGGCCGCTCGGTCAGGGGCGGGCAGCACGGCGCCACAGCCTCGGGGGCCTCGGGTTCCAGCAGCGGCAGCACGTCCGTATTCGACATACGTCTATGTTGACACGCGTCGAAGCAATGCCCCAGGGGCTGCCGCCCTTCCCGCTGCCCGCAGGCGAGGCGGGCGGCGATGCGCCGGGCGATGCGCCGTCGAGCGCGCCGAGGAGGGCCAGGTAGCGGGGGGCGGGGCGGTGCCCGGTGGCTGGTGCCCGGTGGCTGGCGGTCAGGGCGATGGTGTCGATGTCCTCGACGATGCCGTCCTGCCGATGGTTACGGCACGGAGATGCTCCGCAATAGCCCTCAAATTCGATGAGTGTCTATGTTGACGTATATCGAATCAGTTGTAATGCTGGGTGGGTGAGGTATCGACGAACGTCGAAACAAAGGGAGTCGCCGTGAACGCCCCCACCACCGTCCTGCCCACCGTGGTGATCGGAGCCGGCCCCGTCGGCCTGGCCGCCGCCGCCCGCCTCGTCGAGCGCGGCCTCGAACCGCTGGTCCTGGAGGCTGGAGCAGCTGCGGGCAGCGCCGTACGGCAGTGGAGCCATGTGCGGCTGTTCTCCCCGTGGGCCGAGGTCGTCGACCAGGCCGCCGAGAAGCTCCTGGCTCCGACCTGCTGGACCGCCCCCGACGGTGCCACCTACCCCACCGGCGGTGACTGGGCTGAGCGGTACCTCCAGCCGCTCGCCGATGTCCTCGGCGACAAGGTCCGCTACGGCGCCACGGTGACCGGCGTCGCCCGCGCCGGCCGCGACCGGATCGTCGATGCGGCCCGCGAGGAGCAGCCCTTCACCGTGCACCTCACCACCGCCGACGGTGGTGAGGAGCGGATCACCGCCCGAGCGGTCATCGACGCCTCCGGCACCTGGTCGACCCCGAGCCCGCTGGGCGCCGACGGCCTCGGCGCCCTCGGTGAGAAGACCGCCGCCGACCGGATCTCCTACCGCGTCCCGGACCTCAAGGACCCGGCCGTCCGTGCCCGGTACGCGGGCAAGCGCACCGCCGTCGTCGGCTCCGGCGCCTCCGCGTTCACCGCCCTCGCCTACCTCGCCGACCTCTCCAAGGAGGCGCCCGGCACGCATGCGGTGTGGATCCTGCGCCGCGGTATCGGCGCCCACACCTACGGCGGCGGCGAGGCCGACCAACTGCCGGCCCGCGGTGCCCTCGGTCTGGCCGCGAAGGCGGCCGTCGAAAACGGCCACGCAAGCGCGGTCACCGGCTTCCGCACCCAGGCCGTCGAGCAGGACGGCACCCGGCTCGTCCTTGTCGCGGAGGGCGACCGTCGTCTCGACCCAGTCGACGAGGTCATCGTGCTGACCGGCTTCCGCCCGGACCTGTCGTTCCTCTCCGAGGTCCGCCTCGGCCTCGACGAACGCCTCCAGGCACCCACCGCGCTCGCCCCGCTCATCGACCCCAACGTGCACTCCTGCGGCACCGTCCACCCACACGGCGCCACCGAGCTCTCCCACCCGGAGCAGGACATCTACCTGGTCGGCATGAAGTCCTACGGTCGCGCGCCGACGTTCCTGGCGCTGACTGGCTACGAGCAGGTCCGCTCCATCGCGGCGGCGATCGCCGGAGACCGCGAGGCCGCCGAGCGCGTGGAGCTGACCCTGCCGGAGACCGGCGTGTGCAGCGGCGGGGGCCTCCTCGAAGAGCCGGACGCCGCCCGGTCCGACACAGGCGGCGGCTGCTGCGCTGCTCCGGCCACCGTCCAGATCGGCGTCGGCGCCCCGATCGCCTCCGGAGGCTGCTGACCCCTCAAAACCATCCCTAACGGCAGGAGATGGGAGGGACGTTCTGACGCTGCGCGATACGCACCCCGTGTCGGGCAAGCAGTGGACAGACAGCGGAGATCGCCCACGATAAGCGCGGCCTGAAGTCAAGGGAGGCCAATGAGGACCGACCGCCTCTTTTGGTCCTGTCGAAGCGAATGGTTCGCGGCGACGGGGTCCTCCCAGGGGTGTGGGCGGGTGTGATCGTTCGGCGTGGAGGTCACACACCAGTCGCTGCCTGCGGCCGCTTCGCGATCAGTGCGCAGCAACGACAAAGAGCGGGCCCCAGTGAGACTGGTTCCCGCTCTTCATGCTTGGCATCTGCGCTGGTCAACCGCATCGTCGTACTGGTTGAGGCGAAGTGCCCCCGGCAGGATTCGAACCTGCGCACACGGCTCCGGAGGGCGGTTCGGCTGTCTGCGTTCACCCTGGTCACGGCGGTTCCAGGGCCCCGGAGTTGCTTTCCTGTCCACCGATAGTCCACAACCCCTGACGCCTCAGTGCATGCTCCTTGTTAGGTTGATCGCCCTGTCGGGTCAACATGGAGGGGGGGCCGTGGAGTTCCACGGTTCAGAGGTGCCATTTGCGCGCGCAGTCGAGAAGAAGTTGCTGGGGGTCGAGGTCGTCAATGTTGAGCAGCTGCTTACGCTGAACGAGCGCCAGCTGCGGTTGTTGCCCGGGATCGGGCCGAGCACCGTATCGCACATCGTCTCGGTGCTGGAGGAGGCAGGGCTATCTCTAGCTGCCGACCCATACGCGGCGTATGAATGTGCCCGCCATTCAGAGGTTGCCCGAGACGCCGAACTGCGGGCCTACTTCTTGTGTAATTCGTGTAGAGACGCTTACGCCCACCGCGCCTTCGGCGATCGGAAACCGGAGTGGGTTTCGAGGGAGCAGATCGACGGATACTGCGGCCATTGTAATGAATTCCGAGAAGTGCGCCTCTCGCAGTGGTTTCTTTGCGGTACCTGCGATCGTGTCGTGCGGTCGATCGGGCGGGGCCTTGCATCCGCCAAATTTGTTGAATCGGAGTGGGCGGACAAATTCCGGGAGACGCCGGAGTTGTCACTTCGGGAAATTGATCCGGTCGAGTTGCGCCCTCGGGGGCAGCGGTCAGACGCGGATCGGGTGGCGACAGCCGATTTTGTGGCCAATTACGTGTCAGGTGAAGCCGCGCTGGGAATCGAACTAAAAAGCGGCCGTAGTGCACTTGCTGGAGGCGGCATAGGGAGTCCCATGTCTCAGTTTCAACTCGACACAACCGACTGCGACGACATAACGGCAGCTGCAGTAGCGTTGAACGCCCCAATTTTCTTGGTCCACGCCCAGATCATCGGTCGAGCGCACGCACCGACAGAACGGTATGTAGGAGTGGGATTGTGGTTCGCCCGGCCGTGGGACATGCTTCAGCACTGCGAATCTGTCCGAAGACGTCCACGCGAAACGAGAGACGCTGCTTACTTCAAGACCGCTATGTTCCGACCCTTCACAGAGTTTCCTGCTTATGTGAACAACCAATTTCCTTCCGATTTGGAATCCATGCAACGCGATGGTTTTCCTGTCCTGTACCGGCGTTGACTTGAGTGACGCACGGCTGCTGTCAGCGCACGGCCTCAACCTCGTAATGCAACAGACAGGTCACCAGCAGCTACAGGCATCCTGGCTCGCTCGTTCGTGAACTGCCCCCGCAGCTCAGAAGCTGTCGCAGGTCATCAGCCGTCCGATCGAGCTCGGGTCCGTCCAGTGACGCCGCAATAGATTTCCCCCAACGACCTCGTGAGGGGTGCCCCGTGAGAGAATCACCGCCGTGAAAGTGATCGAGAACACCGAGGCACGACGGGTGGAGGCGCTCAGTGTCCTTGCCCCTGAGATTCAGGCCGCACTGGGGCAGTTCTTCACCCCTGCACCAGCCGCCGCCCTGATCGCCTCAATGCCTCGCCTGGACGCGCTGAGTAACACTGTGCGTGTTCTGGACCCCGGCGCCGGGGTCGGCTCGCTGACCGCCGCACTGGTGGCCCGACTGCACGAAGAGCGCCCCGGTGTGGACGTTCACGTCGTTGCTGTGGAGACCGACCCACAGGTCGTGCCCTACCTGCGAACCACGCTCAAGGAATGCAGGGACACCTACGGCACCACTTTCGACCTCGTGCAGGGCGACTACCTCACCGACGATGACGCACTCATCGACGGGCCGTTCGACCTTGTCGTCGCCAACCCGCCCTACGGAAAGCTCGCCGCAGGCAGCCTGCACCGTACGCGCATTGCGCAGCACCTGGTCGATACCAGCAACATCTACACAGCCTTCTGGGCCAGGGCGACAGCCGCCCTCGCCCCCGGCGGCCAGATCGCGATCATCGTGCCCCGCTCGTGGGCAAACGGCACCTACCACCGCGCCTTTCGGCAGTGGGTACTCGACCGCACCAGCCTCGACCTCCTACACGTCTTCGAGAGCCGCAACACAGTGTTCGCCGACGCCGGCGTCCTCCAGGAAAACGTCATCGTGGTTGGCACACGGGGCGACCAGCAGCCACAGGTCGTCCTGTCAGCGTCGATTGCGCATGACGACGCCCCGCTCCGCCGCACCGTCCCGTTCGACGCCGTAGTCCTGCCCGGGGACCGCGAGCGGTTTGTCCGCTTCGATGATTCCGCTGTCGTGCCGCCGGCCGTCTCATTCACCTTGGCCGACCTGGGCCTGGGCGTCAGCACGGGCAAGGTCGTCGACTTTCGCAACCGCGAGCACTTGACCGAAGACCTCGGCGCCGACGGTGTCGTGCCGATGGTCTACCAGGCCAACGTTCGCGGCGGAGAGATCGAGTGGCCACAGCGCCCCGCGAAGAAGCCGCAGGGCTTCTCTCCCAGCACCGAGGCTGCCCGCAAACTGCTCCTGCCCGAAGGGCACTACGTCGTCATCAAGCGCTTCTCCGCGAAGGAGGAGAAGCGGCGCGTGGTCGCGGGCGTTTGGAAGCACGAGGGCCCGGTTGCCCTGGACAACAAGACCAACTACCTGCACGAGAAGAAGGGGCCTCTCGACCCTCAGCTCGCGCACGGGCTGATGCTCTGGCTGAACTCCTCGACGCTCGACGCGATCTTCCGCACTTTCTCCGGGCACACCCAGGTGAACGCTGGGGACGTCAAGACGCTCCCCTTCCCCTCCCGTGACGACCTGGTGCGCTTGGCACAGAACGCGCCGGAATGGCTCCCGGAACAGACGAAGCTCGATGCCCTCGTGGCTGACTTGTTCCCAGCTGTCGTAGGCTCCCCAGTGTGATCAGTACTTCACGAGCAACCGTCGAAAATGCCAGTGCCCTTCTGCAAGCTTTCGGCTTTGACAAGGTCCGCTCCAATAGCAGGTCTGCCCTTACAGCCCTCGCCCTGCTCGGCCTGGATCCCGGCGAGCCGTGGGACACGGCGACCAACCCGCGTCTCGGCGTCACGGAAGTCATGGGCGTCATAGCGGAAAGGTGGGGCAAGGAGTACGCCCCGAACTCGCGCGAGACCTTCCGCAAGCAAACGCTCCATCAGTTCGTCGATGCGGGGTTCGCTGAGCACAACTCCGATGCTCCCGAAGGGCGCGCGGTGAACTCCTCCAAGAATAATTACCGGATCGCTCCAGCTGCTCTGTCCGTAGTGCGCCTCTTCGGCACTCGAGGATTCCAAGATGCCCTCGACGCCTGGGTAGCCGGAGCTCCCACCCAGCAGGCCGCTTACAAGGCCACCCGCGAGATGCAGATGCTCCCGGTCACGCTGCCCGATGGCTCACTGTTCCGTCTCTCTCCAGGTGGCCAGAACCCCCTGATCCGGAACATGGTCGAGGAGTTCTGTCCTCGCTTCGCCCCCGGCGGACAGGTGCTCTACCTGGGGGACGCCAAGGATCACCGCTACGACATCCGCCAAGACGACGTCTTCGCACGTCTCGGGCTGGCTTTCGACGAGCACGGCAAGAACCCGGACCTCGTGGTCTACGACGAGCAGCGAAGTTGGCTTTTCCTGATGGAGGCCGTGACTTCTCACGGGCCGATCGACTTCGGACGGCGTGAGCACCTGAAGAACCTCTTCGCGACGGACAAGGCAGGGCTGGTGTTCGTGAACTGCTTCCCGGACCGTGCCACGATGCGTAAATGGCTGGCTGACCTCGCATGGGAGACTGAGGCTTGGGTGGCTGACGCGCCTGACCACCTGATCCACCTGAACGGCTCTCGGTTCCTCGGCCCCTATGAATAAGCCTTATCAGCTCGCGCTCTGATTGTTGGGATTCTGCCGGCCTCCTTCTCGCGGGACTGGATGCTCTGTTGGCACGGTACGAGGCTGCCTTGAACGAGACGAGGCTCCGCGGCCGAACTGAGCTGGTGGACCGTCAGCTGGGGAAGCTTGGATCTCTGTGTGACGGTTGCTGCACTGACCTGCGATAAAGCCGTGGGCGGATCCAACTGACCGCCGAATGGCCTCCGCTATTCCCCGTGGTTCCCCGCAGCATCTGGACGGCCGCTGGCTCAGTGCAGCCCGGCTTACCGGTCTACTGATCATCGGTCTCGCTGACCAGCGAGACAGAAGAAGTCCACGGCTCTGAACAGCTCAGATGCCGTGGGCTTCTGTCGTTGTTGGTCGGCGACGGGTGACCTTGGACGGCCCAGAGACGGCCCGGGAGTCAGTCACGAGAAGTTCCGCCGGTTGCTCGACGGCTGTGGGGTCACTGCATCCCAGCCGATGAGCCAGGCTTCACCAGCAGCACGACACCCCTTACCGACCGTGGTGATTCCTGTGGTACGCAAGGTAGTCACGCTCTATCAGATGCCCTGACGCCTCCCTGAGGTGCCCGAGGGAACTCTCGGAAGAATGATCGGTGACGATCAAGTCGTCAGAGACGCTCAGCGTGCCGAAGTCGAAAAGGAGATGATGATTGGGGCACAGGCAAAGCACGTTGGCTACAATATCAGGACCGGAGTGAGGATGCCCCAGGGGTTGAATATGGGCTGCTTCACTGTAGGCCCCTTTAGGGGTAGTAAGTCGAATGCCGCACACTTGGCAAGTGTGATCATGAATCCGCTTGACATGGTCTGCCACGGCAGTGCTTCGAATTATGCGCTGCGTGTTCACTTCGGCACGCGACGGGGATACCTTCCCGGCTGGCTCATTAGGGGGTTGAGCCGGTGAAGAGTCTCTGGGTTCTTCGACTATCTCCACGGTTGGGTCAACTTTTGGGATTCTTCGATACTCTTCCCACCCCGCTTCGGTTAGCGTCCAAATGCCTCGCGATACGCTTGCTGGAACTAGGAGCTTCGCTCGTTCCATGTTTTTCCGTTCGAACCTAGTCCTGTTCCACCATTTAGACTCATCGCCTCTTTTCGTGAGGGTCCAATCCTCCTCCGAAAGTAGCGCCCCATAGCGCTGCTCCATCACCTTGAGCGCGCGGGCCGTGGGTACGCTGCCACCTAGCTCCCCCAGCATGGTCAGAAGCCACTCCCGAAGGACCTGTTGAGGGGTCAACTCTGATGCCATGGTGGGATCTTAGAGCTCATCTCATTTGGCTGGATAAGCTGCCGGTCGTGGCGAGGATCGTTGAGCGGCTGGTGCCGGACGAGTTGTGGGAGCTGTTCCAGCGGGTGGTGCCGGAGGCGCCGTCGCGACCCCAGGGTGGCGGCCGGCGTCGGCACGGCGACCGCGAAGTGCTGGCCGCAATCGTCTTCGTGGCGACATCAGGCTGCACGTGGCACAGTTGCCGACCGCCTCGTTCGGGCCGTCCGGCGCGACGGCTCACCGACGCTTCACGGAGTGGACGAAAGCCCGCGTGTGGGCCAAGCTCCACCGTCTGGTCCTCGACGAACTCGGATCCCGTGGCGAACTGGACTGGTCCCGGTGCGCGATCGACTCGGTCAACATGCGGGCCCTGAAAAGGGGGAGCTGACAGGCTCGAATCCTGTAGACCGGGGTAAGTACGGGTCAAAGATCCACTTGATCACGGAGCGGACCGGCCTGCCCCTGTCCGTCGGAATCTCGGGCGCCAACACCCACGACAGCCAGGCTCTGATCCCACTGGTGAAGGGCATACCACCGATCCGCTCCCGCCGCGGACACCGACGGCGCAAGCCCCACAAACTCCACGCCGACAAGGGCTACGACTACAACCACCTGCGGCGATGGTTATCCGGCCGCAGCATCCGGCACCGCATCGCCCGCAAGGGCATCGAGACCTCGCAACGACTCGGCCGCCACCGTTGGGCCATCGAACGCACCATGGCCTGGCTGGCCGGATGCCGACGACTGCACCGCCGCTACGAACGCAAAGCCGACCACTTCCTCGCCTTCACCAGCATCGCCTGCACCCTGATCTGCTACCGCAGACTCACCAAATGAGATGACGTCTAAGTGTGGTTGGGCCGTGTGAGGCGACAGTGGCTTCTGCTTCTGTCACCGGAAGCGTTGCACGCCGGCTCCATGCCGTCCGTTGATATCAGCTCGTTCCATCGCCACAGGCTTCTAGCGGCTTCACCGGTGGTAGCGCAACCAAAACTGTTGTCCCGGAGGGCCTTCCTTCTGACGGTTCAAGATCACTGCCGTCGCGTTTCCAAGTCTGTCCACTTCGATCGGTGAAGTACATCGTCACGGCAGCCACCTGGTCTCCAGGGTCAACCGGAAAAGGGCGGCTCGCTGCCTTGCTGAGGCGGGACTCAGTAAGCGCGGCATCCGAACAAGGCGGAAGCGCGTGGATGAAGATTTGGACCCACTGCGGATCGATGGCCTGCTTACCGCGAAGCAGGAGCATACCGACTGTGACACCTAAGACCGGATCTGGTGATCGGTTCATAAGGTGCAGTCGGCCTCCATCCGTTCCGGCGTGCCACCACCACGAGACGCGATCAGCTTGGGCCTTGCTTCTCTTTTGGGAATCCTCTCGGGACTGCTCCAGCTGACTGTGAGACACAGCTGCGCTGTAGTAGGTGGCGATTCCGGTAAATATGAGCCCACCGATAGCAGCCACGGAACCAACCACGGTTCCCACGTGCACCCACGGAACGCGGCGCCACCAGCTCACAGCAGGGCCAGTATCTGGGTCGGGCTCAGACGGCGGCTCTGAAAGGGATGTGGCGTCTCGCGGGAGTTGCCGGACCCGTCTTGGTGTAGGTCGTTGTCGCGCCAGCCGTAACCTGAGGCGTCGATCGCGTTCTCTGCTCACTTCCCCTCCCTACTCTGTGAGCTGTATAGACGCTTGCATACCTCGGGTGGTGCGCGCCGCTCACTTGCGAAACATCCCTCCGGGATGGACCCTCCGTCGTCCGGCCCCAGCAGTGGATGCGCGAAACGAGCGCGCAGAACGTGGCGACGGATCGGGATAGGAGGTGCCTGGATCCGTAGGTTCCTACGTTTCGTGGCGGGTCGTGCGGTCTGGAAGGTGTGATCTTGTAAGACCGACCCCGGAAGTGCGTCACGCCTCGACGTCACCTGCGGCGATGCCTCAAGATCCCGTCCACGCCTCGTCCACAGCCCCCGACATACAGCCGCTCCGGGCCGCACACGCCTGCACATACGCGAAGACCCCGTCCCAGCGAAAGCGCTGATGGCGGGGTCTTTGGGCACCTCATGCAAGGTGCCCCCGGCAGGATTCGAACCTGCGCACACGGCTCCGGAGAGCATGCGCATGACGGTCCTCATAGTGGCCCTGACCTGCGCTCTAGCCGACTCTCGACTCTTCGAACCGTGGACTCACGCACTGCTCACGCACTCGCTGTTCCGATCTAGGTCGCGAGAGGGAGCGGACCCCCCTCCGCAGCGGTCGCGAATCGTGGGAGTCTTGAACTCTTGGAGTCTTGAGGTGCCGACGGACAGACGGAGAGGGAGGGCGAGTGCCGCAGCAGGCCAACCCTCGGGGAACCTTCCTGAAGATTGCCGACTCAGTGAAGCGGCAGATCGAGGAAGCCCCGGAGATGACGGAGCTTCCGTCTCTGGCTGAGGTCATGCGTGACCACAAGATCTCGCGCGGCGTCGCTCTTCGCGCGTTCGCCGTGCTACGGCAAGAGGGCGTAGCCGAACCGGTGCCGGGGGGGCGGTGGCGTGTCGTACGCGCGGATGCGCGAGCTGACCGGCGCCCGCTAGAGCAGCGGATCGCGGACATCATCACGGGTGAGGGGCTCGAAGTAGGGGAAGCCTTCCCGAGCGCTTCCGCGCTGGCCGACCGGTTCGGGGTCTCACGCCCCACGGTGACCAAAGCACTGGAGAAGTTGGAGACCGCCGGCGTGCTGGCGGGGGGAGGACAAGGCAAGGTGCGGACGGTCCGTGCCGTGCCGACGCGAGAGGAGCGTTCGTAGCTTGCCGACGTTGACGGAGTGGGCCTATCCCCTGGCTGAGTCCTTGCTCGCCGAGCCGCTTCCGCGGCGCTGGAAGCACTGTCTCGGAGTAGCCGAGAGGGCGCGTACGATCGCGCTCGTTCTTGACCAGGACGCGGAGCTGTTGGAGGCCGCGGCGGTGTTGCACGACATCGGCTATGCGCCGGACCTGGCCAAGACGGGCTTTCACCCGCTGGACGGCGCGCGCTACCTCCGGGACGTGGCCGACGCTGACGAACGAGTCATCAACCTGGTCGCCCACCACTCCTGTGCATGGATGGAAGCGGAAGCGCGCGGCTTGCGTGAGGAGCTGGAGGGTGAGTTCCCCCGCGAGAGCTCGCATCTGAATGACGCGCTCTGCTTCTGCGATATGAACACCACGCCGGACGGCACGCCCACGAACCCGATCGATCGGGTCAACGAGATCACCGGACGGTACGGGCCGGACAGCCTGATCGGGCAGTTCATCCGCCGGGCCGAACCCGAGATCTTGGCGTGCACATCCCGCGTGCTCGAACGGGTCGCCGCCGCGAAGCGTCAGCCGATGTAGGGGGTCGTGCGCGTCTGGTCCATGGCGTGCTCGATCCGGAGTCGCATCGTGGGGTGTACGTCCAACGTCGTCAGGTCCGCTGGGTCGACCCAACGGACCTGAGTCGTCTCGTTGCTCGTACGGAGTTCACCGCCGACCGGCCGCGCGCGAAAGCAGATGCTGAACTGCTGACGCACCTCGCCGTCGTCGTACTGCATCACGTGACCGGGGTCGGTGTAAATCCCGGACATGTCGACGACTTCGGCCTTGATGCCCGTCTCTTCCCAGACCTCGCGCACCACGGTGTCGCTGATGGACTCGCCCACGTCGTGCCCACCGCCGGGCAGTGCCCAACGGCCATTGTCGGACCGCTGGATCATCAGCACCTGTCCCGCATCGTTTTGCACGAATGCCACGACGGACGGCACCACCGAGTTGGCCGGCGGGGCGTCGGGGTCGTGAAGGTAGTCGATGCGTCCCATGCCTCATGCTCCTGTGATGTCGTGTTCAGTCACTGGCCTTGCACCCTCCCACGTCTGCTGAACGCTGTTGGCGAAGGTGTCGAAGAGCCCGCCCCCAGGGAGCCGCCGCAGGTGCAGCACCGGAGCCAGGTAGGCACCGATGCCGTATACGTGCGTGTTGACGAGCATCTCGTCATCCACACGGTAGATCGAGTTGTAGAGCACGGTGTCGTGCAGGCGGAACGTGATCTCAGGGTGGCTGGTGAACAGAGGGCGGTAGTTGACCAGAGCGTTGCGGATCTTTCCGTCCATGATGCGGTGACCTTCGTCGATGCCGCGCCGGATGACGGCCTCGCACGCGGGGTCGCCCATCAGCACGCGAATCGCGACGCTCTTAGATTTCGCCTTGAGGACCGACAGGAAGCGCGGGTCTTCCGCAAGGCCGATTCCCGCGTAGACCAGGATGTCGATGCGCTCCTTGGCACGTTCGCACATCTCCCGCCACAGGTCGGTCGGTACGACGTGGCGATGCGGGTAGACCGTGACAATCTCCGCTTTGCTCAGGTCGGTTGCACTGTCGAGTGATCGCGTGTCGTCCCACAGCGTTGTCACGTCGACGTTCAGGACGGACGCCGTGGCGTACTGGTGACGCCGGTAAGGAACCTTGCCCTGCGTGATCCAGCGCTCAACCGTCTTTGGGTTGACTTCGATCTCTTCGGCGAGCTGCTGAATGGTCATGTTCTGCGCCAAGAGGGCCGACCGAAGACGCTCGTTGGACATCTCCACCCCCGATGGGAGCTCTAGGGAGCTCTTGACGGTAGCCAGATCAACCGGAGCTGTCCACGCATGGGGTAACCAACTCCCCTGACCTGCACTGATTCTGAAGGTGCACCAAGAAGTCCTGGTGCAAAGCCAAGAAGTTCGGCCGCCGTACTTGACGGCCCCCTATGCAGTACCTGTAAAACAGGTACTGCATACCCCGCCGGACCCGCTTACACGCGGTTCGAGCGGCAGGGGAGACGTAAAAGCCCGTCGTCTTCACGGATCGATCGGTGTCATCGGCTAAGCCGCTGGTCTGACCCTCGGGGCGTACACCCAGGGACCGGATCGGCGGGAACCCCGGTGATTGGGCTGCACCCGGTCCATGACAGGTAGCCATTCCAGGGAGATCGACTCAGCGAGTGACGACTGAGCGACGCGGTGACCGCGCGCCGTCCAAAGGAGGCGGAGCAAGGCGCAGACGGTAGCCGCGAGACGACAGTGACGGGCTTTCCCGTCACTCGTCATGCGGGCAGGGCGCCGACAGCAACGTCGGTGGCCTGCCCGCTTGATGAGGACTTTCGAAGGTCCCACCCGCACCGTATCCGGTGCGGTTCCTTTCCCACGGCACGCCGCCCGTCGAGGCACCTCCGGGCGGCGTGCCGTTCCACTGTGAGGAGTCACCTCCATGAAGTACATCGTTGCCGGTCATCAGGCTGTCACCGCAACGGAGTTCGCGGAACTGGCGTTGGGCACCCCGCTTGAGCTGTGGCTCGGGGTCGAGGGCGAGACCGACGAGGAATGCGCGCCCTGCAAGAACCGTTACGAGGGCGGCAGGCTGTGCGCGATCTGCGCAGAGCGTGCGGCCCGCCTGGACGCAGCCCGTGACATCCTCACCGATCCCGAGTACCGCAGCCTGCCCGACGACCTGATCCGCCTGGCCGCGCGGGTGGTCGACGAGCACCCGGACCTGTTCAACGTGGTCCCGCTGGTCCGCCCCGCCCGCCGCCGTTCGGTGCGCCGGGGTGCTGCGGCATGAGCGACGGTCTGACGCTGGATGACCTGGCCCTGCCGCTGCGGGTGCTGCGTCTGCTCGCCCGGGACTTCGGGCACCTGGCGGCGCCGGCCGTGGAGGTGTCCACCATCTGGCCCGATCGGCTGGAGCTGTCGTTCCACGGCGACCTGGCCGACTTCGAGGCGTGGCGCGATGCGCTGGGCATCGCCCCGGACGCGGTGACGCACCGCACGCAGAGCGGGGGCCGTACGCGCGTCCTGCTCGCGTCCGGCGAGTACGCGGGCGCCACGGTGAAGTTGGTGGGCTACGCCGATGTCCCCGCCGCGGCGCCGGTCGGGGCGGGGGCCTGATGGCAGCGCTGGGCAAGTGCTTTGACCCGACCGGAGCCCGGCACGGCATCCCCACCTACCCGTGGCGCTACGCGCCCGACGGGTTGGCGACCAGACGGCAGTTACGGGCCCGCGGTCTGCGCCCCGGCGGACAGCCGATCGCAGCCCAGGTGCTCCGGCCACGCTGCCGGCGTGAACCTCTGGTCGCCTACCTCTACCGGCTCGACAAGGCGCTTCCGGTGCGGCCGATGACGCCGGCGAAGCGGCGGGCATTGGCGTGCGCGATGCGCGCTCGCCGCACCTGCCCGCAGTGCCGCCGGGACGCCGGATATGTCATTCCCGCATCCCTCGGGGTCTGCGTCCCCTGCGCGTACCCCGACGACCAGTACAAGGAGTGATCACATGGACTGGATGAAGGCCGCCCGGCAGGCGGTGCACTGGAGTCTGCCGGCCGGGCTGACCGGCCTGTCGCTGGGCTGGACCGTGTACGCGGTGGGTGAGATCCTCTCCCGTCAGGCCCCGGAGCCGCTCGCGTACACGGTGGCCGGTATCTACGACGCGGTGTGGCTGTACGCGCTGGCCATGGAGACCGCGCACCGCCGGCAGGGCTCCAAGGCGACGCTGCCCGCCACGCTGGGGTGGCTGTTCCTGGTCACCTCGGTCGGTGTGCTGTTCACCCACGGCCTGCTGTACGCCACGGTGGTCGTCGCGGTCATTGGCGCGGTGGTTCCGGCCGCTGCCAAGGCCACGCTGATCATGGCGGTGGAGCGGGACGCCACCCGGATCTCCCCCGCGGCACAGCAGCAGATCGACGCGGTGCGCAGCGCGACGCGGGATCAGGTGGCGATCGGCCGGGCGGTGACCCGTGCCAAGGCCGACCGGCACACGACGGCCGCCGCGCTGGAGGGCGAGGAGCGCAAGGCCCGCGGCAAGGCGCAGAAGCTGCGCCACAAGGCGGCCGAGAAGCTGGCCGAGGTCATGACCGAGCACCCCGCGGCCGATGTCCCGCAGGAGGTTCCGGCGTTGTTCTCGGATGAGGACCTGGCCCGGGTGCTGGGTCAGTGGACACAGGGGGGTGTGTCCCCGGGTGTGTCCCCTGTGTCCCCGCAGGTCGGCCCCGTGTCCACGGCGCCGGAACTTCCCACGCCGCAGGACGCGGGACACACCCCGCTGGACTGGTCGGGGCTTGCTCAGGTGGCGGCCGTGGCCGGCGTCGAGACCCCCGAGCCGGGCGAGCCGCTGAGCGAGGAACAGCTCACCGTCGTGCTGCGGTGGCTGCGCCACTCCGAGAACCCCCCGCTGTCCTATCGCAAGGCGCTGGCCGCGTACCGCGCGGCGGGCTTCTCGGCGAAGGAGGAGCGGGTGCGCAAGGCGTACGCCGCGCTGATCGAGGCGGAGGACGCACAGCCGTAAGCCAGCGTCCGGCACACATCAATGAGGACCAGCCCAGGACTAGTGGGCTGGCCCTCGTTGCGACTGCCGGAAGCAGTCGAGCACCAGTGAAGCAGACCCGGTGAGCCCCGGCGAGCGGCACCTTCGCAGACCCGGCCGTGCAGACCCGGCGAGCTGTACCGAGCACACCCCGCCATCTGAGACTCGGGAGATTCGACCGTGACCACACCCACCGTCCAGGCCCCCGCCGCCGCTCAGCAGGCGCACGGCACCCACCACTTCGTGATCACGCTGGAGAAGCCGGGGCAGTTTTCCATGACCCAGGAGGGCACCTTCACGCCCCCGCCCGGCTCCACCCGCCAGGACGCCTACCTGGCCATCTACCAGGCCGTGACCGCGCAGAACCCCCGGCTGAAGGGCGCCTCGGTCGGCTTCTTCCTGCTGGAGCCCAACCAGCTCTGACCAGTACCTCACCTCGTGCAGTGGCCCGGACGCTAGGCCGTCCAAAGCGCGCGTCCGGGCCCTGCCCTCCTCCACTAAAGGAGTGCCGTCAGCATGACCGACACGACCACCGAACCGGTAGCCCACCCGGCTGCCACCGAACCCCCGCCCGAGCCGCCCCCGCCGCGCGAGCAAGCGCCCGAACCCGCTGCCCGGCGGGAGCCGGCGCACACGCCCGGCGGTATCCCGGTACTGCCGTTGACGCTGTCCGGCACGAACAGTGCGGTCGGCGCGGTGTCCACGGCCGCCCTGGTCGGCGGCGGACCGGTCGCGCTGGCCGTGGCCGCGGGCGGCGCTGCCGTCCTGGGCACCGCCGCCGCGGTCCGCGCCCACCGGCGCACCGCTCAGGAACGCCGTACGACGACGTCCACCATGCCCGGCACACCGCGCGGCGGCTCCCGCCGCACCACCGGAGCCTCCGCTTCGCGCGGTAGCGGCCGGGGCACGGGCTCGGGCGCGGGCCGGCGGGGACGCGGCAGCGGTGGCGCCTCCCGCACCGGGACGGGCCTTTCGACCGGTGGACGGGCCGGCAGTCAGGGCGCGGGACGTCACGCTGCCCGCACCGGGTCACGGTCTGCCGCGGCACGCGCGGCAGGCACCGCACGCACCCCGGGGGCGTGGACCAATACCGGCAGGCTCGGGCAGGTACGCGCCCTGCGGCAGGCCAACCGGGCGCAGACGCCGACCCGTTCGGCCGCCCGGCAGCAACAGACCAACGCCCGTCGGGCAGTGGCCGATGCCCGCCGGGACGCGCGCGCCGCCGCCCGCGCCAACCGGGCCGCACAGGCACCCGGCCGCGGTCTGGCCCGGCGGGCCGCCGGGTGGGCCGCGGGCCGTACCGGGGCGGGCATGCGGGCGCTGGTCAACCGGGCCCGCACCGCACGCGATCGTCGCACCGGGCAGCAGATCGCCGACCGGCGGGCCGCCGTACGCCGGGCGCCCGCGCGGCGCCGGGCCCGCCGAGGCCTGCTGGCCTCCGCGGCCCGCTTCCAGGGCCGCCGCCTGCTCGCCGCCCTCGCCGCGGGCGCGGTCGGGGTGCTGGGCTGCATCACCACCCCGCTCGGGCGCCGTCTCGGCTGGCGGTGGCTGATGCACCCCGGAGGCCGCCTGTATCGGCGCCTGATGCTGGCCGCCGGTGAGCAGCGGGCCGCCCGCGACGAGAGCATCCGTGCCCAGCAGGCCGAAGAAGAGGCCGAAGCCGACCGCGACCCGAACGAGATCGGGGACCGCGTCGCGCGCCCCGCCCGGATCATCCCCACCGCTCCCACGTCTGCTCAGGAGGCCATCAACGTGTCTGGTTTCAAGTTCGAAGAGGCCGCAGCCGAGATGGAGAACGCCGCCCGCACCTACGAGCCCGACGGGAACATGGAAGTTCTCGCGATGATCGACAACCTGCCCACCGCGCTGCTATCGGTCGCCAACACCTTCCGCATCCTGGCCGAGCGTTCGGATGAGGAGTTCGCCTTCGAGAAGGACGTCGCCGGAGCGTTCGACGACATCCACCGCATGCTCCTCAACGGCGTGGATGCGGCCGAGACCCTGGTGCCGCTGTTCCGCAACGTGCACGCGCAGGACATCGCCCGGCACGAGGACCCCCGCAACGGCACCGAGGCCGAGAAGGGCTGGAACGTCTGACCATGACTGCCACCGAGGCCACCATGACCAAGCAGAACAACAGCGAATCGCAGGTAGAAGCCGTGAGTGGCCCGGTGTGGGACTGGGCGGCCGGTCACGGACCCGTGACCGGCGCCCTGTCCGCCACCACCGGCATGTTCGCCGTCGCCACCACCGGCGCCGCAACCTCCATGCCCCCGGGTTGGGCGCTCGCCGTCGGCGCCGCCGGAGCCATCGGCCACACCGCCGCCGGCATCCGCCTGCGCAACGCCGGCCGGACCATCGCCGCCCGCGCCGCGTCCTGGCTCATTGGCGCCGGATGGACCACCTGGGCCGTCACCGACGGCCCGCTGACCTGGCAGGCCCTCGGCTCCCTCGCCGTGATCGGGGTGGGCGTCGGCACCGCCACGCGGTCGACGAACCTGTACGAGGAAGCCCGCGAAGAGGAAGCCCTGCACGCCGAAGAGCGGGCGGTCGCGCTGGAGTTGTCCCAGGAGCGCCGCGCGATCGCCGAGGAGTGGATCGACCGCATCCAGCGGGTGTGCAGCCTGACCGTGCGGGTCCTGGCGGTGGAACACTGGCCGACCGGCACCGGCTTCACCATCGACGCCGAACTCCCCGGCGGCACCACCTACGACCAGATCGCCGCCCGCGCGGCGGCACTGTCGGCGGACGCGCACCTGCCGCACGGCTGCACCGCCACCGCCGGCCCCGGCATCCACCAGGGCCGCACCCTGATCGACGTGGCCACCGTCAACGCCCTGGAACGGGAGACCACCTACCCCGCCGACTACGCCCCCCTGTCGGTGCTGACCGGCATCCCGTGGGGCTACCGCTCGAACGCGGAGCAGATCCAGACCTACCTGCGCGAGCAGTGCGCCCTGGTCGTGGGTCCGACGGGGTCGGGCAAGACCAACATGGTCCACGTCATCCTGGCCGGGTTCGCCCGCGCCACCGATGTCCTCACGTTCGTCATCGACCTGAACGCAGGATCGGCCGGCCTGTCCTGGGTCCTGCCCGCCCTCCAGCACCAACCGGAGCCGGGGGAACGCCCGTTGCGCCCCGGGATCGACTGGCTGGCGGGCACGGTCGAAGAGGCCCATTTGATGCTGGATGCGCTGCTGCGGATCGGCAAACAGCGCAAGATCGCCTATCAGTCCCTGATGGCGCGGGAGGACACCGACCTGTTGCCGATCGGCCCGTCGATCCCGCAGATCATGCTGGTCATCGACGAGGGCGCGGAGATCCTCACCAGCACCGACAAGGATCTGAAGAAGCTCGCGGCGAAGATCCTTGAAGTGATCCGGATGCTGCGCGCGATGGGCATCCGCACCGTGCTGACCGCGCTCGGCTCCACCGGCTCCGTGCTCGGCAACCTCATGATCCGCCGCGAGGCCAAGGTGAGGGTCGCGCTGACCGGCGGCGAGAAGGAAGGCATGGACCTGGGCAAGCTCTTCCCCGGCAGCCGCGGCCTGAAGGTCGACCAAGCCCCCTACAAGGGGGCCGGGTTCATGGGAACCCCCGAATCCCCGGCCGGGTTGTTCAAGTGCTGGCGGATCCTGCCCAGCCAGATCCGCGAGATCGTCGCCGCCACGTCCGAGCGCCACCCCGGCCTCGACGCGGTCTCCGCGGAGGCGGCCGGGGAAGCGTACGCCCGACGGTGGGACGCGGACCGCATCGCCTGGATGGGCAACCCGCAACCCACCCCCATCACCCCCGGCCACGACCGTGGCAACGGGCGCCAGGGGCTCAACCTGTCCGCCCTGCGCAACGAGCGGGACACCCCGCCCACCCCACAGGCGGGGTCGGGGTCGGAGGTGGACCGGCTCGTGGACGCCCTCATGGGCCAGATCGACGAGCAGTTCGGCACCACCGACGAGCCCGACCACTCCGACCCGGCACCGCGCCCGGAGCTGGAACGGCCGCAGCGCGAAGGGCTGAACCTGTCCGCTCTGCGTGAGGAGCGGGAGTCGAACACTGGCCAGCAGCGCGAGAGCGGGCCGGACTGGCTGCCCGACGCGATCACCGCGATCGCATCGGCGGGTGCGGCGGGCATGAAGCCGTCCGCCGTCGCCGACCGCGTGGGCCGCAGTCGCCAGGCCGTCCGCGACGCGCTCAAGGCGGCGGCCGAGCGGGGCGAGTTGGTCTACCGGGACAACGGACCGCACTCGGTCTACGTCCACCCCGACCACGCCTGAACGCTCACGCACGGCTACCGGCTACTGGCTAGTGGCAACTTGCCACTAGGCAGTAGAACGGCCCTCTACTGGCCACCAGGGGCCTCTAGCAGCCTGTTTGTGCTTGCCGGTAGCCACTAGCCAGTAGTCAGTACAACCACACACCGTAACCAGCAGGCGCCCGCCGGAACCTCTCCGGTGGGCGCCTGCCCTATCCCGGCTCGCCGGAAGGGAGCACCACATGCGCGACCACCGCGAACCGCCCGGACACCTCGCCCCGCACATCCCCGCCGACACCTGGAACCGCGCACAAGCCACCGGACAGCCCGTCGTCATCGTCGTCCAGGACACCACCACCCAGGGCTTCCCCTGGCGGCGGCTGTTACTGCCGTTCGCCATCGTCGGCGCCGCCGCGCTCGGCACGTGGGGCGTCGTCGCCGCCCTGTGCTGGCTGATGGACGTCGCCGCCCACACCGCAACCGTCATCGCCGGAGCCGCCGGGCCCATCGGCGTCGGCGGCATCACCCTCAAACTCGCCCGCTCCAAGTGACGCCAAGGAGCCTCGTGTTCGAGATCCGCGTCATCTGCGAGCCGGACGACGTCGACCGCGTCAGCCAGGCCCTGGCCGCCGCGTTCGACACCGGTCCGGCACGCCAGTACCCCACCCGCGACCGCAAGCGCACCCGCCTGTACTTCACCTCCGACCACCGCCCCACCACACCCGAAAGCGAGTAATCGCATGTCGTTTGGAGAGACCCCGATCACCCTGGTCGGCAACCTGACCGACGACCCGGAACTGAAGTTCACCGAGGGCGGCGCGGCCCTGGCGAAGTTCACCATCGCCGTCACCCCGCGCACCTTCGACCGCACCTCGAACCAGTGGAAGGACGGCACCACCGCCTTCTACCGCTGCGCCGCCTGGCGCACCCTCGCCGAACACATCGCCGACAGCCTCAGGAAGGGCTCGCGTGTGGTGGCGGCCGGCCGGATGCGCCAGCACGACTGGCAGACCCCGGAGGGCGAGAACCGCTCGATGCTCGCCGTCGAGGTCGACGACATCGGCGCCTCGGTCCGCTTCACCACCGTGACCATCAACGGCAAGCGGACCGCCCAGAACGGCCCGTCCGGTGGCGACCCGTGGGCCGCGGCCAACGGCTCCGCCGGGGCCGCATCGGACGCCGAACCCCCGTTCTAGCTGCGCCAAGGGCGGCCCCCCACTCTCGCCAAAGATCACGGGGCCGCCCTTGCCAACCAGTCCTTACCAGACCTGTTGGAGGTCTCCAGCATGACCCAACCTGCCCTCATCCGGCGAGTGCGCGGCCACCGGCCACGCTTGCTGGACCTGTACTGCTGCCAGGGCGGCGCCGCCAAGGGCTACGTCGACGCCGGGTTCGAGGTGACCGGCGTCGACCTCGCCCGCCGCGTGCTCGGGGTGCCGTGGATGAACCGCGACGGCATCCGCGAGTGCATCCCACCCGCTTACACCCAGTGGATCGGACGCCACGCCCTCACCCACCTCGCCGCACCCGCACTGGGGGTGGCGGCATGAGCGAGTCCCTCACGGTGTCCCTGGAGACCCTGCACTTGCTGTCCGCGGCGCTGTTGTGCGGCGAGCGCGGCTGGCCCGTCATCCCGCTGGTCGCGGGCGCCAAGCGGCCCGCCGGGCACCCCGAACGGGCCTGCCCCCGTACGGGGCGGTGCTCGGCCGGGCACCGCACCCCGGAACAGCGCGCCACCACCGACCCCAACCTCATCCACGCGGCATGGGCCCACCGGCCCTACAACGTGGGGATCGCGACCGGCCCGGCCGGGCTGCTCGTCATCGATCTGGACGTGCCCAAGGCGGAAGAGCAAGAAGGAGCGCCTGACGGCGCCACTTCCTTCAAGGCGCTCTGCGAGCGCACCGGAGAGCCCCATCCGTACACCTATCAGGTGCGGACTCCCAGTGGGGGACGACACCTGTACTTCACCGCCCCGGCCGGGGTGCGGTTGAAGTGCAGCGTGAAGCGGCTCGGCCCGCGCATCGACACCCGCGCATGGGGCGGCTACGTCGTCGCCGCCGGCAGCACCACCGGGCAGGGCGCCTACGAGGTCGCGGAGGCGGCCCCCGTGGCGCCGCTGCCCGCATGGCTGGCCGCCCTGCTCGCCGAGCCCACGCAACCGGTCCGCCCGCCCGCGCTCACGCCGGTACGGGACGGCACCAAAGCCGCGCGCACCGCCCTGGAACGCGAATGCGCGGTCGTGGCGGCGGCCACCGAGGGCGGGCCCGACGGCCGGAACGCCACGCTGCACAAGAGCACGTGCAAGGTGGCCCGGTTCGTGGCCTGGGGACACATCCCCCGGCACGCCGTGGAGGAGGCAATCCAGGCCGCGGGGGAGTCGACGGGACTGCCGGCTGCCGAGTGCCGCACGACCATCCGCAGCGCCATGGACTGGATCCTCGCCCACGCCACACCGCGGGAGGCCGCGTGATCGCCGCCTGCTCCCCCCTCCTGGATTGCCTCGCCCCCGCCCCCGACGGGCCGCAGGACGCCACCGTGTCCTTTCGCACGAGGGCGGTGGGCGACCGAAAGAAGGTCGCCCGAAGGGCGTCCTTTCAGCTCTTCTGCCCGACGTCCCGCACGTCGGGCCCACCCTGCAACACCGAAGGGAGGAACGCCCGATGACTGACACCACCACGCTTGCCCCGTCCATCGACGGCGCCGCACTGCTCGATGAGGTCGAAGCGTTCCACCGCCGCTTCAACGTCTTCCCTACCGAACACGCCTACGTCGCCGTCGCCCTGTGGGACGCGCACGCCCACCTCATCGACGCGCTCGACGGCACCGCCCGCATCGCCTTCCTCAGCCCCGAACCGGGGTCAGGGAAGTCACGGGCCCTGGAGATCATCGAGACTCTGACCCCGCGCGCCGCGACCACCGTCAACGCCTCGGCCAATGCGCTCTTTCGGCTGGTTGCCGCAGATGAGGGCACCCCGACGCTTCTCTTCGATGAGATCGATACCGTCTTCGGCCCCAAGGCGGGTGGCAACGAAGAGGTCCGTGGGTTCCTCAACTCCGGGTACCGGCGCGGCGCCAAGTCTCTGCGCTGCGTCGGAGAGGGCTCAGACCAAAAGGCAGGCTGGTTCGACTCGTTCTGTGCCGTCGCCATGGCCGGACTCGGCTCCCTGCCGGACACGATCCTGACCCGCTCCGTCATCATCCGCATGCGTAAGAAGGCGCCCAACGAGAAGTGCGAGCCCTACCGGCGCCGCGTCCACGAGAAGCAGGGCCACGCCCTGCGCGACCGGCTCGCCGAATGGACCGCCACCATCCACGACCAGGTCGCCGAAGCCTGGCCGGAGATGCCTGAGGGCGTCACGGACCGGCCGGCGGACGTGTGGGAGCCCCTGCTCGCGGTCGCGGACGCGGCCGGCGGGCACTGGCCCGCGCGGGCCCGCGCGGCCTGCGTGGCGCTCATCAAGTCTGCGTCCGAGGGCGATCAGGCATCCCTCGGGGTACGCCTGCTGACCGACCTGCGCGACAAGGTGTTCTGCGGCGTGGACCGGATGCCCACCGCGGCCATCCTGGAAGTCCTCCTCAACCTCGATGACGCCCCGTGGGCAGACATGAGCGAGGACGGACAGGGCGTCAAGCCGCTCACCGCACGTGCCCTGTCCAAGCTCCTCAGCCAGTATGTGCGCCCCGACAACAGCCCCATCAAGCCCCGCGGAATCCGGGTCGGAGCCACGACCCCCAAGGGCTACTACGCGGAAGACCTCAGCGACGCCTGGGCCCGCTACTGCCCCCCCGGACCCCCAGAAGTCCGCAACATCCGCAACATCCGCAACACCGCAGGTCAACGGGGGTGAATCTGTGGCGGAAGGCCCTTCCGGAACCCGCCACATGTTCGCGGAAACCGACACACGCACCCTCCGCAGCGTCGGCTAACGCTGCCCACTCGACAGGTGCCGCCAGGTTCACGCGTGGCGGCACCTATCCGCAACACAACCGGCATCCGCCACAGATCCAAGCCGCTGACCAGCGATGTTGCGGTGTGGCGGATGTTGCGGATTCTCCAGGGCTGAGTCCCGACCCCGAGCAAAACAGAAGAGAGGACGGAGGCATGAGCGCCCGCGTGGTGGACGAGAAAATGACCATCAAAGAAGTCATCGCCGATCTGAAAGTTCCCCCGTCGACCTTTTACCGGTGGCGTCAACTTGGTAAAGGGCCCCGCGCGATCAAGCTCCCGAATGGAGACGTACGCATTAGGCGGTCGGAGTACGAGCGTTGGTTGACGGAGCGGGAGGACGCTGCGTGACCAAAGGCACGACGAATCAGGGCGCTCACGGGAGTGAGCGCCCTGATGGGAGCGAAGAGCGCACCTTTTCATCTGACGTCCGGATCTGGGGTGTGAGTAAGGTGAGAAGTAAGTCCGCCCCTTATCAACTCCGTTGGATCGTCGCAGGTAATCGCTGCTACGCATCGTTTGCGTCTTCCGCGCTTGCCGATAACCGCCGCTCAGAGCTGCGAAAGGCTGTGCGCAAGGGTGAAGCATTCGATGTGGAGTCAGGTCTGCCCGAGTCGGAGATTCGGCAGGCGGAAGCAGTGGAAGCTGCAAAGGCTAAGGAGAAGCTGGACCCCAATTGGTGGAATTTCTCGCGTGAGTTCATGAAACGCCGCTGGCGTACGGTAGCGGCAAAGACGCGAGAAGGGTTCGCCGACAGCTTGGCTTCTTCGGCCCTTGGCATGATGGAGGACAGGCCTGACGCTCCAGAGCCTGAGGCTGTACGACGCGCGATCAGGTGGGCCGTCGTGCCGGGCAGCGAGAACGAGGAGCCCCCGGCGGAGCTGGAAAAGGTTTGTGCGTGGCTTGCCGAGAACTCCCGCCCTCTCTCGGCGTTGAGGGAATCCGTTATCGCCGAGGACGTCCACTATCGACTTGCCTACAAGCTGGACGGTAAGTTGGCGGCTAAGGACACGTACAAGAGGCGCCGTCGCGGTTTCAACGCGGCCATCGCCTACGCAATCCAGAAGGGATATCTGGACGAAAATCCGATCGCTAGATTGGAGCGGCCCGCGACTGCTGCAAGTGGTCCGATTGACCCGCGAGTTCTCATGAACGCCGTGCAGGGGCGGGAGTTCCTGACGGCCGTCTCATATGTAGGTTCGGTGCATCGGAACCGGGGGAGACGTCTGGTCGCTTTCTTCGGATGCATTCTGTACGCGGCGATGCGCCCGGCGGAAGTCGTGGGCCTGCGATTGGACGACTGCTACTTGCCGGAATCGGGGTGGGGTGTGCTCACCCTTCGGGAAACACGCCCCGTATCGGGCAAGAAGTGGACCGATTCCGGCGAGCGGCACGACAAGCGGGGGCTGAAGATGCGGGACCCCGAGGCGGACCGCCCGGTGCCGATTCCGCCTGTCCTGGTGGCGATGCTCCGGGCGCACGTGAAGGAGTTCGGCACCGCGGCGGACGGCCGGCTGTTCCAGAACGAGCGGGGCGGCCTAGTGGGCACGTCCAGCTACTGGCGCGTGTGGCAGGAGGCTCGCCCCCTGGCCTTCCCGCCGCACAAGGTCACGTCGCCTCTGGCGCGCAAGCCGTACGACGGGCGAGCCACGTGCATCACGGACTGGCTCCGCTCCGGCCTCCCGGTGGCGGAGGTGGCCCGCCGCGCGGGCACCTCCCCGGAGGTCATCGACCGCCACTACGCGGGCTGTCTCGACAACAGCGAGGAGGCGAATAACAAGATGATCGAAAAGGCCATGGGATGGGACCTGCCAGAGGCTGAGTGAGCCGTGCGTGGCTCACGCACTCCTCACGCACAAACAGTGAGAGAGAGTGAGAAAGGGCGGGAGTCAGTGAGACTGACTCCCGCCCTTTTCTGCTGGCATCCGCCCTGGTCAAGTCTCGTTTCAACTTTATGACCAGGCGAGTGCCCCCGGCAGGATTCGAACCTGCGCACACGGCTCCGGAGGCCGTTGCTCTATCCCCTGAGCTACGGGGGCGTGTCGGGCGCCTTGCTTGGCGGCGACGGGTAGAACCCTACCAGCTCTTGGGGGGTGTTCATGAACGGGTTTAAGGGGCGATGGCACCTGCCGTGACCTGGGGTGGCTCGCCCGCACGGGGTGGAAGTGGGGAAAACCCGGACGCGGTGGCC
The DNA here is from genome assembly GCF_019049285.1 of Streptomyces sp. AC550_RSS872. Classification (GTDB taxonomy): domain Bacteria; phylum Actinomycetota; class Actinomycetes; order Streptomycetales; family Streptomycetaceae; genus Streptomyces. Next base: position 150,425 of record NZ_JAGMUL010000208.1, read on the forward strand.
GGTCCCGACCTACTCTCGAGTTGTGCCAGGCGCGTCGGGCCGGGTGCTTGTTGTGGACGACAACAAGGTCATCCGGCAGCTGATCAGGGTCAATCTCGAGCTGGAGGGGTTCGAGGTGGTGACCGCGGCCGATGGTGCCGAGTGTCTGGAAGTCGTTCATCAGGTGCGCCCCGATGTGGTCACCCTCGACGTGGTCATGCCCCGCCTCGACGGGCTGCGCACCGCCGCGCGACTGCGTTCCGATCTCCGTACCCGCGATCTCCCCCTCGCCATCATTAGCGCCTGCACCCAGTACGAGGTCGACACCGGCCTCGACGTCGGCGTGGATGCCTTCCTCGCCAAGCCCTTCGAGCCCGCCGAACTCGTCAGCCTCGTACGGCGGTTGATCGAGCGGAACCCGGGCGGGGAGCGGGCGGGGGAGCATGAAGGCGGGGGCGAGGGCAGAGGCGTGGACAGGCCGGACCCGTCGGGCAGGGCAGATCGGCCGAACAGGGTGGATCGGCCGAACAGGGTGGATCGGTCGGACAGGGCAGATCGGTTGGACAGAGTAGATCGGGCGGGCAGGACTGCTGACGCGGCCGTGGTCGGTGGCGTCCTGGGGGCCGCCGGAGAAGCCGCCGGGCGCGCCGGCTCCTGACACGGCATCGGTCCCCAGTCAGCCCCTCCTCTCCCCGCGCCGTCGCCTACCTCGCCCCGTTACCGTCACCCGTCCACATCCCGGGACCCAGCCCAAACCCGTTCGCATACCCACCCCCCTCCTCCCCTACGCTTGTCCCGTGACCCCCGTCGAGCTCTCCCGTACCGTGCTGCGCGCGGTGCGTCGTGCTGTCGATGAGGGGGAGCTGCGCGTCGCCGTGCCGGAGCGGGCCGTGGTGACCGTTCCCGGGCCCGGTGGCTGTGGTGACTACGCCACCAACATCGCCCTCCAGCTCGCCCGCCCGGCGGGGGAGCCGTCCCTGCGCGTCGCCGAGATTCTGCGGCCGCACCTCGTCGACGCGGACGGCGTCGCCGACGTCGTCGTCACCGGGCCCGGATTCATCAACATCAGCCTGCGCGACACCGCACCCGCCGCCCTCGTCGAGGAGATCCTGCGGCGCGGAACGCGGTACGGGTTCGCCGACGGGCCCGGCAGGCACGCCGGGCACGGCAGGCACAGCGGGCACCGCGGCCGTAGCGAGCCCGACGGGCGTGGTCGGCCTGACGGGCAGGGCCCGCCCCGCGCGTGCAGCAGCCACGGAGACCTCTTCGGGCACGTTCTGCAACTGCACTGCGCCCACGACGTCCGTGCCGTCGTCGTCACGGACGTCCTCGCCCGTCTCCTCCGCTCCCAGGGTGCCCTCGTCCGCACCAGCTGCGAGGGCCGGCCCGAGCCGGAGTGGGAGGCCGTTCTCGGTGTGCGGGTCGATGCTCATGGCAGTGCCGACGCCCCGGCGCCGCTCGACGTCGGTGTACGGCCCGTGCCGGCGCCCGCCGACCCGCTTCCGCTCGGCCGCGACGCCGCCCGCTGGGCGCTGCTTCACCCCGCCGGGCACGACCGGCCCCGTATCACCGACGAGCACCTCGTCCAGCGTGAGAGCAACCCTCTCTTCCGCGTCCGTTACGCCCACGCCCGCACCCGGGCCCTCAGCCGTAACGCCGCCGACCTGGGGTTCGCCGCCGAACCCGGGGACGTACGACACGACGTCACCGCCCTTCTCGCCGACCACCCCCGCGTCCTCGCCCGAGCGGCGGCGCACCGCGCGCCCGATCGGCTCGCCCGGCATCTCGTCAGCGTCGCCGATGCCGTTCTGCCGCTGCTGCCCGCCGTCCTGCCCCGCGGTGCGGAGAAACCCTCGGCCGCCCACCGTGCCCGGCTCGCGCTCGCCGAAGCCGCCGGGACGGTGCTGGCCGGTGGCCTGTCCCTGCTCGGCATCGACGCACCCGAACACCTCTGAGAGAGCCCACGAAAGTCATGAGCCGTTCCGCACACCCCGCCGGGCCCCGCCACGCCGACGTCCTCCCCGAGGGCCACTACTCCGCCCCGCCCGCCGACCTCAACACCCTCGACCCGAAGGTGTGGGCCCAGACCGTCGGCCGGGATGCCGACGGCGTCGTCACCGTCGGCGGTATCGACGTGAAGAGCCTCGCCGAACAGCACGGCACCCCCGCCTACATCCTCGACGAGGCCGACTTCCGTGCCCGGGCCCGGGCCTGGCGCGGTGCCTTCGGGGCCGACGCCGACGTGTTCTACGCCGGCAAGGCGTTCCTGTCCCGTGCCGTCGTCAGGTGGCTGCACGAGGAAGGGCTCAACCTGGATGTGTGCTCCGGGGGCGAGCTCGCCACCGCCCTGTCGGCCGGCATGCCCGCCGACCGCATCGCCTTCCACGGCAACAACAAGTCGAAGGAAGAGATCCACCGCGCCATCGAGGCCGGTGTCGGGCGTATCGTCCTCGACTCCTTCCAGGAGATCGTGCGGGTCGCGCACATCGCGCAGGAACTCGGCAAGCGGCAGCGGGTCCAGATCCGTATCACCGTGGGTGTGGAAGCGCATACGCACGAGTTCATCGCCACCGCCCACGAGGACCAGAAGTTCGGCATCCCGCTCGCCGGGGGGCAGGCCGCCGAGGCCGTGCGGCGGGCGCTTCAGCTCGACGGGCTCGAGCTCATCGGGATTCACAGCCACATCGGGTCGCAGATCTTCGACATGTCCGGCTTCGAGGTCGCCGCGCACCGCGTCGTCGGGCTGCTCAAGGACATCCGGGACGAGCACGGGGTCGAGCTGCCCGAGATCGACCTCGGCGGTGGCCTCGGGATCGCGTACACGAGTGACGACGACCCCCGCGAGCCCCACGAGATCGCCAAGGCCCTGACGGAGATCGTCAGCCGCGAGTGCGACGCCGCCAGGCTGCGGACCCCGCGTATCTCCGTCGAGCCCGGGCGGGCCATCGTCGGGCCGACCGCCTTCACGCTCTACGAGGTCGGCACCATCAAGCCCCTCGACGGGCTGCGGACGTACGTCTCCGTCGACGGCGGCATGTCGGACAACATCCGTACGGCGCTGTACGACGCCGAGTACAGCGTCGCCCTGGTGTCCCGGACGAGCGACGCCGAGCCCATGCTCGCCCGAGTCGTCGGCAAGCACTGCGAGAGCGGGGACATCGTCGTGAAGGACGCGTTCCTGCCCTCCGACCTGGCACCGGGTGACCTGATCGCCGTACCGGCGACCGGGGCGTACTGCCGGTCCATGGCCAGCAACTACAACCATGTGCTCCGGCCGCCCGTCGTCGCCGTGAACGACGGCGGGTCCCGGGTGATCGTCCGGCGTGAGACGGAGGAGGACCTCCTGCGTCTCGATGTCGGGTAGTCGGTAGTCCCGGCAGGAGAAGGACCCGGGGCGGAAGGCGGGAGGAAGATCTCCTGTCTTCCACTCCGTACAAATGAAATCGATGTCTCACGATCCGGACGAAGGGCAGAAACTCCCGTCCGGTGAGTGAGACTGGTGCAACCGTAGACGGTATGAGGAAACGAGGTCGGATGATGCGTACGCGTCCGCTGAAGGTGGCGCTGCTGGGCTGTGGGGTTGTCGGCTCAGAGGTGGCGCGCATCATGACGACGCACGCCGACGACCTCGCCGCCCGGATCGGGGCCCCCGTGGAGCTCGCGGGCGTGGCCGTACGGCGGCCCTCCAAGGTCCGTGAGGGCATCGACCCCGCGCTCATCACCACCGACGCCACCGCCCTCGTCAAACGCGGCGACATCGATGTGGTGGTCGAGGTCATCGGGGGCATCGAGCCCGCCCGCACCCTCATCACCACCGCCTTCGAGCACGGCGCCTCCGTCGTCTCCGCGAACAAGGCGCTCCTCGCCCAGGACGGGGCCGCCCTGCACGCCGTGGCCGAGGCGAACAACAAGGACCTCTACTACGAGGCCGCGGTCGCCGGTGCCATCCCGCTGATCCGGCCGCTGCGCGAGTCCCTCGCCGGCGACAAGGTCAACCGGGTCCTCGGCATCGTCAACGGGACCACCAACTTCATCCTCGACAAGATGGACAGCACAGGGGCCGGCTACCAGGAGGCCCTCGACGAGGCCACCGCCCTGGGGTACGCCGAAGCCGACCCCACCGCCGACGTCGAGGGCTTCGACGCCGCCGCCAAGGCCGCCATCCTCGCCGGTATCGCCTTCCACACGCGCGTGCGCCTCGACGACGTCTACCGCGAGGGCATGACCGAGGTGACCGCCGCCGACTTCGCCTCCGCGAAGAACATGGGCTGCACCATCAAGCTGCTCGCCATCTGCGAGCGGGCCGAGGACGGCCAGTCGGTCACCGCGCGCGTGCACCCCGCCATGATCCCGCTGACCCATCCGCTCGCCTCAGTGCGCGGCGCGTACAACGCCGTGTTCGTGGAGTCCGACGCCTCCGGTCAGCTCATGTTCTACGGCCCTGGCGCGGGCGGTTCGCCGACCGCCTCGGCCGTGCTCGGCGACCTCGTCGCCGTCTGCCGCAACCGGCTCAGCGGGGCAACGGGGCCCGGCGAGTCGGCGTACGCCGCCTTGACCGTCTCGCCGATGGGTGACGTCGTCACGCGCTACCACATCAGCCTCGACGTGGCGGACAAACCGGGCGTTCTCGCCCAGGTGGCGACCGTGTTCGCCGAGCACGGTGTCTCGATCGATACGGTTCGCCAGCAGGGCAAGGACGGTGAGGCATCCCTCGTCGTCGTCACCCACCGTGCGTCCGACGCGGCCCTCACCGGGACCGTGGAGGCGCTGCGCAAGCTCGACACCGTGCGGGGTGTCGCCAGCATCATGCGGGTTGAAGGAGAGTAACCAGCAATGACCCACCAGTGGCGCGGAATCATCGAGGAGTACCGGGACCGGCTGCCCGTCTCCGACACCACGCCGGTCGTGACGCTCCGCGAGGGCGGCACGCCCCTCGTGCCCGCGCAGGTGCTCTCCGAGCGCACGGGCTGCGAGGTCCACCTCAAGGTGGAAGGCGCCAACCCCACCGGGTCCTTCAAGGACCGCGGTATGACCATGGCCATCACCAAGGCGAAGGAGGAGGGGGCCAAGGCTGTCATCTGCGCCTCCACCGGCAACACGTCGGCCTCCGCCGCCGCCTACGCCGTACGCGCGGGCATGGTCTCGGCCGTTCTCGTCCCACAGGGCAAGATCGCGCTCGGCAAGATGGGCCAGGCCCTCGTGCACGGCGCGAAGATCCTCCAGGTCGACGGCAACTTCGACGACTGCCTCGCGCTCGCCCGCGACCTGAGCGACAACTACCCCGTGGCACTGGTCAATTCGGTCAACCCGGTGCGTATCGAGGGGCAGAAGACGGCCGCCTTCGAGATCGTGGACATGCTGGGCGACGCCCCCGACATCCACGTCCTGCCGGTGGGCAACGCGGGCAACATCACCGCGTACTGGAAGGGGTACACGGAGTACGCCGCCGACGGCATCGCCAAGCGGACCCCGCGCATGTGGGGCTTCCAGGCCTCCGGCTCCGCGCCCATCGTGCGCGGCGAGGTCGTCAAGGACCCGTCGACCATCGCCACCGCCATCCGCATCGGCAACCCGGCGTCCTGGCAGTTCGCGCTCGCCGCGCGGGACGAGTCCGGCGGGTTCATCGACGAGGTGACGGACCGTGAAATCCTGCGCGCCTACCGGCTGTTGGCCGCGCAGGAGGGCGTCTTCGTCGAGCCCGCCTCCGCCGCGTCCGTCGCCGGCCTGCTGAAGGCCGCCGAGCAGGGCAAGGTCGACCCGGGCCAGACCATCGTCTGCACCGTCACCGGCAACGGCCTCAAGGACCCCGACTGGGCCGTCGCCGGCGCCCCGCAGCCCGTCACCGTCCCGGTCGACGCGGCGACGGCGGCCGAGCGGCTCGGGCTGGCGTAGGCGAGTCCGTACCCCGTCGCAGAGCGGTCGCCAGAGCCGTCGTACGGGGCTCGTGAAAGCGAGTAAGAGGGCGCTCGCCTGGGGAATTTCCCTACAGGGGGTGCACAGGGGGCATACGACACGCATCGTGCGCCTCCTGTGCGCCCTATGTCGCCACAGAACCTACCTTCGATAGGCTGTACCGAACCCGCCCGCCGCATATGCCTCCGCATGGGGCGCGGTGCCGCGCCGTCTCCGCGGCCCGGAAGCGGCCCCCAGGGGTTCTCGTACGTCATCGAATGTCTTCGACCATCACGCAGCTCAAGGAGAGTCATCAAGCGATGGCCGGTCCAGCGTTCCGCGCCGCCGCCGTCCGGGTGCGCGTCCCCGCCACCAGCGCCAACCTCGGGCCGGGCTTCGACGCCCTCGGCCTCTCGCTGGGGCTCTACGACGACGTGGTCGTCCGGGTGGCCGACTCCGGGCTGCACATCGACATCGCGGGTGAGGGCAGCGAGACACTGCCGCGTGACGAAAAGCACCTTCTCGTACGCTCCCTGCGCACCGCCTTCGATCTGCTCGGCGGGCAGCCGCGCGGCCTGGAGATCGTCTGCGCCAACCGCATTCCGCACGGCCGCGGCCTCGGCTCCTCCTCGGCCGCCATCTGCGCCGGCATCGTCGCCGCCCGCGCCGTGACCATAGGCGGCGAGGCCAAGCTCGACGACGCCGCCCTGCTGGAGCTGGCCACCGAGATCGAGGGCCACCCCGACAACGTCGCGGCCTGTCTGCTCGGCGGGTTCACCCTCTCCTGGATGGAGGCCGGCGCCGCCCGGGCCATCAGGATGGATCCCGCCGATTCCATCGTTCCGGTGGTTTTCGTGCCCGGAAAGCCGGTCCTCACCGAGACCGCGCGCGGCCTGCTCCCGCGCACCGTCCCGCACGTCGACGCCGCCACCAACGCGGGCCGTGCAGCCCTGCTCGTCGAGGCCCTGACCAGGCGCCCCGAGCTGCTGCTGCCCGCCACCGAGGACCGTCTCCACCAGGAGTACCGCGCACCGGCCATGCCGGAGAGCGCCGCGCTGGTGGAGCGACTGCGGGCCGACGGAGTCCCGGCAGTCATCTCAGGAGCGGGACCCACCGTGCTCGCGCTGGCCGACGTGGACAGCGCCGACAAGGTGGCCCATCTGGCAGGCGAGGGCTGGGCCGCGAACCGGCTCGATCTCGACGCACAGGGAGCGAGCGTGTTGCCGCTTGCGCCCGGCTGAGTCGAATAAAAGCGCGCGCTTGCCGGATTTCGAGAGGGGGAATGTTTGTTGGATCCGGTAGTGTTAACCTCAAGTCTGCACCCGACCCCACCATGGCGAGGTGCTTCGTGTCCCCGTCCGGGACAGACATTCTTCCGGGAGCCTCCCAAGCCGCACTGTGTTTCGTACGACGTACGCGGGCAGTACCTCGTACGCGGGCACTGAGCGACTTGCCGGGCACGCTCCGGAACCGGCGCGACCGAGCCGAGTGACACAGACACTCAGTGCCACGGTTCTGGGAAGCGCCATCACCAGATATTCCTCCGCCGCATTGGCGGACCACCGCCCCGGCACGGTCCACACACCAGGGACCGAAGCCGGACAGCACAACCGGTCGCCGAGCCAGACAGGCCGACGTCCGCTCCAGGGAAGGACCCTTCGTGAGCGACACCACCGATCTGATGGGCGCACGTGTCGAGGAGACCGCTGCCGCGCCCGCCACGGACGCCTCCGCGCCTGCCACCGGTGCCGGCTCCCGGCGGCGCCGCGGTACCGGCCTCGAGGGCATGGTGCTGGCCGAGTTGCAGCAGGTCGCATCCGGCCTCGGCATCAGGGGCACGGCGCGTATGCGCAAGAGCCAGCTGATCGAGGTCATCAAGGAGGCGCAGGCCGGCTCAGGCGCCGCCCCGGCGAAGGCCGAGACCGCCACCGAGACCAAGCCGAAGCGCCGCGCCACCTCCCGCGCCCGTACGGGTGACGAGGCCGCCGCCGCGAAGAAGGCGGAGAAGGCCACCGAGGCCCCCGCCGAGAAGGCCGTGGCCCAGCAGCAGATCGAGATCCCCGGCCAGCCGGCCAGCGACGACGCCCCGGCCGAGCGCCGCCGTCGCCGCGCCACCGCCGACGCCGGTGCCCCCGCGGCCGCCCCCGAGACGGTCGCCGCCGAGGCGAAGAGCGAGCCGAAGGCCGAGACGCCCGCGCAGCCGCAGGGCCAGCAGGGCGACGCCGGTGAGGGCGCGGAGGGCCGCCGCCGCGACCGCCGTGAGCGCGGCCGGGACCGTGACCGCGGGGACCGCGGTGACCGTCGCAAGGGCGACGACCAGCAGGGCGGCGGCCGTCAGGACCGCCAGCAGGGCCAGCAGCAGGGCGGCGGCCGTCAGGACCGTCAGGACCGTCAGGACCGTCAGCGTGACAACGGCCCGCAGGACGACGACGACTTCGAGGGCGGCCGGCGTGGCCGTCGCGGGCGTTACCGCGACCGTCGTGGCCGTCGCGGCCGCGACGACATCGCCTCCGAGCCGCAGATCGCCGAGGACGACGTCCTGATCCCTGTCGCGGGCATCCTGGACATCCTCGACAACTACGCCTTCATCCGTACGTCCGGCTACCTGCCGGGTCCGAACGACGTGTACGTCTCCCTCGCCCAGGTCCGCAAGAACGGCCTGCGCAAGGGCGACCACATCACCGGTGCGGTCCGTCAGCCCAAGGAAGGCGAGCGGCGCGAGAAGTTCAACGCGCTCGTGCGTCTCGACTCCGTCAACGGCATGGCGCCCGAACACGGCCGCGGCCGCCCGGAGTTCAACAAGCTCACCCCGCTGTACCCGCAGGACCGGCTCCGTCTGGAGACCGACCCGGGCGTGCTGACCACCCGCATCATCGACCTCGTGTCGCCGATCGGTAAGGGCCAGCGCGGTCTGATCGTGGCCCCGCCGAAGACCGGCAAGACCATGATCATGCAGGCGATCGCCAACGCGATCACGCACAACAACCCCGAGTGCCACCTGATGGTCGTCCTCGTCGACGAGCGTCCGGAAGAGGTCACCGACATGCAGCGGTCGGTCAAGGGCGAGGTCATCTCCTCGACCTTCGACCGCCCGGCCGAGGACCACACGACGGTCGCCGAGCTCGCCATCGAGCGCGCCAAGCGCCTGGTGGAGCTGGGCCACGACGTCGTCGTGCTGCTCGACTCGATCACGCGTCTGGGCCGTGCGTACAACCTCGCCGCGCCCGCCTCCGGCCGCATCCTGTCCGGTGGTGTCGACTCGACCGCGCTGTACCCGCCGAAGCGCTTCTTCGGTGCCGCGCGCAACATCGAGGACGGTGGCTCGCTCACCATCCTGGCCACCGCTCTCGTCGACACCGGGTCCCGCATGGACGAGGTGATCTTCGAGGAGTTCAAGGGCACGGGTAACGCCGAGCTCAAGCTCGACCGGAAGCTCGCCGACAAGCGCATCTTCCCGGCGGTGGACGTCGACGCGTCCGGTACCCGTAAGGAAGAGATCCTGCTCGCCCCCGACGAGCTCGCCATCGTCTGGAAGCTGCGCCGGGTGCTGCACGCGCTCGACCAGCAGCAGGCGGTCGAGCTGCTCCTCGACAAGATGAAGCAGACGAAGTCGAACGCCGAGTTCCTGATGCAGATTCAGAAGACCACGCCTACGCCGGGTAACGGCGACTAGTAGCCCGGGGTCGCGGGCTGCCAGTCGAGTGCGGGTGGTTCGTGGTGGATCGCGCCCGCGCGGCGGAGCCGCACATTCAATACAGCCCCGCGCCCCTGAGGGGCGTTGAGGCCGCCCCTCGTCACAACAGTGACGGGGGGCGGCCTTTTGGCGCTGAGAGGGACGGGCGCATGCGCGCGCCCCGCACAGCCGCCGGATGCGTTTCGGGCTGCCCGCTGCCCGCTGCCGCTGCCGCCGTCGGTGTCGCCGCGGCCGTCGCCGCCGCGCTGCTGACCTCGTCCGCGGGGGCCGCGACCGCGCTGCCCACGCCCACCGTGAAGCCCGCGACCAGTTCGCCCTCGCTCGCCGAGCTGGGGCGGCGGGTCGCGGGTGCCGTCGTCGGCACCGTCGTGCCACGCGACGCCGATCCGCATGACGACGTCCCGTGGCACCGCCTCGTACGCCGCCGGCACGAGCGCCAAGGTCTACGGCTGGGGCAGGACCAGCTCCGCCGGCCAGGACATCTCCGGCACGCTGAAGACGGCCACGCTGCCCGCCCGTCCGGCATGACCTGCGCGGGCACCCAAGAGCGGCGGCGACAGAGTCAGGACGTCCGCCGATGGCGGGAGACACAGGCTCGGTGATCCGCGTCCTACGACCCTGTGGGTTGGCGCGAAGTCCTCGGTGGGGCTGGTCCCCTCTCCTGCGATCCTCGGGGTGCAAGCACCCCGACGGGTAGCTCTCCCGGCACGATCCTCTGGGCGGCAACGGCCCCTTCGGCACCGAGTGAAGGTCGGCTCCGGCTGGAACCGGTACAACTCCCTGCGCGGCCACGGTGACTTCACCGGCGACGGCAGGACCGATCGGACCGCGCGCAGTGCGACGGGCGGATGCATCTACCTGTTCAAGGGCACCGGCAAGTCCGGCACCGGCGAAGGCTGGGCCGACTTCCTGGCCCGTGACACCGGCGGCACGCTCTCTCTGTACCCGGGCACCGGAAAGGCCACGAGCGAGATCTTCAGCACACCGAAGTCCGTCGGCACCGATTACGAGCAGTACGACACCCTGGGCTGAAACCGCAGGTGAGACCGGCCTGCCCGGGATCGCCGACTACGGACCGTGCCCATCGCTCCCCGGCGGTGGGCACGGTCCGTTGTGCAACCCTTCTCCGAGTTTCCCCGTCTGACCGGACGGGGCGACGATGGTGTGGTACGGGCCAAATGGCCACGCCTGTCCCTGAAAGCAGGGGGTAACCGACCGGACGAGAACCGAGGAGCACAGTGTCCGCCGAGAGCACGCCGGAGCCCGGCATACCGGGCGAGACCGGCAGCACAGGTCCCCGCCACCGCGCCAAGGGCCGCCGACGCAAGCCCCGCGACAAGCGCAAGGGCCTGCTGATCATGGCCTGGACGGCCGCCGGGATCGTGATCCTGGGCGGCACCGGCGCCGGGTACCTGTACTTCAAGCTCAACGGCAACCTCAAGAGCGTCGACATCGACCAGGCCCTGGGCACCGAACGCCCGGAGAAGGTCGACAACGGCTCCGAGAACATCCTCGTCCTCGGCTCGGACACCCGCTCCGGCAGCAACAAGAAGCTCGGCGGCGGCACCGACGACGGCAGCGCCCGCTCGGACACGGCGATGATCGTGCACGTCTACGAGGGCCACAAGAAGGCCAGCGTGGTCTCCATCCCGCGGGACACCCTCATCGACCGCCCCCAGTGCACCGACGCGGGCGGAGACACGCACGCCGCCGCGTCCGGCGTGATGTTCAACGAGGCGTACACCACGGGTGGCGCCGCCTGCACCGTGAAGACGGTCGAGTCCGTCACCGGCATCCGCATGGACCACTACCTGGAGGTCGACTTCTCCGGCTTCCAGAAGCTCATCGACGAGCTCGGCGGCGTCGAGGTGACCACCACCAAGAACATCAACGACCCCGACAGCCACCTCGACCTCAAGGCCGGCACCCACCAGCTCACCGGCAAGCAGGCCCTCGGGCTGGTCCGCACCCGGCACGGCGTCGGCGACGGCTCCGACCTCGGCCGTATCCAGCTCCAGCAGGCCTTCGTCAAGGCACTGATCAACCAGATCAAGGACATCGACCTCTTCGGCAACCCAAAGAGGCTCTACGACCTGGCCAACACCGCCACGAAGACGGTGACCACCGACTCCGACCTGGGCTCCGTCAACAAGCTCATGTCCTTCGCGAGCGGCCTCAAGGGCATCAGCTCCAAGAACATGAACATGGTCACGATGCCGGTCCAGTACGACCCGGCCGACCCGAACCGGGTGATCGTGGCCGAGGCGAAGGCGAAGCAGGTGTGGACGGCGTTGAAGAACGACAAGCCGATCCCGAAGTCGGCCACGGAGGGCACGGCCAAGGGCGACGCCAAGGGTGTGGTGAGCGCTTCGTGAGCTTCCTGGAATAGATCACGGGTCCCCCCGGTTTTGGGGGATGGCCCCAGTCCTGGCAGACTGGTACGTCGGCTCCGGTTCACGCCCCCGCATCCCGCGGATGCGACCCGGCGCCCTCCCGAAACTAGGAGACACCTTGAAGCGCGACATCCACCCCGAGTACGTCGAGACGCAGGTCAGCTGCACCTGTGGCGCGTCGTTCACCACCCGTAGCACGATCGACAGCGGCACCATCCGCGCCGAGGTCTGCTCCGAGTGCCACCCGTTCTACACGGGCAAGCAGAAGATCCTCGACACCGGTGGCCGTGTGGCCCGCTTCGAGGCCCGCTTCGGCAAGGCTGCTGCCGGCTCCAAGAAGTAGCGAGCTCCCATTCGCCGGTCCACGGCCGCGCCCCTCACAGGCGCGCCGGGACCGGCGTTTTTGGTCGCCCGCCTTCCCCCTTCTTTCTTACGCAGTTCAGGAGCCCAAGATGTTCGAGGCCGTCGAGGACCTGGTCGTTGAGCACGCCGACCTGGAGACGAAGCTCGCCGACCCGTCGGTCCACGCCGACCAGGCCAACGCGCGCAAGCTCAACAAGCGCTACGCCGAGCTCACCCCGATCGTCGCCACGTACCGCTCCTGGAAGCAGACCGGCGACGACATCGAGACGGCGAAGGAACTCGCCGCCGACGACCCGGACTTCGCGGCCGAGGTCAAGGAGCTGGAGCGGACGCGCGAGGAGCTGACGGAGAAGCTGCGGCTTCTTCTCGTCCCGCGCGACCCCAGCGACGACAAGGACGTCATCCTCGAGATCAAGGCGGGCGCGGGCGGCGACGAGTCGGCGCTGTTCGCCGGTGACCTGCTGCGGATGTATCTGCGGTACGCGGAGCGGGTCGGCTGGAAGACCGAGATCATCGACGCCACCGAATCCGAGCTGGGCGGCTACAAGGACGTCCAGGTCGCGGTGAAGACCAAGGGCGGCCAGGGTGCCACCGAGCCCGGCCAGGGCGTCTGGGCCCGGATGAAGTACGAGGGCGGCGTGCACCGCGTGCAGCGTGTCCCGGCGACCGAGTCCCAGGGCCGTATCCACACGTCGGCCGCGGGTGTCCTCGTCACCCCCGAGGCCGAGGAGGTCGACGTCGAGATCAACCCGAACGACCTCCGCATCGACGTGTACCGGTCGTCCGGCCCGGGCGGGCAGTCCGTCAACACCACCGACTCCGCCGTGCGCATCACGCACATTCCGACCGGAGTCGTCGCTTCCTGCCAGAACGAGAAGAGCCAGCTACAGAACAAGGAGCAGGCACTGCGTATCCTGCGCTCCAGGCTGCTCGCGGCGGCCCAGGAGGAGGCGGAGCGGGAAGCCGCCGACGCCCGCCGCAGCCAGGTCCGCACCGTCGACCGCTCCGAGAAGATCCGTACCTACAACTTCCCGGAGAATCGCATCTCGGACCACCGGGTCGGCTTCAAGGCCTACAACCTGGACCAGGTCCTGGACGGCGACCTCGACGCGGTGATCCAGGCGTGCGTCGACGCGGACTCGGCGGCCAAGCTGGCGGCCGCGTAAGGACGTAGACGTAAGGGACGTACGCACGTACGAGTACGACACGGAGGACTTGCGTGCAGCAATTCATCGGGGGGCGAACCCCGAGCCCCCGCAGCGTGCTGCTCGCGGAGGTGGCCCAGGCCACCCAGCGGCTGGCCGACGCCGGCGTGCCCTCGCCGCGCAACGACGCGGAGGAGCTCGCCGCGTTCGTGCACGGCGTGAAGCGGGGCGAGCTGCACTCCGTGAAGGACGCGGACTTCGACGCCCGCTACTGGGAGGTCATCGCCCGGCGTGAGCAGCGCGAGCCGCTCCAGCACATCACCGGGCGGGCCTACTTCCGCTATCTCGAACTCCAAGTCGGGCCCGGGGTGTTCGTGCCCCGCCCCGAGACGGAGTCGGTGGTCGGCTGGGCCATAGACGCCGTGCGCGCGATGGACGTCGTGGAGCCGTGCATCGTCGACCTGTGCACCGGCTCCGGCGCCATCGCGCTCGCCCTCGCCCAGGAGGTGCCGCGCTCGCGCGTGCACGCCGTGGAGCTGTCCGAGGACGCGCTGCACTGGACCCGCAAGAACGTGGAGGGGTCCAGGGTCGAGCTCCGTCAGGGCAACGCCCTGGACGCGTTCCCCGACCTGGACGGCCAGGTCGACCTGGTCATCTCCAACCCGCCCTACATCCCGCTCACCGAATGGGAGTACGTCGCTCCCGAGGCGCGGGACTACGATCCTGAGCTCGCCCTGTTCTCCGGCGAGGACGGCCTCGATCTCATCCGCGGTCTGGAACGGACCGCACACCGGCTCCTGCGCCCCGGCGGCGTCGTCGTCATCGAGCACGCCGACACCCAGGGCGGCCAGGTGCCGTGGATCTTCACCGAGGAGCGGGGCTGGGCCGACGCGGCCGACCACCCGGACCTCAACAACCGCCCCCGGTTCGCGACGGCCCGCAAGGCACTGCCGTGACCACCGCCGCGACTTCGATCCCGCAGTACGTGTACGAGGAGGCCCGCTAGACATGGCACGGCGATACGACACCAACGACGCGACCGACCGCACGACGGGTCTGCGTGAGGCCGCGTCCGCCGTCCGCCGGGGCGAACTCGTGGTCCTCCCGACCGACACGGTGTACGGCATCGGCGCCGACGCGTTCACCAAGGAGGCCGTCGGTGACCTGCTGGAGGCCAAGGGGCGGGGCCGTAACATGCCCACCCCTGTGCTGATCGGCTCCCCGAACACGCTCCACGGTCTCGTCACCGACTTCTCCGAGCTGGCCTGGGAACTGGTCGACGCGTTCTGGCCGGGCGCGCTGACGCTGGTCGCCAAGCACCAGCCGTCGTTGCAGTGGGACCTGGGGGACACGCGCGGCACGGTCGCGGTGCGGATGCCGCTGCACCCCGTCGCCATCGAGCTGCTGACGGAGGTCGGACCCATGGCGGTCTCCTCGGCCAACCTCACGGGTCACCCGGCCCCCGAGGACTGTGACGCCGCGCAGGAGATGCTCGGCGACTCGGTCTCCGTCTACCTGGACGGCGGCCCGACCCCCGGCAACGTCCCGTCGTCGATCGTCGACGTCACGGGCGAGGTGCCCCTCCTCCTGCGCGCGGGCGCGATCTCCGCGGACGAGCTGCGGAAGGTCGTACCCGACCTCGAGGTGGCCAATTGACAGCCCCTGATGTGGGGCGTGGCATAGGCAACGGGGAAAGCGCGGCGGAGATCACGACGACCTTCGTGGGACTCCCGCGCGACAGCTTCCGCATCCTCCACGTCAGCACCGGAAACGTGTGCCGCTCGCCGATCACCGAGCGGCTGACCCGTCATTTCGTGGCGCAGCGCCTCGGAGTGCTGGGCGGCGGGCTGATCGTGGAGAGCGCGGGCACCTGGGGCCACGAGGGCGCGCCCATGGAATCCAACGCGGAGACCGTCCTCGCCGACTTCGGCGCGGACGCCTCCGGCTTCACCGGCCGGGAGCTCCTCGACGAGCACGTCATCATGGCCGACCTCGTCCTCACGGCCACCCGCGACCACCGCGCCCAGGTCATCTCCATGGGCCATTCGGCGGGCCTGCGCACCTTCACCCTGAAGGAGTTCACCCGCCTGGTCCGCGCGATAGACCCCACGACGCTCCCTCCCCTGGAGGACGGCGTCGTCCAGCGCGCACGTGCCCTGGTCCGGGCGGCGGCGGCTCTACGCGGGTGGCTTCTGGCGCCGACGGCTGAGGCGGACGAGGTGTATGACCCGTATGGGGCGCCGCTCGGGTTCTTCCGGTCGGTGGGGGACGAGATACATCAGGCGCTGGATCCGGTGGTGACGGCGCTGACGGGTGTCCCCGCGAGGACGTAACAACACAGGGCGTCCCTGGCGCCCCGGGCCTACATTGGACGTACGTCATCGCCGACGCACGCCCCCGGAGCCCATCATGTCGGTCACCCATACCCTCGAGGCCGATGTCCTGCGCCGGCAGGACCCTCAGCTCGCCGACATCCTGCTCGGGGAGCTGGAGCGGCAGTCGACGACGCTTCAGCTGATCGCCGCCGAGAACTACACGTCGCCGGCCGTCCTTGCGGCGCTCGGATCGCCGCTGGCCAACAAGTACGCCGAGGGCTATCCGGGGAGCCGGTACCACGGCGGGTGCGAGATGGTCGACGTCGCCGAGCGGCTCGCCGTCGAGCGGGCCAAGGCGCTGTTCGGGGCCGAGCACGCCAACGTCCAGTCCCATTCGGGCTCCTCCGCGGTGCTCGCCGCGTACGCAGCCTTGCTGCGGCCCGGTGACACCGTCCTCGCGCTCGGGCTGCCGTACGGCGGACACCTCACGCATGGCTCGCCCGCCAACTTCTCCGGCCGCTGGTTCGACTTCGTCGGCTACGGGGTGGACGCCGAGACCGGGCTCATCGACCACGACCAGGTGCGCACCCTGGCCCTGGCGCACCGGCCCAAGGCGATCGTCTGCGGGTCCATCGCCTACCCCCGGCACATCGACTACGCCTTCTTCCGTGACATCGCCGACGAGGTGGGCGCGTATCTCATCGCCGACGCCGCCCACCCGATGGGGCTCGTCGCCGGGGGAGCGGCGCCCAGTCCGGTGCCGTACGCCGATGTGGTGTGCGCCACCACGCACAAGGTGCTGCGCGGCCCGCGCGGCGGCATGCTCCTGTGCGGCGCGGATCTCGCCGAGCGCGTCGACCGTGCCGTGTTCCCCTTCACCCAGGGCGGCGCCCAGATGCACACCATCGCCGCAAAGGCCGTCGCGTTCGGGGAGGCGGCGACGCCGGCGTTCGCGGTGTACGCCCATCAGGTGGTCGCCAACGCGAGGGTGCTCGCGGCCGGGCTGGCGGCGGAGGGCCTCGTCGTCACCACGGGCGGCACCGACACCCACCTCATCACCGCCGACCCGGCGCCCCTTGGCGTCGACGGCCGTGCGGCGCGCGGACGGCTCGCGGCGGCCGGGATCGTCCTCGACTGCTGTGCGCTGCCGCACGGCGACGTCCGTGGCCTGCGCCTCGGTACGGCGGCCGTGACCACCCAGGGCATGGGGGAGAAGGAGATGGTGTGGCTCGCCGCTACGATGGCCCGGGTGCTCAAGGGGGAGACCGAAAGCCAGAAGGTACGTGAAGAAGTGCGGGAGCTGGCCGGTGGATTTCCGCCCTATCCGGGCTGAGGAGGGGTACCTGCGCCTTCGTACACAGCCACACGTGCAACCATCGTCGCTACCCGGAAGTCCCTGCACATATGCGTCGCGTACGCGTCCATCGCTAGTGTGTGGGGCTGAGATGGCCAGCGAGACCTGTGGGGAAGCCTGTGCGTGAATACCTGCTGACGCTCTGCATCACGGCCGCGGTGACGTATCTGCTGACAGGGCCGGTACGCAAATTCGCGATCGTGGCCGGGGCGATGCCGGAGATCCGGGCACGTGACGTGCACCGGGAACCCACTCCGCGGCTCGGCGGTATCGCGATGTTCTTCGGGCTGTGCGCGGGTCTGCTGGTCGCCGACCACCTCACGAACCTCAGTGCCGTCTTCGAGAAGTCCAACGAACCGCGGGCGCTGCTCTCCGGAGCGGCGCTCATCTGGCTGATCGGCGTCCTGGACGACAAGTTCGAGATCGACGCCCTGATCAAGCTGGGCGGCCAGATGATCGCCGCGGGCGTCATGGTCATGCAGGGTCTGACGATCCTGTGGCTGCCCATCCCCGGCTTCGGCTCGGTCGCCCTGACCCAGTGGCAGGGCACCCTGCTGACGGTCGCCCTGGTCGTCATCACCATCAACGCGGTCAACTTCGTCGACGGCCTGGACGGCCTCGCGGCGGGCATGGTGTGCATCGCCTCGGCCGCGTTCTTCCTCTACGCCTACCGCGTCTGGGTGTCGTACGGCATCGAGGCCGCCGCGCCGGCCACCCTGTTCTCGGCGATCCTGATGGGCATGTGCCTGGGCTTCCTGCCGCACAACATGCACCCCGCGCGGATCTTCATGGGCGACTCCGGCTCGATGCTGATCGGCCTGGTCCTCGCGGCGGGCGCGATCTCGATCACCGGACAGGTCGACCCGGACGCGCTGAAGCTGTTCGCGGGGTCGGAGAAGGCGGCTGTGCACCAGACGGTGCCGGTCTACATTCCTCTGCTGCTGCCGTTGACGATCATCGCGATCCCGGCGGCCGACCTGGTGCTGGCGATCGTGCGCCGCACCTGGCGGGGGCAGTCGCCGTTCGCCGCCGACCGCGGCCACCTCCACCACCGCCTCCTGGAGATCGGCCACTCCCACAGCCGCGCGGTGCTGATCATGTACTTCTGGTCGGCCCTGATCGCCTTCGGCGCGCTCGCCTACTCCGTGAACTCGGCGTCGATGTGGATCGTCCTGGGCGTGGTCTTCCTCAGCGCCATCGGCCTGGCCCTGCTGCTGCTCCCCCGCTTCACGCCCCGCGCCCCGCGCTGGGCCGAGCGCTTCGTACCGCCGCGCTACCGGCGAAGCCCGGCGGCGGCCACGGTCGGTTCCGGGCCCGCTCGTGACCGGCTCCCGATGGCCTCCGGGGAGCCCGTACTCTCCTCGGCCGAAGGGACCGCCGGGATGGTGGTACCCCGCGAGCCGGGCGTCCACCGCAAGCTGAATGGCGCCACCGCACTGTCCGACCGCTCGACGCGGGTGCGGACGCATGAGCGGGAGCGGGCTTAGCCGGTCGGGCGGGGGTCAGTGGAGGGCGTCAGTGGAGGGGGTCCTGGGGGTGTGGGCCCCAGGCTGTGCGGAGGACCGTGGTGACCTCGCCCACGGTGGCTCTGACGGACAGGGCGTCCTTCATGGGGTGGAGAACGTTGTCGTCGCTGTGTGCGGCCTTGCGGAGGCGTAGCAGGGCCTCAGTGACCGATGTCTCGACGCGCCAGGCGCGCAGCTTGGCCAGTTGTTCGGTCTGGCGGGCGCGCAGGGCGGCGGAGGCCAGGTGTGGCCGGGGTGGCGGGCGGTGCTCGAAGCGTCGGCCGAGCTGCGTGTCGCCCAGGCCGTGCTCGACGACCGGGAGTACGCCGCCCATGCCCCGCAGCCGCTCCAGCAGGGCGAGTGCCTCGGTCGAGATGTCCGCCGTGCGAGTACGCCGCCGATCCGGGGGAGCGGGCGTGCCGCCCCGCGGCTGCTGGACGTAGAGGCGGGGTACGGCCGCGTCTGCCGCCAGCGTCCACACCCGGCGTACCGCGCGCAGCTTCGCCCGGTTCTCGGCGCCGGTGGCGCCCTGGGCGAGGCAGAGGGTCAGCCGGGGCACGACCAGGCTCGGGTCCAGGCCGGGCACCGCGGCGGCAGCGCGCAGGTACTCCATGCCACAGGCGACGGCGAAGGCGACCTCCAGCGCCGGATCCGCGCCGGGCCCCGCCAACTGGTGGCCGCACACCGACAGACACTGCCAGCGGGGCAGCTCGGCCGTGCCGTACGCGACGACGTCCGTGGCCAGCCGCAGCAGGTGGCGCAGCGGGAGTCCGCCGAGTCCGCCCGCGAGGAAGCTGCGGAAGGCGTCGTTGCGGACCGCCCCGGCCAGCCGGCGGGGCGTCATCCCCTGCTCCTCCGCGACGAGCTGGTACAGCAGCAGAAGGGGAGCCGCCGCGGCGCCGGCCGCCAGCGTGGGACGTATCCGGTCCAGGGGGAGCCCGCTGAAGAGCACGCGCATGTCGTCAATGGAGTCGACGGAGACCCCGCAGCGGCCGACCAGCCCCCGTGCCTGGGGCGCGTCGGAGTCGAGGCCGGCCCGTGTGGGCAGGTCGAAGACGACCGGCACGATCCTGGTGCCGGCGGCGAACAGCTGCCGGAACGTGGCGTTGGCCTGGGTCGCGGTACCGGAGACGGTCATGCGGCGGGGCCGGACGGGAGTGTCCGCTCGGTCACTGGTCCGCACCGCCTATGCCCGCCGGTACCCGGCCCAGCACATCGACCGGCCAGTGCGGCCTTCGCCGGGGCCATCGTCGCCACTCCCGCGGATAGCCGAGGGACGCCTCGTGGTGGGGCACGCCCTGCCAGTGGATCAGCCGCGGGATGTGCAGATGGCCGTAGACCACCGCGGCCGCCCGGTAGCGCACGGGCCAGTCCGCCGTCGCCGTGGTGCCGCACCACAGGGCGAACTCGGGGTGGCGCAGGGCGCGGGTGGGTTCCCGGACGAGGGGGAAGTGGTTGACGAGGACGGTGGGTGTGTCGTCCTGCTCGACGAGCGCGTCGAGCCGGGCTCGGGTCTCGGTGACCCGCGCCCGGCACCAGGCCTCACGGCTCGGCCAGGGATCCGGGTCGAGCAGGAACTCGTCCGTGCAGATCACCCCGGCCTCGTCGGCGAGGTGCAGCGCGTGGCTCTTGGACCAGGCGGCCGGCGGCAGGAAGCTGTAGTCGTAGAGGAGGAAGAGCGGGACGACGGTCAGCGGGCCGCCCCGGCCGTGCCAGACGGGGTAGGGGTCCTCGGGTGTGACGACGCCCAGGGCGCGGCAGCGTTCCACCAGATACCGGTACTTGGCCTCACCGCGAAGGTCATCGGGGTCACCCGGCGCGGTCCACAGTTCATGGTTGCCGGGGGTCCACACGACCTTGGCGAACCGGTCGCGCAGCAGGGACAGCGCCCATGTGATGTCGGACACCGTCTCGCCCACGTCCCCGGCGACCAGCAGCCAGTCCTCGTCGGAGTCCGGGCGGAGCCGCTCGACGAGGTCCCTGTTCTCCTGGTGGCGGACATGGACGTCGCTGATGGCGAGAAGCCGGCCAGCGTGTCGATTCCGGCTCAACTCTGCCCTCCCCAGGCCCCCGGGCCGCCGGTCCGGGGCGGCATCGTGTCTCACAGCCTGATCCACCGCCCCGAGAGGTGGAACCCCTAATCCGCACCCCGACCGCCGGTGTGTGGAGCGGGCATCCCCCCGGGAGTGGGGAGGCTCACACTGTGCCTACGCCGCTGATCCCGGCGCTTGCCCGGCCACCCGCCGGGCCGGGGCGCGCCACACCCCCTCCTGTCGAAGAAGGCCAGCTCAGGCAGCATTTTCTGGTCGGCGCACTAGGGGGGTGTGCGCGGGATTAGGGGTTGTGGGGCGAGTAAGGGGTCGCCAAGCATGGTGGATGTGACGAAAGGGCCCAGGGGGCAGAGCCCGACGGCCCTCTGTAGCACGAAAGGTTCTATGGTGAGTGCCAACCGCGTGGACGAGACCTTGTGGATTCGCCGGTTCCATCCGGCGGACTCCGCGACCACCAGGCTCGTCTGCCTCCCACACGCTGGTGGATCCGCCCCGTACTTCTTTCCGGTCTCCAAGGCGCTCGCGCCGGAGGTCGACGTGGTGGCCGTGCAGTATCCGGGGCGGCAGGACCGCCGCCAGGAGAAGTGCATCGAGAGCATTCCCGAGCTGGCCGACGCCGTGACGGCCGAACTGCTGCCGTTGACGGACAAGCCGCTGGTGCTGTTCGGCCACAGCATGGGAGCGAGCCTCGCGTTCGAGGTGGGCATGCGGCTGGAGAAGGCGGGAACGGTGCCGCTGGCGCTGTTCGCCTCCGGCCGCCGGGCCCCCTCCCGCTACCGCGAGGAGAACGTCCATCTCCGCAACGACGACGAGATCATCGCCGAGCTGAAGGCGCTGAGCGGGACGCGGTCCGAGGTGCTGGCCGACGAGGAGATCCTGCGCATGGCGCTGCCGGCGATCCGCGGCGACTACAAGGCGGCGGAGACCTACCGCCACACCGACGGGGTGCGGCTCGCGGCGCCGATCCATGTCCACTACGGGGAGGACGACCCCCGGGTCAGCCTTGACGAGGCGCGGGCCTGGGCGGATCACACGACCGGCCACTTCGAGCTCAAGACCTACCCCGGCGGGCACTTCTACCTCAATGAGCAGGCGCCCCGGGTCATCGAGGCGATCGCCCGGGTGACGTCGACCGTCACGTCGTAGCACACGAGGGCCTGACCGGCCCTATGGGGAAATTCCGTACAGGGTCCGACGTTCGGGCCCTGAGCCCCGTTCCTTTTCATGCCGACAATTAATCCAACTTTTACGTGACCCTTATTTAACTTTCCCCTGCCGCGAGTTTGCGGCAGGCTGTCTGATCCGCCCCGACCTGCACGGACTTGGCGTTGGCTGATTCCTTTCCATGCCTGTCCGAAGCCCCTTCGAAGTTGACACGTCCGTTGTACGGATGTTTGGATTGTGTGGGTTTTTGGTGTCTGTGAAGTGGTTTTGCGGAACCACCTGGCCAGGTGCTCCTGACCGATTGATAACGGGGTGTTTCGGCTTTTATGGTCCTCATAGGGAGAGTTCGAGAAAAAGACCGACTCGAAGCTGCCTTTTCATTCGTCCGATCCGCCGGAATGGCGCGAACGGTGGTGGTCGAGGCGGCCGCAGGCTGTGGAAAGACCGAGCTTCTGGAAGGGCTCGTGCAGCATGTGGAGTCGCTCGGCCTGACGGTTTTGCATACCACTGCGATCGCGGAGGAGAGAGGTACCCCTCTCAGTGTGCTCCGCGGTCTCGTCAATAGTTCTTCCTTTCCCGACCAGCTGGTGCGGCGATTTCACACATGGGGTGATGCCGCGGTGCACGGGATTTCCACGGGGGAGGGGGGCGAGATACGGCGCGACGCCGCCTGGTACGAGTTGATGCGCACGTTCTGTGTCGAGGTGCGCGCACTGGCACGGCGGGAGCCCCTCGTGGTGGCGGTCGACGACATCCAGCACGGCGACGCCGACTCCTTGCGTCAGTTGCTCCATCTGGCCCGGCACTGCTGCAACGTGCCGTTACTGCTCGTCCTCACGCAGCCGCTGGTCGGGGGCCCGGTGGACGGGGCCTTCGGCGCGCAGCTGCTGAGGCAGCCCCACCTCGAACGGATCCGGCTGCCGACGCTCGGCCCGGACGACATAGCCGGCTTCCTCGCCGACCTGGGGTACGCGGGAGTCGGCACCGCCATGGCCGAGGAGTGTTTCGCGGTCAGCGGCGGCAACCCCTTGCTGCTGCGGGCGCTGCTGCACGACACCCCGCTGGAGCCGGGTGACTGCGTCGACGGCCAGGGCCGGGCGCTCCGGGTCGGCCAGGCGTACGGCAGGGCTGTCCTGACCTGCCTGGACCGCAGCGGTGAGAAGGTGCGCGACGTCGCCGCCGGACTGGCCGTGCTCGGCGGCGCGTGCACCGAGGAACGGCTCTCCCGGCTGCTGGACATCTCCGCCGCCGAACTCACCGAGAACCTCCAGGCCCTCCAAGGGGTCGGCATCGTGGCCGGCACGTCCTTCCAGCACCCCGCGGCGGAGGAAGCGGTCCTGGACTCGCTGGAGCCCTCGCACCGGCTGGGGCTGCACCAGGGTGCCGCGGAGCTGCTGCACGCCGACGGGGCTCCGGCCGAGCTGGTGGCCGAACACCTCCACAAGGCCGGGCGGACCAAGGCCCCCTGGGCGGCCGGTGTCCTTCAGCAGGCCGCCGAGCAGGCGCTCTCCGAGGACCAGGCGTGCCGTGCCGTGGCCTATCTCGAACTGGCGCACACCGCCTGCGAGGACCCGCTGCGGCGCACCGAGATCAAGATCAGGCTCGGCACGGTGACCCGTCGCTTCAGCGTCACCGACGCCGAACGCCATGTCGGCGACGTCCTCCAGGCGCTGCGGGCGGGCCGGCTCGACCCCGCGGACGCGGGCGGCCTCGGCGAGCTGCTGCTGGCCCACGGGCGGCTGGAGAGCGCGCGCGACCTGCTGGGCCAGCCGGAGCCCGACCCCGACGACGCGACCCGGGCCCGCCGACGCACCGCCGTGGTCCGTGAGGGCTTCATACGCCGCAGGTTCTGGGGAGCCGGGACCCGGGCGGCCCGGCCCGGCCGCCCGCCCGCCGGCCCTGGGGGGAACGCCCTCTTCGCCGGGTTCGGAGGCGAGCACACCGGTCGGCGGTCCCAGCACATCGCGGGGGCGGAAGGGGTCCTGGCGATCACCCAGCTGACCGACACCACCTTCGACCCCGTCGTCGAGGCGATCTGGACCCTGGTCGGCCTCGGCGCGGTGGAGCGTGCCCTGCACTGGTGCGACACGTTCCTGCGGGAGGCGGTGACACGGAACGCACCCGGCTGGGAAGCCGTCTTCGCCGCCGTCCGCGCCGAAGCCGCCCTGCACGCGGGCGACCTGGCCGAGGCCGAGCGCGCCGCCCGCCACTGTCTGGGGCTGCTGCCCGAGCGCCACCGGCCGGCCCTGGAGGCGGCGGTGATCGCACGCCTGGTGACGGTCCAGATCGCGCGGGGGAACCACGAGGAGGCGGCCCGCTCGCTGAGCCGCCCGGTGTCGGAGTCCCTGCCGGACTCCGTCCACTGGCTGTTCTATCTGCGGGCCCGCGGGCTGTACTACCTGGCCACCCGGCAGTACGACTCGGCACTGTGGGACTTCCAGGAGGTCGGCCGCGTCGCGGGGCAGTGGGGCACGGACTGGCCCTCGCTGCTGCCCTGGCGCACGGACAAGGCGGAGGTGCTGCTGCGGCTGGGGGAGCGCGAGCAGGCGCAGCGGCTGGCCGCCGAGCAGCTGGCCATGGCGCAGCACTCCGCACCGCGCATCCGCGGCATCTCCCTGCGCGTCGAGGGCCTGGCCTCGGAGCCCGGTGCCCGGCTCACCCTGCTCAAGCGGGCCGTGGTGGAGCTGAACCGGGCCGCCGACCCGCTGGAGCTCTCCCGCGCCCTGTTCGACCTGTCCGACGCCTACCGGGAGTCCGGGCAGACCCGGCAGGCGGTGTCGGCGCTGCGCCAGGCCCGGCAACTGGCCAAGGGCTGCGGGGTGCCGCCTCCCCGGGACCGGATCGGATCCCCCGACGCCGTCGGGACCGCGGTGGAACGGCCCGTCGCGAACGAACCCGAGCGGCGTGTCCGGTGGGAACGCCTCAGCGAGTCCGAGCGCCGGGTGGCGGCGCTGGCCGCCCGCGGACACACCAACCGGGAGATCTCCGGACGGCTGCACATCACCATGAGCACGGTGGAGCAGCATCTGACACGTGTATACAGAAAACTTAAAATAAATGGGCGTGACGAATTGATGTCGGAAGCGTGGGGCGGCGTCAAAGTCTGACGAACCGATAGGGGGGTGCTGAAATATAGGGGTTGGAGTACTGGGGTCCGCCGCATAAATTCGGAGAAGGTTCTGAACGAAGGCGGGGAGAAAACGTGGAACGGGTGGGCTCCGGCGGTCATTCGATACTTGTCGAGCGCGATGCGGAAATGGCGGCGCTCATGGATGCGCTGGCGCAGATGGGGCAGGGCAAAGGGAGTGTCCTCATCCTCAACGCGGGGCCCGGAGTCGGCAGAACCGCACTGCTCGACGCGTTCCTGCGCAAGGCCGCCGAATCCGGTGCCCGAGTGTGCGCCGCCACGGCCTCGTCCGCCGAGAAGGGCGTCGAGTACGGCATCGTCGGTCAGCTGTTCCCCCCTGACGGCGGCCTGAGCGCCGGACTGCGGCTCGCCCGCGCGATCGGGCGGCGCGACGCCGGCCACGACCCGGACGTGGAGGCGCTCTTCGACACCCTGTGCCGGGAGCTGCGGCAGCAGCCGGTGGTGATCGGCGTCGACGACGCCCAGTTCGCCGACGCGCCCTCACTGCGGTTCCTGCTCCACCTCGTACGGCGGCTGCGGACCGCCCCGGTGATGATCGTGCTCACCGAGCCCACCGGACCGGACTCCCTGCCCCCCTCCTTCCAGGCCGAACTCCTGCGCCAGCCCCAGTGCCGGCGGCTCGGTCTGCTGCCGCTCTCCCGGGCCGGGGTCGCCCACGTCGTCGCACCGCATGTGGACGAGACCGAGGCGACGCGGCTGGCCGCGGACTTCCACGCCGTCAGCGGCGGCAACCCCCTCCTCGTGCAGGCCCTGCTCACCGACCACCGGGACGCGCACCGGCGGGACCAGGAGGCCACGATCGGCCTGCCCGCCACGGGCGCGGCGTTCGCCAAGGCGTCCCTCGCCTGGGCCTACCGCGACGACCCCGTCCTGTTCGACGTCGCCTGCGGATTCGCCGTACTGGGGGAATCGGCCACTCCCGCCCTGGTCGCCTGTCTGGCCGACCGCGGCGCCGACGCCGTCGCCCGGGTCATGACCGCCCTCGACACGGCCGGACTTCTGGACGGCGGAATCCTGCGCAGTGCCGTCGTCGGCCGGGCCCTGCTGGAACACGTCGACGTCGAGAGCCGAGCCGAACTGCGGCGGCGCGCGGCCGGACTGCTGCGCGTCGACGGCGCGCCCGCGACCGCCGTGGCCCGCCAGCTGCTGGCCGCCCCCGTGGCCGAACCGTGGGCCGGGAGCATCCTGCTCGACGCCGCGGACAAGGCCATGCGGGACGGGGAGACGGAGTTCAGCCTCGACTGCCTCCGGCTGGCCGGACAGAACGCCACCACCGAACACGAACATGCCGCCGTCGTCATGGCCCGGGTGCGCATCGGCTGGGAGATCGACCCCCGCCTGGTCAGCCCGTGGCTCGACGAACTCGTCGGAGCCCTCGAACAGGGCAGCCTGCGCAGCGCCGACGCCGCCTGGATCGTCAAGCATCTCGCCTGGCAGGACCGGTTCCCGCAGGCCGCGGAGTGTCTGCGCGCGCTCACCGAGCGGGCACGACCGGACGCGCCCGGGGCGACGGCCGAACTCCTCGCCGTACGGCACTGGCTGCGGCACTCCTGCCCGCCGCTGGACGCGGACGCCCCGGACGTCGGGGCCCCGCGCGCCGCGCAGCCCCGCCAGGTGAGCCCCGCCTCGTACGCCGCCGAAGTGCTCGGCCAGGTCCTCGTCGAGGGGCCCGGCGAGTACACCAGCGGCATGGCGGAGGAGATCCTGCGCGGCTGCCGGTACGGCGAGGCCGCAGTCGAGGACCTGGAGGCGGCGCTCCTCGCCCTGCTCTACGCAGACCGTCCCGACCGGGCGGTGTTCTGGTGCGACACGCTGCTGAACCAGGCCGGTGACCGCTCGACGGGCACGTCGGTGGCGATTCTCTCCGGCGTCCGGGCCGAGATCGCCCTGCGGCAGGGCGCCCTGCACACCGCGGAACAGCATGCGCGCGGCGCCCTGTCGGCCATCTCGCGATCCGGCTGGGGCGTGGCGATCGGCTCCCCGCTGGCCGCGCTGGTGCGGGCCGCCACGGCGTCCGGCATGAGCGGGTCGGCCGGGGCCTGGCTGAACCAGGACGTGCCCGAAGGCATGTTCCAGACCCGGCACGGACTGCTCTACACCCACGCCCGCGGCCACTACCATCTCGCCGTCGACCGTCCGGCCGCCGCCCTGGACGACTTCCTGACCTGCGGAGACCTGGCGAAGCAGTGGAGCATGGACGTCCCCACGTTCCTCCCGTGGCGCACCTCGGCGGCGCAGGCGCACCTCGCCCTCGGCAACCCCGGCCAGGCCCGCACCCTGGTGCGGGAGCAGCTGGCACGGCCCGGGGGATCCACCCCGCGAGCCCGGGGCGTCTCCCTGCGGGTGCTCGCGGCCACCAGCGAACTCGGGCAACGGCCCGCCCTGTTGCGGGAGTCGGTCACCCTGCTGGAGAACGCCTCGGACCCGGTGGAGCTCCTCCGCTCCCTGGCCGACCGCTGCCAGGTTCTCCACGAGGTGGGCGCACCCGCGAAGGCACGGATGACCGCACGCCACGCCAGGAACGTCGCCGACTCCTGCGGCGGGCACCAGTTGTTCCGCAAGCTCTTCAAGGACGAAGGGCCCGAGAACACCGTCGAGCCCGACAGCCTCAGCGGCGAGGACCAGGGCTCGGAGAGCCTCACGGCCGCCGAACGGCGGGTCATCGCGCTGGCCGCCCTCGGCCACTCCAACCGCGAGATCGGCCGCAAGCTGTTCATCACCAAGAGCACCGTCGAGCAACACCTCACCCGCGCCTACCGCAAGCTCGGCGTACGCAACAGGACGGACCTGGGTGACCTGCTCGCCGGGACGAACCTTGCGGCCGGGGCGTCCGCCTGAGGTAGCCGTCCTCGGCGCCGGCAGTGAGGGGCCGGGTAGTGGTTGAGGCTAGGGGTGGGGCGACCGGACAGTCGTGAGGCGGCGCGGCCCCTGTGATCTCCAGGCGTGGCAGGCGGCAGTCGGCCCAGGAACGACCGCGGCCGCCCGCTCGGGGCGCGCTGCCGGCCACCGCAGCGGTCGCCCCGTCCCGGCTGTCGCGCAACCGCCCGGCCGCCGCCGGGGCCGGACACCGGAACGCTCGGGAACCCCCCGCCCGAGCGGCGCCGCGCCCCCCGATCTTCCTTCGATTCCCCGGTCCCTGACGCTCCTTCGCAGGCGACCCGCAGTAGACCGACAAGAGGAGACCCCCACCATGACCTCCACACCCACCGTGACCGTGCCGACCCCCCGTGAGACCGGTTGTCCCTTCGACGTGCCGAAGTCGTACCGGCAGGCAGCCGAGGAGGGCCCGGTCGTGAAGGCCGCGACCCTGACCGGCGGCGAGTGCTGGATGGTCACCCGGCACGCGGAGGTCCACGCGGTGCTGAGCGACCGGCGGTTCAGCGCGGACGCGATGCTGCCCAACTTTCCGCTCATGACCGAGGAACTGCGCAAGATGGTCGGAGAGTCCCGCAAGTCGGCCCCGGAGGTCGACGACCAGGAACACATCCGGCGCCGCCGCATGCTGACCGCGGAGTTCAAGGGAAAGCGGGTCGAGGCGCTGCGCCCGCAGATCCAGAGCATGGTCGACGGCATCCTGGACGGGATGATCGCCGACGGCGGCCCGGTGGACCTGGTGTCCCGGTTCACGTTGCCCGTGCCGGCCGCGGTCATCTGCCTCCTGCTCGGCGTTCCCTTCGAGGACCACGAGTTCTTCAAGGATCGCAGCGGCGTGATGCTGGACTTCCAGGCCGGCCCCGAGGCGATGATGAAGGCCCGCGTCGAGCTCACCGAGTACATGAACAAGCTCACGGCCGAGAAGCAGCGGCACCCGGACGAGGCGCTCATCAGCACCCTGCTGACCAAGGGCGAACTGGCCACCGAGGACGTGGCCGGCACCGCACTGCTGTTGCTGCTCGGCGGACTTGAGACGACGTCCAGCATGCTGGCCCTGTCCACCCTCTCCCTGCTGCAGCACCCCGAGCAACTGGCGCTGCTGCGTGCGGATTCGTCCCTGGTCAAGGGTGCCGTCGAGGAACTGCTGCGCTACCTCACGGTCGTGCAGAACGGCCTCGCACGCGTGGCCCTGGAGGACGTCGAGATCGGCGGACAGCTGATCAAGGCCGGCGAGGGCGTGCTGTGCATGCTCTCCATCGCCAACCGGGACGAGACGGTCTTCCCCGGCGGCCACGAACTCGACCTGCAACGCGGCGCCCGCACCCATCTGAGCTTCGGCTACGGCATCCACCAGTGCGTGGGGCAGACACTGGCCCGCGCCGAACTCCAGATCGCCCTGGAGACGCTGCTGCGCAGGCTGCCGGAGCTGCGGCTGACCGTCCCCATTGAGGAACTGCGCTTCCGCGACGCCCTGGGGTTCTACGGCGTGGAGGAACTGCCGGTCACCTGGTGAACGGGTAAAGCACGCCGCCGAGCGCCGGCGCACCCCGTAAGGGTGCGCCGCCGCTCGGCCGTTCCGGCCGCCCCGCCCGGACCCCCTGGGCAGCGGAAAGACACCGGTCGGCGCATCGACGGAGTCTCACGCCACACCCCGGCTAAGGGGTCGGATAGTGGTTGAGGCTAGGGGCGGGACGAGCCGATATTCGGAAATGAACTGCGGCTGCACGCACGCCGCGCTGAGCGCGCTTCGCGTATTCCTAGTGAGGTAAGGAAACACATGGCGGGTGGATCCGAGTCAGAGGGCGCTGAATTCCGGGCACGGTCCACCTCGCCGATAGCGGTAGTGGGAATGGCGTGCCGGCTCCCCGGCGCGGCCGGACCGGATGAGTTCCGCGGGCTGCTGCGTCAGGGCGCGGAAGCCGTCGGCACCCCGGCGACGGATCGGCCGTACGCACCCCGGCGAGGCGGATTCCTGGAGTCGGTCGACCGGTTCGACGCCGCCTTCTTCGGTATCTCGCCGCGCGAGGCGGCGGTGCTGGACCCGCAGCAGCGGCTGATGCTGGAACTGTGCTGGGAAGCACTCGAAGACGCCGGTATCGTGCCCGCCCGCCTCGCCGGCGGCGACGCCGGCGTCTTCGTCGGGGCTATCGCCGACGACTACGCCGCGCTGTCCCGGGCGGCCGGTGCGCAGGCCACCACCCCGGAGACCGCCACCGGCCTCAACCGGGGCATGATCGCCAACCGGGTCTCCTACACCCTGGGCCTGCACGGGCCGAGCTTCACGGTCGACTCGGGGCAGTCCTCGTCCCTCGTCGCCGTCCACCTCGCCGTCGAGAGCCTGCGCCGGGGCGAGTGCTCCGTGGCTCTCGCCGGCGGGGTGAACCTGATCCTGGCCGAGGACAGCACGCTCGCCGTGGAACGCTTCGGCGCGCTCTCCCCGGACGGACGCTGCTACACCTTCGACGCCCGGGCCAACGGCTACGTCCGTGGCGAGGGCGGCGGTGTCGTCGTACTCAAGCCGCTGGCGGACGCGGTCGCGGACGGCGACGACATCCTGTGCGTGCTCGCGGGCAGCGCCGTCAACAACGACGGCGGCGGCGACGGACTGACCGTGCCCGACCGCGAGGGCCAGCAGGAGGTGCTGACCGCCGCCTACGAGCAGGCCGGGATCTCCCCCGCCGCCGTGGGATACGTGGAACTGCACGGCACCGGAACCCCGGCCGGCGACCCCGTGGAGGCCGCGGCCGTCGGCGCCGTGCTGGGCGCGGGCCGCAGTGGGCAACAGCCCCTGCTGGTCGGTTCGGTGAAGACCAACATCGGCCATCTCGAAGGCGCCGCAGGCATCGCGGGACTGCTCAAGGCCGTGCTGGTCGTACGGCACCGGGAGGTCCCCGCCAGCCTCAACTTCGACACCCCCAGCCCCCGCATCCCCCTGACGGACCTCGGCCTGCGCGTCAACACCGCCCTGCACGCCTGGCCACAAGAGGCCGGCCCGCTGGTCGCGGGCGTCAGCTCCTTCGGCATGGGCGGCACCAACTGCCATGTCGTCCTCACCGAATGGGACGGCGTCGTACCGGAGGCGGCACCCGGCGTCCGGCCCACCGGCACACCGGCCCCTCTCCTCGTCTCGGGCCGGGACGAGGAGGCGCTGCGCGCCCAGGCGCGGAAGCTGAAGGAACACCTCGACACCCACCCCGGCCTGCGGCTCACGGACGTCGCCCACACCCTGGCCACCGCCCGGACCGCGTTCGGCCACCGCGCCGTGATCACCGCCGGCGAGCCCGACGAGGTGGCGGCCGCACTCGACCGGCTCGCCGAGGGCACCCCGAGCCCAGACGTCGTGCGCGGCACCGTCACCGAGGGCTCCCTCGCCTTCATGTTCACCGGGCAGGGCAGCCAGCGGCCCGGTATGACGGCCGAGTTGTACCGGACCTCGCCGGAGTACGCCGCCGCCCTCGACGAGGTGTGCGCGGCCATGGACCCGCACCTGCGACTGCCGCTGCGGGATGTGCTGTTCGCCCCGGAAGGGTCGCCCGAGGCCGCCCTGCTGGACCGCACCGAGTTCACCCAGCCCGCCCTGTTCGCGGTCGAGGTCGCCCTCTTCCGCCTCACCGAGGCCTACGGACCGACCCCGCGCATGCTGCTCGGCCACTCCGTCGGTGAACTGGCCGCCGCACACGTCGCCGGAGTGCTGTCCCTGACCGACGCGTGCACGCTCGTCACGGCCCGCGGCCGGCTGATGCAGGCCCAGCCGTCGGACGGCGCGATGGTGTCGATCCAGGCGAGCGAGGACGAACTCGCGCCCTTCGTCACCGAGTCGGTGACCCTGGCGGCGCTCAACGGCCCCGCCGCCACCGTGATCGCGGGCGACGAGGACGCCGTGCTCGCCGTGGCCGCGCACTGGGCGGCCCAGGGACGCAAGACCAAGCGGCTGCGGGTCAGCCATGCCTTCCACTCCCCGCACATGGACGGCATGCTCGCCGAATTCCGCCGTATCGCCGAGGGCCTGACCTTCGACGCGCCCCGCATCCCCATCGTCTCGAACGAGACGGGCACCCTCCTCACGGACGCCGAGGCCCGCTCGCCCGAGTACTGGGTCCGGCACGCCCGCGCCGCCGTCCGCTTCCTGGACGGGGTGCGCCTCCTTGAGGACCAGGGCGTGACCACCCTCCTCGAACTCGGCCCCGACGGAGTGCTGTCGGCCATGGCACGCGACTGCCTGCGCGGCGCCGAGACCGTGTCCGTGCCCCTGCTGCGCGGCGGCGATCGCACGGAACCGGGCGCGGTGGTCGCCGCGCTGGCCACGCTGTACGCCCGTGGCGTGCCGCTGGACTGGGAGCGACTGGCCACGGGGCCGGACGCGCGGCGGATACCGCTGCCCACCTACGCCTTCCAGCGCCGCCGGCACTGGCTGCCCGAGCCGGCCGGCACCCCCGCGGCCACCCCGCGCCACGGCCATCAGGCGTCGCGTGCACCCCGTGCGGTCGAGCCGGCCCCGCCGGTCCGGGACCGTACGACACTGGAACTGGTCCGGGACGCCACGGCTCTGGTGCTCGGCCACGGGTCCCCTGACGATGTCGCCCCGCACGCGCCCTTCAAGGACCTGGGCTTCAGCTCCCTGATGCTGGCCGACCTCGGCGAACGGCTCACCGAGGCAACCGGCCGCAGGGTGCCCACCACCCTGCTGTTCGACCACCCGACGCCGGACGCCCTGGCCCGCCGGCTCCAGGCCGACGGGACGCCGCACCCGGACGAGGCGCCGATGACCGCCGTGGCCGCGGACGACGACCCGGTCGTGATCGTGGGCATGGGCTGCCGCCTCCCCGGCGGGATACGGACACCGGAGGACCTCTGGCGGTTCGTGTCCGGCGGGGGCGACGCGATCACCGCGCTCCCCGTGGACCGGGGCTGGGAAATCGCCGCCGGCTTCCCCCGCGAGGGCGGATTCCTCCCGGACGTGGCGGAGTTCGACGCCGGGTTCTTCGGGATCTCGCCGCGTGAGGCGCTGGCGATGGACCCGCAGCAGCGGCTGCTCCTGGAGACCTCCTGGGAGGTCCTGGAACGGGCAGGCGTGGACGCCCTCTCCCTGCGGGGCAGCCGCACCGGCGTCTTCATCGGCGCGAGCCCCTCGGAGTACGGCCCCCGACTGCACGAACCCTCGGACGCCGACGGGCATGTTCTCACCGGCACGGCACCCAGCGTGCTGTCGGGCCGTATCGCCTACGCCCTGGGTCTTCAGGGCCCGGCCCTGACGGTGGACACGGCCTGTTCGTCGTCGTTGGTGGCCCTGCATCTGGCCGCGCAGGCGCTGCGGAACGGCGAGTGCGACCTCGCCCTCGTCGGCGGCGTCACCGTCATGGCGACCTCGGGCATGTTCGCCGAGTTCTTCCGCCAGGGCGGCCTGGCGGGGGACGGGCGGTGCAAGGCGTTCGCGGCCGGCGCCGATGGCACCGGCTGGAGTGAGGGCGTCGGCATGCTGGCCGTGGCGCGGCTCTCGGACGCGGTGCGCGACGGGCGGCAGGTGCTGGCCGTGGTGCGGGGCTCGGCGGTGAACTCCGACGGCGCGTCGAACGGCCTGACCGCGCCCAACGGTTCGTCCCAGCGGAGGGTGATCCGGCAGGCGCTGGCCTCGGCCGGACTGTCGGCGGCGGACGTCGACATGGTCGAGGCGCACGGGACGGGCACGGCCCTGGGCGACCCGATCGAGGCGCAGGCACTGCTGGCCACCTACGGCCAGGAGCGGCCCGAGGATGCGCCGCTGTGGCTGGGCTCGCTCAAGTCGAACATCGGTCATACGCAGGCGGCCGCGGGTGTGGCGGGCGTGATCAAGTCGGTACTGGCGATGCGGCACGGGGTGTTGCCGCGGACGTTGCATGTGGATGAGCCGACGCCTGAGGTGGACTGGTCGGCGGGTGCGGTGGAGCTGCTGACGGAGGCGCGGGAGTGGCCGAGTGCGGAGCGTCCGCGGCGGGCGGGTGTGTCCTCGTTCGGGATCAGTGGGACGAACGCGCACGTGATTCTGGAGCAGGCGCCGGAGGTTGATGAGCCTGCGCTTTCCGGTGATGTGGCAGGTCTCGTGCCGTGGGTGGTCTCCGCGCGGTCGGCGGAGGCGTTGGGGGAGCAGGCGCGGCGGCTGGCCGAGCATGTGCGTGCGGCTGGTCCGCGTCCCGTGGACGTGGGGTTCTCGCTGGCCACGGCGCGTGCGGGGCTGGAATACCGGGCGGTGCTGGTCGGGCGTGAACAGGCCGACTTCCTGGGCCAGTTGGAGTCGCTGAGCGCAGGCGGCGCGGTCAGTGAGGGCGGGACGGCGTTCCTGTTCTCGGGTCAGGGTTCTCAGCGTGCCGGTATGGGCCGCGAGTTGTACGAGACGTATCCGGTCTTCGCCGCTGCCTTCGACGAGGTGTGTGCCGGGTTCGACGGGGCGCTGCGCGATGTCGTGTTCGAGGGCGCGGGCCTGGACCGTACGGAGTGGGCTCAGCCCGGTCTGTTCGCGTTGGAGGTGGCGCTGTTCGAGCTGGTGGGTTCGTGGGGTGTGCGGGCGGATGTGCTGCTCGGGCATTCGATCGGCGAGCTGGCGGCGGCGTACGTGGCAGGGGTGTGGTCGCTGGAGGATGCCTGCCGGATCGTGGCGGCGCGGGGCCGGCTGATGCAGGCGTTGCCCGCCGGTGGCGCGATGCTCGCGGTCGAGGCGGCGGAAGAGGAGCTGCCCGAGCTGCCGGATGGTGTGTCGGTGGCGGCGGTGAACGGTCCCCGGTCCATCGTCCTGTCCGGTGATGAGGAACCGGTCGTCCGCCTTGCCGCCGTATTCGCGGAGGAGGGCCGGCGGACCAAGCGGCTGACGGTGAGTCACGCGTTCCACTCGGCGCGGATGGAGCCGATGCTGGCCGAGTTCGCCGGCGTGCTGGCCTCGGTCGAGTTCCGTACGCCCCGGATCCCGGTGATCTCCAACCTCACGGGCCGGATCGCGGGTGAGGAACTGACGACCCCGGAGTACTGGGTCCGGCATGTCCGCGAGGCGGTCCGGTTCGCCGACGGCGTCGGTGCCGCCCACGGCGCCGGCGTACGCCACTACCTCGAACTCGGCCCGAACGGCACCCTGACCTCGCTCGCCCACGACACCCTCGCCGAGCAGGGCCGAGAGCACGGAGTGACCGTCGTCCCCGTGCTCCGGGGGGACCAGCCGGAGGACCGGACCGCCGTCGGCGCTGTCGGCCGGCTGTACGCCGGCGGAGCGGCCGTGGACTGGCACGCCTTCTTCGCCGGGTACGGACCCCGCCGGGTCGAGCTGCCCACCTACGCCTTCCAGCGGCGCCGTTACTGGCTGGAGCCGACGGCGCCGCCGTCCTCGGACCCGTTGCGGTACCGCGTCGAATGGGCGTCCGTGCCGGACGGCTCCCGTCCTGTGCTGCACGGCGAGTGGGCCGTCGTCGTGCCCGCGGCCGATGAGCAGGACGATCTCGTACGAGAGGTGACCGCCGCGCTTGAGGCCCATGGCGCGCGGCCCGTGACGATCGGGGTCGACGCCGCCGCAGCCGACCGCGCCGAGTTCGCGGAGGTGCTGCGAGGCGCGCTCGGTGAGGACACCGGGGGAGTGGTGTCGCTGCTCGCGCTCGACGGCGGGCCGTCCGGGGGCGCCGCGGCCACCGCCGTACTGCTGCGGGCGCTGACCGACATCGGCGGGGCCGCACGGCTGTGGTGTCTGACGCGGGGCGCGGTGTCGGTGAGTCCTGCCGAGCCGTTGCCCGCGCCGGAGCAGGCGCAGGTCTGGGGCATGGGCAGGGTGGCGGCGCTCGAGCACCCGGAGCGGTGGGGCGGTCTCGTCGATCTGCCCGCCGTACTCGACGACATGGCGCGCAACCGTCTGTGTGCCGCGCTGACCGGCGGGGCGGGAGAGGACCAGGTGGCCGTGCGGGCCGCCGGACTGTTCGCCCGGCGGCTGTGCCGGGCCGGGGCGCGCCCGCGCACCGACGACACCGCGGTCCGTCTGCCCGCCGACGGCACCGTGCTGGTGACCGGCGGGACCGGGGCGCTGGCCGCGCACCTCGTGCGGTGGCTGGCCGGGGCCGGGGCCGGGCATGTGCTGCTCACCAGCCGGCGGGGTCCCGACGCCGAGGGGGTCGCGGAACTGACCTCGCGCCTGCGGGAATCGGGCACCGAGGTGTCCGTCGCCGCCTGTGACGTGACCGACCGGGAGGCGCTGGCGGAGCTGATCGCGGGGCTGCCCGCCGACCGGCCGCTGACCGGCGTCGTGCACGCCGCGGGCGTCCTGGACGACGGGGTGCTGGACGCGCTCACGCCCGACCGGTTCGCCGCGGTCGCCGGGCCCAAGGTGACCGGGGCGCGGCACCTGCACGAGCTCACCCGGGACCTGGACGTGTCGGTGTTCGTCCTGTTCTCGTCGTTCGTGGGCTCGGTCGGGCTGGCCGGGCAGGGCAACTACGCCTCCGCCAATGCCTATCTGGACGCCCTGGCCGTCCACCGGGCCCGGCTCGGTCTGGCCGCGACGGCGGTGGCCTGGGGCTCCTGGGCCGGTGCCGGCATGGCCGCCGACACCGAGGTGGCCCGGGAGCGGCTGGCGCGGACCGGACTCGTGCCCCTCGAACCGGCCGCCGCCCTGGCCACCCTCGGGCAGGTGGTCGCCGACGGCGAGGCCGAGACGATCGTGGCCGACGTCGACTGGGAGCGGTTCGCCGCGGGCTTCGGCCCGGGCCGGCCGAGCCCGCTGCTGACCGGTGTCCCCGAGGTGCGCCGGGCCCGGCAGCACGAGCCCCGGCAGGGCACGGCGCCCGCGTCGGACCGGCTGGGCGGGCTGGAGGGTGACGAACTCCGTGCGGCCCTGGGTGAGTTGGTGGCCGCCGAGGTGGCGGGCGTACTGGGCCTGCCGAGTGCGGACCGGGTGCCGCAGGACCGTACCTTCCGCGCGCTCGGCTTCGACTCGCTGATCGGCGTGGAGTTCCGCAACCGGCTCGCCGCGGCCACCGGGAGGCGGCTGCCGCCCGGCCTGATCTTCGACCACCCCACCCCTGGCAGGCTCGTCGAGCACCTGACGGCCCTGGTGGCAGGCACCCGCACCGGCAGCGTCGGGGAGCGGCGCCCGGCGGCCGCGCGCACCGAGGACGATCCGATCGTGATCGTGTCGGCCGCCTGCCGGTTCCCCGGCGGTGTCCGGACCCCGGAGGAGCTGTGGCGGTTCGTCCTCGACGGCGGGGACGCCATCGGCCCCTTCCCCGAGGACCGCGGCTGGGACCTCGACCACCTCTACCACCCGGACCCCGGCAACCCCGGCACCAGTTATGTGCGCGAGGGCGGATTCCTCACGGACGTGGCGGAGTTCGACGCCGGGTTCTTCGGGATCTCGCCGCGTGAGGCGCTGGCGATGGACCCGCAGCAGCGGCTCCTCCTGGAGACCTCCTGGGAAGTCCTGGAGCGGGCGGGCATCGTCCCGGCCTCCCTCGCCGGCAGCCGGACCGGCGTCTTCGTCGGCTCCAACGGCGAGACCTACTCCACGCTGCTGGGCTCCTCGGAGGTCGAGGGGCATGTGCTGACCGGTACGGCGTCCAGCGTGCTCTCCGGCCGCATCGCCTACGCCCTCGGGCTCGAAGGCCCCGCGATGACCGTGGACACCGCCTGCTCCTCCTCGCTGGTGGCCCTGCATCTCGCGGTGCAGGCACTGGGCGCCGGCGAGTGCGACCTGGCGCTCGCGGCCGGTGTGACCGTGATGTCCGGGCCGGAGATCTTCCTGGAGTTCTCCCGGCAGCGCGGCCTCGCCGTGGACGGCCGCTGCAAGGCGTTCGGCCCGGACGCGGACGGCACCGGCTGGGGCGAGGGCGTCGGTACGGTCCTGCTGGAGCGGCTCTCCGACGCCCGCCGCCTCGGGCACGACGTACTCGGCGTGATCCGCGGCACCGCGGTCAACCAGGACGGCGCCTCCAACGGTCTGAGCGCACCCAATGGCCCCTCGCAGCAGCGCGTCATCCGGCAGGCGCTGGCCGAGGCGGGCTGCGAGCCCTCCGACGTGGACGCGGTCGAGGCACACGGCACGGGCACCCGGCTCGGCGACCCGATCGAGGCGGAGGCGCTGCTCGCGACCTACGGCCAGGACCGGCCCGCCGACCGGCCGCTGTGGCTCGGGTCGGTGAAGTCGAACATCGGGCACACCCAGGCCGCGGCCGGCATGGCCGGCGTGCTGAAGATGCTGTTCGCGATGCGGCACGGCCAGCTGCCGCGGACGCTGCACGCCCCCGAGCCGACGCCCGAGGTCGACTGGTCCCAGGGAGCGGTGGAACTGCTCACCGGGACCAGGCCGTGGCCGGACGCCGGTCGGCCGCGCCGGGCCGGGGTGTCCGCCTTCGGCGTCAGCGGCACCAACGCGCATGTGATCCTGGAACAGGCCCCCGAGGCCGACGTGGTGGCGGCCGAGCAGCCCCCCGCCCTGAACACCCCCGCGCTGCCCTGGGTGTTGAGCGCCCGGTCGGCCCCGGCACTGGCCGCCCAGGCCGACCGGATGCTCGTACGGCTGCCCGAGGCGGACCCCGCCGACATCGGCAGGGCCCTCGTGACGACGCGGACGCTGTGGCCCGAGCGTGCCGTCCTGCTCGCCGAGGAGCCCGCCGACCGTGAGGCCGCGCTCACCGCGCTCACCGGCGGGGAGACGGACGCCCGCGTGGTGCGCGGCACCGCCGACACCCGAGGCCGGGTCGTCTTCGTCTTCCCGGGCCAGGGCGCCCAGTGGCCCGGCATGGCCGCCCGGCTGTGGGAATCCTCGCCGGTGTTCGCGCAGTGGATGGACCGCTGCGCCGAGGTGCTGGCCCCCCTGACCGACTGGTCCCTGACCGAGGTGATCCACCAGACGGACGGCGCGCCCGGACTGGACCGGGTGGACGTGCTCCAGCCGGCCTCCTGGGCGGTCAGTGTGTCGCTGGCCGGTCTGTGGCGGGCCTGCGGGGTCGAACCGGCTGCCGTGGTCGGGCACTCGCAGGGCGAGATCGCCGCCGCGTGCGTCGCGGGCGGCCTGTCCCTGGAGGACGGCGCCGCGCTGGTGACCCTGCGCAGCGGGCTGATCGCCGAGGAACTGTCCGGGCAGGGCGGCATGATGTCGGTGGGGCTGTCCCCGGCCGACACGCAGGAGCGCATCCGGCGCTGGGACGGCAGGATCTCCGTCGCGGCGAACAACAGCCGCCACTCCACCGTCGTCGCCGGTGAACCGGAGGCGCTCGCCGAACTGCTCGCCGAGTGCGAGGCGGCGGGCCTGCGCGCCCGTCGTATCCCGGTCGACTACGCCTCCCACTCCGCCCAGGTGGAGCGGATCGAGGCGAGGCTGACCGAGCTGGCCGCCGGGGTCGCGCCGCGCTCGGGCCGGATCCCGTTCCACTCCACGACGACCGGCGCCCGGCTCGACACCGCGGGCCTGGACGCCGCGTACTGGTACCGCAACCTCCGCCGGCCCGTGCTGTTCGGGCCGGTCACCGAGGAACTCCTCGCCCAGGGCCACGACGTGTTCCTGGAGATGAGCCCGCACCCTGTCCTCGTCCCCGCCGTGCAGGACGCCGTCGACGAGACCGGCACCGTCGCCGCGGCCGTGGGCAGCCTGCGCCGGGACGACGGCGGCCCCGAGCGGTTCCTGCTCTCGCTGGCCGAGGCGTTCGTACGGGGCGCGCCCGTGGACTGGCGGGCGGTGCTCGGCAGCACCGGCACCCGCCCGGTCGAGCTGCCGACCTACCCCTTCCAGCGCAGCCGCTTCTGGCCCGAGCCGGCCCAGGCGCCCGCCGGGACGGCTCCCGGCGGCGACGAGGACGCGCCGCTGTGGCAGGCCGTGGACCGCGGCGACCTGGACGCCGTCGCGGCCGAACTCGCCCTCCCGGACGGCCGGTCGCTCACCGAGCTCGTGCCCGCCCTGTCGGGCTGGCGCCGCAGGCAGCGGGACTCCGCGCTGGTCGACCACTGGCGCTACCGCGTCACCTGGACTCCGGTGACCCCGGCCGTCCCGGCCGCCCTGCCCGGCGACTGGCTGCTGGTGACCGACGACCCCGAGGGGCCCGTCGCCCGGTGGGCGCTCACGGCGCTCGGCGAGGACACCGCCACGGTCGTGACCCCGGCCGACGTCCGGACCCGGCCGCGTACCCCCGAGGACCACGCCTGGACCGGCGTGGTGTCCCTGCTCGGACTCGCCGACAGCCCGCATCCGCGGCACCCCGGCGTACCGGTCGGCGTCGCGGACACCCTCACTCTGCTGACCGTGCTGCGGGAGACCGGCATCGACGCGCCCCTGTGGTGCCTCACCCAGGGCGCCGTGGGCACCGGCCGCTCCGACCAGGTCTCCGCCCCGGACCAGGCCCAGCTCTGGGGACTGGCCCGGGTGTTGGGCCTGGAGTGCCCCGAGCGCCTCGGCGGCCTGGTCGACCTGCCCGCCGAACCCGACGACCGCGCCGCCGGCCTCCTGCGGGCCGCGCTCACCACGACCCCGGACGAGCAGGAGTACGCGCTGCGCCCCGCCGGCCTCCGGGTGCGCCGACTCGTCCGCGCTCCCCTGGACCGGTCGGCTGTACGGCGCCCCTGGCGCCCCCGGCCCGACGGCACGGTCGTCGTCACCGGCGGCACCGGCGCGCTCGGAGCCCGGGTCGCCCGCTGGCTCGCCCACGCCGGCGCCGGACATCTGCTGCTGACCAGCAGGCGCGGCCCGGCCGCCGACGGCGCCCCCGAACTGGTCGCGGAACTCGGCGCCCTGGGCACCGAGGTGACCATCGCCGCCTGCGACGTGGCCGACCGCGACCAGCTCGCCGCCGCCCTCGCCGAGGTGCCCGACCGGTTCCCGGTCACGGCCGTGGTGCACACCGCGGGCATCAGCCGCAACGCCCCGCTGGCCGAGACCACGCCGGCCGAGCTGGCGGAGCAGTGCGCGGCCAAGGCCCTCGGCGCCCGCAACCTCGACGAACTGCTCGCCGGACACGACCTCGACGCCTTCGTGCTGTTCTCCTCCGGCGCGGCCGTCTGGGGCAGCGCGGGCCAGGGCGCCTACGCCG
Organism: Streptomyces sp. AC550_RSS872; assembly: GCF_019049285.1. Taxonomy (GTDB): domain Bacteria; phylum Actinomycetota; class Actinomycetes; order Streptomycetales; family Streptomycetaceae; genus Streptomyces. Next base: position 191,321 of record NZ_JAGMUL010000208.1, read on the forward strand.
CGGCCAACGCCTACGCCGACGCGCTCGCCGCCGACCGGCGCCGCCGAGGCCTCGCCGCCACGTCGGTGGCGTGGGGCAGCTGGGCCGGAGGCGGCATGGTCGACGACGACCTGGCGCGAGAGCTCGCCCGTGGCGGGGTGCGCTCGATGGACCCGGACCTGGCGATCGGCGCGCTCCAGCAGGCCCTCGACCACGACGAGGCCGCCCTGACGGTCACCGACATGGACTGGGAACGCTTCGCCGCGGCCTACACCGCGGCCCGCCCGCGCCCGCTGCTCGACGACATCCCCGAGGCAGCCCGCACCGACACGGCGGAACCGGACACCGAGCTGCCCGACCTGGCCGCACGGCTGTCCCGGCTGTCCGCCGCCGACCGCGACCGCGAACTGCTGGACCTGGTCAGGGCCGCGGCGGCAGCCGCGCTCGGCCACACCGGCGCCGAGGCCATCACACCGTCGAAGCCCTTCAAGGACCTGGGATTCGACTCGCTGACCGCCGTCGAACTGCGCAACCGGCTCACCGCCGCGACCGGCCTGCGCCTGCCCGCCACCCTCGTCTTCGACCACCCCACACCCGCCGCGGCCGCCGTACGCCTGCGCACCCTGCTGTTCGGGGAGGACACCCCGGCCGAGCCCGCCACCGCGGCGCCCGCGCCCGGCACCGACGACCCGGTCGTCGTGGTCGCCATGGCCTGCCGCTACCCCGGCGGGGCGACCACCCCCGAGAAGTTCTGGGACCTGATCGCCGCGGGCAAGGACGGCATCGGGGACTTCCCCACCGACCGCGGCTGGGACATCGCCCCCGACGCGGCGTTCTCCCAGACCGGCGGATTCCTCCCGGACGCGGCGGAGTTCGACGCCGCGTTCTTCGGGATCTCCCCGCGTGAGGCGCTGGCGATGGACCCGCAGCAGCGGCTGCTCCTGGAGACCTCCTGGGAGGCGCTGGAGCGTGCGGGCACGGATGCCCTGACCCTGCGCGGCAGCCGCACCGGCGTCTTCGTCGGCGCCGGCTCGCACGACTACGGCACCCTCCTGGCCTCCCTCGACGGAGGCCAGGACTACGCCCTCACCGGAGCCGTCGGCAGCGTGCTGTCGGGCCGTATCGCCTACGCCCTGGGCCTGGAGGGCCCGGCGCTGACGGTGGACACGGCCTGTTCGTCGTCCCTGGTGGCCCTGCATCTGGCCGCCCAGGCCCTGCGGGGCGGCGAGTGCGACCTCGCCCTCGCGGGCGGCGTCGCGGTGATGGCCACCCCCGACGCCTTCGACGCCTTCGCCCGCCAGGGCGGTCTGGCACCGGACGGGCGGTGCAAGGCGTTCGCGGCCGGCGCCGACGGCACCGGCTGGGGCGAGGGCGTCGGCATGCTCGTGCTGACCCGGCTCTCCGAGGCACGGCGGCGGGGCCATCGGGTGCTGGCGGTCGTGCGGGGGTCGGCGGTGAACTCCGACGGCGCCTCCAACGGGTTGAGCGCGCCGAACGGCCCGTCGCAGCAGCGCGTGATCCGTCAGGCCGTCGCCAACGCCGGCCTGACACTCGCGGACATCGACATGGTGGAGGCACACGGAACGGGCACGGTGCTCGGCGACCCGATCGAGGCCCAGGCACTGCTCGCCACCTACGGCCAGGAGCGTGCGGGGGACCGGCCGCTGTGGCTGGGCTCGGTGAAGTCGAACATCGGCCATACGCAGGCCGCCGCGGGTGCGGCAGGCGTGATCAAGTCGGTACTGGCCCTCGGGCACGGGGTGCTGCCGCCGACGCTGCACGTGGATGAGCCGACGACTGAAGTCGACTGGTCGGCGGGTGCGGTGGAGCTGCTGACCGAGGCGCGGGAATGGCCCGGAGCGGGTCGCCCGCGGCGCGTGGGCGTGTCGGCGTTCGGGATCAGCGGGACCAACGCGCATGTGATTCTGGAGCAGGCTCCGGAGGCTGTGGAGGAGCCTGAACCGGGTGAGGCCGGTTCGGGGCTGGTGCCGTGGGTGGTGTCGGCGCGGTCGGCGGAGGCATTGGGGGAGCAGGCGCGGCGGTTGGCCGAGCACCTCCGGGAGCGGGATCCGCGTCCGGTGGATGTGGGCTTCTCGCTGGCTGCCTCTCGTGCGGGGCTGGAGCACCGGGCGGTGCTCGTCGGGCGCGAGCAGGCCGACTTCCTGGGGCAGTTGGAGTCGCTGAGCGCAAGCGGTGCGGTCAGCGAGGGCGGGACGGCGTTCCTGTTCTCCGGCCAGGGTTCTCAACGCCTCGGCATGGGGCGGGAGTTGTACGAGACCTACCCGGTGTTCGCCGCTGCCTTCGACAAGGTGTGCGCGCAGCTGGATGTGCTGCTGGAGCGCCCGGTGAAGGAGGTGGTCTTCTCCGGCGGCGAGGCTTTGGACCGCACGGTGTTCACGCAGGCGGGCCTGTTCGCGTTGGAGGTGGCGCTGTTCGAGCTGGTGAGTTCGTGGGGTGTGCGGGCGGATGTGCTGCTCGGGCATTCGATCGGTGAGCTGGCGGCTGCGTATGTGGCCGGGGTGTGGTCACTGGAGGACGCGTGCCGGATCGTGGCGGCGCGTGGCCGGCTGATGCAGGCACTGCCGTCCGGCGGGGCGATGGTCGCCGTACAGATCGCCGAGGACGAGCTGCCGGAGCTGCCGGAGCTGCCGGACGGTGTGTCGGTGGCGGCGGTGAACGGTCCGCGGTCGCTGGTGCTCTCCGGTGATGAGGAGCCGGTCGTCCGCCTTGCCGCCGTATTCGCGAAGGAGGGCAGGCGGACCAAGCGGCTGACGGTCAGTCACGCGTTCCACTCGGCGCGGATGGAACCGATGCTGGCCGAATTCGCCGACGTGCTGGCCTCCGTCGAGTTCCGTGCGCCGCGCATCGCCGTGGTGTCCAACCTGAGCGGTGGGATCGCGGGAGAGGAGCTGACCACCCCGGAGTACTGGGTGCGGCACGTGCGCGAGGCGGTCCGGTTCGCCGACGGTGTCACGGCCGTACTGGGCCGGGGCGTGGACAAGCTCCTGGAACTGGGCCCCGGTGGCACCTTGACCGCGATGGCGCAGGACACCCTCGACCACCTGGGCGCCGGCGCCGTCTGCGTCCCCGTCCTGCGAGCCGAACACCCCGAGCAGGACTCGCTGCTGAAGGCACTGGGCAGCGTATGGGCGCAGGGTGCCACCGTCGACTGGGCGGCGCTGTTCGCCGGTACCGGCGCACGTCGCGTCGACCTGCCGACGTACGCATTCCAGCGGCGGCGTTTCTGGCCCCGGCGGGTCGCGGGTGCCGGGGACCTGGCGGCGGCCGGGCTGGCCGAGGCCGGTCACCCGCTGCTCACGGCATGGGTGCCCGCGCCCGAGGGCGACGAGGTGCTGTGCACCGGCCGGGTGTCCCTGGCGACCCATCCCTGGCTGGGCGACCACATGGTGCTCGGCACCGTGCTCGTACCGGGCACCGCGTTCGTCGACCTCGCCTGCTGGGCGGGCGACCGCGTCGGCTACGGCACCCTGCGCGAACTGACCCTGGCCACGCCGCTGGCGCTGGCCGAGAACGCCGCGGTGCGGCTGCGGCTGACGCTCGGCGCACCCGACGACACCGGGTGCCGTCCGATCGCCGTGTACGCGCAGCCGGACGACCCTGACGGCGTGGCCGCGCGCTGGACCCGGCACGCGGAGGGACTGCTGGCCCCGACCGAGGACTCCGGCGCAGCGACGGCGCCCATGGACTTCGGCACCTGGCCGGTCGAGGGAGCCGAACCGGTCGCCATGGAAGGCTTCTACGAGGGACTGGTCGACGCCGGCTTCGCCTACGGGCCGCTCTTCCAGGGGCTGCGGGCGGCATGGCGGCGCGGCGACGAGATCTTCGCCGAGGTGAGCCTGCCCGCCGAGCAGACCGGCGGATTCGGCATCCACCCGGGCCTGCTGGATGCCGCGCTGCACGCGATGGGGCCCGCCGCACGGGCCACCGACGAGCCCGGCTCGGCCCGGCTGCCGTTCTCCTGGGGAGAGGTGCGGGTGCACGCGGTCGGCGCGGATCTGCTGCGGGTCCGGCTGGTACGGGCCGAGGACGGCACCGTCACCCTGGACGCCGCCGACGCGGCCGGGCGGCCGGTGGTCTCCATCGGCTCCCTGGTCCTGCGCCCGCTCTCCCCGGAGCGGTTGCGCGAGGGTACGCCGGTCCTCGACGACGCGCTGTTCACCACCCGCTGGGTGCCGCTGGACGGCACCGGCGACATGGCACCGGATGCCGCCGACTGCGTTGTGGTCGGCGAACCGGTGCCGGGCGCCTGGCGGCATCACCCGGACCTGGAGGCGTACGCCGCCGCGCTGGCCGACGGCAAGGAGACGCCGGGCGGCACGGTGCTCGCCCGCTGCCCGCGGGACCCTGCCGCCGACCCCGCGGCAGCGGCCCACGCCAGTGCCGAGTGGGCCCTCGACCTGCTCCAGCGGTGGCTGGCCGACGACCGGCTCGCCGACAGCCACCTGGTGATCGGCACCCGATACGCGGCGGCCACCGGCGCCGGGGAGCACGTCGACCTCGCCCACTCCACGGTGGCCGGTCTGGTCCGCTCGGCGCAGACCGAGAACCCCGACCGGATCACCCTGGTCGACTTCGACGACACGGCACCGGACCCCGCGCACCTCGCCGGAGCCCTGCACCACGCCGAGCCCGAAGTGGCCGTACGCCAGGGCGTGTCGTACGCCCGGCGGCTCACCCGCCCCGACACCGGGCATGCCCTGGCCGTACCCACCGGCTCCGGCCCCTGGCGGCTGGACAGCACCGGCGCGGGCACGCTGGACAACCTCGCCCTGCTGCCCTGCCCCGCGGCCGCGGAACCACTGGCCGACGGCGCGGTGCGGATCGCCGTACGCGCCGCCGGAATGAACTTCCGGGACGTCCTGATCGCCCTGGCCATGTACCCCGGCGACGCGGACCTCGGCACCGAGTGCGCCGGAGTCGTCCTGGAGACCGGGCCCGGCGTCACCGACCTGGCCCCCGGGGACCGGGTGATGGGCATGGTCGCGGGCGCGTTCGGGCCGGTCGCGGTGGCCGACCGGCGGGTGCTGGCGCGGATACCCGACGGCTGGACGTACGAGACGGCCGCGGCCACCCCGGTCGCCTTCCTGACCGCCTACTACGGGCTGGTCGACCTGGCCGGGCTGGGCGCGGGCGAGTCGGTGCTGGTGCACGCCGCGGCTGGCGGCGTCGGCATGGCCGCCGTCCAACTGGCCCGGCACCTGGGCGCCGAGGTGTTCGGCACCGCCTCCGAACCCAAGTGGGACACCCTCCTCGCCGGCGGCCTCGACCGCGACCACATCGCCTCCTCGCGGACCCTGGACTTCGCGGACTCCGTCCGGGCGGCGACCGGCGGCGCCGGCGTGGACGTCGTACTGAACTCGCTCGCGGGCGAGTTCGTGGACGCCTCGCTGAGTGCGATGCCGCGCGGCGGCCGGTTCGTCGAGATGGGCAAGACCGACCCGCGGGACCCCGAGCGCATCGCCGCGGACCATCCCGGCGTGCGCTACCGGGCCTTCGACCTGGGCGACGCGGGGCTGGACCGCATCGCCGAGATCCTCGCTCTGCTCGTCCCGCTCTTCGAGTCGGGTGAGCTGGCCCCGCTGCCCGTCACCACCTGGGACATCAGGGACGCCACGGCAGCGTTCCGCGCGCTGAGCCAGGCGACGATCACCGGCAAGGCGGTGCTGACCCTGCCCGCCGTCTCCTTCGAGCCCGGCGAGACGGTACTCATCACCGGCGGCACCGGCACCCTGGGCACCCTGCTGGCCCAGCACCTCGTCACCGAGCACGGCCTGCGCCACGTCACCCTCACGGGGCGGCGCGGCACCGGCACCCCCGAGGTCGACCAACTGCGCGCCGAGGTCGGCCGGCTGGGCGCGACGATCCGGGTCGAGGCCTGTGACGCCGGGGACGAGGACGCCGTACGACGGCTGCTGGACTCCCTCGCCGCCGAGCACCGCCTCGCCGGCGTCGTGCACGCCGCGGGCGTCACCGACGACGGAGTCGTCCCGGCACTGGACCGGGGCCGGCTCACGGCCGTACTGCACCCGAAGGTGCGCGGCGCGTGGAACCTGCACCGGCTCACCGAGCACCTCGCGCCCCGGATGTTCGTCCTGTTCTCCTCCGCCTCGGCCACGCTCGGCGCGGCGGGACAGGGCAACTACGCCGCGGCCAACGCCTTCCTGGACGCCCTCGCCGAGCACCGGCACGCCCGGGGACTGCCTGCGACCAGCCTCGCCTGGGGGCTGTGGGGCGAGGCCAGCGGCATGACCGGCCGGCTCCAGGAACGCGACCGGCTGCGGATGAGCCGGTCCGGGGTGGCCCCGCTCAGCACGGCCACCGGCCTCGCCCTGTTCGACACCGGCCGGCTCACCGGGCTCCCGGCCCTCACCCCGGCCCGGCTCGACCTCGCCGCACTCCGCACCCGGTACGCCGACCAGCCGGTCCCGGCCGTACTGCGCGAACTCGTCAGGGTCCGGCGGACGGCGGCCACCGGCACACCGGGCGTGGCGTCCGGCTCCGGGGAGCGGGCCGCGCTCGCGGACCGGCTGGCCGGGCTGTCCCCGGCCGAGAGCCACCGGCTCGTCCTGGACCTGGTGCGCGAGCACACCGCGGCCGTACTGGGCCACGGCTCGGCCGACGACATCGAACCCGACCAGGCGTTCAAGGCGCTGGGCTTCGACTCGCTCACCGCGGTCGAACTCCGCAACCACCTGCGGACGGCCACCGCCCTGGCGGTCCCCGCGACCCTGGTCTTCGACCACCCCACCCCGGCGGCGCTCACCGAGCACCTGCTGGAACTCGCCGCCCCGCCGGAGCACGACCCGGTGCTCCAGGTCATCGGCGAACTCGAACGGCTGGAGGCCGGTGTCGAGGCGATCGGGTCCGACACCGAAGCACAGGGCGAAGTCGTCGCACGACTGCGCCGGATCCTGCGGCGGGTCGAGGCCGGTTCGCCCCGGGAAGGCGCCGAGGAGTCCTCCCTCGAAACGGCCTCCGCGGCGGAAGTGCTCGCGTTCATCGACAGCGAATTCGGCGATCTTGCCTAGTACACAGACGGAGTTGAGCGCAGTGGCGGATGACGACAAGCTCGTCGACTACCTCAAGCGGGTCACCGCGGACCTGAAGCGGACCCGGGAGCGGTTGCGGGAACTGGAGGCGGGTGCCGCCGAGCCGATCGCCGTGGTCGCCATGGGCTGCCGGTTCCCCGGGGGCATCGACTCCCCGGAGGACCTGTGGGAGTGCGTGCGCACCGGCACCGACACGATCTCCGGATTCCCCACCGACCGGGGCTGGCGCACCGACCATCTGCGCGGGGACTTCCGGCGGGCCGGCGGCTTCCTCGGCGACGCGGCCGCCTTCGACGCCGGACTGTTCGGGATCTCGCCCCGCGAGGCGCTGGCGATGGACCCGCAGCAGCGGCTGCTCCTGGAGACGTCCTGGGAGACCCTGGAACGGGCCGGCCTCGACCCCACGGCGGTCCGCGGCGCCGACGGCGGCGTGTTCATCGGCATGGCCGACCAGAAGTACGGCCCCCGCGACGCCGAACTCCTCGACGAGGTCAAGGGCCTGGTGCTGACCGGCACCACCAGCAGCGTCGCCTCCGGCCGGATCGCCTACTCGCTCGGCCTGCATGGGCCCGCGATCACCATCGACACCGCGTGCTCCTCCTCCCTGGTCGCCCTGCACCTCGCGGTGCGGGCGCTGCGCTCCGGCGAGTGCTCCTTCGCGCTCGTCGGCGGCGCCGCGGTGATGGCGGAGTCCCAGCTGTTCGCCGAGATGGCCGAGCAGGGCGGCATGGCCGGCGACGGCCGCTGCAAGGCCTTCGCCGCGGCGGCGGACGGCACCGGCTGGGGCGAGGGCGTCGGCGTACTCCTCCTGCAACCCCTGTCCACGGCCCGCGAACAGGGCCTGCCCGTCCTCGCCACGATCCGGGGCACCGCCGTCAACCAGGACGGCGCCTCCAACGGTCTGACCGCCCCCAACGGCCCCGCCCAGCGCCGGGTCATCCGCAAGGCGCTCGCCGACGCCCAGCTCAGCGTCGGCCAGGTCGACGCCGTCGAGGCCCACGGCACCGGCACCCGGCTCGGCGACCCCATCGAGGCGCAGGCGCTGCTGGCCACCTACGGACAGGACCGGGCCGGCGCGGAGCCGCTGTGGCTCGGCTCGGTCAAGTCCAACATCGGCCACACCCAGGCCGCCGCCGGCGTGGCCGGAGTGATCAAGATGGTGCTGGCGATGCGGCACGGACTGCTGCCGCGCACCCTGCACGTGGACGAGCCGACGCCCCAGGTCGACTGGTCGGCCGGCGCCGTACGGCTGCTGACCCAGGAGCACGACTGGCCGAGCACCGGCCGGCCGCGCCGCTCGGCCGTCTCCTCCTTCGGGATCAGCGGCACCAACGCCCATGTCGTCCTCGAACACACCCCGGCCGCCGACACCGCGGACCCCGCCCCCGAACCGGCGGCGGACCCCGCCCCGGCCGCCCCCGTCCCGTGGCTGGTGTCGGCCGCGAGCGAGCAGGCGCTGCGCGGCCAGGCCCGGCGACTGCACCGGTACGCCGACGACGCGGCCGCCGAGGCGCGTCCGCTGGACATTGCCTGGTCCCTCGCCGCGGGCCGGGCCCGGCTGACCCACCGGGCGGTCGTGCTCGGCGCGGACCGGGAGGAACTGCTCGCCGGTCTCGCGGCGATCGGGGCGGGGGAGGCGCATCCCCGTGTCGTACGGGGGCGGGTCGCGCCGACCGGTCCTGTCGCCTTTCTGTTCACGGGGCAGGGGTCGCAGCGGGCCGGTATCGGACGCGAACTGTACGAGACCTTCCCGGTGTTCGCCCGCGCCTTCGACGAAGTGCGCGAGCGGCTCGACCCGCAGCTCGCGCACCCGCTGGACGACATCCTCGACGGGCGCGTCGTGGACGGCCTGCCACTGATCGAGCAGACCGGGTACGCGCTCGCCGCGGTGTTCGCGCTGGAAGTGGCGCTGTTCCGGCTCGTCGAACACGCAGGCGTCACCCCCGACTACGTCCTCGGGCACTCCACCGGCGAACTCGCCGCCGCGCACTGTGCCGGAGTGCTCTCCCTGGACGACGCCTGCACCCTCGTCGCCGCCCGCGGCCGGCTCGTGCAGACCATGCGCACCGACGGCGCGATGGTCGCCGTCGAGACCTCCGAGGCCGAGCTGGCCGAACTCATGGCCCTGGCCGAGGTCGGCGAGCGGGCGACCATCGCCGTGGTCAACGGACCCCGGGCCGTGGTCGTCTCCGGCGACGCCGACGCCGTCGAACGGGTCCGCGAACTGTGCGAGGAACGCGGGCGCAAGACCCGCAAGCTTCCCATCAGCCACGCCGCTCACTCCGTCCACATGGAGCCGATGATCCAGGGGCTGCGCGAGGTCGCCGAGGGCCTCCAGCACCACCGGCCCCGCATCCCGATCGTGTCCAACCTGACCGGAGCCCCCGTCGACCCCGAGACGACGGACTGGCCGCAGTACTGGGTCCGGCAGCTCCGTGAGACCGTGCGCTTCCACGACGGCATCCGCTGGCTGGCCGCCCAGTCGGTCACCGCCTGCCTCGAACTGGGGCCCGGCGGGGCGCTCATCGCGATGGCCCGCGACGGCCTCGGCGACTCGGGCCGGGACGTGGCACTGGTGCCCACGCTGCAGCACGAAAGGCCCGAAGCGGCCACCTTCCTGACCGCGCTGGCCGAACTGCATGTGCACGGCGCCCACGTCGACTGGGCGGCGATGCTGTCCGCCCGCGGCGGTCAGCGCACCGAACTGCCCACCTACGCCTTCCAGCGCGAGCGCTACTGGCTCTCTCCCGCCCGCGTGGCGGCGGGCGGCGCCGGACCCGCCGACGAGACCGGACAGGTCCGCCTCCACGTCGGCTGGCACACCGCCACCGGCTTCGACACCGACGCCCGCCCGACCGGTCCCTGGCTGGTCGTCGCCCCCGACGGCCCCGACAACGGCGACGGCCCCGCGGTCGCCGAAGCCCTGGGGGAGCGGACCGTCCTGCTGACCGCCCCGCCCGCCGAGGACCCGACCGCCCTCGCCGAACGCATCCGGATGGTGCTGCCCGCCGACCGGCCCCTGGCGGGCGTCCTCGCGCTGCCCGCCGGATCCGGCGACCCGCTGGAAACCGCCCTGACCCTGCGCAAGGCCCTCAGCGGCGCCGGCGTGCGCGCCCCGCTGTGGTACGCGACCCGGGCAGCGGTCTCCGTCGGCGACGAGCCCGCCCCCGGCAGCGCCCAGTCCGCCCTCTGGGGTCTCGGCCGGCTCCGGCACTCCGCGGGCGTACTGGACCTGCCCGCCGACCTCGACGCCCGCTCCCTGCGGCTGCTCGCGGCCGTGCTCGCCGCACCCGGCGACAGCGACGAACTCGCCGTACGGCCCACCGGGGTGTACGCCCGGAAACTGCTGCCCGCACCGCGCCCCCGGCGCCGCCCCGACCGGCGCGCCGCGGGCACCGTCCTGATCACCGGCGACATCGACGGCGTCACCCCGGAACTGCTGCGGCACCTCCGCGCCGACGGCGCACGTGAGCTCGTCCTGGCACACCGCCCCGGCGCGCGCCTGCCCGACTCCGCCGTACTGGACGCCGCGGGCGGCGCGTACACCCTCACCGAGTGGGACCCGGACTCCGCGCCGGAGCCGGTCGACCCCGCGTCGGTGACCGCCGTCGTCCACCTCAGCGGGATCGACGCGGCCGGCCCGTCCACCGTGGACGCTCTCGACCCGGCCGACCTCGCCCGCGCCGTCCAGGACCGGCTGCGCACCGCCACCCGGCTCGAGGAACTGTTCCTGGACGCCGACCTGGACGCCTTCGTCCTGCTGTCCACCGTCGCCGGAACCTGGGGCGGCACCGAGGACGTCGTGCACACCCTCGCGCACGCGGCCCTGGAGTCCCTCGCCACCCGGCGCAGGCTCGCCGGCCGCACCGGCACCTGCATCGGCTGGGGCCCCTGGGCGAGCGCCACGGACCCCGGGACCCAGCCGGTCCCCGGCCTGCTCCCGCTGCCCGCCCCGCTCGCACTGGCCGCGCTCACCGACGCCCTCGACGCCGACGAGGCCGTCCACGCCGTCGCGGACATCGACTGGGCCCTGTTCCACCCGGTCCTCACCGGCCGCGGCCCCCGCCCGCTCGTCGCCGACCTGCCCGCTGTCCGGGCCCTGCCCGCGCCGGAGCCGGCCGAGGCGGTCCTCGCCCCGTCCGCCGACCGGGAACACCAGCTGCTGGACATGGTCCGGGCCCAGGCCGCCGCCGTGCTCGGCCACGCCTCCGGCGACGCCATCGATCCCGTACGCCCGTTCCGCGACCTCGGTTTCGAATCCCTCGCGGCCGTACGCTTCCGGGACCGCGTCGCCGCCGAGACCGGACTGCGGCTGCCCTCCACCCTCGTCTTCGACCACCCGACCGCGACCGCCGTCGCCGAGCACCTGCTGGCCGAACTCTCCGGGACCCAGGGGACCGAGGACGAGACCGCGCCGACGGCCCACCACGACGACCCGATCGCCATCGTCGGCATGGCCTGCCGCTACCCCGGCGGCGTCCGCGGCCCCGAGGACCTGTGGGACCTCGTCCACTCGGGGCGGGACGGCGTCGGCGACTTCCCCGCCGACCGCGGCTGGGACCTGTCCGCCCTGCGCCGGTCCGAGCCCGGCCTCGCCATGAAGGGCGGATTCCTGCCCGACGCCGCCGACTTCGACGCGGCCTTCTTCGGCATCTCGCCCCGCGAGGCGACCGCCATGGACCCCCAGCAGCGGCTGCTGCTCGAAGTGTCCTGGGAAGCCCTGGAAGGCGCCGGACTCGCTCCGGCCGCCCTGCGCGGCAGCCGCACCGGTGTCTTCGCCGGCGCCGCGGGTTCCGACTACGGCGTGGCCCTGGCCGGCGCGCCGGAGGCCGACGGATACCTGACGACCGGCACCGCCGCCAGCGTCATCTCCGGCCGGATCGCCTACACCCTCGGCCTGCACGGGCCCGCGGTCACCGTGGACACGGCGTGCTCCTCCTCGCTGGTGGCCCTGCACATGGCGGTGGGCGCACTGCACCGCGGCGAGTGCGACCTGGCGCTCGCCACCGGGGTCTCGGTCATCTCGACGCCGGGCGCGTTCATCGACTTCGGCCGGCAGAGCGGACTGGCCGGGGACGGCCGCTGCAAGGCCTTCGCCGCGACCGCCGACGGCACCAACTGGGCCGAGGGCGTGGGTGTCCTGGTGGTGGAGCGGCTCTCCGACGCGCAGCGCAACGGGCACCGTGTCCTGGCGACGATCCGGGGCAGCGCCATCAACTCCGACGGCGCCTCCAACGGGCTCTCCGCGCCCAACGGCGGAGCACAGCAGCGGGTGATCCGGCAGGCGCTGGCCACCGCCGGACTGTCCGCCGCGGACGTCGACGCCGTGGAGGCACACGGCACCGGCACCACGCTCGGCGACCCGATCGAGGCGCAGGCGCTGCTGGCCACCTACGGCCGGAACCGGCCCGAGGAGCAGCCGCTGTGGCTGGGCTCCCTGAAGTCGAACATCGGGCACAGCGGCGCGGCGGCCGGCGTGGGCGGTGTGATCAAGATGGTGCAGGCCCTGCGGCACGGTGTCCTGCCCCAGACACTCCACGTCGACGAGCCGACGCCCGAGGTGGACTGGACGGCGGGCGCGGTGGAGCTCCTCACCGAGAACCGCACCTGGCCCGAGACCGGCCGGCCCCGCCGCGCGGGCGTCTCCGCCTTCGGCGTCAGCGGCACCAACGCGCACATCGTGCTGGAACAGGGGCCACAGGCCGCGCCGGCCGCGCAGGAGCGCGCCGAGGCCGACCCGGGCGCCGTCGCACCGGCCGGCCGTGCCGCCCTGCCGTGGCTCCTGTCCGCCCGTACGCCCGAGGCGCTGCGCGCCCAGGCCGGGCGGCTCATCACGCATGTGGCCGAACGGGACCTGTCCGCCGCCCGGGTGGGGCACGCCCTGCTGACCTCCCGTTCCGACTTCGAGCACCGGGCCGTCGTGCTGGGCGCGGACCGCGGCGAGCTCGTCGAGGCGCTGCACGCGGTCGCGGCGGGGCGGCCCGCCGACGGCACGGTCACCGGCGTGGCCCGCCAGACCGGCCGGGGCCCCGTCCTCGTCTTCCCCGGGCAGGGCGGCCAGTGGCCCGGCATGGCCGCCGAACTCCTGGAGACCTCACCGGAGTTCGCGGCGCGCTGGGCCGAGTGCGACCGCGCCCTGGAGCCGTACACAGGTTTCTCCGTGACCGAACTCGTGCGCTCGGGCGCACCGCTGGAGCGAGTCGACGTCGTCCAGCCGGTGCTGTTCGCGGTCATGGTGTCGCTGGCGGAACTGTGGCGCTCCCACGGAGTGGAGCCCGCCGCGGTGGCCGGTCACTCCCAGGGCGAGATCGCCGCGGCCTGCGTGGCCGGGGCGCTGTCCCTGGACGACGCGGCCCGCGTGGTCGCGCTGCGCGCCAAGGCACTCCTCGCGCTCGTCGGCGAGGGCGGCATGGTCTCCGTCGGGATCCCGCGCGCCGAGGCCGAACAGTGGCTGCCCCGATGGCAGGGCCGCATCTCCGTGGCGGCGGTCAACGGCCCCTCCGCGGTGGTGTTCTCCGGCGAACCCGCCGCACTGGACGAGCTGATGGCGCACGCCCGTGCCCAGGACGTCCGGGTCCGGCGGATCGACGTGGACTACGCCTCGCACTCGGCGCAGGTGGAGCGGATCGAGGACGAGATCATGGCCGCGCTCGGCCCGGTCCGTCCAGGTCCCGCACGCATCCCCTTCTTCTCCACCGTGACCGCCGACTGGCAGGACACCACCGGCCTCGATGCCGCCTACTGGTACCGCAACCTGCGCGAGCCGGTGCTGCTCGAACCGTCCGTCGCCGGGCTGGTCGAGCAGGGATACGAGGTGTTCGTCGAGGTCAGCCCGCATCCGGTGCTCGGAGCCGCGCTCACCGAGACCGCCGAACGGGCCGGCGCGGACCCGGTGGTGACCGGCACCCTGCGCCGCGACGACGGCGGGCTGCGGCGCCTGCGCACGGCGCTCGCCGAACTCTGGGCGCACGGTGTGCCCGTCGACTTCACGCCCGCCTTCGCCGGGCACCAGGGCCCGCCGGCCGAGTTGCCCGCCTACCCCTTCCAGCGCGCCCGCTACTGGCCCGCGCCGCGGCCGGCCGCGGCGCACGACCCCCAGGACGAGCGCTTCTGGCAGGCCGTCGACCAGCAGGACCTGCCCGCCCTCGCGGGCACGCTCGGCCTGTCCGACGAACAACCGCTGCGCGCCGTGGTCCCGGCCCTGTCCGCCTGGCGGCGCGGCCGCAGGGAACAGGCGGTCGTCGACTCCTGGCGCTACCGCGTCGGATGGCACCGGCTGCCCGAGCCGGAGCCCCGCACCCTGTCCGGCACCTGGCTGCTGGTGGTACCGGCCGGCACGGCGGACGCCCCCGGGGCCACCGCCGCCACCGCGGCCCTGCGCGAACTCGCCGATGAACTGGTGGTGCTGTCCGTCGACTCCGCGGCGGACCACACCGCCCTGGCCACGGCGGTCCGCAGCGCACTCGGCGGCACGGATCCGGCCGGTGTGGTCTCCCTGACCGCCACCGACGGCTCGCCCCACCCGGACCACCCCGTCGTGCCCGCCGGGACGGCGCTCAGCCTCGCCCTGCTCAGGGCGCTCGCCGACGCGTCGGTCACCGCACCGCTGTGGTGCCTGACCCACGGCGCCGTCGCCACCGACGACGACGCCGGACCCGTCCACCCCGAGCAGGCGGCCGTATGGGCCCTCGGCCGGGTCGCCGCGCTCGAGTTCCCGCGCACCTGGGGCGGCCTCGTCGACCTGCCCGACACCCTCGACGACCGCGCGGCCGGCCGGCTCGCCGCGGTGCTCGCGGGCCTGGACGGTGAGGACCAGGTGGCGCTGCGCCCGTCGGGCGCGTTCGGCCGCCGACTGGTCCGCGCCACCCCGCGCCCCGTCGCGGGCGCGGCCTGGCGGCCCCGCGGCACCGTGCTGGTGACCGGCGGCACCGGGGCCCTCGGCCGACGCGTCGCCCGCTGGCTGGCCCGCGAGGGCGCCGAGCACATCGTGCTCACCAGCCGACGAGGCGCGCATGCCCCCGGCGCCGGCGAACTGGCCGCCGAACTGGGCGCGCTCGGTGCCCGGGTGAGTCTGCTCTCCTGCGACCTCGCCGACCCGGACCAGGTGACCGCGATGGTCGCCGACGCCGAGCGTGCGGGGGACCGGATCGGCGCCGTCGTGCACACGGCCGGCGGCGGCGGACTCGGCCCGCTCGCCGAGGCGGGCCCCGACGACCTCGCCGAGGCGATGGCCGCGAAGGTGACCGGCATCGCGAACCTGGAAGCGGCCCTGGACCCCGCACAACTCGACGCCGTCGTCTACTTCTCCTCCATCAGCGCCTCCTGGGGCGCCGGCGACCACGGCGTCTACGCCGCCGCCAACGGGGTGCTCGACGCCCGCGCCGAGGCCCGCAGCGCGGCCGGGGTACACACCGTGTCCGTCGCCTGGGCGCCCTGGGCGGGCGGCGGCATGGCGGACGACCCGGTCTTCGACACCCTCTCCCGCAAGGGCCTGCCGCTCATCGACCCCGACCTCGCCGTCTCCGCGCTCGCCGCGGTGCTGGCCGAGGGCGAGTCGTCGCTGCTCCTGGTCGACGTCGACTGGGCACGGTTCACCCCGCAGTTCACCTTCGAACGGCCCAGCCGGCTGCTGTCCGAGCTGCCCGAGGCACGGCCGGAACCGGACGCCGATCCCGCCCCGGACGCCGCCTCGCCGCTCGCCCGGCAGCTGGCGGGGCTGACCGGCCCGAAACGCGCGGCGGCGCTGCGCGAGCTGGTGCGCGAGCAGGCCGCTGCGGTACTCGGCCACGACGACGCGCAGGCCGTCGACCCGGCCCGTCCGCTCAAGGAACTCGGCTTCGACTCGCTCACCGCGGTCGAGCTGCGCAACCGGCTGAGCACCGCCACCGGCCTCAAACTGCCCGCCACCGTCGTCTTCGACCACCCCACCATCGCCGAACTGGCCGGCGTGCTGGCCCGCGGCCTTGACACCGACACCGGGGACCGGCCGGCCGCGACAGCCACCGTCGTACGGGTCGACCAGGACGATCCGATCGCGATCGTCGCGATGGCCTGCCACTACCCCGGCGACGTCGGCTCCCCCGAGGACCTGTGGCGTGCCGTCCGCGACGAGGCGGACCTGATCACGCCGTTCCCCGCCGACCGGGGCTGGCCCACCGGCCGGCTGGTGGACGCCGACCCCGACCGGCCGGGCACCAGCTATGTGGACCACGGCGGATTCCTGCGCCGTGCGGGCCACTTCGACCCCGGCTTCTTCGGCATCTCCCCCCGCGAGGCCCAGGCCATGGACCCCCAGCACCGGCTGCTCCTGGAATCGACCTGGGAGGCCCTGGAGCGCGCGGGCATCGCCCCGAAGTCGCTGCACGGCAGCCGCACCGGGGTGTACGTCGGCATGACCGACCAGGCGTACGGCACCCGGCTGCGCGGCTCCACGGACGGCATGGAGGGCTATCTGGTCAGCGCCTCCTCCAACGTCGCCTCCGGCCGGATCTCGTACTCCCTCGGATTCCAGGGCCCCGCGCTCACCGTGGACACGGCCTGCTCGTCCTCACTGGTGGCACTGCACCTGGCGGCGCAGGCGCTGCGCAACGGCGAGTGCGACCTGGCCGTCGCGGGCGGCGCCACCGTCATGCCGGATCCGACCTCCTTCGTGGCTTTCAGCCGGCAACGGGGACTGGCGGCCGACGGCCGCTGCAAGCCGTTCGCCGCCGCCGCGGACGGGTTCTCCCTCGGCGAGGGCGCCGGTGTCCTGCTGGTGGAGCGGCTGTCCGACGCGCGCCGCAACGGCCACCCGGTGCTGGCGCTGGTCCGCGGCTCCGCCGTCAACCAGGACGGCGCCTCCAACGGGCTCACCGCGCCCAACGGCCCCGCCCAGGAGCGCGTCATCCGGCAGGCACTGGTCAACGCCGGGCTGTCCACGGCCGACGTCGACGTCGTCGAGGCCCACGGCACCGGCACCACGCTCGGCGACCCGATCGAAGCCCAGGCCCTGCTGGCCACCTACGGCCAGGGACGCCCCGAAGGGCGCCCGCTGTGGCTCGGCTCCGTCAAGTCGAACATCGGGCACAGCCAGGCGGCCGCCGGTGCCGCCGGCATCATCAAGATGGTGCAGGCCATGCGGCACGGCCTGATGCCGCGCACCCTGCACGTGGACGCCCCCAGTCCGCACGTCGACTGGACCTCCGGGGCGGTGGAACTCCTCGCCGAGGCCCGGCCCTGGACGCGGGACGGCGAACCGCGCCGCGCGGCGGTCTCCGGCTTCGGCATCAGCGGCACCAACGCGCACATCATCCTGGAGGAGGCGCCGGCCGGGGCCCCCGAGGAGGCACCGGCCGAGCCGGACCCGACGCGTGCCGGGACCGGCGTACCGGTACCCCTGGTCCTCTCCGCCCGCACCCTGGAGGCCCTGCCCGACCAGGCGGCCCGCCTCGCCGCCCTCCTCGACGGCGGCACCGCGGACGTCGCCGACCTCGCCTACTCGGTCGCCACCACCCGCAGCGTCCTGGACCGCGCGGCGGTCGTCGTCGCCGCGGACGCGGACGAACTGCGGCAGAGCCTGGCCGGCCTGGACGCCTCGGGCGCCGTCGCCGAGGAACGCGCCGACGGGGGCCTCGCGTTCCTGTTCACCGGGCAGGGCGCCCAACGGGCCGGGATGGGACGGGAGCTGTACGCCGCGTTCCCGGCCTTCGCCGCCGCCTTCGACGAGCTGTGCGACGAGCTCGACCGGCATCTGCCGCGCCCCCTGCGCGAGGTCGTCTTCGCCGAACCCGGCACGCCCGAGGCCGAACTCATCGACCGGACCCTCTACACCCAGACCGCGCTGTTCGCCGTGGAAGTGGCCCTGTTCCGGCTGCTGGAGCACTGGGGCGTACGGCCCGACGCGGTGCTCGGGCACTCGATCGGCGAGCTCGCCGCCGCGCACGTGGCCGGCGTGTGGTCGGTCGGTGACGCGGCCCGGGTGGTGGCCGCCCGCGCCCGGCTGATGCAGGAACTCCCCGAGGGCGGCGCGATGCTGTCCGTCGCCGCGGCCGAGGAGGAAGTGGCCGCGCTGCTCGGCGACGCGTTCGCCGAGGTCGCCGTGGCCGCGGTCAACGGCCCGGCCGCCACGGTGCTCTCGGGCGCGGAGGAGGCCGTCCTGGCCGCGGGCGCCCGGCTCGCCGACGCGGGCCTGCGCACCAAGCGGCTCACCGTGAGCCACGCCTTCCACTCGCCCCTGATGGAACCGATGCTCGACGCCTACGAGCGTGAACTGGCCGCTGTCTCCTTCGCCGAGCCGGAACTGCCCGTCATCTCCAACGTCACCGGCGAGAGCGCCGCCCCCGGGCAGCTGTGCGACCCGGCGTACTGGACGGCGCAGGTACGGCAGCCGGTGCGGTTCGCGGACGGCGTGCGCGCCCTGCTCGACGAGGGCGTGACGACGTTCCTGGAACTGGGCCCCGACGGCGTACTCACCGCCATGGCCGGGGAGTCGGCCGCCGACCGCGCCACCGGCATCGCCACCCAGCGCCGGGACCGCGACCAGGTACGCACCCTGCTCACCGCACTCGGCAGGCTGCACGCCCGGACCGAACGCGTCGACTGGTCCGCGTACTTCCGCGGCACCGGGGCACGCCGGGTCCGCCTGCCCACGTACGCCTTCCAGCACCGGCACTACTGGCTCGACGCGCCCACCGGCGGCGCCGAGGCCCTGGCCGGCGCGGGGCTCGCGGCGGCCGGGCACCCGCTGCTCACCGCCTCCACACCCCTCCCGGAGACGGGCGGCGCGCTGTTCACCGGCAGCCTGCCCGCCACCCACGAGGACCGGCCGCTGTCCGGCGGCGACATCCTGGACCTGGTGCTGTGGGTGGGCGACGGCCTCGACTGCGACCGGATCACCGCACTCGACCTCGACACGGCGGCGCACGGCGCCCCGCAGGCCCCGCTGCACCTGGTCGTGACGGCCCCCGACGACAACGGTGAGCGGGACTTCGCCCTCCACCTGGGCGCCCCGGGCGTGGCCGCCGGGGACTCCTGGACCCGCGTCGCCGCCGGCACGCTCGGCCGGGCCCCCGCCCGGCCCGCCCCCGCCACGGCACCAGGCTCCGCCGACTGGCCGCCCGCCGACGCCGAACCCGTCGGCGCCGACCCGGTGTGGCGCCGGCAGGACGAGGTGTTCGCCGAACTGGCGCTGACCGGGAGCGAATCGGCCCAGGCCGACCAGCACGGCCTGCACCCCGGACTGCTGGCCGCCGTGAGCGACCTGATCGTCGAACTCGCCGGGGAGCCCGTCCGCTTCGCCGGAGTGACCCGGTACGCCACCGGCGCCACCGCCCTGCGCGCCCGGCTGACCCGCACGGGCCCCGAAACCGTCAGCGTGCTGCTGTCGGACCCGCGGGACGAGCCGGTGCTGTCGGTGGACGAGGTGCGGGTACGGCCCGTGACCCCGGCCGAACGCCCGGCCGCCGAAGCCGCCCCGGACGCGCTGCACCGCCTGGTCTGGACCCCGGTGACGGCCGCCCTGACCGACCCCTCCGCGACCTGGGCCGTACTGGGCGGCGCCGAGGACGCCCTGGCCAGGGCGCTGAAGGAGTGCGGTGCCGACGTACGGACCCACCCGGACCTCGCCTCCCTCGACGCCCCGTGCGACCTCGTCGTCGTGCCCGTGGACACCGAACCGGGCGACCCGATCGACTCCGTACGGCACACCACGGTGCGCACCCTGGAGCGGGTCGGGGAACTGCTCGCGGACCCGCGGCTGACCGACACCCGGTTCGTCCTCGTCACCCGGGCGGCCGTGGCCACCGGCGACGACACCGCCGTCGACCCGGCCCAGGCCGCGGCCCGCGGGCTGCTGATGTCGGCCCAGGCCGAGCACCCGGGCCGGTTCGTCCTCGCGGACCTCGGCGCCCGGGACACGGACGCCGGCCTGCTCGTCGCCGCCGTGGGCACCGCACTCGCCCAGGACGAGCCTCAACTCGCCGTACGCGGCGACGAGTTGCTCGTGCCCCGGCTGACGAAGGTCACCGAACGGCCGGGGCCCGGCCCGCAGGCCGCCCCCGGCGACGGCACGGTGCTGGTCACCGGAGCCGGCGGAGGCATCGGCACCGAGATCGTGCGGCACCTGGTGCGCGCCCATGGCGTACGCCGTCTGCTGCTGCTCAGCAGGAAGGGACCCGACGACCCGCGCGCGGCCGGACTGGTCCGGGAACTGGCCGAGTCGGGCGCCGAAGCGGCCCTCGTGGCCTGTGACACCGCGGACCGGGCGGCACTCGCCGAAGCCCTGGCCGACGTACCGGACGAGCACCCGGTGACCGACGTCGTGCACATCGCCGGAGTCGTCGACGACGGCGTGCTCACCACGCTCACCCCCGACCGGATCGACACCGTCCTGCGGCCCAAGGTCCACGCCGCACAGCATCTGCACGAGCTGACCGCCGGCCTGAACCTGTCCCGCTTCGTGCTGTTCTCCTCCGGAGTCGGCACCTTCGGCGGCGCCGGACAGGCCAACTACGCGGCGGCCAACGCCTTCCTGGACGCGCTCGCGCACCACAGGCGGGCCGCCGGGCTCCCGGCGACCTCGCTCGCCTGGGGACTGTGGGAGACCACGGCCGGGATGTCCGCCGAACTGTCCGAGGTCGACAAGCGGCGACTGGCCCAGTCCGGCGTCGTCGCCCTCACCCCGCGGCGGGGTCTCGCACTGTTCGACGCCGCCTGGGACTCCGACGCGGCGACCCTGGTGCCGATGGGCCTGGACCTGGCCGTCCTGCGGAAGAAGGCCGCCGAGCACACCCTGCCCGCCGCGTTCCGCGGACTGGTGCGCGCCCCGCTGCGGCGGGCTGCCGCGGCCGCCCAGGGGGCGACGGGGGAGTCCTTCGCGCAGCAACTGGCCGGGCAGTCCGAGAGCGGGCGCCGCAAGCTGCTCCTGGAGCTGATCCAGCGGCATGTGGCATCCGTGCTCAACTACGCGGCCGACACCGCCATCGACCCCAAACTCCCCTTCCGGGAACTGGGCTTCGACTCGCTCACCGCGGTCGAGCTGCGCAACGCGCTGATCGCCGCGACCGGCGTCCAGCTGTCCGCCGCGCTGGTCTTCGACCACCCCACGGCGACGGCGCTCGCCGAATACCTGGAGGGCCGGGTGCTCCAGTCGGTCGCGGGGGCACCGCTGCCGGTGCTCACCCAGCTCGACCAGCTGGAGGCCGCGCTCGCCACAGCCCCGGCCAAGAGCGCCGACCGCGAACAGATCGCGGCCCGGCTGCGCGTCCTGGCCGCCGCCTGGGGCGGCGATGCCAGCGACGACGACCCGGACGGCACCGACATCACCACCAAGCTCGACTCCGCCACGGATGAAGAACTCTTCGACTTCATCAACGCGGAACTCGGAGAGGACTGATCCCGATGGCCAACGAGCAGCAGCTGCGCGACTACCTCAAGCGGGTCAGCGCGGACCTGCACCGCACCCGCCGCCGGGTGACCGAACTGGAGGCACGCGGCACCGAACCGATCGCGATCGTCGGCATGGCCTGCCGCTACCCCGGCGGGGTCACCTCGCCGGAGGAACTGTGGCGACTGGTGGCGGAGGGCACCGACGCCATCGGCCCGTTCCCCACCGACCGCGGCTGGGACCTGGACGGGCTCTACCACCCCGACCCCGACCACCCGGGCACCTGCTACGCCCGCGAAGGCGGATTCGTCGACGACATCGCCTCGTTCGACGCGGCCTTCTTCGGCATCTCCCCGCGCGAGGCGCAGGCCATGGACCCGCAGCAGCGGCTGCTCCTGGAGACCTCCTGGGAGGCCCTGGAACAGGCGGGCCTGGACATCCACGCGCTGCGCGGCAGCCGCACCGGAGTGTTCGCCGGACTCAACCAACTGGACTACGGCACCCTGCTCGCCGCCTCCCCGGACGGGCTGGACGGCTACGGCGCCACCGGCACCTCCAACAGCGTCCTGTCCGGCCGTGTCTCCTACGCGCTGGGCCTGGAGGGCCCCGCGGTCACCGTCGACACCGCCTGCTCGTCCTCGCTGGTGGCGCTGCACCTCGCCGCGCAGGCGCTGCGGGCCGGCGAGTGCGACCTGGCCCTGGCCGGTGGCGCGACCACCCTGTCCACCTCCGCGGTCCACGTGGCGCTGTCCGAGCAGCGGGCGCTGGCACCCGACGGCCGTTCCAAGGCGTTCTCGGCGGCGGCCGACGGCGCCGGCTGGAGCGAGGGCGTCGGTGTCCTCGCCGTCGAGCGGCTCTCCGACGCCCGCCGGCACGGCCACCGCGTGCTCGCGGTGCTGCGCGGCAGCGCCGTCAACCAGGACGGCGCCTCCAACGGCCTGACCGCGCCCAACGGGCCCTCCCAGCAGCGCGTCATCCGGCAGGCGCTCGCCAACGCCGGTGTGTCGCCCGCCGAGGTGGACCTGGTCGAGGCGCACGGCACCGGCACCGCGCTGGGCGACCCGATCGAGGCGGACGCGCTGCTGTCCACCTACGGCCGGGCCCGGACCGCGGACCGGCCGCTGTGGCTGGGCTCGCTGAAGTCGAACATCGGGCACAGCGGCGCCGCGGCCGGCGTCGGCGGGGTGATCAAGGCGGTGCAGGCGCTGCGGCACGGCGTCCTGCCCAAGACCCTGCACGCCGAGGAACGCACCACGAACGTCGACTGGTCGGCGGGCGCCGTCGAACTCCTCACCGAGGCCCGCCCGTGGCCCGCCTCGGACATCCCGCGCCGGGCCGGCGTGTCCTCCTTCGGCATCAGCGGCACCAACGCGCACGTCATCATCGAGGAGGCGCCCGCTGCGGAACCGGCACCGGACGAGGCCCCCGAGACGGCGGCCGCGCCACCACTGCTGCCATGGGTGCTGTCCGCCCGCGGCGAGGCGGCCCTGCGCGGCCAGGCCCGAGCCCTGCGCGAGCACCTGCTGACCCGGCCCGAGGCCCGCGACGCCGACGTGGCGCTCTCCCTGGCCACCACCCGCACCGCTCTGGAACACCGGGCCGCGGTGCTCGCCGCGGACCGGGACGGCTTCCTCGACGCCCTGGACGCGCTCGCCGCCGACCGTCCCGCCGAAGAAGTGCTGCGCGGCACGCCCGCCGACGGCAAGGTCGTCTTCGTCTTCCCCGGCCAGGGCTCGCAGTGGACCGGCATGGCCCGCGAACTCCTCGACACCTCCCCGGTGTTCGCAGCCAAGGCCGCCGAATGTGCCGAGGCGATCGAGGAGTTCGTGGACTGGAAGGTCCTCGACGTGCTCCGCGACGAGCCCGGCGCCGCCTCGATGGACCGCATCGAGGTCATCCAGCCCGTCCTGTTCACCGTCATGGTGTCGCTGGCGGCCCTGTGGCGCTCCTACGGTGTGGAGCCCGACGCCGTCGTCGGCAGCTCGCAGGGCGAGATCGCCGCCGCCCACGTCGCCGGCGGCCTGAGCCTCCAGGACGCGGCCCGCGTGATCTGCCTGCGCAGCCAGCTCCTCGCGGACACCCTGGTCGGCAAGGGCGCCGTGGCCTCCGTGGCCCTGCCCGCCGACGAGGTGCGCGAGCGCCTGACCCGCTGGGCGGACCGCCTGTCCGTCGCCGGTGTCAACGGCCCCCGTATCGTCGCCGTCGCGGGCGACTCGGACGCCCTGGACGAGTTCGTCGCCGAGTGCACCCGCGACAAGATCCGCGCCAGGATCGTGGCCGCCACCGTGCCGACCCACTGCCCCCTCGTCGACCCGCTGCGCGAGCACCTGCTGGAGCTGCTGGCCCCGGTACGGCCGCGCGCGGGCACGGTACCGATGTACTCCACGGTCACCGGCGGCCTGGTGGACACCGCCACCATGGACGCCGCGTACTGGTACGACAACACCCGGGCCCCGGTCCTCTTCGAACCGGTCGTCCGCGCCCTGCTCGCCGAGGGCCACGCGGCCTTCGTCGAATCCAGCGCCCACCCCGTGCTGGCCATGGCGGTCGAGCAGACCGTCGACGCCACCGGGGCACCCGGCGTCGTCGTGGAGTCCCTGCGCCGCGACGAGGGCGGGCTCGGCCGGATGCTGACCTCGCTGGCCAAGGCCCACCTCGGCGGCGTCCCCGTCGACTGGCCCGCGGTGTTCGCCGGCACCGGCGCCCGCACCGTCGACCTGCCCACCTACGCCTTCCAGCGCGGCCGGTACTGGACCGAGTCAGGCGCCCGCACCGGCGATGTCGGCTCCGTCGGACAGAGTGCCGTCGACCACCCGCTGCTCGGCGCCCTCGTCCGCATGGCCGACGGCGACGGCGCGATCCTCACCGGCCGGCTGTCCCTGAACTCCCAGGGCTGGCTGGCGGCGCACGGCGTGGCCGGCAAGGTGATCTTCCCCGGCACCGGCTTCGTGGAACTGGCCGTCCTCGCCGGCGACCAGGTCGGCTGCGGCCACATCGAGGACCTCACCCTGCACACCCCGCTCGTCGTGCCCCGTACCGGCGCGGTCGTCGTCCAGGCCTACGTCGAGGCCGCCGACGAGACCGGCGCACGAGCCGTCAGCGTCTACTCCCGCCCCGACGACGCCACCGCCGACACGGTCTGGACCCGGCACGCCTCCGGCGTCCTGGCCGCCGGCCCGGCGGACTCCGCCGGCTCCGCCGAAGGGTTCGCCGGAGTCTGGCCGCCCGAGGGGGCCGAGGCCGTCGACATCTCCGGCCTCTACGACGGCATGGCCGCGGCCGGCTACCAGTACGGCCCCGAGTTCCGCGGTCTGAGCCGGGTGTGGCACCTGGACGGCGACATCTACGCCGAGGTGGCGCTCCCCGCCGACCAGCACTCCACGGCCCAGCGGTTCGGCCTGCACCCCGCGCTCTTCGACGCCGCCCTGCACGCCATGTTCACCTGGGACGGCGATGACGGCGGCGGCGTCGGCATGCCGTTCTCCTGGACCGGGGTGCGGCTGCACGCCACCGGCTGCGCACGGCTGCGGGTACGGCTCACCCGCCGCGGCGAGAGCGACTTCGCGCTGACACTGGCGGACGAGGCGGGGGAGCCGGTGGCCACCGTCGACTCCCTCGTCGTCCGCCGGATGACCGAGTCCGCGCTCACCGCCGTACGCGCCGACACGCTCTTCCGGCTCGACTGGCGCACCGCCCGGACCGACGACGCGACGCCCGCACCGCGCCGCGTCCTGCTCGGCGCCGACCCGCTGGGCCTGGCCGCCGCCCTGCCCGGCACAGGGCAGGTGGCGGACGTGGCGGAACTCGCCGCCCTGGTCTCCGGGGACACCGCCGGCACCGTCGCGCTGCTGTCCGTCGCCGGGACGGCCGAGCACGTGGACCAGCCGGTCGTCGACACCCTGGCCGTCGTACAGGCCTGGATCGCCGACGAACGGCTCGACGACACCCGCCTGGTCGTGATCACCCGCGGCGCGGTGGCCACCACCGACGGCGAGGACGTCACCGACCTCGCCGCGGCCGGGACATGGGGCCTGCTGCGTTCGGCGCAGAACGAGCACCCCGGCCGCTTCGGCCTCGTCGACCTCGACACCACCGACGAGTCCCTGGCGGCGCTCGGCACCGCGCTCGCCTCGGACCACGAACAACTGGCCCTGCGCGAAGGGGCGTTGCGCAGCCCCCACCTGACCCGCTGGGACCCCGGCACGACCATCGTCCCGCCGGCCGGCGAGCGGGCCTGGCGGCTGGAGAACACCCGGCCCGGCACCATCGAGGGCCTCACGGCCGTGCCCTGCCCGGAGCTCCTGGCACCCCTCACACCCCGGCAGATACGGATCGACGTCCGCGCCGCAGGCATCAACTTCAAGGACGTCGTCGTCGCCCTCGACCTGGTGCCCGGACTGACCGGCCTGGGCGGCGAGGTCGCGGGCGTGATCACCGAGGTCGGCGCCGAGGTCACCCACCACCGCGTCGGCGACCGGGTGTTCGGCCTGTCCACGGAGGTCTTCGGCCCGGTGACCGTCGCCGACGAACGCACCGTCCACCGCATACCCGACGGCTGGACCTTCGAGGAGGCCGCGTCCGCCGCCGTCACCTACCTGACGGCGTACTACGGCCTCGTCGACCTCGGCGGGCTGCGCCCCGGACAGAACGTGCTCATCCACGCCGGAGCCGGCGGTGTCGGCAGCGCCGCCCTGCAACTCGCCCGCCACCTCGGCGCCGAGGTGTACGCCACGGCGAGCCCCGGCAAATGGGACACCCTGCGCGCCCACGGCCTGGACAGCGCGCACATCGCCAACTCGCGGACCCTCGACTTCGAGCAGTGGTTCCTGGAGTCCACCGACGGCCACGGCATGGACGTCGTACTGGACTGCCTGGCCGGCGAGTTCGTCGACGCGGGCCTGCGGCTGCTGCCCCGCGGCGGGCGCTTCCTGGAGATGGGCAAGACCGACAAGCGCGACCCCGAACAGGTCGCCGCCGCCCACCCCGGCGTCGCCTACCAGGCCTACGACCTGCCCGAAGCCGGACTCGACCGCATCCACGAGATGCTGGTCACCCTCACCGGACTCTTCGAGGCCGGGGTCCTGCGGCCCCCGCACCTCAACACCTTCGACATCCGCGAGGCCCGAGCCGCGTTCCGCGCCCTCAGCCAGGCCGCACTCGTCGGCAAGGCCGTCCTCACCCTCCCCGGCGAGCCGTTCCCCACCCACGGCACCGTCCTCATCACCGGCGGCACCGGCATGCTCGGCGCACTCCTCGCCCGCCACCTGGTCACCGAGTACGGAGTGACCGGTCTGCTGCTCACCAGCCGGCGCGGCCCCGACGCCCCCGGCGCCGCCGAACTCCAGGCGGAACTGACCGAGGCCGGCGCCCACGTCACCGTCGCGGCCTGCGACATCACCGACCGGGACCAGCTCGCCGCCCTGCTCGCGGACCTTCCCGCCGACCGCCCGCTCACCGCCGTACTGCACACCGCGGCGGCCCTGGACGACGGCCTCATCGAGTCCCTGACCCCCGAGCGCACCCGGGCCGTCCTCGAACCCAAGGTCCTGGGCGCCCTCCATCTGCACGAGCTCACCCGCGACCTCGGCCTCGGCGCCTTCGTGCTGTTCTCGTCCATGGCGGGCACCATGGGCGCACCCGGCCAGGGCAACTACGCCGCCGCGAACGCGACGCTCGACGCCCTCGCCGCCCACCGACGCGCCCAGGGCCTGCCCGGACTCTCCCTCGCCTGGGGTTTCTGGGACCAGCGCAGCGAGATGTCCGGCCACCTCGACGACCGCGACATGCAGCGCATGAGCCGCGGCGGCGTCGTGCCGATGACCAGCGAGGAGGGCCTCGCCGCGTTCGACCTGGCGTGCCGCACCGACCGCGCCCAGCTCGTGCCCGCAAAACTCAACCCCGCCGCGCTCGCCGGAACATCCGGCCGCATCCCGCCCATCATGCGGGCGCTGGTGCCCACACCCGCCCGGCGGGCCGGACACCGGTCGGCCGGCACCGAGGGCGCCTCCCTGCGGGAGCGGCTGATCCCGCTCACCGGCACCGAACGCATGCGGATCCTGCTCCAGCTGGTCCGCTCCCACGCCGCCACCGTCCTCGGCCACGCCGACCCGGACGCCGTCGGCTCGACCGCCCCCTTCCGCGAACTCGGCTTCGACTCGCTGACCGCAGTGGAGTTCCGCAACCGGCTCACCGGCGCCGTCGGCTTCCGGCTGCCCGTCACCGTGGTCTTCGACCACCCGACCCCCGGCGAACTGGCCGACTTCCTCGCCGCCGAACTTCTCGACGGCCTCGACGAACCCGCGGCGGCCCCGGCCGCCTCCCGCAAGACCACCGCCCCGGCCGCCCGCACCGACGACGAACCCCTCGTCATCGTCGGCATGGCCTGCCGCTACCCGGGCGGCATCAGCTCCCCCGAACAGCTGTGGGACTTCGTCCTCGACGAACGCGACGCCATCTCCGGCTTCCCCGCCGACCGCGGCTGGAACGACGCGCCGCCCGCCGACGGCTCCGTGCCGCAGCAGGGCGGATTCATCGACCGGGTCGCGGAGTTCGACGCCGCGTTCTTCGGGATCTCCCCCCGCGAGGCCCTCACCATGGACCCGCAGCAGCGACTCCTCCTGGAGACGTCCTGGGAGGCCCTCGAACGCGCCGGCATCGCCCCCGCCACCCTGCGCGGCAGCCGCACCGGCGTCTTCGTCGGCGCCGCCGCCTCCGGATACACCAGCCTCTTCCGGCGCGGCTCGCAGGCCCTCGCCGGATACGGCGTGACCGGCGCCTCCACCAGCGTCGCCTCGGGCCGGGTGTCCTACGTACTGGGCCTGGAGGGCCCCGCCGTCACCGTCGACACCGCGTGCTCGTCCTCGCTGGTCGCCCTGCACACCGCGGCACGGTCGCTGCGCGACGGCGACTGCGACCTCGCCCTGGCCGGCGGCGTCGCCGTGATGACCAGCCCGTTCCTCTTCGACGACTTCGCCAAGCAGGGCGGCCTCTCGCCCGACGGCCGCTGCAAGGCCTTCGCCGCCGGCGCCGACGGCACCGGCTGGGCCGAGGGCACCGGCATGGTCCTGCTCGAACGGCTCTCCGACGCCCGCCGCAACGGGCACCCGGTCCTCGCGGTGCTCCGCGGCAGCGCCGTCAACCAGGACGGCGCCTCCAACGGGCTCACCGCGCCCAACGGCCCCTCCCAGCAGCGCGTCATCCGCGAGGCCCTCGAACGCGCCGGGCTCACCGCCGCGGACATCGACGCCGTCGAGGCCCACGGCACCGGCACCACACTCGGCGACCCGATCGAGGCCCAGGCCATCCTCGCCACCTACGGGCGGGACCGGAACGCCGACGAACCCCTGCTGCTCGGCTCGCTGAAGTCCAACATCGGACACAGCCAGGCCGCCGCCGGCATCGGCGGTGTCATCAAGACCGTGCAGGCCCTGCGGCACGGCATCCTGCCCCGCACCCTGCACATCGACGAGCCGACCCCGCACGTCGACTGGTCCGCGGGCGCCGTCGACCTGCTCACCGAGACCCGCCCCTGGCCCGACACGGGCCGCCCCCGCCGGGCCGGGGTGTCCTCCTTCGGCGTCAGCGGCACCAACGCCCACATCATCCTCGAACAGGCCACCGAGCCCACCCCCGCGCCCGCCGACCAGGCACCCCTGCCCGTCACCCCGTGGCTGCTGTCCGGACACGACGAACAGGCCCTGCGCGCCCAGGCCCAGGCACTCCTGACCCGGCTGCGGCAGCCGCACGAGGGCCAGGAGGACTCGGTCACCGACATCGGTCACGCCCTGGCGACCGGGCGCGCCGCCCTGGAACACCGGGTCGCCCTGCCCGTCACCGACCGGGACGAAGCGCTCGCCCGGCTCGCCGAGTTCGCGGCCGGCCACGCCCCCGAAGGTCTGCTGAGCGGCACGGCGGGCGAGGGCGGCCTCGCGTTCCTGTTCACCGGCCAGGGCTCCCAGCGGCCGGGCATGGGAAGCGAACTGCACGCGGCGTTCCCCACGTTCGCCCGCGCCTTCGACGAGGCCTGCTCCCACCTCGACCCGCTGCTCGGACGGCCCCTGCGCGACACGGTGTTCACCGCCGACGCCGCCGAACTCGACCGGACCGCGATCACCCAGCCGGCGCTGTTCGCCCTCGAAACAGCCCTGTTCCGGCTGCTCGAGTCCTGGGGTGTGACACCCGACTACGTCCTCGGCCACTCCGTCGGCGAGATCGCCGCCGCCCATGTCGCGGGCGCCCTGGACCTCGCCGACGCCGCCCGTCTCGTGGTCGCACGGGGCCGCCTGATGCAGGCCCTGCCACCCGGCGGAGCCATGCTCGCCGTCCAGGTCGGGGAGGCGCAGGCCACGGCGGCGCTCACCGAGGCACTCGGCGAGCACGCCGGCACCGTGGACCTCGCGGCCGTCAACGGCCCCCGCTCGGTGGTGTTCTCCGGCACCGCCGAGTCCGTCGACACACTCGCCGCGCACTTCGCCGCACAGGAGACGCGGACCCGTCGGCTCGGCGTGAGCCACGCCTTCCACTCGCCGCTCATGGAACCGATGCTGGAGGAGTTCGCCGAGCTGGTGGCCGGAGTGACCTTCGCCGCACCCCGTATCCCCGTCGTCTCCAACCTCACCGGAGCCGTCCTCGGCGCCGACGAGATCGCCGACCCCCGGTACTGGGTGCGGCACGCCCGGCACACCGTCCGCTTCGCCGACGGCGTCACCGCCCTCACCGACGCGGGCGTCACCGGATTCCTGGAACTCGGACCCGACGCCACGCTCACCACGATGGCCGAGGACTGCCTCGACACCGCACCGGCCGGCGTATGCACCTCGCTGCTGCGCCGCGACGGCTCCGAACCGGCCACCCTGCTGACCGCCCTGGCCCGCGCCCATGTGCACGGAGCCGACGTCGACTGGGCCGCCGTCTTCGACGGTACCGGCGCCCGCTGGACGGACCTGCCGACCTACGCCTTCCAGCGGGCCGCCTACTGGCCCGCCGAGTCCGCCACCGACCGCGTCGACCTGTCCTCGGCCGGCCTCGACGACACCGGGCACCCCCTGCTGGGCGCGATGGTCAGCGCGGCCTCCGGCGGCGACGTCCTGTTCACCGGCGAACTCTCCCTGGCCGCCCAGCCCTGGCTGGCCGACCACCGCATCCTGGACGCCGTCCTGTTCCCCGGCACCGGCTTCCTCGAGCTCGCCCTCTGGGCGGGCGGCCGCCTGGACGCCGGCCAGCTGGAGGAACTCGTCGTCCACAGTCCGCTGATCCTGCCCGAGCGCGGCGGCGTCACCGTCCAGGTCGTCGTCGGCGAGGCCACGGACGAGGACCGCAGGCCCGTCGCCGTCTACTCCCGCCCCGCCGGCACCACAGAATGGACCCGGCACGCCGAAGGCCTGCTCGTCGCAGGCCCCGCACCCCAACCGGCCGGACCGCCGGCCGCCTGGCCGCCCCAGGGCGCCGAACCCGTCGCCCTCGACGAGTTCTATGCCGACCTGACCGCGACCGGCACCGCCTACGGGCCGGTGTTCCAGGGCCTGACCGCGGCCTGGCGGCTGGACGGGGAGGTCTACGCGGAGGTCGCGCTGCCCGCACAGGCCGCCGACGACGCCCGCGCCTTCGGCGTCCACCCCGCCCTGCTGGACGCGGCCCTGCACACCCTCGCCTTCCTGCCCTCCGCCGACCGCGGCAGCGGCCCGTTCCTGCCGTTCGCCTGGCAGAACGTCGCCGCTCACACCCCCGGCACCACCTCCTGCCGTATCCGCCTCACGGCCGGAACCGGCACCGACGAGGTCGTCGCCACCCTCTGGGACGGCAACGGACAGCCACTGGTGTCCGTCGGCGGACTGAGCCTGCGCACCGTCTCCCGCGCCCAACTCGGCACATCGGCGGCCACGACGTCCCTGTTCCGCATGGACTGGACGCCCGCGGCACAGCCTGAGGCCGCCGGCGCCCCCACGGTCCGCTGGGCCGTGGTGGGCCCCGACGCCCCCCAGGCGCCCGGTGTCGACCACTACCCGGACCTCGCCGCCCTGCGCCGGAACCTCGCCGACGGCGGCCCCGTGCCCGACCAGGTCCTCCTGCCCTGCGCGCCGTCCCCCACCGGCATCGACGCGGCCACGGCACACACCGCCGTGCACACGGCCCTCGACACCCTGCGCACCTGGGTGGAGGACGACCACTTCGCCAAGAGCCGCCTCGTGCTGTGCACCCGCGGCGCCGTCGAGGCCCGACCGGGAGAAGGAGTCCAGGACCTGGCGCACAGCGTGGTGTGGGGCATGGCGCGCAGCGCGCAGCTGGAACACCCCGACCGGCTGATCCTCGTCGACCTCGACGCCGACACCGGCATCGACGACCTCACCCGGTCCCAGATCCTGGCCCGCACCGAGACCGCCGACGCCGCCCAGTTCGCGATCCGCGGCGACCTGACCCTCGTGCCGGCCCTCGCCCGCCACACCGCCCAGACCCCGGCCGCGGACCGCCCGTGGCCGACCGAGGGCACCACCCTCGTCACCGGCGCCGGCGGAATGATCGGCGGACTCCTCGCCCGGCACCTCGTCCGCGAGCACGGCGTACGCCACCTCCTGCTCCTCGGCCGACGGGGCGGGGAGGCCCCCGGCATGGCCGAACTCCGCCGGGAACTCACCGAGTCGGGCGCCGACGTCCAGGTCGCCGCCTGTGACACGGCCGACCGGGACGCCCTGGCCGCCGTACTCGACCAGATCCCCGCGACGGCACCCCTGACCGCCGTCGTCCACGCCGCGGGCGTCGTCGACGACGGGCTCCTCGGCTCGCTCACCGCCGAACAGGTCGACCGGGTGCTGCGGCCGAAGATCGACGCCGTGGTGAACCTGCACGAGCTCACCGCATCCCTCGACGTGCGCGCCTTCGCCGTCTGCTCCTCCCTCGCCGGAGCCCTCGGCGGGGGCGGCCAGTCCGCCTACGCCGCGGCCAACGCCTACCTGGACGCCCTGTGTCTGCGACGGCGGGCCGACGGCCTGCCCGCGCTCTCGCTCGCCTGGGGACCCTGGGAGAGCAGCGCCGGCATGACCGCCCAACTGGCCGCCGCCGACCTGCGGCGCATCGCCCGCTCGGGCATGCTGCCGCTCACCCCCGACGACGGTCTTGCCCTCTTCGACGCGGCACACGCCACCGGCGAACCGGCCCTGCTGCCCTTCCGCTTCGAACCCGCAGGCCTGTCCGCCGTCGACCGGTCCGCGCTGCCCGCCGCGATGCGCACCCTGGTGCCCCCGCCCCTACGCCGCACCGATCGGCCCGGCACCGGCCTCTCCGGGCTCCGCGACCGGCTGCGCCCTCTGTCCCACGACGACCGGATCGGCGCGCTGGAGAACCTCGTCCGCACCGAGGTCGCCTCGGTGCTCGCGCTGCCGTCGCCGGACGCGGTACCGGTCACCAAGGCGTTCAAGAGCCTCGGCTTCGACTCCCTGATGGCCGTCGACCTCCGCAACCGGCTCAGCGCC
Organism: Streptomyces sp. AC550_RSS872; assembly: GCF_019049285.1. GTDB lineage: Bacteria > Actinomycetota > Actinomycetes > Streptomycetales > Streptomycetaceae > Streptomyces. The sequence continues at coordinate 224,197 of NZ_JAGMUL010000208.1, forward strand.
GCCACCGGCGTACGGCTCTCCGCGACCCTGGTGTTCGACCACCCCAACACCCGGGCCCTGGCCGCCCGCCTGCTGACCGGCATGGAACTGGACGCCGCCACCACCGCCGACCCCGCCCTCCTCGCCCTGCGCGAACTAGAGAACGCGGTCCGCTCGGCGGCGGCCGGCGCCGACGACCGCAGGGTCCTGGCGACCCGGCTACGGGTGCTGCTGGCCGCGGTGGAGGAGGCGCCGGACCACACCGGCGAGGAGGACACGGACGGCCCGGCCGACCTCGACGCGGTGAGCGCCGAGGAACTCGTCTCCCTCCTCGGCGACGAGTTCGGTCTCTCCTGAACACCGGCCCCTACCCGCGCCACCGGGCCAGAACTTAGGGGTGTTCGCGGCGCTGAACTGGGGCGGGGACCCCCGTCCCCGCCCCATAGCCTGCAAACAGGCCTGTCCTTGCGCATTGACGAATCACGTGAGTGGGAGTTGAGCATGAGCAGTTCCATGTCGGAGGTCGTCGACGCGCTGAGGACCTCGCTGCTGGAGAACGAGCGGCTGCGCAAGCAGAACCAGCTGCTCAGCGCGGCCTCCTCGGAGCCCCTCGCCATCGTCGGCATCGGCTGCCGCTACCCCGGCGGCGTCCGCGACACCGAGGGCCTGTGGCAGCTCATCTCCGAAGGCCGCGACGCCATGTCGGGCTTCCCCGCCGACCGCGGCTGGGAGAGCTGGGACGTCCCCGCCGCCCGCACCGGCGCCTTCCTCCACGACGCCGGTAATTTCGACCCCGCCTTCTTCCGCATCTCGCCGCGCGAGGCCATGGCGATGGACCCGCAGCAGCGCCTGCTCCTCGAGACGTCCTGGGAAGCCCTGGAACGCGCCGGCATCGCCCCGTCCACGCTCAAGGGCAGCCGTACGGGCGTCTTCGTCGGCGGCGCCCCGCAGGAGTACGGCGCTCTGGTGATGAACTCGGCCGAGGGCGCCGGAGGTTACGCCCTCACCGGCGCCCCCGGCAGCGTCCTGTCCGGCCGTATCTCCTACGTACTGGGCCTGGAGGGCCCCGCGGTCACCGTGGACACGGCCTGCTCCTCCTCGCTCGTCGCCCTGCACCTCGCGATCAAGTCCCTGCGCACCGGCGAATGCGACCTGGCCCTGGCCGGCGGCGTGCTCGTGCTCATCACCCCCTCGATCTTCGCCGAGTTCTCAGCGACCGGGGGATCGGCAGGCGACGGCCGCTGCAAGGCCTTCGCGGCCTCCGCCGACGGCACCGGCTGGGGCGAGGGCGCCGGAGTCCTCGCCCTCCAGCGCCTGTCCGACGCCCGCCGGGACGGCAACCCCGTCCTCGCCGTGATCCGCGGCTCCGCGGTCAACCAGGACGGTGCGTCGAACGGCCTGAGCGCGCCGAACGGTCCGTCGCAGCAGCGGGTGATCCGGCAGGCGGTCGCCAACGCCGGACTGACCCTCGCCGACATCGACATGATCGAGGCGCACGGCACCGGCACCACGCTCGGCGACCCCATCGAAGCCGAGGCGCTGCTGGCCACCTACGGCCAGGAGCGACACGACGGCCGTCCCCTCTGGCTCGGCACCCTGAAGTCGAACATCGGCCACACCCAGGCCGCGGCCGGCATCTCCGGAGTGATCAAGGCCGTACTGTCGCTCCAGCACGGCGTGCTGCCGAAGACGCTGCACGTGGACGAGCCGACGCCCGAGGTGGACTGGTCGACGGGCGCGGTGGAACTGCTGACCGAGGCCCGTGAGTGGCCCGAGACGGGTCAGCCGCGACGCGCGGGTGTGTCGTCGTTCGGCATCAGCGGCACCAACGCCCACGTCATCCTGGAACAGGCCCCCGAGCCGGAGCCCGCGGAACCGGCCCAAGCGGGCCGTCCCGCGCTGGAGGGCCCGGTGCCGTGGCTGGTGTCGGCGCGCGGCGAGGCCGCGCTGCGCGAACAGGCGGCACGACTGGCCGAACACATGACGCGCGCCCCTGAGTTGAGCCCGGTGGATGTGGGCTTCTCGTTGGCGGGGACGCGGTCGGCGTTCGAGCAGCGGGCGGTCGTGCTCGGTGGTGACCGGGACGAACTGGTCGCCGGGTTGCGGTCGTTGGCCGAGGGTGCGCCGGGTGCGGGCGTGGTGACCGGACGGGCCGCCGATGGCGGTGTGGTGTTCGTGTTCCCCGGTCAGGGGTCGCAGTGGGTCGGCATGGCTGCCGAACTGCTGGACTCGTCCGACGTGTTCCGCGCGCGGATGGAGGAGTGCGCCGAGGCCCTCAGCGCTCACGTGGACTGGACGCTCCTGGAGGTCGTGCGCCAGGAGGCGGGCACCCCGTCCTGGGGCCGGGTCGATGTGGTGCAGCCGGTGTTGTGGGCGGTGATGGTGTCGCTGGCCGCGTTGTGGCGGTCGTTCGGTGTGGAGCCGGCTGCGGTGGTGGGTCACTCGCAGGGCGAGGTGGCTGCTGCGTGTGTGGCCGGTGGGCTGTCGCTGGAGGACGGGGCCCGTGTGGTCGCTGTGCGGTCGCGGCTGGTGCTGGAGAAGTTGTCCGGGCGGGGCGGGATGGTGTCCGTGTCCCTGCCGGTCGCCGAGGCCGAGGAGCGGCTGGCCCGGTTCGAAGGCCGGGTCGGGGTCGCGGCCGTGAACGGGCCGTCGTCGGTGGTCGTATCGGGTGAGCCGGACGCGTTGGACGAACTGCTCGCCGAATGCGAGAGCGACGGCGTCCGAGCACGCCGCATCGCCGTGGACTACGCCTCCCACTCCGCCCAGGTCGACGCGCTCAACGACGATTTGCTGGCCGAACTCGCCGACATCCGCCCGGTGTCGTCCTCGGTGGCGTTCTACTCGACCGTGACCGGCGAGCGCATCGATACGGCCGGGCTGGATGCCGGGTATTGGGTGCGGAACCTGCGGGAGCGGGTGCTGTTCGAGCCTGTGGTGCGGTCCTTGGTGGACAAGGGCACTGGGTTGTTCGTGGAGTCGAGTCCGCATCCGGTGCTTGCGATGGCGGTGTCGGAGACCGGTGAGAGCGCGGACCGTTCCGTGGTGGCTGTGGGGTCGTTGCGGCGTGATGAGGGTGGTGCGGAGCGCTTCCTGACGTCGTTGGCCGAGGCGTACGTGGCGGGTGCGTCGGTGGACTGGTCGGTCCTGTTCGCGGGGAGCGGTGCGCGTCGGGTGGAGCTGCCGACGTACGCCTTCCAGCACCAGCGCTACTGGCTCGACGATGTCACGCTGCCCGGCCAGGGCGACGCCATGGACCCCGTGGACGCGGCGTTCTGGGGTGCGGTGGAGCGTGCGGACGTCGAGGGTGTCGCGGCGCTGGTGGATGGTTCGGTGCCGGATGTGTGGGAGCCGGTGGTTCCGGCGTTGTCGGCCTGGCGCCGGGGGCGTCAGGAGCGGTCGGTGCTGGACTCGTGGCGTTATCGGACGGTGTGGCGTTCGGTGACGGTGCCCTTGGCGGGCCGTCTGTCGGGGACGTGGCTGATTGTGACGCCCGGCGGGGATGCGCCGGTTGAGGAGGTACGGCAGGCGCTGGTCGCCGCGGGTGCGGAGGTGTCCGTACGGGAGGACTTCGATACTGCGGCCGATGCCTCGGGTGTGGTGTCGCTGCTGGCGTGGGACGAGGAGTCCGCGCTTGAGTCGACGCTGGGGCTGGTTCAGGCTCACCTGGACAGTGAGGTTCCGTTGTGGGTGCTGACGCGGGGTGCCGCGGCTGTGGGCTCGGACGA
>NZ_JAGMUL010000208.1:227910-228571 GCF_019049285.1 Streptomyces sp. AC550_RSS872
CCCTGTACGGCAGTGGAACCCGACCGGGACGGTGCTGATCACCGGTGGTACCGGTGGTGTCGGCGGGCATCTGGCGCGCTGGCTGGCCAAGGAGGGCGCCGAGCGTCTCCTGCTCGTCAGCCGTAGCGGCGGGCAGGCCGAAGGCGCCGCCGAACTCGCCGATGAAATAGGCGAGCTGGGTGCAGAGCTGACCTTCGTCGCGTGTGACGTGACCGACCGGGACGGGCTTGCCGAGGTGCTCGCCGGGATCCCGGCCGAGCACCCCCTGACCGCCGTATTCCACACCGCGGGTGTGTCCGGTTACGAGCAGCTCGCCGTCGCCGGTCCCGAACACTTCACCGAGGTGCTCTCCGCCCGTGTGGTGGGGGCGCGTCATCTGGACGACCTGACCACCGAACTCGGCCTGGAACTCGACGCGTTCGTGGTGTTCTCGTCGGGTGCCGCGGTGTGGGGGAGTGCGGGTAATGGGGCGAATGCGGCGGCTGGTGGGTTCCTGGATGGTCTGATCCGGGCTCGTCGGGCGCGTGGTGTGGTGGGTTCGTCGGTGTCGTGGGGTGGTTGGCGGGCCACGGCGATGGCGGTGGGTGATACGGCGGAGCAGTTGTCGCGGCGTGGTGTGGGTTTGCTGGAGCCGGAGTTGGCGGTTCGGGCGTTGCGGCAG
>NZ_JAGMUL010000208.1:228583-235364 GCF_019049285.1 Streptomyces sp. AC550_RSS872
CGTCGCCGAGGCGCTGAACGCGGCGACCGAGACCGATGAGGCCCAGGACGCGGCGGGCAAGGGGCTGCGTGAGCGTCTGGCCGGGTTGTCGGAGGCGGAGCAGCAGGCGCAGTTGCTGGGGCTGGTGCGCGGGGAGGCCGCGCAGGTGCTGGCCCACGGTTCGACCGCGGAGATCACGCCGAGCAGGCCGTTCAAGGATCTGGGCTTCGACTCGCTGACCGCGATGGAACTGCGCAACCGGCTGTCCAGGGCCACCGGCCTGCGCCTGCCCGCCACCCTCGTCTTCGACTACCCCAACCCACAGCAACTGGCTTCCCAGCTGCGCACGGAACTCGTCGACGGACTGCCGGGATCCGGCTCCGTGGTGACGGCGGCCCGCCCGGTGGACGACGAACCGCTCGCGATCGTCGGCATGGCCTGCCGCTACCCCGGTGGCGTCCGCGACGCCGACGACCTGTGGCGGCTGCTCTCCGAAGGCCGCGACGAACTGTCCGACTTCCCCACCGACCGGGGCTGGCACCGCTGGGGCGCGCCCACGGCCGGCCAGGCCGGGTTCCTGCACGAGGCCGGGGAGTTCGACGCCGCGTTCTTCGGGATCTCGCCGCGTGAGGCGCTGACCATGGACCCGCAGCAGCGGCTGCTCCTGGAGACCTCCTGGGAGGCCCTGGAGCAGTCCGGCATCGACCCTCACTCGCTGCGGGGCAGCTCCACCGGCGTCTTCGTCGGCGGTGGCCCGCAGGACTATCCCACGGTCCTGATGGGATCGTCCGAGGCCGGCAGCGGTTACGGCATGACCGGTGCGCTCGGCAGTGTGATGTCCGGCCGGGTGTCCTACGTACTGGGCCTGGAAGGTCCCGCGGTCACGGTGGACACGGCGTGCTCGTCGTCGCTGGTCGCCCTCCACCTGGCCGCGCAGTCCCTGCACAACGGCGAATGCGACCTGGCCGTCGCGGGTGGCGTCACCATCATGGCCACGCCCGGCGCGTTCACCGGCTTCGACAACCTCGGTGGCATGGCAGGCGACGGCCGCTGCAAGGCCTTCGCGGCCTCCGCGGACGGCACCGGCTGGGGCGAGGGCATCGGCATGGTCGTCGTCGAGCGCCTGTCGGACGCGCGCCGCAACGGGCACGAGGTGCTCGCGGTGATCCGCGGTTCGGCTATCAACCAGGACGGCGCGTCGAACGGCCTGAGCGCGCCCAACGGCCCCGCGCAACAGCGGGTGATCCGCCAGGCCCTGGCGAACGCCGGCCTCGCGGCAACGGACGTGGACATGGTCGAGGCGCACGGCACGGGTACGACGCTCGGCGACCCGATCGAGGCCCAGGCCCTGCTGAACACCTACGGCCAGGACCGCCCCGCCGACCGGCCGTTGTGGCTGGGCTCCGTCAAATCCAACTTCGGGCACACGGGTGCCGCGGCCGGCGTCGCCGGAGTGATCAAGAGCGTGCTGTCGCTCCGGCACGGGATGTTGCCGAAGACGCTGCACGTGGACGAGCCGACACCGAAGGTGGACTGGTCGGCCGGTGCGGTGGAGCTGCTGACCGAGGCCCGGGAATGGACGCGGGCGGAGCGTCCGCGGCGCGCGGGCGTGTCGTCATTCGGGATCAGCGGCACCAACGCCCACATGATCATCGAGGAGGCCCCCGAGCCGGAGCCCGCGGAACCCACCGAGGCGGGTCGTCCCGCGTTGGAGGGCCCGGTGCCGTGGCTGGTGTCGGCCCGCGGTGAGGCCGCGCTGCGTGCGCAGGCGGGGCGGTTGCTGGAACGGGTGGTCGAGCGGCCTGAGCTGAGCCCGGTGGATGTGGGCTTCTCGTTGGCGGGGACGCGGTCGGCGTTCGAGCAGCGGGCGGTCGTACTGGGCGGTGACCGGGACGCGTTGGTGGCCGGGTTGCGGTCGTTGGCCGAGGGTGCGCCGGGCGCGGTGACCGGGCGGGCCGTGGACTCCGGTGTGGTGTTCGTGTTCCCGGGTCAGGGGTCGCAGTGGGTCGGTATGGGGCGTGAGTTGTGGGATGCCTCGCCGGTGTTCGGGGAGTCGATGGTGGCGTGTGAGCGTGCGCTGTCGCCGTTCACGGACTGGTCGCTCAGGGATGTGGTGTTCCGGGGCGCGGATGATCCGTTGTGGGGCCGGGTCGATGTGGTGCAGCCGGTGTTGTGGGCGGTGATGGTGTCGCTGGCCGCGTTGTGGCGGTCGTTCGGTGTGGAGCCGGCCGCGGTGGTGGGTCACTCGCAGGGCGAGGTGGCTGCTGCGTGTGTGGCCGGTGGGCTGTCGCTGGAGGACGGGGCCCGTGTGGTCGCTGTGCGGTCGCGGCTGGTGCTGGAGAAGCTGTCGGGGCGGGGCGGGATGGTGTCCGTGTCCCTGCCGGTCGTCGATGCGGAGGAGCGGTTGGCCCGGTTCGAGGGCCGGGTGGGTGTGGCGGCGGTGAACGGGCCGTCGTCGGTGGTTGTTTCGGGTGAGCCGGAGGCGTTGGACGAGCTGCTCGCCGAATGCGAGAGCGACGGCGTCCGGGCACGCCGTATCGCCGTGGACTATGCCTCCCACTCCGCCCAGGTCGACGCGCTCAACGACGATCTGCTGGCCGAACTCGCGGACATCCGCCCGGTGTCGTCCTCGGTGGCGTTCTACTCGACCGTGACCGGCGAGCGCATCGATACGGCCGGGCTGGATGCCGCGTACTGGGTCCGCAACCTGCGCGAGCGGGTGCTGTTCGAACCGGTCGTGCGGATGCTGGCCGAGCAGGACCATCTGATCTTCGTCGAGTCCAGCCCGCATCCGGTGCTCGCGATGCCTGTCTCCGAGACCGGTGAGACGGCGGACCGTTCCGTGGTGACCGTGGGGTCGTTGCGGCGTGACGACGGTGGCGCGGAGCGCTTCCTGACGTCGCTGGCCGAGGCGTATGTGGCGGGCGTACCGGTGGACTGGTCGCTGATGTTCACCGGCACCGATGCCCGCACTGTCGCGCTGCCGACGTATGCCTTCCAGCACGAGCGTTACTGGCTTGAGGACGCGGCCGCGCCCGGTGCGGAGGCCGTCGTCGATCCGGTGGACGCAGCGTTCTGGGGTGCCGTGGAGCGCGCGGACGTCGAGGGTGTCGCGGCGCTGGTGGATGGTTCGGTGCCGGATGTGTGGGAGCCCGTGGTTCCGGCGTTGTCGGCCTGGCGCCGGGGGCGTCAGGAGCGGTCGGTGCTGGACTCGTGGCGTTATCGGACGGTGTGGCGTTCGGTGACGGTGCCCTCGGGCGGGCGGCTGTCCGGGACGTGGGTCATTGTGACGCCCGGCGGGGATGCGCCGGTTGAGGAGGTACGGCAGGCGCTGGTCGCCGCCGGTGCGGAGGTGTCGGTACGCGAGGACTTCGATACTGCGGCCGATGTGTCGGGCGTGGTGTCGCTGCTCGCCTGGGGCGAGGAGTCCGCGCTTGAATCGACTCTGCGGCTCGTTCAGGCCCATGGCGACAGTGAGGCCCCGCTGTGGATGCTGACCCGGGGCGCCGCGGCTGTGGGCTCGGACGATCCGGTGTCCGCCGTGCAGTCGCAGCTGTGGGCGCTCGGGCAGATCGTCGGGCTGGAGCAGCCCGGCAGCTGGGGCGGTCTGATCGACGTCCCGGCGGAGTGGGACGAGCGGGCGGCGACTTCGCTGGCTGCCGTGCTGGCGGCCGGTGAGGGTGAGGACCAGGTCGCGGTGCGGTCGTCCGGGGTGTACGGGCGTCGTCTGGTGCGCGCGCCCCTCGGCGCCAACCCGTCCCCCGTACGGCAGTGGAACCCGACCGGGACCGTGCTGATCACCGGCGGTACCGGTGGCGTCGGCGGGCATCTGGCGCGCTGGCTCGCCAAGGCCGGTGCCGAGCATCTGCTGCTGGTCAGCCGGGCCGGTGCGCAGGCCGAGGGAGCGGCCGAGCTCGCCGAAGAACTGTGCGGGGCGGGGGCCGAGGTCACGATCGCCGCGTGTGACGTGACCGACCGGACCGCTCTCGCGGAGCTGATCGCCGGGATACCGGCCGAGCATCCCCTCACCGCCGTCTTCCACACCGCCGGCATCGCCAGCTACGGCCCCGTACGCGAACTCGAACCCGCGGACCTGGAAGCCCAGATGGCCGCCAAGACCCTCGGCGCCCGTCACCTGGACGACCTGACCACCGAACTCGGCCTGGAACTGGACGCGTTCGTCGTGTTCTCCTCCGGTGCCGCCGTGTGGGGCAGCGCCGGAAACGGCGGATACGCCGCGGCGAACGCCTACCTGGACGGTCTGGCGTGGGAGCGCCGGGCGCGCGGCCTGGCGGCGACCTCGGTGTCGTGGGGCAGCTGGCAGAACACCGGCATGGCCACCGACCGGACCGCGGAGGAGCTGCGGCGACGCGGTGTCCGGCCGATGGACCCGGCGCTCGCCGTCGAGGCGCTCCGGCAGGCGCTGGAGCACGACGAGAGCGCGCTGACCGTCACTGACATGGACTGGGCGCTGTTCGCACCGGGCTACACGATGGCCCGGCGCCGCCCGCTGATCGAGGACATCCCCGAAGTCGCCCGCGCCCTCAGCGAGGACTCGGCCGACGCGGCGCACGACGACTCGGCCGGAGCGGCCCTCCGGGCGGAACTCGCGGGGCTGGGGCGGCCCGAGCAGCTCGACCTGCTCATGGACCTGGTGCGCGGCGAGGCCACCCGTCTCCTGGCCCATGCCTCCGCGGCCGACATCACACCGGAGCGGCCCTTCAAGGAGCTCGGGTTCGACTCGCTGACCGCGATGGAACTGCGCAACCTGCTGACCACCGCCACGGGGCTGCGCCTGCCGGCGACCCTCGTCTTCGACTACCCCAACCCACGGCAGCTCGCCGCCCATCTGCGCGACCAGCTGCTCGGCGCCGGGACGGATCCCGTGCCCGTGGCCGAGACCGTACGGACGACCGCGGCCGACGAACCTTTGGCCATCGTCGGCATGGCCTGCCGTTACTCGGGCGGAGTGGCCTCCCCGGAGGACCTGTGGCAGCTGGTGGCGGAGAACGGGGAAGGCCTGTCCGACTTCCCGACCTACCGAGGCTGGGACCGCTGGAACCTCGCCAGCCTCCGCCCCGCCGGTTTCCTGCACGAGGCGGGCGACTTCGACGCCGGGTTCTTCGGGATCTCGCCGCGTGAGGCGCTGACCATGGACCCGCAGCAGCGGCTGCTCCTGGAGACCTCGTGGGAGGCCGTGGAGCGGACCGGCATCGACCCGAAGTCGCTGCGCGGCACTGACACCGGTGTCTTCGTCGGCGGTACGGCAGTCGAATACGGCGCACTGCTGATGAACTCGCCCGCCAGCCAGGGATACGCCGTCACCAGCTCCTCCGGCAGCGTCATGTCGGGCCGTATCTCCTACACCCTCGGCCTGGAAGGGCCCGCCGTCAGCGTGGACACGGCCTGCTCGTCCTCGCTCGTCGCCCTCCACCTCGCCGTCCAGGCACTGCGCAACGGCGAGTGCGGCCTGGCCCTGACGGGCGGTGTCGGCCTGATGGCCACGCCGGGTGCGTTCGGCGAGTTCGACACCCTCGGCGGACTGTCGGCCGACGGCCGGACCAAGGCCTTCGCGGCGGCGGCGGACGGGATCGGCTGGGGCGAGGGCGTCGGCATGATCGTGCTGGAACGCCTGTCGGACGCACGCCGCAACGGGCACGAGGTGCTCGCGGTGATCCGCGGCTCGGCGATCAACCAGGACGGCGCGTCCAACGGCCTGAGCGCCCCCAACGGCCCCTCGCAGCAGCGGGTGATCCGGCAGGCCGTCGCCAACGCCGGACTGACCCTCGCCGACATCGACATGGTCGAGGCACACGGCACGGGTACGACGCTCGGCGACCCCATCGAGGCCCAGGCCCTGCTGAACACCTACGGCCAGGAACGCCCGGCCGGCCTGCCGCTGTGGCTGGGCTCCGTCAAGACCAACATCGGGCACACGGGCGCGGCCGCCGGTGTCGCGGGCGTCATCAAGTCCGTACTCGCCCTGCGCAACGGCGTACTGCCCAAGACCCTCAACGTGGACGAGCCGACACCCAAGGTGGACTGGTCCGAGGGCGAGGTGGAACTCCTCACCGAGGCCCGGGACTGGCCCCGGACGGACCGCACCCGACGCGCGGGCGTGTCCTCGTTCGGGATCAGCGGCACCAACGCCCACGTGATCATCGAGGAGGCGCCCCCGGCCGAGGAACCTCCGGTCCAGCCCGAAGCCGACGTCCCGGCGGTTCCCGCCCTCGCGACACCGGTCGTCTCCTGGGTGTTCTCCGGACGGTCGAACGGGGCCCTGCGCGGCCAGGCCGAGCGCCTGTCCGCCCTGGTGGAACGCGAACCCGGCCTCGACCTCACGGACGTGGCCTTCTCCCTGGTGACGACCCGCGCCGGCCTGGAACACCGCGCCGTGGTGCTCGGCCGTGACACGACGGGCGTGCTCGACGCCCTGCGCGGACTCACCGCACAGGGCTCGGCCCCCGGCGTGATCTCCGGCGCCACCGCCGCCGACAGCCGTGCCGTCTTCGTGTTCCCGGGTCAGGGTTCGCAGTGGGTCGGTATGGGGCGTGAGTTGTGGGATGCCTCGCCGGTGTTCGGGGAGTCGATGGTGGCGTGTGAGCGTGCGCTGTCGCCGTTCACGGACTGGTCGCTCAGGGATGTGGTGTTCCGGGGCGCGGATGATCCGTTGTGGGGCCGGGTCGATGTGGTGCAGCCGGTGTTGTGGGCGGTGATGGTGTCGCTGGCCGCGTTGTGGCGGTCGTTCGGTGTGGAGCCGGCCGCGGTGGTGGGTCACTCCCAGGGCGAGGTCGCCGCTGCG
>NZ_JAGMUL010000029.1 GCF_019049285.1 Streptomyces sp. AC550_RSS872
CTTCCTGCACACCTACAACCACCACCGCTGCCACACCGCACTCGGCGGCCACCCACCCATCACCCGCGTGAACAACCCTGCGGGTCAATACACCTAGGACCCAGGCCCGATGCGGGGCGGGCCCCGGGCCCGATCCGTACCGTCCGCTCCCCCGGTAGCGTCCGGCGCATGAAGATCACCAAGCCGGCCCGTGCCCCCGAGCAGCGCAAGCGCGATCTCCTGGTACGTCTGGAGAAGGAGATGGACGTCTGGGTGGCCACGGCCGACACGGACGGGGTGCCGTGCCTGGTCCCGCTGTGGTTCGTATGGCACGGCGAGTGCCTGTGGCTCGCGACCAGGCTGACTACCCCGACGGGTCGCAACCTGCGCGACGGCCGACGGGCGCGGCTGGCGCTCGGGGACACGCTGGACGTCGCCATCGTCGACGGCGACACGGAGATGTACGCCGCCGACGAGGTACCGGCAGCGGCGGCCGAGGCGTTTCTCGCCAAGACGGGCTGGGATCCCCGGGCGGACGAGGCGCCGTACATGTACTTCCGGGTGCGTCCGCGGGTGGTGCAGGCGCGCAACGGCGAGCACGAGATGCGCGGCCGATATCTCGTGCGGGACGGGGTGTGGGTGGTCTGAGGTCGCCGGCGCGGCGGGCGTCCGCAGCCGGGTGTGGGTGGTCCGAGCCGGGCGTACCGCTGCCCGACATTCTTTTCGCGCACGGGAGTTACCTGGGAGTAACCGCCGGTGGTTTGATGTGCGGCGCCACTCAGCCCCTCACCCTCAGGGAGATCCAGTGACGCTCTTCGCCCCGCGCCGCACCCCGGGCGCGGCCGTGCTCGCCCTCGCGCTCGCCACCACCGGGCTCGCGGGTGCGGCGCCGGCCGCCTCGGCCGCTACGGCCGCTACGGCCGCATCGACCTCCTCGACCGCCGGGCAGGTACCGCTCCTGCGGGTGCTGTCGTACAACGTCTTCCTGTTCAGCAAGACCCTTTACCCGAACTGGGGCCAGGACCACCGGGCCGCGGAGATCGCGAAGACGCCGTTCGTGCAGGGCAACGACGTGGTCGTCCTCCAGGAGGCCTTCGACAACTCCTCCTCGGACGTGCTGAAACGAGCCCTCGCAGGCCAGTACCCGTACCAGACCCCGGTGGTCGGGCGGAGCCAGAGCGGCTGGGACGCGACCGGCGGCGCGTACTCGGCGACGACGCCCGAGGACGGCGGGGTCACGGTCCTCAGCAAGTGGCCGGTGCTGCGCAAGGAGCAGTGGGTCTACAAGGACGCGTGCGGGGCGGACTGGTGGTCCAACAAGGGTTTCGCATATGTGGTGTTGAACGTGAACGGCACGAAGGTGCACGTCGTCGGCACGCACGCGCAGTCGACCGACCCGGGCTGTGACGCCGGTGAGGCGGCCGCGGTGCGCAGCCGGCAGTTCAGGGCGATCGACGCGTTCCTGGACGCCAAGAACATCCCGGCGGGCGAGCAGGTCCTGGTCGCCGGTGACATGAACGTCGACTCGCGCACGTCCGAGTACGCCTCGATGCTCGCCGACGGCGGGCTGGTGGGGGCCGACGCGCGCACCGGGCACCCGTACTCATTCGACACCCAGGAGAACTCCATCGCCCGCGACCGCTACCCCGACGACCCGCGCGAGGACCTGGACTACGTTCTCTATCGCGCGGGACACGTCCGTCCCTCGGTCTGGAAGAACGAGGTCGTCAAGGAGCAGAGCGCGCCCTGGACGGTGTCGAGCTGGGGGACGGACTACACGTACACGAACCTCTCGGACCACTATCCGGTGACCGGGTACACGGGCTGAGCGAGGCCGAGGCCGCCGCCCCGGGTTCGGCTCAACCAGCTTGAATTCTTGCCGCGTTGAGCCGGGCCAGCTCGTCTTCGGAGAGGCGCAGGGCGCCTGCGGCGATGTTATCGGCCAGGTGGTCGGGGTTGCCGGTGCCGGGGATGGCGAGGACGTTCGGGCCCTGGTGCAGGGTCCAGGCGATGCGCACCTGGGCGGGGCTTGCGCCGTGCGCCCGGGCGACGGCGAGGACCTCGTCGTCGTGGGTGGTGGTCGCGCCCCGCTCGGCCGTGTCGCCGGCCACGGCGTAGAACGGCACGAAGGCGATGCCCTGTTCGCCGCACCGGCGCAGGAGCTCGTCGGCCTGGGGATCGGGCCGGTCGAGCGCATACCGGTTCTGCACGCTCACCACGGGCGCGATGGCCTGCGCCTCGGCGAGATGCCGTGGCTCCACGGCGGAGATGCCGAGGTGCCGGACCAGGCCCGCCTCGCGCAGCTCGGCCAGCGCGCCGAAGTGCTCGGCGATGGAGTCCTGCCCCATGCGGCGCAGGTACACGAGGTCCAGGTGGTCGCGGCCGAGCTGGCGCAGGTTCTCCTCGACGTGGCCACGGAGTTGGTCGGGGCGGGCCGACGTGCCCCAGTCGCCGTCGTACTCGCGGTGGGGGCCGACCTTGGTGGCGATGACCAGGTCGTCCGGGTACGGCGCCAGGGCGGTGTTGATGAGTTCGTTGGCGGAGCGGAGGGCGGAGAAGTAGAAGGCGGCCGTGTCGATGTGGTCGACGCCCAGGTCGACCGCCTTGCGCAGGACGGCGATCGAACGGTTCCGGTCGCTCGGTGTCCCGTGGTGGAAGGCGGCGCTGCCCGTGAGCCGCATCGCGCCGAAGCCGAGGCGGCTCACGGGCAGGTCGCCGAGCGTGAAGGTACCCGAGGCCTTCGCGGTGATCGTTTCGGAGGTCATCGGCGGAGTCTCGCACACCTCTAGGACCCCGCGGATGGCGTCAGCAGTACAGGTTGCCGCCCGGCGATACACCGAGGATCTGCGTGAAGCGCTGGTAGGCGTTGACGCGGCTCTGCACCTGGGCGGGGTTCTTGCCGTCGCACTCCAGGGAGCCGTTGATGGAGCGGATCGTCTGGCCGAAGCCGGCCTGGTTGACCATGGCGTTGTGCGGGGTCATGGTGCCGGGGCCGCTCTGTGTGTTCCAGTACCACAGGCCGGTCTTCCAGGCGACGGCCGACTCGTTCTGTACCCGCCAGGGGTTGCCCAGAAGGTCGATGCCGAGGGCGTCGCCCGCTGCCTTGTAGTTGAAGTTCCAGCTGAGCTGGATGGGGCCGCGGCCGTAGTAGGCGTCCTGGCCGGCGGGACAGCCGTAGGGCTGGCTGCGGTCGCAGTAGTGGGGGTAGTTGGCGGTGTTCTGCTCGACGATGTGGACCAGGCCGCCGGTCTCATGGTTGACGTTGGCGAGGAAGGCGGCCGCCTCCTGCTTCTTCACGGTGTCGCTGCCGGTGTTGGCGAAGCCGGGGTAGGCACTGAGGGCAGCGGTGAGGCCGCTGTACGTGTAGAAGGGGTTCCGGTTCGGGAACATCTGGTTGAACTGCGACTCGCTGACGACGAACCCGGCGGCGGACGCGCTCGGGGCCGGCTGGAGCAGCAGCGCGGCACTGCCCAGGGCGAGGGAGGACAGCAGAGCGGCTATGCGGCGCCTCGACACAGGATCAACTCCTTTGCGGAGCACGGCCGCACCCGGCCAAGGGCAGGGCGAAGCAGAGCCTTGTGCGCACGCGCCGACGGGGTCGGCCACGGCGTGGGGGCGGCCGTGGTGGGGGGTGTGGAGACACACTCAACCGCTTTGGTCTGTACCAGTCAATGGTGCAGACCAACCAAACTCCAAGTTGACTTGGGAGTGTTGGAGCGGAGGAGGCTTCGGCTCATCGGGCCGCTAGGCCCGCGTACGCGCGGACATCGGCGTCGGGGTTGGGGTCGGGGTCGGGGTCGGGGTCGTCGACCGTGCTCTCCAGCGCCGTGCTGGCGTCGTCGTGCACGGCACGGCGCACCGCTCCGAGTACGGCGGCCTTGCGCATCGGCGTCGGGATCCTTCAGCAACTCGGCGAGAACGGGCTCACCGTGGTCCTGGTCCGGCGCGGCGCCGCCAAGGGCGGTCTCGGCCCCGCGCGGGCCTTGCCAGGCCGGGTCGATGAGCACCACCGAGGCAACGGCGAGGAATTGGCCGGGTACGCCAAGGACCCCAGGACCTCCAGGACAGCGGCGCGCACCAGAACGTCGGCATCACGGATCAGGCCGGACAGGGCAACCGAGGGGTCCTCGCCCGCCGCCGCGGGCCGGCCGAGGTCGATGTGCGAGGCCAGGGCCGCGGTCCCGCTCGCCGCGGCCGCCCGTACTTCAGGCGCCGTGTCCACGGCCACCGCCGACAGGGCTTCGACCGCGTCCACCGAGACCAGGGCGCGTACGGCGGCCAGGCGCGCGTAGGCGTCCGGGGAGGCCAGGCGCCCCGGCGAACAGGGTGGCGTCGCCGAGGCGCGGGGCGCTCAGCACGTCCAGGGCCACGCTGCGGGCCTTCGGATCCGCCACCGCCAGGGCGGACACCAGGGTGGCACGCAACTCCTGTTCCACCGGGAGGACTTCGGCCAGGTCGCGGGCCAGGGCGGGGCCCGCTCCGGGTGGGGCCGTCTCGGTCGGCACCCTGACGGCTTCGAGACGTACGGCGGCGTCCGGATCCTTCAAGTAGGGCTCCAGCGCCTGGAGTTGGGGGTTCCCCCTCGGTGGGCGCGACGAGTTCGAGGAGGAGCCGTTCCCGACTGGATTCCGAGGCACCGCGCGTCGCACCGGCGGATGGTCGACACAGAGCATGCAGGCGTCGATGCACTTCGACTCGTCGACGGTCACGGGCACGTCGGCCCGCTGAGGCACCAAGGGCATGGCTGTCTTCAGCGAGGTACTGCGAGGGGCGAAGGAAACGCTGCGTGGATCGCGGGCTGCCCGCTCATCGCGATGCGCGGCAGGTCGAGGGCATGCCGAACGGTGTTGCGTGACACCTGATGGTCGGCCGCGAGGACGTCCTCGTGCGGCAGGGCCCCCCTGAAACCCCCGGTCAGGATGCGGTGACCGTACCGACGGTTCCCGCTCCGTGGTGTTGCTGCATCATTGCGCCACCCGAGTCCCCGTCTTCCGGCCACTGACCTGCTGTTTCCTATGACCCCGACCAGGTTTCGCCACCCGGTCCGCCACGGGGCCGTCCCGTGCGGACGGTACGCGGACGCTCTACACATAAAGAAGAAATAAGCGCAGAATGGCCCTAGGCGGCGCTTACCGCACACCGCACCAGACGCGGTCAGGCCTGCGAGTCAAAGGAGACGAGTCATGGCCAACGTCTCGCCCACCAGAGGTGACATAACAGCTCACCCTGATGTATCCGAAATGCGGGATCGCTACGCCCGCATGCTCGGCGGTCGTGATGTGGCGCTCGTGGACGGACCGGTGTTCCTGCTCGGTCTGTACTGCGCCGTATCCCCTTGGATACTCCACTACACGACGAGCCAGCCCGCGCTCGTGACCCACAACCTCATCATGGGTATCGCGATCGGCCTGCTGGCCCTCGGATTCACCCGGGCCCCGGAACGCATGTACGGCCTGAGCTGGGCCTTCTGCGCGATGGGCGTGTGGATGATCATCGCGCCGTGGATCGTCGGGGACAGCCCGGACGCCGGCGTCATCGTGAACAACATCGTCGTCGGCGCGCTGGCCGTATGCCTGGGGCTGCTGTGCGCCGGTACGGCGGCGAAGAGCGCCCCGAGGCCGTAGCGGCACACCCGAGAGGAGACCCGTCGGCCGGTCCGCACCCGCGGGCCGGCCTTCCTCCGCCCCCCTCCGCCCCACCCCCGGCAACCCGGTTCAGCGGGTCGGCATCAGCCACGGCTCCCGCGGCAGGACATGGCCGGTCTCCAGCAGCGACTTGAGGTTGGACAGCACGGCCGGCCAACCGGCCGACACGTCCGCCCGGGCGCTCTCGTCCGGCAGGTCCTCATGGGTCACGGTGAGCCGGACGATCTCGGCGTGCCGCTGGATGTCGAAGGTGACCCTGGAGTACTTCTCCTCCCGCCCCTTCTCGTCCGGCGCCACCCAGGTGGTGACCAGACGGTTCGGCCGCTCGCTCTCCACGACGGTGCCGACCACGTCGGCGATGCCCGAACCGTCCGTACGCACGTGGGCCCAGCGGGATCCGGTCCGCCAGTCGGAGACATTGCTGTGGCCCCAGTAGGCGGCGGTCAGGTCGGCGTCGGTGAGTGCGTCCCAGACCTTCTCGGGCGTGCTCTCGATATAGGTGACGTAGACGAATGTGGGCTTGTCGGTCATGGCTTCCTCGGCTCGTCGTTTCACGGCCCCGAGCACCCGCAGGCGCGGGCTCTCGAACTTGTCGATCCAGCGCTCCTGGATCTCGTGGAGCGGAACCGGATTGAGGTAGTGCAGCTTCTCCCGCCCCCGCCGCACCGTGCCGACCAGGTTGGCGGCCTCCAGGACGGCAAGGTGCTGGGTCACCGACTGGCGCGCCATGCCGATACCGGCGCACAGCTCACCCAGCGTCTGCCCGTTGTCCTCGTGCAGCCGGTCCAGCAATCGCCTGCGCGTCTCGTCGGCCAGCGCCTTGAAGACCTTGTCCATCCCGGGACCACTCTCCGCTCGCACACTCAAAGTTATGCAGGTAAATACCTGCATGTCAATCGGTGCGGATTTTCCCTTTTGCGGCGTATACGCCGAACGACTGTTACATGACGTACGGGAACCCTTGACGGGCGGTCCGTAGCTTCGAACGCGTCGGAACGAACCGCCATCGAAGGAACGACTCACTGATGCGTACCCCCCGCCCCCTGCGCTCCGCCCTCGTCGCCGCCGGTGTCATCGCCGCGCTGGGCATCTCGGCCGCCGGCGCCTTCGCCGTCGACGCCTCCACCGCCACGACCGGCACGTCCGCGGGCCGGCCGGGCAAGGCCCAGCGCGTCCATGTGCAGACGGTGAGGCTCGCGGACGACGTCAGCCGGGCGAAGATCTACAAGGCCGGCGAGGACCGCGACCGTTACGAGGCGGAGATCTGGGCGGAGGGCCGGCAGTACGGGGCCCTGTACACCCAGGGCATGGCCGCGCACGCCCAGAACAACGGGCTGCACATCACCCTCCACCCGGACGGCAAGGTCACGTCCTGGGTCGAGCGGGCCAAGCCGAAGCCCAAGGCCGTCGTCAACCGCGTCCTGGTCGGTACACCGACCCTCGCGGACGGGAGGACGACGGCGAAGCTCTACCGGGTGGCCGCCGACCACTACGAGGCCGACATCCTCGCGGACGGCGTACGGCTCGACACCCTCGTCGCCGACGGCCGCGCCGCGCACGGCGAGCACAACGGGCTGCGCGTCGCCCTCCAGCCGGACGGCCGGTTGACGTCCTGGGTCGACGCGGCCCGGTGACCTGACGCCTCCGCACCCAGCCGCAGCACGCGCCGCGTCAGCGCAGGAAGATCTCCAACTCGGCCCGGTGATCGGTCACCCAGGCGTATGCGCCGCGCACCTCGTCCACGACGCCGCGTGCCCGCAACCGCACCATGGCCGGCTCACCGCGCACGGCCCCGGCCTCGATGCCCCGCAGGCAGCGGTCCTGCCACCACAGGATCACGTCGACGATTCCCGCGCCGTCGGCGACCGGCCCGTACGCGTCGCGGACGAGCGCGATCCGCCGGGCCGTCTCGAACACATCGGTGACGCCCGGTCCCAGATCGAGGTACTGCCAGCAGACATGGGCGAGGTCGTGGACGCGTTCGCCGGGTGCGGCCAGGTCCCAGTCGATGAAGGCGGTCGCCCACCAGTCGGCGCCGTCGATCGCGTAGACGGTGTTCTTCGGGGCGAGATCGTTGTGGCACACGACGTCCTGGTCGCCGGCCAGCGGCGTGCCGTGCGTCAGGTCGTGGAAGGCGCGCACGAGTCGGGCCACCCGCACGAGCCCCGCGTCCGTGCGTGCCACGGCCCGCTCCCGCGGGGTGAGAGCCGCACGCCCCTCCAGGTATCCGAACACCTCTCGGCCCTGCTTGTCGTACCCGATGTACGTCGGGGCTCCTTCCCACCCCCGACGCTCGAAGTGCGTGAGCAAGTCCCGCACATATGCGGACCGTTCATGGGGCGTACGCCGCACGGTCGTCCCGACCCGCACGACCTCGTTGACGGTTCCGCCGCCGAGCACCCGCTCCTCCATCCGCACCTCCGCGATCGATCAGCACACGCCAAAACCACTCGCCAAGCATGCCCGTGCCCGGGCACGCTTCCCGCATGGATCATGCGGAGGTACTGCTCATCGGGGGAAGAGCCGGGGTCGGCAAGACCACCGTCGGCTGGGAGGTCTCGGCCCAGCTGCGGGCCGTCCCGGTCGCGCACGCGGTGATCGACGGCGACTTCATGGGAGCCGCCCATCCGGCACCGCCCGGCGATCCGCACCGAGCCGGCATCACGGAGCGGAACCTGGTCGCCGTGTGGGGGAACTACGCCGCGCTCGGATACCGGCGTCTCGTCTACACGAACACCGTGAGCGTGCTCGACGACGCCGCGCCCATGTTCCGCCGGGCCATGGGGGACGGCGTACGTCTCGTGCGCGTCCTGCTCACCGCCACCGACGAGACGGCCGAGCAGCGCCTGACCGGACGCGAGCTCGGCTCCGAGTTGGAGCAGGAGGTGCGCGGCAGTGCGCGCAAGGCGCGGCTTCTTGAGGAGCGGGCGGCCGCGAACGTGGTGCGGGTGGTGACCGACGGGCGCAAGGTGATCGACATCGCCAAGGAGGTGCTGTCCGTCACCGGATGGGCCACCGGTTGAAGCGGAACGGACTGTCCCTCTCTCCTGGGGGAACTCGAACCTGTGCGGGGACAGGAGGAAGAGGGGCGAAATGGAGATCTCCGGCATCATCAGTGCCATAGTGATCGGCATCGTCATCGGTGTGCTCGGACGTCTCGTGGTTCCGGGCCGTCAGCGCATCGGGGTCCTGTGGACCATCCTCGTCGGCATCGTGGCCGCGCTCATCGGTTCGGCCATCGCCGCCGGGCTCGACGTGGGCGACACCGACGGCGTCGACTGGATCGAGTGGCTCATCCAGATCGGCCTCGCCGCGGTCGGCGTCGCCGCACTGGACCGGGCGAAGGCGCGCCGCTGACGCGTTGAAGTGAGGACATGAGAGGACGGCGCGACCGTCATGCCAGTCCCGCGGCGGCCCGCATCGCGGCGAGGCCGTCGCGGGCCGTCGGGTGGGCGGGCGTCCAGCCGAGCTCCCGCTCCGCCTTCGCCGTGGAGACCCGCAGCGTCGACGCCGTCATGGCGTGCGCGTACGACATGGGCCGCATCAGCCACAGCGGTACCGTCATCGGCTTCGGCAGCCCGAACTCCTCGGCCACGCACCGGACATGGTCACCGAAACCCATCGGGACACGGTCGGCGATGTTGTACGCCTGACCGGGGCGCCCGCGTTCGACGGCGGCGACGACCGCGCGGGCCGCGTCCGTGAGCTCGATCCAGGGCAGGACCCGGCCGTGGTCGGCGGGGACCGGCAGTTGCCGCCTGCGCAGCATGGGCAGGAGGGCGTCCGTGCCACCAGGACCGTAGAACAGACCGAAGCGAAGCGCGATGCCCTCCAACCCCGCCGCACCGAAGGCGAGTTGTTCCTTGACGCGCATCCCGGCGAGGTGCCGCTCCAGCTCCGGGGTGCGGCCGTGCGGACCGAAGGGTACGTCCTCGGTGATCACCTGGCCGCCGTGGTCGCCGTAGCCGTATCCGAAGACCATCGACTCGGCGACGAAGCGTCGGGCGCCGGTGGCCCGGGCGGCCTCGATCAGGTGGGCGGTGCCGTCGGTGCGCAGCGCGTCGGTGGCGTACATGTCGCGATGGCGCATGGGCGGCTTGCGCAGCGCGGTCGCGGCGTGGATCACCGTGTCGAAACGGTTGCCGTCAACGGCACGCAGCAGGGCGTCGCGGTTCATCAGGTCGGCCTGGACGTCGTTGCGCGGGCCGCGTCCCAGGCCGGTAACCTTGTGGCCCGCCTCGGTCAGGGCACGGGTGATGTGCCGGCCGAGGACACCTCCGGCGCCCGCGAGCAGGACGCTTTGGCTGTGGCTGCTCTCATGGCTCTCGTTCGTCGTCATACACGTGCGACGGGCCGGAGGAGCGCGGATGTGACATCCCGGTCGGGGACCCTCTTACGGTGTTCTCCCCGCTACGGCGTGTACACGTACGGCGTGGTCGTGGTCAGGGGCTCGAAACCGATCCGCTCCAGGATCGGACGGCTCGTGCTCATGGCGTCGACCTGGAGGTACCGGTAGCCACGGTCCGCGGCGGCTCGGGCACGGTGGGCGACCAGTGCGCGGTAGATGCCGCGGCCCCGCCAGCCCTCGACGGTCCCGCCGCCCCAGAGCCCGGCGAACCGGGTCCCCGGCACCAGTTCCATCCGGGCGGCGCTCACCGGAGTGTCACCGGCCATGGCGACGACCGCGACCACCGTGTCCGGGGCGGCCGTGAGCTGGGCGAGCAGCTGGTGCCGCCACCGGGTGCCGTCCGTCCCGAAGGCCTTCTCATGCACGTCCGCCACGAGATCGACGCCCGCCCGGTCGGTCACGGGAAGGAGGCGGACACCGTCCGGTGGCTCGGCGTCCAGGGTCAGGTCGGCCACCTCGCCGATCATCAGGGTCTCCTCGGGCTCGGACGTGAAACCGGCGTCCCTGAGCCGCCGGCCGAGGTCCACCGGGAGATCATGGCCGTACAGCTTCCACTCGAACTCGCGCCCCAGCCGGGAGAAGTGGGCGATCTGCTCGGCGATGGCCGCGTCGGCGTCCGCCTCGTCCAGGTCGGACCACACGACGCCGTTCCAGCCGTGCACGGAGGACACCTGGCGCACGACACCACCCACCCGCTCCACCAGGGCGTCGGGGCCGTCCGGCCGCGCGCCTTCACGTATGTCCCGGTCGAAGAGGGCGAGTACCGCAGCATGATCCATGGGAGGACTCCATCACCGACCCAGCCGCCGGACAAGCCATTTACGCCCCGGCCGCACCCTCCTCGCCCAGGGCAGCCGTCTGCGGGGAGCAGCTCCTGTTCCTCTTTTCCGCCGTACGTCGGCGAACCTAGGGTGCGTGGGGAAGATCGCGCGCGAGGAGGGCCGTACGCCATGGTCGTGAAGGACGTCGAACTGCCACACCTGCGCCGCAGCGTCGCGCTCGCGGCCGAGGCGCTGGAGGCCGGGGACGAGCCGTTCGGGTCGGTGCTGGTGGGGGCGGACGGCGAGGTCCTCGCCGAGGACCACAACCGTGTGGCCTCGGGCGACCGCACCCGGCATCCCGAGTTCGAGCTGGCCCGCTGGTCGGCCGCCCACCTCACGCCCGAGGAGCGTGCGGCCGCCACGGTGTACACCTCCGGCGAGCACTGTCCGATGTGCGCGGCCGCGCACGCCTGGGTGGGCCTGGGGCGCGTCGTGTACGTCGCCTCGTCGGAGCAGCTGACCGGATGGCTGGCCGAACTGGGCGTGCCGGCCGCGCCGGTCCGGCCGCTGCCGATCCAGCAGGTCGCGCCGGACGTCGTCGTGGAGGGGCCGGTGCCGGAGCTGACTCAGGACGTCCGCGCGCTGCACTTCCGGTTCCACCGGCGCACGGGCTGACCGGCCGACCGGACGGCGTTCGCTGCCCGTTATCCGAGTTCCAGCGTGGTGACGCCGAAGACCCGCTCCCGGGCGTACGGCCGGACCGGGCCCGTGTACATACGGGCGGTTTCGAAGGAGGGGGTGAAGCCGGCTCCCTCGGCGAGCGCGACGCCCGCCGGGTTGTTCTCGGGCACGTCGACGGCAACCGTGCGTCCGGCCGCCTCGGCGGTCAGGGCGGCGAACAGGGCCCGGGCGTCGTCGGCGGTGTCGGCGAAGAGTGGTCCGATGCGCGGGCAGTCGTGGCCGGGGCGGATCACACCGTAGCCGGTGACGCGGTCGCCGCTGCGGCGGACCACGGCGTGGTGTCCGGGGCCGGTGAGCCAGTGCGCGACGAAGCGGGGGCGCTCGGCGTGCGTGCAGGTGGCATCGTAAACGGTGATGTCCTCGACGTCCTCGGACCGTACGACCCGGATGTCCCGCGGCGCCTCGGCGGCGGGCGCGGTTCCGGTGAACCGGACGGTGCGGTGGGCGGACTCGAAGCCCGACCGGCGGTAGTTGTCCTGCTGGGCGACGACTCCGTCGAGGCCGATCGTGCGGTTCCCGGCGTGGGCCAGGGCGGTCTTCCAGGTGGTGAGGCCGTGGCCGCGGCCGCGCAGGTCGGGGCGGACCAGGTAGTGGCCGAGGAAGGCGTAGTCGGTGCCGTGACGGACGACCGAGATCGCCGAGACGACTTCGCCGTCGATCCGGCCGAGGAAGAACCCGTCGGGATCCTGCGCGAAGAACGCCCGGGCGTCGGAGAGCCCCGGGTTCCAGCCCTCGTCGGCGGCCCAGCCCTTGATCACCGACCAGTCGTCGAGGCCGGCACGAGTGACGACAAGGTCTTCGGGGGCCGCAGAGGCCATGGTGCGCTCCATTCCGTTTTTTTTGGGGGGGGCCGCGTGCGCACGGTGATCGACCGTGCGCACAGCATCCTTTCGGATCTCGAGGGCGGGCGTCACGGCGTGATCAAGCCGTTGGGGCGTCCGCCGGGGGCGTGAGTGGACAGGTGGCCACATGCCGAAGGCCCCACCGCCCGCCCGGTGGGGCCTTCCTTGCCGTGCGGGGCGCGGGTCAGCGCACCGCCTGCGGGCGGAAGCGCCGGTACAGGACGGCCCCGCCCAGCACGAGCAGCGTGCCGCCCGCGGCGGCGACGAGGGTCTGGTCCGCCCCCGTGTGCGCGAGCGAGCCCTCGGGTCCGCCGTGCGGGACGAACGCGCGCGGCACCGGGCGCGGGTGTGCCCTGGACGGCGTGGACGGCTTCGGCGCCGGCTTCGTGGTGCGGGATGGGTGGTCTGGGCCGTTGACCGACTCGTTGCCGGTCGCCGGGTTGCCGACACCGACCACGTTCACGCTGTTGCCGCTGACGTTCACCGGCAGGTGAACCGGGAGCTGTACGACGTTGCCGGACGCGAGGCCGGGCGAATCCTTTCCGCGGCCCTCGGCGGATGCCCCGCCGTGCGACGCGGCGCCCGGCTTGCGGCCACCGTCCTCGTTGGCGCAGCTGTTGCCCGCCGCCGGATTGAGCAGCCCCACCACGTTCACGGTGTTCCCGCACACGTTCACGGGGACGTGCACCGGGAGCTGAACGGTGTTGCCGGAGAGCAGCCCCGGCGACTCGGCCGCGGCACCCTCCGCCGCGGAGGCGCCATCTGCCGCGAACGCGGCGGCCACCGGCATCGTCACAGCCATCGCGCCCGAGGCGGCGACGGCGATCACACCGTATCGGGTAACCCGTCTCATAGGTTCCCTGCCCTTCCAGACATGGTCGCGGGCACTCACCCGCACCGGATAAAACGCAGGCGAACCATCCGAGTTATGGCTTATCGGCCATTCACCCCATCGAGCGTCAGGGTTGTCGAACTAGCGGTAAAGACTTCCGACGGCAACGCGAAGGACGGAGGGTAGGGCAGCCCGGGCGATCGTGCACGTCGGGCGGCCCATGAGCTCCGGAGGCGTGCGTTGCGGGGCCCGCTTATCGTGAGCGGGACGCCGTTTCCCGGTCCGCGACGGGCGCCCCTGGAGGCAACGATGCCGGCCCATCTGTCCACGCTGCCCACGCTGCGGCGCTGCGCGGTCGCCGGCGCGGTCGGACTGGCCCTGCTCGGCACCGGGCTGACGGCGGGCGAGGACAGCGCCGAGCCCGATCTGAGCCGCTTCTACGAGCAGAAGATCCGCTGGGCGAAGTGCCCGGGCGAGGGGACGCCGAAGGATCTCCAGTGCGGCAAGGTCACCGTCCCCCTCGACTACGCCGAGCCCGGGGCAGGGACGCTCGATCTGGCGCTCGCCCGCTACCGGGCCACGGGCGAGAAGCGGGGTTCGGTGCTGCTGAACTTCGGCGGGCCGGGCGGCGCCGGCGTCCCCGAATTCGCCACCGGGGGCAAGGACTTCATGGAGCTGACGGACAGCTACGACATCGTGACCTTCGATCCGCGCGGTGTCGGCAGGTCCTCGCCCGTCAGCTGCGGGGACGCCTCCGTGCAGGACGACAGCACGGAGATCGACCGCGATCCGCAGTCCGTCCTCGAGGGGATCAAGAAGGCGGCCGACACCTGTGCCCGCAACTCCGGGCCGGTGCTCCCCTACATAGGCACGATCAACGCCTCGCGCGACATGGACGTGATGCGCGCGGCCGTGGGCGACAAGAAGCTCAACTACCTGGGTTTCTCCTACGGAACGCGGCTCGGCGCCGTGTACGCCGCACAGTTCCCCGACAAGGTCGGCCGGTTGGTCCTCGACGGCGTGGACACCCTGACCGAACCGCTGACCGAGCAGGAACTGGTGGGCGCCCAGGGGCAGCAGAAGGCGCTGGACGAGTTCATCAACTGGTGTGTGAAGGACATCGGGTGCCCGTTCGGGCAGGACGCGCGCGAGGCCCGCAAGAACGTCGTACGACTGGTCGACTCGCTGGACGCGGATCCGGTGCCGTCGGCCTTCGGTGAGCCGTTCACCGGGCAGGACCTGGTCGGCGCCCTCGGGCAGGCGCTCTACAGCAAGGACTTGTGGCCCTCCCTGGAGCGCGCCCTCGCCTCGCTGGTCAACGACGGCGACACCCACGCCATCGAGGCCTTCGCCATGGGCGGAGCCGCGCCCTGGAGCCGCGACGAGACCGAGGACCCCGACGGCGGCCTGGTCGACGAGCAGGACATCCCGCTCGACAACCTGTCCGCGGCGCTGATGGCGATCAACTGCGCGGACGACCCCGACCGCCCCAGCGGCAAGCAGATCATCGGCGGTCTCGACCGGCTGCGCGCCGAGTACGAGGAGGCATCGCCGGTCTTCGGGCCGTACCGGCTCACCGGGGTGCTGCTGTGTTACGGCCGCCCCAAGGGCACTGACTTCATACGCGACGAGGTGAAGGACGTGGACACGCCGAAGATGCTCCTGGTGGGCACGCGCGGCGATCCGGCGACGCCGTACCGCTGGACCGAGGAGACGGCGAAGCGGCTCGGCTCGTCGGCCGTGGTCCTCGACAACAAGGGCAGCGGCCACACCGGGTACGCCTCGTCCAAGTGCGTGCACCGCAAGGTCGACACCTTCCTGCTGTACGGCACGCTCCCCGCCGACGGAAGCTCCTGCGGGCCCGAGGACGACCGCGCACAGGGGCCGGGATCATGAACGGGATTGCCCCTAATGCCCGATCGGCGAATCAGTCCTATCGTGCTGTTATGGAGCACGCACTCAGTCCCACCACTCTCACCGAGCTGCGGCGCCCGCGCCCCTATCCGGCCGTGTCCGTGCTGACGCCCACCCACCGCCGAGAGCCCTACCGGGCCCAGGACCAGGTCCGGCTGCGCAATGTCGTGGCCGAGGCCAAGAAGCAGCTGGAAGCCGATCCCTCGGTCACCCGCGAACGACGGGCGGACGTCGAGCGCCAGCTCGACCAGGCCCTCGCCGAGGTCGATCTCACCTATGCCGAGGACGGCCTGGTGATCTTCGCCGCCCCCGGCGAGCACCAGGTGTGGTCGCTCGCCCGGTCCGTGCCCGAGCGCGTGGTGCTCTCGGACACCTTCCTGACCCGCAACCTCGTCTCCGCGCAGGCCGCCGAGCGGCCCTACTGGGTGCTGTCGGTCTCGGCCGACCGCGTCACCCTGTGGAACGGCAGCCTGGACCGCGTCGCCGCGGCCCGGGTGGGCGGCTTCCCGCTGACACGGGCCGCCGAGAACTTCGACCCCGAGCGCCGGGAGCAGATCGGCGACAACCCGAGCAAGTTCCGCGACGAGGACACCCGCCACTTCCTCAAGGACGCGGACTCCGCCATGAGCTCGATCCTCAGGGCGAACCCGCGGCCGCTGTACGTCACCGGCGAACCGGCGGCGCTGTCGCTGCTGGACGAGATCGGCGGCGTCACCAAGGACGCGGTGCACATTCCGCACGGCGGGCTCGCGCACGGCACCCGCGAGGCGGTGTGGCAGGCGATCCAGCCGCTGATCACCGCCGAGGACCGCCGGAACACCGACGCCGTGGCACGGGAACTCGTATCCGCCCGTGGCCGCAAGGCGTTCGCGGCCGGCGTCGACGAGGTCTGGCGCAGCGCCCGTGAGGGCCGGGTACGGCTGCTGGCCGTGGAGGAGAACTACCGCATCACCGTGCGCGGCGAGGACGGCGACCATCTGATCCCGGCCGAGACCGGCGAGCTCGACGCCCGCGAGGACATCGTGGACGAGATCGTCGAGCAGTGCCTGGAGACCGGAGCCGAGGTCCGTTTCGTCCCCGACGGCACGCTGAACGACGCCCAGGGCATCGCCGGGGTACTGCGGTACTGAAGGCGGTACCGAGGCCGGAGCGACGAGGAGGCACAGCGGCGGCCGGCCCTGTCGCCTCCTCTCCTCACACGCCGCCGAACAGCGCGCTCAGCCCCCGTTCCACGACCGCGCCGAGGTCCTCCTCGCCGGCCGCGACGACCGCGTACGTGCGCAGCAGGAAGCGGTGCAGGCAGGCGGTGTCGAACTGGAGCAGGGCCATGCCGTGGGGCGAGTGCAGCTCCACGACCGTACGTTCCTGGCCGCAGGGCCAGATGTGCACGTCCCCGTCCCCGGCCGGCCCGCGCAGCCCCGCCTCCAGCAGGGTGCGCGCGAAGGTCCAGGTGGCCCCTTCACCATCGAGGGAGACATCGCCCGGGAAGTCGATGTACACCGCCAGCGGGTCCGTTGAGGCGTAGCGCAGCGTGGCGGGAACGGAGAGTTCACGCTCCTCGCCGGTGATGAGACGGGCGCTGGCGGGCTGCTCGAGGGCGATGTCCATGGGCGGTCTCTCCCTGCGGGTCGACGGTCGGACGGTTTTTTGCCGCTGTGCCTTTACGACCCCGCAGATGCCACTTGCATTACATCGAAGCGGACATCATTTTTGTGATCTGCATCACTACCGAGGAGCGCAGCCCCACGAACGCCGCCACCTGCCGCGCCACCCATGGAACACGTGGCCGTCGAACACGCGAATGACCGCCGTGCAATCGCGTCCCTCGACCGCCAAATCGCGTACGCCGCCTACGACTTGACCCGTTCATCGACGTACGCCATTCGCACCGGGCGATCCCTCCATGGAGACTCTGGCATATGCCGGACGCACCACCGTATCGGGTGTTGCCAAATCCCTTACAGCGAGTCGCGGGCTGTGCGACAGTCGTAACGGTCCTTCCGTCAGCCTTGGTCGTACCGTCCCCGCATCGGAGTGCGTCATGCCACCCCATCTCTCTGCGGACCGCCCCGCCGCTCAGCCGCCCGGACGCGGCTCGGTCGACGCGCTCATCACGCAGACGCGACGGCTCAAGGGCGACGTCGACGCCGTGCGGCGGGATGCCCAGAGCGACGGTTCGGATCCTCGGGAACGGTGGCAGCGGGCGCTGTGCGATCTCGCGCTGCACCAGCTCAACGACCTCGACGAGCACCTGGCGCAGCTGCGGGACGGCCCGTCCCCGGCCTCCCCGGAACCGGCGGCCACACCCACCGGGCAGGCAGTACCGCCCGCTCCCCGGCGCGGCTCGTTGCTCAGCCGGGTCGGCAGCGCGGAGTGGAACCTGCTGACGGACGAGGCCAGTTGGTCCGGTGAGCTCTTCGAGATCCTCGGGCGCGATCCCTCAGCTCCCCCGCTCACCCTCGACGAGCTGCCGTCCCTGGTGCTCGACGAGGACCGGCGGCACCTCACGGCGATGGTGACCGACTGCCTGATCGACGCCAAGCCCATCGACGGCGAGTTCCGGATCGTGCGGCCGGGCGGCGAGGTCCGTACGGTGCACATGATGGGCGAGCCCGTGCTCGACACTGACGGCAGCACGGCCTCGATGTGGGCCGTGCTGCGCGACGTCAGCGAACTGCGCCGCAGCCAGCGCACCGTGAGCGAGACCCGTGACTCGCTCCAGCGCCACCGGCACCACGCGCAGAGCGAGCACCGGCTCGCGGTCGAGTTGCAGGAGGCCGTGCTGCCGCCGTGGCGTGGCTCCCTGCGGCTCCCGCGCCAGGGCCCGAGGACACTGGATCTTTCGGCGCACCATCTGCCGTCGTCGACGAGCACGCTGATCGGCGGCAACTGGTACGACGCGCTCGAACTGGCCGACGGCGCAACGCTGTTGAGCGTCGGCGATCTCACGGGGCACGGCGTCGCCGTGGCCTCGGGCATGGCGACCCTGCTGGGCGCCGTACGCGGCATGGCGATGGCCGGCACCCAGCCGGGACAACTGATGTCCTGGCTCAACCAGTTGCTCGACGCCACCGTCCAGCCGGCCCTCGGCAGCGCCGTCTGCTGCCACTACCGGCCGGAGACCCGCACCCTGACCTGGGCGCAGGCCGGACACCCCGCCCCGCTGCTGTTCCGCGACGGGACGGGGCGCAGGCTGAGCGCGCCGGACGGCGTCCTGCTCGGCGCCACCTCGGGTGCCGTCTACGCACAGGCCGAGGAGACCCTTGAGGTGGGCGACCTGCTCCTGCTGCACACCGACGGACTGGTGCCGGGGCACAGCGGGGCGGACTCCGTGAACCCTCTCCTCGGCCTGGCCTCCCGCTTCGGCGCGGCGCACAGCGCACAGGACTGCGTACGGCTGGTCGTGGAGGAGTTCGGTGAGAGCGAGCGCGAGGACAGTGCCTGTGTGCTCGTGGCCAGGGTGACGTCCTAGTACGTCCGCGTATCGGTCAGGCGCACAATCCCCCTATGCCTGTGCGCTGTTGCCACCGCCCGGCTTCCTCGGCTTGGGCAGTGCCGACCGGATCTCCTCCCGCAGTTCGTTGATCCTCGGGTAGCTGGAGTACTCGGCGGTGAGCCGGTACATCTGGCGCAGCCGGTCCCAGGTACGGCCGGACGAGTTCGAGCCCATCGACATCAGGGCCAGCCGTGCGTACCGGTCGGCCTGTTCGGGGTCGTCCGCGATGAAGCAGGCGGACGCCATGGACAGGTTGTCGAAGATCCTTGAACGCTCCTGTGCGTCGACGCGCAACGCCAGGGCCTTCTCCGCGTAGTGCTGGGCGTGAGCGGCCGCGCCCGGCTCGAACTCCGCCAGCGTCCGGTAGGACAGAGCCTGCATGCCGTACAGGTCCGCCTCGTTGAACAGTTGCATCCAGCTCGGTGGGGGCACGTCGCTCTTGTCGGAGACGAAGAGGTCCTCCGCCTGTCCCAGGGTGCGGCGCATGGCCTGGCCCCTGCCCATCGAGGCCTGTGCCCAGGCCTCGATGGTGTGGAACATGGCCCGGGTGCGCGGCAGCACCTCGTCGCCCGAGCCGGACTGGGCGAGCTTCATGAGGTCGAGTGCGTCGTCGGGCCGGCCCAGGTGCACCATCTGGCGAGCCGCTCGGGAGAGCGCCTCCCCGGCGCGGGGCCGGTCGCCGCCCTCTCGGGCCGCGTGGGCGGCGATGACGAAGTACTTCTGTGCCGTGGGTTCCAGGCCGACGTCGTGCGACATCCAGCCCGCGAGCACGGCGAGGTTGGCGGCGACGCCCCACAGGCGCCGCTGGAGATGTTCGGGGTGACGGTAGGCGAGCATGCCGCCCACCTCGTTGAGTTGTCCTACGACCGCCTTGCGCTGGAGCCCGCCGCCGCGGGCCGCGTCCCAGGCCCGGAACACTTCTACCGAGCGCTCCAGTTCCTCGATCTCCTGCGACCCGATCGGGGCGGCCTCGTACCGGTCGAACCCGGCGGGGTCGGCGTGCAGAGGGTCGTCGAACTGAGGGGCGTCGGCCTTGAGGGCCGGGTCGGTGTGCAGCCAGTCGTGCATGGCGCTGCTGAGTGCGGATCCCGCGGCGAGCGCGGCACCCGCGCCCACCAAGCCGCGTCGGTTGAGCATGAGGTCCATTCCCGTGAATTCGGTGAGGACCGCAGCAGTCCGTTCGGGCGCCCACGGCACACCGTCGGGATGCTCCACACTCCCGCCGTCCTGCCGTTTCCCTGCACGCCCGTGCCGGACCAGACCGAGGTCCTCGATGGTCACGACACGGCCGAGACGCTCGGTGAACAGGGCTGCCAGCACCCGCGGCACCGGATCGCGCGGGATCTCTCCCATGTCGATCCACCGCCGCACCCGCGAGGTGTCGGTCGACAGCTGGGGGTGGCCCATGGCCGCCGCCTGCCGGTTGACCAGCCTCGCGAGCTCGCCCTTTGACCAGCCGGCCAGGCCGAACAGGTCCGCCAGGCGGGTGTTGGGTTCTCCGCTCACGTCAAGCCCCCAGGTTCTCGGCTGAGTTGACAGTAGCCCGGTGGGAGGTGCCTCGGGACTATTCGCCAGGGTTCGCCAGGGTGCGCCAGATGGTGTGCCACTGGGCATCGGGTGTCAGGTAGGAATGCGCCACCCCGACCCGGTTCGCCGAGGGACATTCCCCAGGGTGCACCCGGGCGGCCGGATCGGGCAGCGCTTTGTCGTCGCAGGCACACGAAGGGATCTGTCTCTCCCATGTACGCAGCATCGTCCTCCGTGTCCGCCCCGCCCCGGTCGCTGCGTGCCCGCCCGGCGGGCAGCGGCCCTTACCTCGACCCCGCGCGGCCGACGGCCGCCCCCGTGCTCGGCGCGGGCCGGACGCTGCGCGCCGCGGGGCCCGGCACCCAACCGCTCAGCGGGAGACTCGACTTGTCCGGCCCTCAGGGCGCCCAGCTGCGCACCGCCATCGCGTCGGTGCACCGGATCTGCCCGGAGTTCGCTCCGGTGCAGGTGCTGCGCCGCAGCGGGCGGTCCGTCCTTCTGGTCGGCACGACCGGGCGCAGCACGGCCGTCGCCAAGTGTTTACTGGACCACTCCCC
Source organism: Streptomyces sp. AC550_RSS872 (assembly GCF_019049285.1). Lineage (GTDB taxonomy): Bacteria > Actinomycetota > Actinomycetes > Streptomycetales > Streptomycetaceae > Streptomyces. The sequence continues at coordinate 20,703 of NZ_JAGMUL010000029.1, forward strand.
AGTGTGGGCCGAGCGGATCCGGCACGAAATAGCGGCATACCGCTCGTTCGTCCGGCACCGCCCTCCGGTGCGCGTGCCGAGGCTGATCGCAGCGGATCCGGACAACTGCACACTCGTCATCGAGCGGATGCCCGGCCGGGTGGCGGCGCTCCAGCGGCATCCGCTGGAGGTCCCGCCGCGTGCGGACATCAGAGCGGCACTCGGCGCGATCTGCCGGCTCAACGCGTGGCGGCCGCCGGCGGGCACGTTCGACGCACCGCTGGACTACGCGACCCGGATCTCCCGGTACCACGAGCTGGGGTTGCTCACCGACCGGGACATGGGTGATCTCCAGAAGCTGCTGCACGGCATCGCGGCGACCGCGGGCCGGCAGGGCATGGGCCAGTTCTGTCACGGCGACGCGCTGCTCTCGAACATCCTGCTCTCACCGGCCGGTCCAGTGCTGGTGGACTGGGAGCACGCGGGCTGGTACCTGCCGGGCTACGACCTGGCGACGCTGTGGTCGGTGCTCGGGGACGCGCCGGTCGCCCGCCGCCAGATCAGTCAGATCGCCCAGTCGGCGGGCCCGGCCTCCCGGGACGCCTTCCTGGTGAACCTGATGCTGGTGCTGACCCGGGAGATCCGTACCTATGAGACGGCCGTGCAGCGTTCGATGCACGAAACGGCCCCGGCGGCACCGGGAATGGCCCACCCGGGTGCTGCGCCGTCCGGCGAGGAACAGCGGCTGCTGCTGAGGCGGCTGCACGACGACTGCCAACTGGCCCGACGGGCCGTGCGTGCGGCGGTCGGCACTCGCTGACGGGGACGATGGTCCGCGGTTCGCCCTGGAGACAGCGGCGTACCGCGGACCTTCGTGTGTCCGGCGGCGGCGCGTTCCTCCAGATGGCCACGAAACTCCCGGGAACGCCGGTTGACAAGGGAAATCGCCTCACCCTTGGCATGATTGACGGATCGTCGGACAGCCGGTACCACAGGGTCACGTCCGGCCCGCACGGCTCAGCGCGCCCGACCGTCCCAGGAGGCTGCATTGCGAGGATCCGTCACCGCCCTGGCCGCTGCGGCACTGCTGTTCCCGCTGCTGGGCGCGGCCCCGTCCGATGCCCGGGGCTCGGGGAACGGCCTTCAGTCGGCCTTCGCCTCCGCGGCCGCCGACTACCACGTGCCGCAGAGCGTCCTGCTCGGCGTCTCCTACCTCCAGTCCCGCTGGGACACGCACGCCGGGGCGCCCAGTGTGACGGGCGGCTACGGCCCGATGCACCTCACCGACGCCCGCACCGCCCTCGCAGAGGCGGCGCCGCACCACAGCGACGGCTCGGAGGACCCGCGCGGCGACAGCGCCCGCCCGCCCCTGCTCCCCGCGGCGAAACTGCCGCGGACCTCGGCGATCCCGGCCCGTCTCAGGACGTTGCCGAAGGCGGCCGCACTGACCGGGCTGAGCGCGAAGCGGCTGCGTACGGACCCGGCGGCGAACGTGGCCGGCGGCGCCGCCCTGCTCGCCGCCGCGCAGCAGGAGCTGGGCGAGCCGCTGAGCTCCGACCCCGCCGACTGGTACGGCGCGGTGGCCCGCTTCTCCGGCGCCGACGACACCGCCACGGCGGCGGCGTACGCGAACGACGTCTACGACGTGCTGCGCTCCGGTCAGGAGCGGCACACGGACGCGGGCGAACTGGTCGCCCTGTCCGCCCAGCCACGCCTCTCCCCCGACACCACGCAATTGCGGCAGGCGGGCCTGCGCACGCTCAGGGCAGGTGAGACCGAGTGCCCGCCGACAGTGGCCTGCGAGTGGATCCCGGCGCCGTACGAGAAGTTCGGGGACGACGACTACGGCAACCACGACCTGGGCGATCGTCCGGCCTCCGCGGACATCGACTACATCGTCGTCCATGACACGGAGGGCGCCTGGGAGGGTGTCCTCACCATGGTGCAGGACCCCACCTATGTGTCGTGGCAATACACACTGCGCTCCACCGACGGTCATGTCGCCCAGCATGTGAAGGCCAAGGACGTGGCCTGGCACGCGGGCAACTGGTACGTCAACGCCAAGTCGATCGGCCTGGAACACGAGGGTTTCCTGGCGAAGCCGGACGCCTGGTACACGGAGGCGATGTACCGGTCCTCGGCCCGTCTGGTGACCTACCTCGCGAAGAAGTACGGCATTCCGCTGGACCGGCAGCACATCCTCGGCCATGACACCGTGCCGGGCGCGACCACGTCGACGATCAGCGGAATGCACACCGACCCGGGCCCGTACTGGGACTGGCGGCACTACTTCGAACTGCTCGGGCGTCCCCTCGCGCCGACCGCCGGCCCGAACGGCGGCCTGGTGACGATCCGCCCCGACTACGCGACCAACCGGCCCCGGTACACGGGCTGCGTCTCCGCGGACCGGGCCTGCGCGGACCACGGCTCCAGCGCGGTACGGCTGTACTCCGGGCCCGGTGAGTCGTATCCGCTGATCAAGGACATCGGCTTGGGCTCGGCCCCGACCACCGGTGTGAACGACCTCTCCTCGCGGGTCTCGACGGGCCAGCAGTACGCGGTCGCCGGCCGGGACGGTGACTGGACGGCGATCTGGTACCTGGGCCAGAAGGCATGGTTCAAGAACTCGAAGAAGAGCCCGGCGGCGGTGGACGCGGCCGGTCGGGTGGTCACGCCGAAGGACGGCCTGAAGAGCGTTCCGGTGTACGGGCGCGCCTACCCCGAGGCCTCCGCCTATCCGGCGGACGTTCCCGTGCAGGCCGTGTCGCCGCTGCCGTACACCTTGCCGGCCGGCCAGCGATACGCGGTCGGCGGCAAGGTGCCGGGCGAGTACTACTACGCGGTGACCTTCGACGAGGCCTCGCACCGGGTCGTCGTCGGCAAGGACCAGTACTACGAGATCCAGTTCGGTCACCGGGTGGCGTATGTGCGGGCGGCGGATGTGCGGGAGCTGGCCTCGGGGGCGTAGCGCGTCAGCCCTGCCTGTCCCAGGTGTACCGCCGCCCGGCGACCGCCCTGAAGGTCAGCTGCCCGTCCGCGAACAGGTCGCTGCGTAGGGTGAGTTCACGCGTGCGTGCCGCCTTCAGGGCGATGCGGGTCGCCCGGCCCTGCGCCCACGCGATGTCGACGGTGGCGCCGCCGCGGGCGCGCAGGCCGCGCACCGAGCCGGTCGGCCAGGCGGCGGGGAGGGCGGGCAGCACCTCGACGACGTCGTACTGGCTCTGTAGGAGCATCTCCAGGATGCCGGAGGTGGCGCCGAAGTTGCCGTCGATCTGGAACGGCGGGTGGGTGTCCCACAGGTTGGGCAGGGTCGAGGACTTGAGCTGCTCGCCGAGCATCTTGTGCGCGTGGTCGCCGTCGCGCAGCCGCGCCCAGAAGTTGATCTTCCAGGCCTTGGACCAGCCGGTGCCGCCGTCGCCGCGTGCGGTGAGGGACACTTTGGCGGCATCCGCCCACTTGCTGCCGGGTTCGATCTGCCGGCCGGGGTGGAGCGCGAACAGGTGCGAGACGTGCCGGTGGGTGTCGGTGGGGTCGTCCAAGTCCTCCTTCCACTCCTGGAGTTGGCTCCAGGAGCCGATGTGCAGGCCGGGGTCGAGGCGGTTCAGGGCCTCCTCGACACGGCGGCGGAAGCCGGGTGTGTCGCCCAGGATCCGGGCGGCTTCGAGGGTGTTGGTGAACAGGTCGTGGACAATCTGCTGCGACATCGCCGCGCCGGCGGTGAAGTCGCCGTGTTCGGGTGAGTAGCTGGGGGTGACGACGAGGGTCCCGTCGCGCGGATCGGTGCGCAGGTTGTCGAGCCAGAACTCGGCGGCCTCCTTCATCACCGGATACGCGGTGGTGCGGAGGTAGTCGGTGGAGCCGCCGAATCGGTAGTGCTCGTACATCTGTTGGGTGAGCCAGGCCGCCGCCTCGGGGAACCAGAACGAGGTCGCCCAGTTGTGCACGCCGGTGAAGCCGTACGGGTTGGTCTCGTTGTGCACGACCCAGCCGCGCGAGCCGAACATCTCCTTCGCGGTACGGCGCCCGGGCTCACGCAGGGCCTCGACGAAGCGGTCGTACGGCGCCGTCGTCTCGGCGAGGTTGGCGGCCTCGGCGGGCCAGTAGTTCATCTGGATGTTGATGTTGGTGTGGTAGTCCGCCGCCCACGGGGGCGTGGTGCTGTGGTTCCAGACGCCCTGGAGATTGGCGGGCAGGGAGCCCGGGCGGGAGGAGGCGATGAGCAGGTAGCGGCCGTACTGGAAGTAGAGGGCTTCCAGGGCGCGGTCCGCCGCGCTGGTGCCGTCGGTGTACGCGGCCAGCAGCCGGTCGGTGGGGACGTCGGCGGGCAGTGACTGGCCGATGTCGAGGCCGACGCGGCCGAACAGGGCCCGGTGGTCGCGGACATGCCGGGCCGACAGCGCCTCGTAGCGGTCGCCGGCTCGCTCCACGGCGCGGCTGACGGCGGCGTGCGGATCCGGACCGCGGTAGTCGGGGTAGGTGTCGGCGTAGTCCGTGCCCGCGGCCAGGACGAACCAGGCGCTGTCGGCGCCGGTCACGGTGATGGTGCCGTCGGTGTGGGAGGTGACGGTGCCGCCCCGAGCGCGCACCCGCACCTGTGCCTCGAAGCGCAGCCCGTTGTCGGCGAGCGCGCCCCGCACGGTCAGGGTGGCGTCGTTCGCGGTGGCGGTGAAGTCGGCGCGGGGCGAGGTGTAGCGCAGGGTGAAGGTGACCCCGCCGGGCCGGTCGGCGCCGAGCCGTCCCACGATCACACCGTCGGGGTGGGAGGCGAAGAACTCCCTTTGGTGGCGGACGCCTTGGTGGGTGTAGGCGACCGACGCGACGGCGTTGTCGAGGTCGAGTTCGCGCCGGTAGTCCGCCGGCGGCGTGGTCGGTGCACCGGGCAGGTCGAGGTGGAGGTCGCCGAAGGTCTGGTAAGCACCGTAGCCCATCCGTGGCTGGCCCAGCCGGGCTGCGACGGACTCGGGGGCGAGGGTGACCCGCGCGTCGAGGTCGTCCTGTACGGCGGTGATCGCGTCGGGGCGGGGTGCGGGCCAGTTGCCGTGGTTGTAGCCCTGTCTGGAGCCGGGGCCGCCGGTCCAGAGGGTCTTCTCGTTGAACTGGAGCTGTTCGGAGGCGAGGGTGCCGAACACCATGGCGCCGAGCGCGCCGTTGCCGATGGGCAGGGCCTCGCGTTCCCAGTCGGCGGCGGGAGTGACGTACCAGAGCACTGACGACTCCCTCGATACATCGGAGGAATCAGCGGCGGCAACCTCGGAGGCCCCAGCCCCCAGAGCGAGCGCACCGGCGCCCGCACCAGCGGCTACCGCTGCTGCCTTCAGTGTCGTCCTGCGAGTGATCTCATGCGGCTCAAGCGACTCATACGACATGACCCCTGACGCTAGAGGTCCGATGACTCTGGCGACAAGGGTCATGACAACATGTGCGGAACCCCGAACGGCCGGGTTCCGGACGGGAGGACTCAGCCCTGCTGGAAGAGCTCCGCGGGCAGCGGCTTGAGGAGGGCGTACAGATCGTCGGTGATGGGGCGGTCCCAGGCGGCGATGGTGACCAGGACGTTGTCGCTGCGGTCGAACTGCACGCAGGAGATCCGGCTCTCGGAGAGCTTCAGGCGACGCACGATCAGCAGGTTGTCGCCCTGCATCACGGGGACGTCCTCGCCGCCGACGACGGTGACCTCCTCGTCGTTCTCCAGAGCCAGCAGCAGCTGAGCGACCTCGAACGGGATCTCGCCCTCGTCGACCTCGCGGGCCGGGGAGCCCTCCGGCAGATTGCCGATGATCATCGCGGGGCCGCGGCCGCCGAAGAGGTCGTAGCGCAGGAAGACACCCTGGCAGCTGCCGTCGGGGGCGGGCAGCAGCCCGGCGCCCAGATTGCCGGGCCAGTCGCCCGGGTCCATGGCCAGTACGTCGAAGTCGGGCCCGGCGGGCGTGGCGCTGCGGCGGCGGAGGAACGACATGTCGCCATGGTACGTGGCCGGGCGCGTTGCATGACGTGTGGGCATGGGTGCGAGGGCTGTTCCCTGGCGCGTGGGCAGGCGGTGCCGTCGGGCTCCGTCGGACCATCGGATGCCGCCCCTGCCTGCCGACGGCCGCGATATTCCGTTGCCCTCCCGCGAAGGACCTCCTACGGTCCCGATCATGCTGCCCCCCGTGGAGACCGACGAGGAATGGGACGCCGTCGTCCCCGACGAGAGCGTGATGCGTCCCGGAGCGGAGGAACTGTGCGCCCGCCTCGGTCTGACCGGCCGCCCGCTGACCCGTTTCCCGGACGGGTCACAGCCGGTCTACGCCGTCGGCGACGAGCATGTCCTCAAGCTCTTCCCCGGCGCCGCCGCCCGGGACGGCGAGGCCGAGGGCCGCGTCCTGTCCCATGTCCAGGGGCGCCTGCCCGTACCGACTCCGCGCGTGCACGACGCCGGCCCGTACGAGAACGGCTGGCGGTACGTCCTGATGTCCCGGCTGCGCGGCGAGAACCTGGCCGGCGCCTGGTCCCGCGTGCCGCACGCCGACCGTGAGCGGCTGGTCGCCGAGATCGGTGAGGCCCTGGCCGTGCTCCACCGTCTCGATCCCGGTCCGCTCGGGGAGTTCCTGGGGCCCGGGGACTGGGGCGCGTTCGTGGACCGGCAGCGTGCCGGGGCGGTGGAGCGGCAGCGCGGGCACGAGCTGTCCGCCCGGTGGCTGGAGCAGATCCCCGAGTTCCTCGCCTCGGTCCGGCTGCCGTGCACCCCGCGCCCTTCCCTGCTGCACACCGAGGTCATGCAGCAGCATTTCCTCGTCGATCCCGACGGCTGGCGGCTGACCGGGCTCTTCGACTTCGAGCCGGCCATGATCGGTGACCGGGCGTACGACTTCGTCGGTGTGGGCCTGTTCGTCACCCGCGGCGATCCGCGCCTCCTGGCCCGCCTCACCCAGGCGTACGGCGCCGCCTTCGACCCGGCAGAGCTGCTCGCGTACACGCTGCTGCACGTGTACAGCAACCTCCCTTGGTATCTGAGGGAGTTGGGCGCGCCTGCCGATGGCACACTGCCGTCGCTGGCCGAGGCCTGGTTCGGCACCGCCTGACGAAGCGCGGGCGCCTACTCGTCCGCCGGCGTGGCCGGCACCACCGCCACCGCACTCGCGGCATGCAGCAGCACCGCGTGGGTCACCGAGCCCATCATGCGGGCGGGCGCCAGGAGACGGCGTCTGTGGCGGCCCACGACGACCAGGTGCGCGCCCCTGGAGGCGGCGACGAGGTGGCCGGCGGCGTCCCCCGGGGCGACGTAGGGCTCGGCGTGCACGTCCGGGTGGCGCTCGCGGTGCGGGGCGAGGAAGCCGTCCGCGAGGGCGCGGGTCTCGGCCTCGACGGCGTCCTGGTCGTGGGACGGCGGCACGACCTGGGCGGTGGCGGCAGTCCAGATGTACAGGGGCCAGGTGTAGGCGGCGACGACCTGGAGCCGGGCGCCGCGCAGAGCGGCCTCGGCGAAGGCGAAGGACAGGGTGGCGTCGTCGGGGCTGTCGACCTGAAGACCGACGACGACCCGCAGCCCCGGTTCGATCGGCCTCTCGTCGTGAACCTCGCGTCCGGGCTTGGGCACCACGACGACCGGGCACCCGGCATCCCGTGCGACGGCCATGCCTGTGGAGCCCAGCAGGAGACTCGCGAAGCCGCCGCGCCCCCGCGAACCGAGGACCAACAGCTGGGCGGCGGTGCCCAGTACGGGCAGTGCCGTGGAGGCCGCGCCCGCGAGGGCCACGAACTCCGTCGCCGGGCGCTCGACCCGCCCGTCCAGATAGCGGCGCACCCGGTCGAGCACCGGGTCGTCCTCCGGTACCGGCCGCCCGGCGGGCAGGACGTCGGGCCTGGCCCAGGCGGCGTACTGCTGCACATGGACCACTCGCAGCGGCGCCTCGCGGACCAGGGCGGCGTCGAAGGCCCAGTCCAGCGCGACGAGGCTGTCGTCGGAACCGTCGACCGCCGCGATGACCGGCAGGGTGCTCATGGGTTCTCGCCTTCCCGGAATACGACCTTCCCCTCCCCGGGGTCAGCCTGGCCCAGGCGTCGGCCCCAGGGGGGTTCTCAAGGTCGCGTGTCCGGAAATACGGGCGGAACACACCCGGATCGGCCCGAAGGCAGGTGTCAGGTCAGGTCGAACTCGCCCTCCCTCGCGCCCGACACGAACGCGCCCCACTCGGCAGGTGTGAAGATCAGGGACGGGCTCTGTGGGCTGCCGCTGTTGCGCATCGCGATGAACCCCTCGACAAAGGCGATCTGGACATCCCCCAGGCCACGGCTGCTCGAGTGCCAATCGGCGTTGCTGAGGTCCAGCTCCGGCTTCTCCCAGCCCGTGAACGGCTGCTGCTGGATGGTGCTCTCGGCCACGTCCGTGCTCCTCCCGATTCGTCGTCCGCGGGCCAGCCTAGCGATCGGTTCGGAGTGCCGACAGGCCACGTGAGGGGGACCTTTGCGGAGCCGTCTCCCCCGCCGTACGGGAGTGTTCTCAGGCGTCCGGGGGCTCGGCGCCCACGAGCCACATCGAGAAGAACTGCGATCCGCCGCCGTAGGCGTGTCCGAGCGCCCTGCGAGCCCCGTCGACCTGGTGCTCCCCGGCCTGTCCGCGCACCTGGAGGGCCGCTTCGGCGAAGCGGATCATGCCGGAGGCGCCGATGGGATTGGTGGACAGGACGCCGCCCGACATGTTGACGGGCAGGTCGCCGTCCAGTTCGGTGGCCCCGGCCTCGGTGAGCTTCCAGCCCTCGCCCTCGGCGGCGAATCCGAGGTTCTCCAGCCACATGGGCTCGTACCAGGAGAACGGCACGTACATCTCGACGGCGTCGATGTCCCGGCGCGGGTCGGCGATGCCGGCCTGTCGGTACACGTCGGCCGCGCAGTCCTTGCCGGCCTGCGGCGACACGGCGTCCTTGCCGGCGAAGAGGGTGGGCTCGCTGCGCATCGCGCCGCCGAGCATCCAGGCGGGCGGCCGAGGCGCACGGGCGGCCCCGGCCCGATCGGTGAGGACCATCGCGCAGGCGCCGTCGGACGACGGGCAGGTCTCCGAGTAGCGGATGGGGTCCCACAGCATGGGCGAGGCCTGGACCTTCTCCAGGGTGATGTCGTGCTCGTGGAGGTGCGCGTAGGGGTTCTTCAGCGCGTTGCGCCGGTCCTTGTACGCCACCAGCGAGCCGATCGTGTCGGGCGCGCCGCTGCGTCGCATGTACGCGCGCACGTGGGGGGCGAAGAAGCCGCCCGCCCCGGCCAGCAGGGGCTGCTGGAAGGGGATCGGGAGGGACAGTCCCCACATGGCGTTCGACTCGGACTGCTTCTCGAAGGCGAGCGTCAGGACGGTGCCGTGGACGCGGGCGGCGACCAGGCCGGCGGCGACGAGGGCGGTGGATCCGCCGACCGAGCCGGCCGTGTGCACCCGGAGCATGGGCTTGCCGACCGCGCCGAGCGCGTCGGCGAGATACAGCTCCGGCATCATCACGCCCTCGAAGAAGTCGGGCGCCTTGCCGATGACGACGGCGTCGATGTCCGCCCAGGTCAGCTCGGCGTCGTCCAGTGCCCTTCGGGCGGCCTCCCGGACGAGCCCGGCGATCGACACGTCCCGTCGCGCCGCGACGTGCTTGGTCTGACCGATGCCTACGACGGCCACGGGCTCCTTGCTCATCGCGGATCCCCTTCGAGTACGGCGACCAGGTTCTGTTGGAGGCAGGGGCCGGACGTGGCGTGTGCGAGCGCCCGGTCGGACTCGCCCCGGTGGACACGGGCTGCGGCCTCACCGATGCGGATGAGCCCGGCGGCCATGACCGGGTTCGCCGCGAGCGCCCCGCCGGACGGGTTGACGCGCACACCGTCGTCGAGCTTCAGCGCCTTGCGCAGGACGACCTCCTGCGAGGTGAACGGCGCGTGCAACTCGGCGGTGTCGACGGGACGTTGGAACACTCCGGCCTTCTCGGCGGCGAGGCGGGTCGAGGGCGAGTCGGTCAGGTCGCGCACGCCTAGCCCGTGGGCCTCGATGCGGTGGTCGATGCCACGGATCCAGGCGGGCCGGTCGCACAGCTCACGGGCCCGGTCCCCCGCCGCGAGGATCACGGCGGCTGCTCCGTCACCGATGGGCGGGCAGTCGCCGGTACGCAGCGGTCGTACGACGTACTCACCCTGGGGAACCGAACCGCGCAGCTGAGCATGGGAGTTGGCGGTGGCGTCGGCGCGGCTGCGGGCGGCGACGGCGGCGAGCGCGGGTTCGTCCGTGTCGCCGGCGTCGATGAGGGCCTGGGCCTGGAGGGCGGCGAGGGCGACGGAGTCGGGCCAGAGGGGGGCGACGTAGTAGGGGTCGAGCTGGCGGGTGAGAACGTCGCGCAGCGGACCCGGCGAGGACTTGCCATAGGAGTAGACGAGCGCTGTGTCGGCGTCCCCGGTCAGCAGTTTGGTCCATGCCTCGTACAGCGCCCACGCGCCGTCCATCTCGACGTGCGACTCGGAGATCGGCGGCCAGGCGCCGACGCCGTCCAGGGCGAGGGTGAAGGAGAAGGCGCGGCCGGCGAGGTAGTCGCTGGAGCCGGAGCAGGTGAAGCCGATGTCGGCAGTCTTCAGGCCGGTCTGGGCGAGCACCTCGTGCAGGACCGGCATCAGCATCTCGACCTCGGAGAGCTCCTCGCTGGTACGCCGGTGCTCGGTCTGCGCGAAGGCGACGACGGCGATCTCGCGGTTCACAGCAGCTCCCTGTAGGTGTCGTAGTCCGCGTCGGGCTCGCCCGTCGGCCGGTAGTGGTCGGGGTAGCGGGCATCTTCCGTCCACACCGGTTCGACCCGCAGGCCCATCCGCACCTGGTCGTAGGGGATGCCGCCGATCCGGCCGTGCAGGGCGAGGCCGGCACCGTCGAGGGCGATGTGGGCGTAGACGTAAGGCACCTCGATGTCGAGGTTCTTCGCCTTGATGTTGACGATGCAGAACGTGGTGACTGTGCCGTGTGGACCTACCTCGACCTGTTCTGATGTGGCGAGGCCACATGTGGGGCACGCACCCCTCGGCGGGACGTACACCTTGCGACAGGACGGACAGCGTTCGCCGACGTTGCGCTGGTCGGCGAGGGCGTTGATGTAGGCGGTCTGGGCGCGGCCGGGCGAGTAGGTGTAGTCGAGTCGCGCGGGGGCGACGATGCCGGTGACCGGGTCCTCGAACTCGCCGGTGTGGCCGGTGCGTTCGGCCTGACCACCGGCGAACGGCTCGAAGCAGGCGATGTCCGTGATGGCGCCGGTGCGCTCCTCGGCCCAGCGGATGCGGACCCGCATGCCGGTGTGCACGGCGTCGGGGCCGGGTGCGTCGAGGGCGTGCAGGAGAGCGGTGTCGGCACCGTCGAGGCGGACCAGGACCCAGGCGAAGGGGGTGTCGAGGGGCTGGTCGCGGCGGGGGGCGTGGTTCCAGGCCCAGGTGGTGACCGTGCCGGTGGAGGCGACTTCGACCAGGTCACGGATCTCCTCGGCGGTGACGGGGTCGTACTCGACGGGCGGAACGAGCGTACGGCCGTCACCGGTCCGCACCCCGAGCACCACACGTTCGCGCAGCCCGGTGAGGAAGGCGCTCTGGACCGGGCCGAGGGAGCGGGTGAAGGGGAACTCGACGACAAGGGGAGCTTTGAGGACTTCGGGCATCGGGGGCGTGCCTCCTTGAGAGGTCGGTGCGAGGAGCGCCGCGTAAGGGGCGCGGGGCTGTGACATTTGCGGCTCCGCCGCGTGGGCGCGACCAGCCACATTCGACCCGCGGCTTTGAACCGGACAGGCCGGCGCAGCGCCTACGCCCGCTTGTAGACAGGCGGTCGCTTCTCCGCAAACGCGCGGGCGCCTTCCTTGGCATCCGCGGTGTCGAAGATCGGCCACCCGCGCTTGAGTTCGGCGGCGAGACCGTCGGTCTCGGACATCTCCGAGCTCTCGTAGACCGACGCCTTGACGGCCTCGACGGCCAGTGGGCCGCACGCGTTGACCTGTCCGGCGATGTCCAGGGCCTTGGCCAACGCGGTGCCGTCCGGGACGACGTGTCCGATCAGGCCGATGCCGGCGGCCTCGCGAGCGCTGTACGGGCGTCCCGTGAGCAGCATTTCCAAGGCGTGGGTGCGCGGGACCTGCCGTTGCAGACGGACCGTGGAGCCGCCGATCGGGAACAGGCCGCGCTTCACCTCGAACAGCCCGAAGGTGGCCGACTCTCCCGCGACCCGGATGTCCGTGCCCTGGAGCATCTCGGTGCCGCCCGCGACGCAGTACCCCTCGACGGCTGCGATCACCGGTTTGCGCGGCCGGTGGTGGCGGAGCATCGCCTTCCAGTGCAGGTCGGGGTCGGCCCTGAGCCTGTCACGGTAGTGCTCGCCCTCCATGCCGTTCCCGGCGAGGGCCTTGAGGTCCATGCCGGCGCAGAAGCAGCCCCCCGCTCCCGTGAACACGATGGAGCGGATCGAGTCGTCGGCGTCGGCCTCGACCCAGCCGTCGTAGAGACCGACCAGCATCGGCAACGAGAGCGCGTTCTTCGCCTCGGGCCTGTTGAGCGTGAGCACCAGTGTGGCGCCCTCGCGCCGCACGGCGAGGTGTTCGGTCCCAGCCATGACCAGTCTCCCCTCTGACAGAACGAGAACAGGTTGCAGGAGGGGCGAAGGCACTTCAAGGGTTTTCTGACAGTCAGTCAGATTCTTTTGCGCGGAGGCTTCACAGTTGTGCCGCCCTTTGCTCTGATGACCGGCGAACCGTTGGTGAACCGTGCCCTGTCGAGGTCAGGAGGAACGGTGGAGTACAACCTTGCCGACCTGTTCGAGTCGGTCGTCGACGCGGTTCCCAACCGCGAGGCGCTCGTGTACATCGACCACCCGGGCACGGGCGCGGAGCGCCGTCTGACCTATGCGCAACTGGACGCGGCCGCCAACCGGATCGCCCACCATCTGATCGACAGCGGGATCCGCCCCGGCGAACACCTCGGGCTCCACCTCTACAACGGCACCGAGTACCTCCAGACGGTACTGGCCTGCCTGAAGGCACGGATCGTGCCGGTAAACGTCAACTACCGTTATGTGGAAGAGGAGTTGGTGTACCTCTACCGGGACGCCGATCTGGTGGCCCTGGTCTTCGAGGCGGAGTTCACGCAGCGGGTGGCGGCGGCGCTGCCGCGAGTGGAGGGGCTACGGCATCTGGTGCGCGTGGGCACCGTGGCTCCCGGTGCGGTGCGCGCGCCGGTCGTGCCCGCCGTGGCCTTCACGGACGCCGAGGCCACCGGGTCGCCCGAGCGTGGGTTCCCGGAGCGGTCGGGCGACGACCAGTTCATCATCTACACCGGCGGCACCACCGGGATGCCCAAGGGCGTGATGTGGCGCCAGGAGGATCTGTTCTTCTCGGGGCTGGGCGGGGGCGCGCCGACCGGTGAGCCGGTGAAGAAGCCGGAGGAACTCGCGGAACGCGTGGCTGCGGGCGGCGACGGCATCACCTTCTTCCCCACCGCCCCGCTGATGCACGGCACGTCCACGCTGACCGCCTTCATCGGCTTCAACTTCGGCCAACGCATCGTGATCCACCGCAAGTTCGCCCCTGAAGAAGTCCTGCGGACGATCGAGAAGGAGAGGGTCACCAGCGTGTCGCTGGTGGGCGACGCGATGCTGCGGCCGCTCGTCGACGCGCTGAACGGGCCGATGAAGGGCACCGACTGCTCGTCGATGTTCAGTGTGTCGTCGTCCGGGGCGATCATGTCCGACACGGTGCGCCGGCAGTTCCAGGAACTGGTCCCGAACGTCATGCTGCTGAACAACTTCGGTTCCTCGGAGTCCGGCTTCAACGGCACGGCGACCGAGGACTCCGGCCCCGAGCGCGGCTTCCGCATCCGCGTCAACTCCCGTACTCAGGTGGTGGATCCGGCAACCCACGAGGTGGTCGCCGCCGGTGAGGTGGGCCGGGTCGCGCAGTGCGGCCATGTGCCGCTCGGCTACTACAACGACCCGGGGAAAACCGCCGAGACCTTCTTCGAGAAGAACGGCCGACGGTGGGTGCTGCTGGGCGACATGGCCACGGTCGACGAGGACGGCGTCGTCACCGTGCTGGGCCGCGGCTCGCAGTGCATCAACACCGGGGGCGAGAAGGTGTACCCGGAGGAGGTCGAGCAAGCACTCAAGTCCCATCCCGACGTGTACGACGCGCTGGTGGCCGGCGTGCCGGACGCGAAGTGGGGGCACCATGTGGCGGCCGTGGTGCAGTTGCGCGCGGGCGCGGTGCGGCCGTCGCTGGCGGACATCCAGACACACTGCCGCTCCCATCTCGCGGGATACAAGATTCCCCGCCAGCTGGTGATCACGGACTCGATCAGGCGCTCGCCCAGCGGCAAGGCGGATTACCGCTGGGCCCGCGAGGTGGCGGCGACTGCGGACGGGTGAATTCCGGGCAGGTCCGATTGAACCTAAGGTGACGTGCGGACGTACTTGTGGTGGCAGGCTCGGTCATCGGGCGCTGTTTGCCATGCCATCGCAAGACCGCACGGGAGGACCTCCGGGTGTCGCAGGAGGCAGCAGAGCAGGTAGCACAGGAGACGACGGAAGAGACAGGGACGGCAGAAACGGCCGAAGAGGCCGGAAGGCCCGAAGAGGCCGAGGCGGCCGACGGATCCAAGGCTGCCCACACCGCGGAGCCGTCCAGCTCCTCCCTCTCCCCCGGCTGGTTCGGCTGGCGCCGCCGCTACCCCCGTACGGCACGAGGCGTCACCATCGGGACGTCCGTCCTGGCCGGGGCCCTCCTGCTCTTCGCGCTCCTCGTGCCGAACCAGCTGGAGCAGCTCGACGCCGAGGCGTTCTTCCGTCTCCCCGCCGAGGGGATCCTGCTCGCGGGCCTGCTGCTGGCGCTGCCGCCGCGGTCACGGCGGCTGATCGCGGTGGTCTCGGGTGCGCTCCTCGGGCTGCTCACCGTGTTGAAGTTCGTCGACATGGGCTTCTACCAGGTGCTGGCCCGCCCCTTCGACCTGGTCCTGGACTGGATCCTGCTCGATGACGCGGCGGAGTTCGTACGGGAGTCCTTCGGCCGGACCGGCCAGGTGCTCGCGGTGGCCGGGGGGATCGTCCTGGTCGTCGCAGTGCTCGTCCTCATGACGCTCGCGATGGTGCGGGTGACGAACCTGATGGTCAGCCACCGTGCCGTCGCCGCCCGCACGACGCTGGTCCTCGGCACCGCGTGGATCACCTGCGTGACGCTGAGCATCCAGATCACCGGCGTCCCGCTGGCCACCAAGGGCAACGCCGATCTGGTCAACAACCGTGTCGAACAGGTACGGGCGGGCCTCAGGGACGGACGCGTCTTCCAGAAGCAGGCCGCCGTGGACGCGTTCGCGAACACACCGCCGGACCAGTTGCTCACCGGGCTGCGCGGCAAGGACGTCCTGTTCACGTTCATCGAGAGCTACGGCCGTGTCGCGATCGACGACCCGGCGATGGCACCGCAGGTCGACGCGGTGCTCAAGGAAGGGGCAAGCAACCTCAAGTCGGCCGGATTCCAGTCGCGCAGCGGCTGGCTGAGGTCGCCGGTGACGGGGGCCGGCAGCTGGCTCGCCCACTCCACCTTCCTGTCCGGGCTGTGGATCAAGAACCAGCAGCGGTACCGGAGTCTGACCACCAGCGACCGCGCGACGCTCAACAGCTACTTCCGCAAGACCGGCGCATGGCGCACGGTCGGCGTCGTCCCGGGTGTGCGGCGGGCCTGGCCGGAGGGCAAGTACTTCGCGCTCGACCACATCTACGACTCCGAGCACCTGGGCTACCAGGGCCCCTACTTCAGCTGGACGCCCGTGCCCGACCAGTTCAGCCTGGAGGCCTTCCAGCGTCTGGAGCACGGCAAGAAGGACCGCGAGCCGATCATGGCGGAGATCATCCTGGCCTCCAGCCACAACCCCTGGTCCCCCATCGCCCGCATGATCGACTGGGACGACCTCGGCGACGGCTCGGTCTTCCATCAGATCAAGAAGGAGGGCACGGACCCCGCGGAGGTCTGGAAGGACCCCGAGCGCGTCCGCACCGAGTACCGCCGCGCCATCGAGTACTCGATCCACAGCCTCACACAGTGGGTCGAGCGCTACGGCACGGACGACACGGTCCTCGTCTTCCTCGGCGACCACCAGCCCGTCCCGACCGTCACCGCCGGCAACACGAGCAAGGACGTCCCCGTCACGATCGTCGCCCGCGACCAGAAGGTCCTCGACAGGATCACCGACTGGCACTGGACGGACGGCCTCAAGCCGGCCGAGAACGCCCCGACCTGGGGCATGGACGAGTTCCGTGACCGTTTCCTGACGGCGTACGGACCGGGAAAGGACTGAGACCGCCGGCACCGAGCGGGTTCGCCCTCACCTCGCCACCGCGTTGTCCTCCTCACGGCGCTCTCACGGGCAGAAAGTCCGGCCCGCCCCCTTGCCTGATCAATCCGCGCCTGGATTACTGATCCCGAAGACCCGGACCGAATGATCGGTCGTCCGGATTGGCGCGGTTGGCGAGGGAAGGGAGAAGTCCCCATGGCGGATGCGACGGAGCTGCTGGACTCGGGGGAACGGCTCGCCCCGGAGGCGCTGCGGGCGTTGCAACTGGAGCGGCTGCGAACCTCGCTGCGGCACGCGTACGACAACGTGCCCTTCTACCGGGACTCCTTCGACAAGGCCGGAGTACGGCCCGAGGACTGCCGTTCGCTCGCCGATCTGGCCCGTTTCCCGTTCACGGCCAAGGCCGACCTGCGGGAGAACTACCCGTACGGGATGTTCGCCGTGCCCCAGGACCGGATCCGCCGAATCCACGCCTCCAGCGGCACCACCGGGCGCCCCACGGTCGTCGGCTACACCGACGCCGACCTCTCCCTGTGGTCCGACATGGTGGCAAGGTCCATCCGGGCGGCGGGCGGGCGGCCTGGCGACAAGGTACATGTGGCGTACGGCTACGGGTTGTTCACGGGTGGGCTGGGCGCACACTATGGGGCCGAACGGCTCGGCTGTACGGTCATCCCCGCGTCCGGCGGCATGACGGCCCGCCAGGTCCAGCTCATCCAGGACCTCAGGCCAGAGATCATCATGGTGACGCCGTCCTACATGCTCACCCTCCTCGACGAGTTCGAACGGCAGGGCGTCGATCCCCGCGGCACCTCCCTGCGCGTGGGCATCTTCGGCGCCGAACCCTGGACCGAGCGGATGCGCCACGAGATCGAGGAGCGGTTCGCGATCGATGCCGTCGACATATACGGCTTGTCCGAGGTGATCGGGCCCGGGGTCGCGCAGGAGAGTGTGGAGACCAAGGACGGACTGCATGTGTGGGAGGACCACTTCTTCCCCGAGATCGTCGACCCGATCACCGGCGAGGTGCTGCCAGACGGCGAGGAGGGCGAACTGGTCTTCACCTCGCTCACCAAGGAGGCCATGCCCGTCATCCGGTACCGCACCCGGGACCTGACGCGCCTGCTGCCGGGGACGGCCCGGGTGTTCCGGCGGATGGAGAAGATCACCGGTCGCAGTGACGACATGGTCATCCTGCGCGGGGTCAATCTCTTCCCCACCCAGATCGAGGAGATCGTGCTCCGGACCCCGGGCGTGGCACCCCACTTCCAGCTGCGCCTGACGAGGGAGGGCCGTCTCGACGCCCTCACCGTGCGCGCGGAGGCCCGCCCCGACGCGTCACCCGAGGTCCGGGACGCCGCGGCCCAGGCCATCGCCGCGGCCGTGAAGGACGGCATCGGGGTGTCGGTCGCCGTGGACATCGTCGAGCCAGAGTCACTGGCACGGTCCGTGGGCAAGATCCGGCGCATCGAGGACCTACGGCCCCACTAGGCCCTGTCGTTTGGATCACCCCGGCGTCGCGGGGCCTAGCCGCCGCCGAGCCGGCCGTCGTCGATCCCGCCCCTACTCAGCTGCGAACCGGTCCCGCAGCTCCCGCTTGAGGATCTTCCCGCTCGCGTTGCGCGGCAGCTCGGTCACGAACACCACCCGCTTCGGCGCCTTGAAGCGGGCGAGCTTCTCGCGCGCGTGCTCGATCAGTTCGGCCTCGCTCACCTCACCGCGCGGGACGACGACCGCGGTGACGGCCTCGATCCACCGCTCGTCGGGCAGGCCGATCACGGCGACCTCGGCGACCGCCTCGTGCGTGTACAGCGCGTCCTCGACCGCGCGTGAAGCGATCATTACGCCACCGGAGTTGATGGCGTCCTTCACCCGGTCGACGATCGTGTAGTAGCCGTGCGCGTCGCGCACCGCGAGGTCGCCGGAGCGGAACCAGCCGTCGCGGAAGGCCTCGGCGGTCTCCTCGGGCTTGTCCCAGTAGCCCTCGCACAGCTGCGGGGAGCGGTAGACGATCTCGCCGGAGGTGCCGTCGGGCACGTCCTCGCCGTTCTCGTCGACGACCCGGGCGTCGACGAAGAGGACGGGACGGCCGCAGGAGTCCATCCGGCCCTTGTGTTCGTCCGGGGCCAGCACCATGGCCAGCGGGCCGATCTCGCTCTGTCCGAAGCAGTTGTAGAAGGCCAGGTCGGGCCATCGCTCACGCAGTCGTTCCAGGACCGGCACCGGCATGATCGAGGCCCCGTAGTACGCCTTGCGCAGCCCGTCGAGCTCGCGGGTCGCGAAGTCGGGGCGATTGGCCAGGCCGATCCACACCGTGGGCGGAGCGAACAGGCTGTCCGCACGGCCCGTCTCGATGAGATCGAAGAGCCGGTCGCCGTCGGGCGACTCCAGGATGACGTTGGTGGCGCCGACGGCCAGATACGGCATGAGGAACACGTGCATCTGTGCCGAGTGGTACAGCGGCAGTGAGTGGACGGGGCGGTCCCCGGCGCTCAGGTCGAGGGCGGCGATCGCGCTCAAGTACTCGTGGACCAGGGCGCGGTGGGTCATCATCGCGCCCTTCGGCAGGGCCGTGGTGCCGGAGGTGTAGAGCAGCTGCACCAGGTCCTCGCTGCGCGCCTCCGGTCCGTCGTGTGCGGGCGCCGCCGCCTGTCGCGCCAGCAGTGAGTCGTCGGCGTCGCGCAGCGGCATCGTAGGGACGCCGTCGGGGAGCCGGCCGGCGAGGGCGGGGTCGGTGAGGATCAGGGAGCTGCCGGACTGACCGAGGATGTAGGCGAGGTCGTCGCCGGTGAGGTTGTGGTTGACGGGGACATGAACGAGGCCCGCGCGGGCGCACGCCAGGAAGGCGATGAGGTACGCACAGGAGTTGTGGCCGTAGGCGGCCACCCGGTCGCCGGGGGTAAGGTCCTGGTCGAGCAGGACGCTCGCCGCGCGGGAGACGGCGTCGTCGAGTTCCTCGTACGTCCACGCGCGTCCGCGGTCCTCGACCGCGATGCGTGCCGGGGTGCGTCGGGCGCTGCGGCGCAGTACTCCGTCAACCGTGCTGCCGTGTGCTGGCGTCATGACACATGATCCTCGGTGTCTCGCAGAGACGGGTCAAGGCAGCGGCCGGACACCCGACCGGGGACACATACCCGTTGGTATGCTCAACGGCTCCTCCCCTGGCGGAAGCTGACGACCAAGGTGCCGGCGGCCCGGCGGCGGAAGATGCCGTTTCTCGGCGGCGGACCTGGTGCGAGGACCATCCGCATACGCGAACGCCGAGTCACTGTGGTCCCGTTCCACATGGGGCGGGACCACATATGAGTGACCTAAGGGATGCGCTGAGAATGCGCCATGCGTCAACGGCCGTTCACCGCATGCTTCTTTTGCTTCCGCATGCTCCCGTGCGCCCCTTTGGAGAAAGGTTTCGGGAAACCAAGAGCCACTTGGACTGGGCAGGACTTGTCTCAAGTGTTCAAGTCCGTGGCACGTTCACCAATTTCCCGTGCCGCGTATGGCAGGAGGATTTCATGAGCCATGCTGTGCCTGAACGAAAGCGTACATGGAGGACAGGAACTGCTCCAGGCATATTCCCCGTCCTCGGCCACGGTATCTCCTTATACCGACAGCCGCTGGCGTTTCTGAATTCTTTGCCCGCGTACGGCGACCTGGTCGAGATACGGCTGGGCCCCCAGCGCGCCTGGATGGTGTGCCATCCCGAGCTGACCCACGAGGTGCTCATGGATCCGCACACCTTCGACAAGGGGGGGCCGCTGTACGACAGGCTCGGGAAGCTGATGGGCGACGGCCTCGTCACCTGCCGACAGCCGACGCATCGGGACAAACGCAGGCTGCTACAGCCTGCCTTCCGCCCTTCCCATGTCGCCCGATACACGGACCTGGTCACCGAGGAGGCCGCGGCGGTGTGCCGCGCGTGGCCGGTCGGTCAGGACGTTGCCGTCACCGAGGCGATGATGGCCCTCACGACACGGGTGACCAGCCGTGTCCTCCTCTCCGATTCCCTGGACGACCGGACCACCGCGCAGGTGCGGGACTGTCTCGGCGCGGTCGTGCGCGGCCTGTTCGTCCGCACGGTCGTACCGATCGACGTCCTGTTCCGCCTCCCCACCCCCGCCAACCGCCGCTATCGCCGCGCGCTCTCCCGCCTGCACGAGATCATCGACACGACGATCACGGAGCGTCGGCGGGGCGCCGACCGCGACGACGTGCTGGGCACACTGCTGAAGGCCGCCAAGAGCGACGGCTCGACGGCCGCGGTCACCGACCAGGAGGTTCATGATCACCTGATCACTCTGCTGCTGACGGGCGTCGAGACCCAGGCACTGGCCCTGACGAGCGCCTTCAGCCTGCTGGCCCGCCATCCGGAGGCGGAGCGGCGTCTGCACGCCGAGCTCGACTCCGTCCTCGCCGGAGGCCGGCGGCCCACTCCCGAGGATCTGCCGCAGCTCGTCTACACCCGGTGCGTCGTCTCCGAGACGCTGCGCCACTCCTCGCCCGGCTGGCTCTTCACTCGCGTCGCCACCAAGGAAACCGAGCTCGCCGGATGCCGTCTGCCCAAGGGTGCCGCCGTCCTGTACAGCCCCCACCTCCTGCACCACGATCCCTCGTCGTTCCCCGACCCCGAGCGTTTCGACCCCGGCCGATGGTTGCCGGGGCGGCCCACCGCCGAAGAGCGCCGCGCGATGATGCCGTTCTCCGCGGGCAACCGCAAATGCCTCGGTGACGAGTTCGCGATGGTGGAGGCCACCCTCGCGCTCGCGACCATCGCCGCCCGCCGGCGCCTGCGTCATCTGCCCGGGTATGTCGACCGGAAGCCGCGCCCCGGGATCACGATGGGGCCGCGTTCCCTGGTCATGACGTGCGCGCCCCGACCTCGTATGCCCTCAGCCGCCCCGCCCGCGCACCGAGTGACCGCCGCCCCGTGCACATCGGACAGTGGAATGGCAGGTGACGACGTTGTCGACGACGCATGAGGAAGTCACCCTCGGCCTACCGGACGCAATGCCGGTCGCCAACCTCCGGGACCTGATCGACACCAACCTCCACATGCCTTTCCCGTTCCGGCGCAACCCTCATGAATCCGAAGCCGCCGTCGGCGTCGACGCATGGCTGAGGGTGTGGGGGCTGACCGACGAACCTGATGTGGCGGCGATGATCGCCCGCACTCGCCCCGCCGAACTCGCGAGCTACACCAGCCCCACCGTGGATTCTGGTGTCCTGCAGATCGTGGCCCACCAGATCGCCTACCAGTTCGTCTTCGACGACCTCGCGGAGGACCTCGGTCGACGTTCTCCGGGCAGGCTGCTGCCCATGCTGTGCGAGAGTGTCGCGATCCTGCGGGACGACCGGCAGCCCAGCACTCCCCTCGGAGCCGCCCTGGCCGATCTCCACCGCCAGGTCCGGGAGAGGTGCACACCCGCACAGGCCGCGCGATGGGCCTGGCAGAGCTGTGAATACGTGCACGGCTTGTTGTACGAAGCCGTGGCCCAGACCCACCCCGTCCTCCTGCGCACCGGGGACTGCACCTCCATTCGGTCGCTGACCGCGGGCGTCGAGCCGTTCTACCCGCTGTACGAAGGCGCCCGGGCACAGGAGCTGACCGCAATCGAGGTGCATCATCCCGTCGTCCGGCGACTGAGCCGGCTGTCGGCCGACGTGGCGGTGTGGACGGCCGACCTGTTCTCGGCGGTGAAGGAACAGCGCGCAGGCGAAATGATCAACCTTGCCCTGGCCCACCAGCGCGAACAACGGTGCTCGCTGCCGGCCGCCGTGCTCCTGGCCATCGAGGAGATCAACAGCACGATCGAGAGGTTCCAAAGGCTCCACGACGGGATCAAACCGGAGTTGAGTCCCGCGGGCATCCGCTATGTGGAGGGCATGATCGGCTGGATCCGCGGGTGCTACGACTGGGCACGCGCCGTGCCTCGGTACTCGGATGTGACGTCGGTGCCCGCCGTGCCGTAGACCTCCCGCCACGCACCGGTATCAGCCCCACCCGGGAGACGTCCATCCGTGTCCACTACCCAGCGGGTGGGCGTTCTCCCACCTACCGTTCACGATTCACCCTATGGTGCTCAATTCAGCCTGCCTCGTCTCCCCGAGGCGTACGCTCGGCTCCTCCGAGCCGAACGACAGAAGGCGGTACGGCACATGGCGATGGAGCCTCGGAACCCGGTCACGGAGCAGCGGACCTTGATCGAGCGCCGACGGGAACTTCAGGCCCTTGAGGCCGCTTTCAAGGAACTGCGACGCACCGCGGACGGTGTGCCGCAGGCAAGGCGCCGGGGACTGCTCGCCTTCAGCGGACCGGCCGGACTCGGCAAGACGGCGCTCATCACGCAAGCCCGTCAACGGGCCATGGCCTCGGGATTCACCGTGCTGTCGGGGAGAGGCGGGGAGAAGGAACAAGGGTCGGCGTTCCGCGTGGTCCGCCAGCTCGTACAGCCCTTGCTGGCGCGGATGGAGGGAGCCGAACTCCGGGCCCTCCTGGGCAGCTGGTACGACGTCATGGCCGCCGTGCTCGGTCTCGAGGCGAGAGGCCCCGCCCCCGCACCCGACCCGACCGGGGTCCGCGAAGGTCTCGACTGGGTCATGACCTGCCTCACCATCAAGAAGGCGCCCGTCGTCCTGCTCCTGGACGACCTGCACTGGGCGGACGCCGAGTCCTTGAACTGGCTCGATTCCTTCGCGTCACGGGTCGATGACCTCCCCCTGCTGATCGTGGTCGCCTACCGGCCCGACGAGCTGCCCTCCGCGGCGGGCGAACTGCGCACCCTCGTCGGACATCACGGCGACCGCCCCCACGACCTCGCGTGCCTCACCGCCGACGGGGTGGCGCAGATCGTCAGAAGCCAGGTCGGTGACGGAGCCGAGGACGTGTTCTGCAAGGAATGCTGGTCGGCCACCGGGGGGAGCCCGTTCGAGACGGTGGAGCTCGCCATCGGCCTCGCCGAGCGGAAACTGAGCGGCAGCGATGACGACCTGCCCGCGATGCGTGAGCTCGCCGCGGCCATCAAGGGCCCGGGGCTGATCGAACGTCTGGAAGGCCTCGACACCGCGACCGTCCGTTTCGCGCACGCCGCCGCCGTGCTGGGGTCGCCCTTCTCACCACAGCTCGCCGCGACCATCGCGGTCCTCGGCGACGAGACCGTCACCGAGGCGACCCAGCAGCTCCGCGCCGCCCGGATCCTCACCGACGGCCACGGCCCGGAGGGTGATCTCGAGTTCGTCCACCCGCTGATCACCACGACGATCTACCGGTCCATCCGCTCCGGCTTCCGGGCCGGTCTGCACAACGCGGCCGCGAACGCCGTCCTGAACGCGGGCTATGGCCCCACCGCCGCCGCCCGGCATCTGCTGGAGGTGCCGTGCGAGGGCAACCCGGAGACGGTCGAGTGTCTGCGCGAGGCCGCTCGCGAGTACCTCGGCGCCGGGGCGACCGAGGCCGCGCGGCGCCTGCTCACCCGTGCGCTGCAGGAGCCGCCCCTCCCGGAGGAGCGCGCCGCGGTCCTGCACGAACTCGCGTGCGCCACGTTCCTGATCGAGCCCACGGCCACGGTGCGGCATCTCCGTCAGGCGCTGGCGGAGCCCGATGTCGAACCCGACCTGCGCGCCTCCATCGTCTATCGGCTGACGACAGCGCTCGCCCACACCGACCGGATGGACGAGGCCGTGACCGTGGCCGCCGAGGAGGCCCGGGAGGCCACGAATCCGCGCGTCAAACTGCGGATGCAGGCCGACCAGTTCGTCTGGAGCACGATGCGCGCCGACGATCCCGACTCCCCCGCGCGTTCCCGGAGACTGGCGAGGCTGGCCGAGCAGTTGCCCGGCCGCAGCCTGGAGGAGCGCTACATCCTGGGGCTGCGGGCCTGGGACGCCGTGTTGCGCGGCGAACCACGGCAGACCGCGCTCGGTTACGCGGAGAAGTCCCTGCGCGGCGGCATGAGCTGGACCGATGAGAACCGTGGCTTCGAGGTGCCCCTTTCGGTAGCCCTGGTGTTCATGTACGGCGACCAGCCGCGCCGGGCCGAGGAGTTGTTCGAAAAGGGCATCGCCGAGTGCGTGGGCAAGGGCTGGCACGGCTCCCACCTGGCCTTCGGCCAGACCATCGCCGGCTATGTGCGCTACCACCGCGGGTGTCTGGCCGAAGCCGAGGACCTGGTCCGGGAAGGCCTGCGCATCGCCGACAAGGTGGAAGGCGTCGTGGCCGCCCAGTGGTACGGCGTCAGCGTCCTGATCCAGACATTGCTGGCCCGTGGGCGCGTCACCGAGGCGCGCGCCCTCGCCGACGACCACCACTTCGGTGAGATGGCTCCGAACGCCATCATCTATCCCGACCCGCGCACCGTGTACGCGGAACTGCTCCTGGCGGAGGGCCGGCACGCGGAAGCATCGACGCTGCTGTCCGCGGTCGGGGACTGGCTGGACGGCCGGGCCTGGCGCAACCCGGCCTGGTGCCCGTGGCAGCTGCGGCTCGCGACCGCGCTCGCCCACACCGCCCCGGACGAGGCGATCCATCACGCCCAGGACGCCGTCAAGCGCGCCCGGGACTTCGGCGCCGCGTCCACCATCGGCCAGGCCCTCCACACCCTCGCCGAGGTGACCGGCGGGCCGGCCGCACTCGACCTGTACGCGGAGGCGATCGACTGCCTGGAACAGTCCCCGGCCTCGTACGAACTCGCTCGCGCCCAAGTCGGCCACGGCTCCGCGCTGTCCCGCCACGGGCGGCTCCAGGAGGCCGCCGACCGGCTCTACCAGGGCCTGGAAGGCGCCGTCCACTGTGGGGCCGAGGCGCTCGCCGCCCGCGCCAGGGAGGAGCTCTCAACGGCCGGGCTGCGCCCGCTGCCCCTGCGCTATGTGCAGGCGGACACGCTCACCGCGCGCGAACGCCGGACGGCCGAACTGGCCGTCGAGGGAAGCCCGGTGGCATCGATCGCAGCGGCTCTGCACCTGACCGAACAGGGCGTACGGCAGCTGCTGTCCAGTGTCTACCGCAAGATCGGCACCGACGCGGCAGGTCTCGCCAGAGCCCTGGAGGCTCCTCCGCGTATGCGTCCCTGACGTCACACGGGCCTGGTGCGCCCCTCCCAGTACGGGTCGCGCAACCGCCGCTTGTACAACTTGCCGTTGGGATCCCGCGGCATCTCGGAAACGAAGTCCACGCTCTTGGGCCGCTTGTACCCGGCGAGCTGCCCCGCGCAGTGGTCGAGGATCGTGGTGGCGAGGCCGGGGCCCGGCTCGTGGCCGGGGGCCGGTTCGACGACGGCTTTGACCTCCTCGCCCCAGTCGTCGTGCGGGATACCGAAGGCGGCGGCGTCGGCGACGGCCGGGTGGGCGAGCAGGACGGACTCGATCTCGGCCGGGTAGATGTTGACCCCGCCCGAGATGATCATGTCGATCTTGCGGTCGCGGAGGAAGAGGTAGCCGTCCTCGTCGAGGTAGCCGAGGTCTCCGACGGTGAAGAAGTCGCCGATGCGGTTCTTCTCCGTCTTGGCCTCGTCCTTGTGGTAGGCGAAGCCTCCGGTGTTCATCTTGAGGTAGACGGTGCCGAGTTCGCCGGGCGGAAGCCGGTTGCCGTCGTCGTCGAAGATCGCGAGTTCGCTGATCGGCCAGGCCTTGCCCACGGTGCCGGGCTTCTTCAGCCAGTCCTCGGCGGTCGCGAAGGCGCCACCGCCCTCGCTGGCGGCGTAGTACTCCTCCACGCAGGGGCCCCACCAGTCGAGCATGGCCCGCTTCACGTGGTCGGGGCAGGGGGCGGCGCCGTGGATGGCGTGCCGCATGGAGGAGACGTCGTAGCGGGCCCGGACGTCCTCGGGGAGGGCGAGGAGGCGGTGGAACTGTGTGGGGACCATATGGGTGTGTGTGCACTTGTGGGTGTCGATGAGGCGGAGCATCTCTTCCGGGGTCCATTTGTCCATCAGCACCAGGCGGTGGCCTATGTGCAGGGACGCGCCCGCGAACTGGAGTACGGCGGTGTGGTACAGCGGCGAGCAGACGAGGTGCACGTTGCCGTCGAACGGCCTGATACCGAAGATGCCGAGGAAGCCGCCGAGGTAGGACTCCTCGGGGGTCTTGCCGGGCAGGGGACGCCGGATGCCGCGCGGGCGGCCGGTGGTGCCCGAGGTGTAGTTCATGACCCAGCCGAGGGTGCGGTCGGCGGGCGCCGACTCGGGTTGTCCGTCGAGGAGTTCGGCGTACGGCCGGAAGCCCTCGACCGTGCCGATCGCGTACCGGTGGGTGCCGGGCAGACCCGCCTCGTCGGCGGCGTGGCGGGCGGGGGCGCCGAAGCGTTCGTGGGCGAGGAGCACCTTGGCGCCGGAGTCTGCGACGATCCAGGCGATCTCGGGGGCGACGAAGTGGTGGTTGACGGGGACCAGGTAGAAGCCGGCCTGGCTGGCGGCGAGGTACGCGGTGAAGAACTCGGGGCTGTTGGGCAGGACGACGGCGAAGGCGTCGCCGCGTCGCATCCCGGCCGCGCGCAGGCCGTGGACGAGGCGGTTGGCGGCGGCGTGCAGTCGGGCGGCGGTCCACTGCTCGCCGTCGGGGGCGACGAGGACCGTGCGGTCGGGGTCGGCCGCTGCCTGGGCCCAGAAGCCCGTGGGGGGTGTGCTCGTCACTGGCCGCTCCTTCCGGCGATGCGGTTGATGCGGTCGACGGACTGCTCGAAGCCGCGGGTGAGGTCGTCGAAGACGGCCTGGACACTGCGTTCGCTGTTCATCCGGCCGACGATCTGGCCGACGGGCGTGCCGAGCAGCGGCTCGACCTCGTACTTCTGGATCCGGGAGACGGCCTCGGCGACCAGGAGGCCCTGGAGTGGCATGGGGAGGGTGCCGGGCCCGTTCGGGTCGTCCCAGGCGTCCGTCCACTCGGTGCGCAGTTGGCGTGCGGGCTTGCCGGTGAGGGCGCGAGAGCGCACTGTGTCGCCGGAGCCTGCGGCGAGCAGTTTGCCGGTCAGTGCGGGGGAATGCAGATCCGCCTCTGTGGTGGTCAGCCATATGGAGCCCAGCCACACGCCTTGGGCGCCGAGGGTGAGTGCCGCCGCCACCTGTTGGCCGCTTCCGATCCCGCCGGCCGCCAGGACGGGCAGCGGGTCCACCGCTTCCACCACCTCGGGCGTGAGCACCATGGAGGCGATGTCACCGGTGTGGCCGCCCGCCTCGTAGCCCTGGGCCACCACGATGTCGATGCCCGCCTCCTGGTGCTTGCGGGCGTGCCGGGCGCTGCCCGCGAGCGCGGCGACGAGCACGCCCCGGTCGTGAGCGCGCTCCACGACATCCGCTGGCGGTGAGCCGAGGGCATTGGCGAGCAGCTTGATCGGGTAGTCGAAGGCGACGTCGAGTTGGGTACGGGCGACCTGTTCCATCCATCCGGTGATCCGCCAGCCGGCCGCTTCGCCCTCGGCCAGCTCGGGCACGCCGTACTTGGCGAGGGTGTCCTTGACGAACTGCCGGTGGCCTTCCGGGATCATCGCCTCGACATCGGCTTCCGTGACGCCCTCGACCTTCTTCGCGGGCATGACGACGTCCAGGCCGTAGGGCCGGCCGTCGACATGTGCCTCGATCCAGTCGAGGTCGCGTTTGAGGTCGTCGGGGGCGGTGTAGCGGACCGCGCCGAGCACTCCGAAGCCGCCGGCCCGGCTGATGGCCGCTGCGACGGCGGGGAACGGCGTGAAGCCGAAGATGGCGTGCTCGACTCCCAGTTTCTTGCTCAGCTCCGTCTGCATGGGCGCAGGATGCCGCAGACCTCCGGACGACGGAAGGCCCTTTCTGATAGTCCGTCAGATCTCTTGGGTCGCTGCCCCGTTGACACGGCCCTCACCTGACACGAAAGTTTCACCACGCAAGGTGATCCCGGAAAGATACTTTCAGCCTGCGCGGCGGGAGGAACCTCGATGACCGATGGCAGAAGCGGACTGAGCAGGCGTCAACTCGCCAAGGAAACACTGGCTCTGGGGGGCGCGTTGGCTTTCGCCCCCTTGCCGGCCGGACCGGCGGCCGCCGCCTCCTCCTCGGACCGCACCACCCTGCGCCCCGGCTCCCCCGAGCGCGCCGGCCTCCTGGCCGCCCCCCTCCTCCGCCTGGTCACCGACGCCGAGAAGTTCCTCGGCCCCTCCCCCGCGCACCCCTGGTACGCGGGAGCCGTCCTGCTCGCCGGGCGGGGCGGCACCGTGGCGCTGCACGAGCCGATCGGGATGGCGGTGCGCTACCAGGCGTACGACGAGAAGACCGACACCGGGGTCGAGTTCCCGGCCGAGCAGCAGATCCCGATGGCCGAGGACACCGTCTTCGATCTGGCCTCGGTGTCCAAGCTGTTCACCTCGGTCCTCGCCGTGCAGCAGATCGAGCGGGGTGCGCTGGGGCTGGAGGCGGCGGTCGCCTCGCATCTCCCGGACTTCGGCCGCGCGGGCAAGCAGGACATCACGATCCGTCAGCTGCTCACGCACACCTCCGGGTTCCGCGCCTGGATCCCGCTGTACACCGCGCCGACGTACGAGGGGAAGCTCGAACTCATCTGGAACGAGGCGCCGCTGAACCCTCCGGGCAGCACGTACCTCTACTCGGACCTGAACCTGATCTCCCTCCAGCTGGTCCTGGAGAAGATCACCGGCCGCCGTCTCGACACCCTCCTCCACGACGAGATCACCGGCCCGCTCGGCATGCGCCGCACCCGCTACAACCCGCCCGCCGCCTGGAAGCCGAGGATCGCGGCCACCGAGGACGCCCGGGGGCCCTGGTCCGGCCTGGACCGGGGGCTCGTGTGGGGCGAGGTGCACGACGAGAACGCCTTCAGCCTCGGCGGAGTCGCCGGCCACGCGGGCGTGTTCTCGAACGCGTGGGACCTCGCGGTCCTCGGTCGGACACTGCTCAACGGCGGGTCCTACGGCAGGCAGCGCATCCTGGAGCAGGAGTCGGTGGACCTGATGTTCACCGACTTCAACACCGCCTTCCCGGGCGACGAGCACGGCCTCGGCTTCGAGCTCTACCAGCACTGGTACATGGGCGCGATGGCCACCCCGCGCACCGCCGGGCACACCGGCTTCACCGGCACCTCCCTCGTGCTGGACCCGACGACCGACTCCTTCCTCGTCGTGCTAGGCAACTCGGTTCATCCGGTGCGCAGTTGGCGATCCGGTTCCGCGCCCCGGGTCGCGGCTGCCGACAACATGGCGCGCGCCGTACCGGTCCGCCCGCGCCACGGCAGAACCGCATGGTTCTCGGGCGTGGCGACCGCCGCCACCGCGACCCTCGCGCTCCCCGCGCTCGACACGTCCGCCGGCGACATATGTCTGCGCTGCGCCCTGTGGTGGGACACCGAGCCCCGGGCGGACCTCCTCGTCCTGGAGTCCACGACGGACGGCGGAGCGACCTGGCAGCCGCTCCCCTTCACGACCACCCGCCACGGCGAGCGCCCGCAGGACCACGCGACCGGCATGGTCACCGGCTGGTCGGGCCGCGTCTGGCACCGTCTCACTGCCCGGCTCCCCGCTCACCGGCAGCTGGTGCTCCGCTGGCGGTACGCCACCGACCGGCTGTACGTGGGCCGCGGGGCGTACGTCGACGGTCTGCGCGTCGAGGCGGCGGACCGCGTCCTGTTCGACGAGGCCCGGCCGGCGGACGCGGCCCGTATCGCGGCGAGCGGCTGGAGCGTCTCTGCCGACTGACCACCCGTCAGCCGACGGGCTGCTCCAGCACCGCCATCGCCGCGTTGTGCCCCGGCACCCCGCTCACCCCTCCCCCACGCACCGCGCCCGCCCCGCACAGCAGCACGTTGGCGTGGGAGGTCTCCACGCCCCAGCGGCCGGTGCCCTCCTGGGCGTACGGCCAGGACAGCTCACGGTGGAAGATGTTGCCGCGGGGCAGGCGCAGGTCGCGGTCCAGGTCCAGCGGCGTCTTCGCCTCGATGCAGGGGCGGCCGTCGGCGTCGGTGGCCAGGCAGTCGGTGATGGGCTCGGCGAGGTGGGCGTCCAGTTGGGCCAGCGTCGACTTCAGCAGTTCGTCGCGTACGGCGTCGTTGTCGCGCTCGAAGAGCCTGGCCGGGGTGTGCAGGCCGAACAGGGTGAGGGTCTGGCAGCCATGGGCGAGGAGGTCGGGGCCGAGGATCGTCGGGTCGGTCAGCGAGTGGCAGTAGATCTCGGACGGCGGCGCGGTGGGGAGTTCCCCGGCTGCGGCCTGGGCGTGGGCGGCGGCCAGTTGGTCGTAGCCCTCGGCGATGTGGAAGGTGCCGGCGAACGCCTCGCGGGGGTCGACGGAGCTGTCGCGCAGCCGGGGCAGGCGCTTGAGCAGCATGTTCACCTTGAGCTGGGCGCCCTCGGCGGGGGTCGGGGGTGTGTCCCCGGTGAGGTCGGCCAGTTCCCGCGGGGAGGCGTTGACCAGGACGTGCCGGGCGGTGGCGACACCCTCGCCGTCGGCGGTGCGGAAGGTGATCTCGGCCGTACGGCCGTCCGTGTCGATCCGTACCGCCTCGTGCCCGGTGGCGAGGACCGCGCCCGCCTGGCGCGCCGCCGTGGCCAGGGCGTCGGTGAGGGCGCCCATGCCGCCGACGGGGACGTCCCAGGCGCCGGTGCCGCCGCCGATCACGTGGTAGAGGAAGCAGCGGTTCTGCTTGAGCGAGGTGTCATGGGCGTCGGTGAACGTGCCGATCAGGGCGTCCGTCAGGACGACGCCCCGCACCAGGTCGTCCGTGAACCGGTCCTCGATCGCGACTCCGATCGGCTCCTCGAAGAGGGTGCGCCAGGCGTCCTCGTCGTCCACCCGGCGGCGCAGTTCCTCGCGGCTCGGCAGTGGTTCGGTGAGCGTCGGGAACACCCGTTGGGCGACCTCGCCGGTCATGGCGTAGAAGCGCTGCCAGGCCGCGTACTCGCGCTCGCCGCCGGTCAGCCGTGCGAAGGCCTCCCGGGTACGCCGTTCGCCGCCGCCCACGAGCAGTCCGGTCGAGCGTCCGTCCCGCTCCACGGGGGTGTAGGAGGAGACGTCGCGCGTACGGACCCGGAAGTCCAGGCCCAGGTCCCGGACGATCTTCTTCGGCAGCAGGCTGACCAGGTACGAGTAACGGGAGAGCCGGGCGTCGACGCCGGCGAACGGCCGCGTGGACACGGCGGCGCCCCCCGTGTGGTCCAGCCGCTCCAGCACCAGCACGGACCGCCCGGCGCGCGCCAGGTAGGCGGCGGCGACCAGGCCGTTGTGGCCCGCGCCGACGATGACGGCGTCGTACGTACGGCTTGCGGGGCTTGACTCGTGTGCAGGCATGGTTCTTCGTAACACGTGATGATCTAGGTCGGCCAGACGTGCGGGCGTGGCGGAGTCAGGGCCCGCCCGCCGCCCGCTGCTGCCGCAGCACCGCTACCCTCCGGTAGAGCTCGACCGCCTCCGCCTCCCGCCCGAGCTGCTGGAGACAGTGGGCCTCGTCGTTGCGGCTGGCGAGGGTGTCGGGGTGGTCGGCACCGAGGACGCGTTCGCGGGCGTCGGCGACTCTGCGGTACTCGGTGAGCGCGTCCGGCCAGCGGCCGAGCCAGCCGAGGCTCACGGCGACCTCGCGGCGGCTGACCAGGGTGTCCGGGTGGTCGGGGCCCAGCACGCGCTCGCGGATCGCGCACACGTCACGGGACTCGGCGAGGGCCTCCTCCCAGCGGCCGAGGCGGCCGAGGTTGACGCCGAGGCCGTGGCGGGCGCGGAGGGTCTCGGGGTGGGCGGAGCCGTGGACGCGGGTGCGGTCGTCGATCAGGTCACGGTAGAGCTGGAGCGCCTCCGCGCTGCGGCCGAGCCGGCCGAGGCTGATGCCGACCTCGTAGCGAGCGGCGAGCGTGTCGGAGTGGTCCGGGCCGAGGGCCTGGGCGCGCGCGTCGGCGACCTCACGGTAGGTTTGCAGGGCCTCGGCCCAGCGCCCCAACTGACCCTGGGCGTAGGCGACTTCGTAGCGGGTGACCAGGGTGTCGGGGTGATGAGGGCCAAGGACGCGGGCGCGGGCGGCGGCGACCTCGTCGGCCATCCGGTACGAGTCCTCCAGGCGGCCGAGTCTGCTGAGGTTGAAGGCTAGGTTGTGGCGGCAGCGCAGGGTGTCGGGGTGGTCGGCGCCCATCGCGCGTTCCCGTGCCGTCAGGACGGACGTGTAGACCTGGTGCGCGTCGAAGTGGCGGCCCAACTGGCCGAGGACGTACGCCATTTCCTGCCGGGCGGCGAGCGTGTCGGGGTGGTCGGGGCCGAGGGCCAGGCTGCGGGCGCGGGCGACGTGTTTGTACTCGCGCAGGGCGTCGGCGGCGCGGCCGGTGCGGCTGAGGGTGAAGGCGAGTTCGTAGCGGCTGGCGAGGGTGTCCGGGTGGTCGGGGCCGAGGAGGTGCTCGCGCTCGGCGGCGACCGCGCGGTGCACCTCGCCCGCCTCGGTCCAGCGGCCGAGCCGGCCCAGGCTCAGCCCTGCGTTGTGCCGCCCGGCCAGCGCGGTGAGTGTCGCCGCGGAGGGGGCGGGGGGTCCGTCGGGGGCGGCGGTCTCCTCGGGCCGGCCGGTGGTGGGCCGTGGTATCCACTCGCCGGTGAGGCCGGCCGCGGCGTCCGGCGGTGTGGTGCGCAGTCCGGCGCCGGTGGCCTTGTGGCCGGTGGTCATGCCGCGGGTCCAGGACGGCAGCCGGGGCGTGCGGGCCACGGGCACCGGGGGCCTGAGGTCGGGCTGCGGGGTCACCACGGTCGGCACGTACGCCGGTGTCGTGCGGCCCAGGCTGATGCGACGGCCCAACTCGCGCCCGTCGTGCGGGCGTTCCTCGGGGCGTTTGGCGAGCAGGTCGAGGATGACCTGCTCCAAGTACTCGGGCAGCTCGGCACGGTGGCTGCGCGGCGGGCGGGGCGGGGTGTCGCGGTGGCCGACGAGGATCGCCCAGGGGTCGTCGAGGTCGAACGGCGGTACCCCGGTGGCGATCTCGTACAGCACACAGCCCAGCGAGTACAGGTCGCTGCGCTGGTCCACCTCGTCCCCGCCGATCTGCTCCGGCGACATGTAGTGCGGGGTGCCCATCGCGATGCCCGTGCCGGTCAGCCGGGAGGTGAAGCCGATGTCGTGGGCGAGGCGGGCTATGCCGAAGTCGCAGATCTTCACCGTGCCGTCGGCGAGCCGCATGATGTTCGCGGGCTTCAGGTCGCGGTGGACGATGCCCTGCTGGTGGGTGTAGGCGAGGGCGGCGGCGACCTGGTCGGCGATCTCGACGACGTCCGGGACGGGCAGCGGATGGTGCTTGTTGTCCTCCAGGAGCTGGCTGAGGTTGTGGCCCTGGAGCAGCTCCATGACCAGGAACAGGATTCCCTCGGACTCCCCGAAGTCGTGGACGACGGTCACACCACGGTGCTGGAGCGCCGCGGCCACCCGGGCCTCGCGGCGAAACCGCTCCCGCAGGACACGCGTGAAGGAGTGGTCGTGCTGCGGTCCCAGCGGCTTGAGGCACTTCACGGCGACATGCCGGCCCAGCGACTCGTCGCGCGCACGCCACACCTCGCCCATACCGCCGCGCCCGATCAGGTCCAGAAGCCGGTACCGGCCCTGGATCAGCCTGCTGTCCCCCATCTCCCGCGCTCGCCCCCCGTTGTGGTCCGCCCCGCCCTCCCGGCTCGTCCAGTATGGCGAGCTATCGTCCGAGTTTGTACGGTGCCGGGCGGGAGCCGGGGCCGAGCCTGGCCATGGCGCGCAGGATGTGTTTGGGCGGGAGTTGCCAGCGCAGACGTGCGGGAACACAGCGCAGCAGGGTGCCTGTGGCACGCAACTGGCGGGTGACGGTGGCGGGTTTCGGGGCCGGTCTGCCGTACAGCTCGTGGGCGTACGGCGGCAGTGCGGCGTATGCCAGGTGCGCCACGCGCCGCCAGAGCACCTCGCGCGCCGGGACGAGCAGGGGGTGCGTCGGTGGGCGGAGCAGGAAGTCGTCCACCGCGCGTGCCTCGGGTCCGCAGGCGAGCTCGGGGCGCACCTTCTCGAAGTACGCCGCCATCTCGTCCTGGTTCGCCGGTACGGCGTCCGGATCCAGGCCCACCAGGCGGGCGCTGACCCGGTGTTCGCCGATGTAGCGGTCGGCCTGCGCGTCGGTGAGACGGAAGCCGGAGCGGCGTGCGACCTGAAGGTAGGAGTCGATCTCGGCGCAGTGCACCCACAGCAGCAGTTCGGGTTCGTCGACGCCGTAACGCTCCCCGGTGTCCGGGTCGGTGGCGCTCAGCATGCTGTGGATCTTCCGCACGCGCGCGCCCGCCTTCTCGGCGGCCTCGGTGGTGCCGTACGAGATCGTCCCCACGAAGTCGGCGGTGCGCAGGAGGCGGCCCCAGGCGTCGTGCCGGAAGTCGCTGTTCTGCGTGACGCCGCGTACGGCACGCGGATGGAGGGCCTGGAAGTAGAGCGCTCGGATTCCGGCGACCCACATCATGGGGTCGCCGTGCATCTGCCAGGTCACGGAGTGCGGGGTGAACAGCCCGGGATCGCCCATGCCCGCAGGTGTGACCACAGCTGCCAGGTGTCTCTTCAGCATTGGTTTGACCTGCGCTTTTGCCAAGCATCCTCAGTAGCACGGGGAGCAGCCTGCCGAGGGTTCCTGGCACATTGGTACAGATCCATGGCCGCCTCCTTCGGTAACCCGCAAGCGCACATCCCCAACCACGACGTCACCCCGGTTCCTTCCCAGAGTGCCGCTGGATGATTCCCTTGAGACCGTGCCCTCGGACCGACGCAGCCGCTGAGGTGAGCTGACTCAGCTCGTTACGTCTCCTTGAGACCTCAAGGGCCCGTTGTACTGACCGCTGGCCACGTCGCTCGCGCCCCGAGGCGATGAGACGCGTTACGAAGATCCAAGGTCCCTTAAGTTGATCTTCGTTACCATCCGATCCTGTCGAGGCCGAGGCGCTGAAGGTTCGACTCGACGATCTGCACCGGGCGAAGATCCGGCTCGCTGACGAGGTGCTCGTTGTGAATGTGCGCCTGAGTTCCCCGTCGCGCCGCTCCCCGCGGGCGGTGCCCCCGGTCCTGCGGAGTGCGTCGACGGCCCTCCGTCCCCCTCAAGGGTGAACAGCGAGGAAGTCTCAGAATTCATGAGCTTCTATCCGGCAGCCTGAGATTCCGCTCGGTATGGCGAAGTTGAGAGGGCGGGATGTCGCTCGCTGTCGTTGCACCAATCCGATCTCGACCGCTGTTGGAGTCGCCGCAGAACATAGCGGACTTTCGAGCAGGACCTGCTGTCTGAGTTGGTGCTCGCCTGGGCTGCGGCCGGGATCGCCGACGAGACGATCTCCGGCGACGTTGATGCGCTGATGGAGGTGCGCGGCTGGTGTGGCCGTCCGCTCTGGGAGCTGATCCCTACTGACCTCGACCGGTTCTTCGGCGAGGACCAGCGACGGCTGGCCACGCTGACGAAGGTCCGCAAGGCGCAGTCCCTGGCGACGTACTTCGAGTTCCTGGAGGTGCGGCATCAGGCCGATATCCACGCTGCGACTGGCGTGCTGGTGCAGTGCCCGGTCGATGAGATCAATCGCCCACGAGGCAAGACCAACTTGCGGGTGCGGATCCCGCCGCCGGCCGCGGACGTCGATCGGCTCTTCGCCGGATGGCGCGACGATCTACATTCGGCTCGGAAGTACGCGCCGTGTTTCCGTAATTACACCGCATGCCGCCTGGCCAGCCTCATTGGCCTGCGGGTCTCGGAACTGTGCCTGCTCGAAGTCCACGACATCCGCTGGGACCTGGGCACCTTCGGCAAGGTGCTGCTGCGCGGCAAGGGCAGCCGCGGTCAGAAGAAGGAGCGCCTGGTCCCGCTCATCAACGGTTCTCGTGAACTCCTCGAATGGTGGCTCCAGGGCCCGCGGTGGGAGTTCGACGGGCACCTCGATGAGCCCGGTGCACCGCTGTTTCCCTCCGAGCGCCGCGATCCCGGTGGCCGCTGCCAGCGCGTGAGCACCAGCGCGATTCGGCGCGATGGTGGAGGCAGTGGAGCGCCACCTGCCTCGCTGGTCCGGCCGTGCTGCTCCGCACGCGCTCCGGCGCTTCGCCGCGTCCGATCTGTACGCACAGGGCATGAACGTCGTCGCTATCCAGAAGCTGCTCGGTCATCGCTGGATCAACACCACGATGATCTACGTGCACGTCAACAAGACCCACATCGAGAACGCCTGAACTCCCGCCAGCCAGCGGCCCGCGTCTCGCTTCACCGGATAGCCCAGGACAGGAGCCGTCATGAAGTGGAACCTGCGGCTGGCCGCCGCGCAGCGCGACATCTGGGAATCCTCGCAGCTGCACTCGATGCTCGCCGACGCGGGCCTGACGATCAGCGCGGGGAAGATGTCCAATCTGTGGTCCGGGCAGCCGGTCACCATCCGTCTGGACGACCTCGACATCATCTGCGAGGTCCTGGGCTGCCAACCCAACGACCTTCTGGCCCCGGAGCCCGAGAAGGCCCTCGCTCGGCGTCCCGCAAGCACTTCCGCCCCGGCGGCGGTCGCGGGCGAGCACCCTAGGATCGAACGTCGGGCCGGTCGGCCGGAACCACCGCTGTGAACCTGCGGCCCCGGCCGTGCAAGCAGTGCGGCGACAAGGTCGCGGACTGGCCGGACCGCGCGGTTGCTCGCAGGACCTGACCGTCTTGCGGTGGCTTCGGCCGCCGCCCACCCCGCACCCCCTGCGCAGGCATCCCGTGGACACACGGACGCACTCCAACGATGCAGCGCTGGCACAACCTGATGAACCCTCACATCCACGACTTGGCAGCGGGCTCAGCCCGTTGTGCGTCGGATCGCTACGCCCGGGCGGGGTCGGCCGCTGACTCCTCGGCCGACGACAACTCCCGGCGCCGGAAAGTGCCCGCGGCCAGAGTCAACGGGGCGATCAACAACACGAGCACCGCGACAGCGCCGAGCGCGACCGGCAGGCTGGTCAGCTCGGCGATGCCGCCCACCATCGGAGGGCCTAGCAAGAACCCGCTGTAGGCAATGGTGGTCGCGAACGCGACCTCGCGCTCACCACCGCCCCCATCGGCCCGTCGCCCGGCCGCGCCACTCAACTCCATGACGACGGGAGACGCGTACGCCAAACCGACACCAGCGACAGCGAAGCCGGCGAAGGTGAGAGCCGGCGACGGCGCCATGACCGCGGTGACCAGCCCCAGCCCACCGATCACCGCACCCCCGATGAGCATCCGTGGTGCGCCCCAACGACGCTGAATCGCCTCACCGCACAAGCGGGTGCACGCCATCGTGATCGAGAAGAACGAGTAGATCAGAGCGCCGGTCGCCTCACTGAGACCGCGTTCCTGCACCCCGAACAGCGCCGACCAGTCCGCGGTCGCTCCTTCGGCTATCGAGGCGCACAGTGCCACGCCGCCGAGCAGCCAAAGCACCGGTCGCCTGGACGGCGCCAACCCGGCGTGCCCGCTCTTTGCGGGCACCCTGAGGAGTTCCTCGACGGGAATCCAGCGGGCGATACCGACGGTGACGCCGCCGCAGATCACAGCGACGATGACGAAATGGCGGCTCGGCGCCAGTCCCTGTGCGGCCGCGACCGCGGCGCCGACCGAACCAGCCAGCGTGCCGAAACTGAAGGCCGCGTGGAACAACGGCATGATCGCCCGGCCGGTCCGCCGGGTCGCTGTCACGCCGGCCACGTTCATCGCCACGTCCATCACGCCGACCATCGCGCCGAGTGCGATCAGCAGCAGGCCGAGCGTCGCGGGCGACCTCGCAAGTCCCAGAGCCGGAAGCATTGCGGACCCGGCAACGCCGGACACCGTCATCGCGACGCGAGCGCCGAACGCCGCGCACAGCCGACCGGCGAGAAGCGAAGCGGCGATCATACCTACGCTGGCACCGAGCAGGGACAGCCCCAGCGCACCCTCGTCCGCACCGATCTGCGCGGCCAGCGCCGGCACCCGAGGGGCCCACGAGCCAAGCAGTGCGCCGTTGAGGACGAACGCACCGAGTACGGCGACGATTCCCGGGTTCCGCCCGCCGGCTCGGTCCGGATGGGTTCCAGTCATTGTCAACTCCGTCCCGGCCCGTTCCTCGTCGAGCCATGATCGGCCCGGCACCGTGGCACACCTGCGGAGATCTGAGTGGATCACGCCGATGGAACCGAGCGTATGTGCGCCGGAACACCCGTCAACCTCGTCGACAAGTTCGCGCCAAGAAGATGGCCGATTCATCAAGTACGCGCAGAACCAGCCGACACCCCGTCAAAATCTTTACAAGAAACGAGGAGATGTCGCCCCCAACGGATCCCTCCGAGGAGTAGCAATGGTCGAGCGAAACCAGCCCCTGGATCTGACCGAATCCCGACTGTTACTCGAAAGGGCAGTTCGCGTCGACGCCACCCAGGCCTACTCCGGCTATGTACTCGACCGCGACCGCCTGGTGGACGGTGAATACCCGCTGTACGGAGAGCGAGCATCCGGTGCGTACGTATGGGATGTCGACGGGAATCGGTATCTGGACTTCATTCTGGCCTACGGCACCATCATCCTCGGACACGCCGATCCGGTGGTGTCCGAGGCGGTCATCCGCGAGATCCGCGACGGGTTCGCCATAACCCTCCGAAAGAAAGTCCAGGTGGAACTCGCCGAGTTGCTCATCTCGGTGGTACCGCACGCCGATCGTGTGTTCCTGCTCAAGAGCGGCTCGGACGCCACGAGCGCGGCGGTGCGGCTGAGCCGAGCGCACACCGGACGCGAGCGGGTGATTCGCTGGGGATACAACGGCTGGCACGACTGGTGCGCAAACCGTCCGGCGGGCGTGCCCCAGTCCGCCCAGCAGACGGTCAGCACGTTCAAGTACAACGACCTGGCCAGTCTGGAGCAGGAATTCCGCCGCTATCCCGGCGAGGTCGCCTGCCTGCTGATGATGCCGTTCGAGGAGGAACCCCCTTCCGACGGCTTTCTCGCCGCGGCCGCCGATCTGGCTCGGCAACACGGCACCCTGTTCGTGCTCGACGAGATGCGCTCTGGTTTCCGGGTCTCGCTGGGCGGCGCGCAAGAGCGGTACGGGGTACAGGCGGACATCGTGACCTTCAGCAAAGCGATGGCCAACGGATATCCCATATCGGCGGTCGTGGGTCGCGAGGAAGTCATGCGCGCCGTTGGCGAAGTGCACATCGGGTCGACCTTCCACGTGAACGGTGCGGAAATGGCCGGTGCCGTCGCGACGATCACTCAACTTCGTGATTCCGACGCGTTGAAACGTATCGAGGAGTTGGGTGCGATCTTGCAGCGCGGCCTGGCCGAGCAGATTGCCCGATCCGCACTCGACGCCCAAGTGCTGGGAGTGCCGCAAATGCCCTTCATGCGTTTTCGGTACACCGACGACGCTGCGCAACGAAGGATTCAGGACGCCTTCTACACCGAAACCACACGTTGTGGGGTCTTGTTCCACCCCAACCACCACTGGTACATCAGTGCCGCGATGACCCATGACGACATCGATGCCGCTCTCGACGCCACCGCACAAGGATTCCGGGCGGCGGAGATCGCCGCAAGCCGCGATTGAGGACGTGTCGAAGAGGTGCGTCTGCGATGAGGCATCGGTCAGCGGTCAGCGGTCAGCGGTCAGCGGTCAGCCTATTTGTCCTGTTCGACCTCAGTGAGCCCTGGTCAGGCCCGCCGGGAGTCGCCCCGCCGACCACCGGCGGATGCTTGCGCGATGACGGTTTCGTGCTCGGCGTGACCACCGGACGACGCCCTGCGGCTGGCTGGAAGATGTGAAGACTCACCTACGGCGGCGCCTTCACTGGTGCGCCGATCGAGAGGTACGTGGCCGGCAAAGAGCTCTCGGGCAGGGCGTCGCACAGTAGGGCCGAGCGCGCGTGCTTATTCTCTGCGAGAGGCAGATGCCGCTCAAACCGGACCCGGACGACGGGTTGCACGGCTTGAGGGAAGCGGTCCCCGACCTGCTGGTGCCTCCAGAGGACCAGGGGCCCTTCCTTCCCCGGCCAACCCGCCTGCACTCACCGGGGGGGCAACCATCCGACCGCGCCGCACGGCGGGACCAGCGGCAACGCCGTCCTGCTCAACTCACGACAGTGCTACGTCGTGCACCAGAGCGCGCCACAGGCCCACTGACCGGACTACCTCACACTCCGCTCCCCTGTCCGAGGCCGAGATCATCGCCTCCGAAACCATTGCCCCGCGCCCGCAGGCGTACATCGCCGGGAAGCACTCCTGTCAACCACCGTCATCGAAGTGCCCTTCACTCCCAGCACCAGAGGAGCTCCACCATGCAGCTTGAGACCACATGGAACCTCGCCACCTACGACATATCGGACGGCACTGTCCTGGGACTCGAACCACTTCGCTGGCTCAGCGTGGGCAAGATCGCGGTCGTGTGCTTACGCGGGCTGCTAGAGGCTGGGGAGTTGGACGCAGCCCGCCGACAGGCCCATGAACTACTGGGCCGCACCTCGGCCGTGAACCACACCAACGGTTCCCAGACCACCGTCGGCCCTTCCCTGACCGCCCACCTCCACGATCCGCACACGTACTTCGACATCGCCACCCGCGCCAACGAGCGCATGGCCCGTGCAGGTTTCGACCTACCGGCCCGCGTCCGCGCCGCGCTGTGCCGGACATTCGGGCTCGCCGCCCTGGAACCGGCGAGCGGGCCCGACGGCCGACCGTACGGCGAGGCTGTCATCCGGCTGCACACCGACGGCGTGCGAAACCCCCTGCACAACGACCACATCGCCCGCGACGCGACGGGCACGGCCTGGACCGTGGCCGACGTGGTGGGCCAACTCAGCTGCGTCGTCTCCCTCCAGGAGTGCGACTGGGGCGGCGAACTGGTCACCTACCGGAAACCGTGGGAACCGGGCGACGAGCGGTGGAAGGTCCCGGGCGGTCCGGGCTACCACAGCGAGGTCGTCGCCACCGCCCCGCGGCAAGTCTTCCAGCCGCAGACACAAGACGTCTATCTCATCAATCCGACCTACTACCACGAGATCGAAAAGCCTCACGGTCCCACGCGAACCACGCTGGGCTTCTTCATCGGCTTCACGGACGACACCCTTCACCGCGCCGTGGCGTGGGGATGACGTGGGGCACACTTCGGCCCTGGTATTTTCCGGTGGCGCGATGGCGCCCCCCACAGCGTCCTCGAGCAGGGTCATCGCCAACGACAGGCCGATCGAGCTTCCCGACCGAGCCGGGATACCGCTTGCCCATGGCGCTCCCGTCCTTGCGGCAGCTGTTCGCGGACGGTCAGGCTGGCCTAGTACTGCAACGGTGCATGTCGTGACTGCTGGCCAGGACGGTCATTGGTCTGGTCACCTGCGTCGGCTTCCTGCGCCGGGCCGCAGCCTTCTTCGCCACGTCCGGCATCGACCGCATCAAGCCGGTGATGACCGACAACGCCCGGCCCTACCGCAAGAGCTTCGCCTGGCAACAGGCCCTGGCGACCCCGGCGCGGCCGGCGAACTCACCCCCGCCTACCGGCCACAGACCGACGGCAAAGTCGAACGCTTCAACCGCACCCTGCTCGACGAATGGGCCTACCAACGGCCCTACACAAGCAACACTGAACCCACCGACGCCCTGACAGACTTCCTGCACACCTACAACCACCACCGCTGCCACACCCGTACTCGGCGGCCGGCCACCCATCACCCGCGTCAACAACCCTGCGGGGCAATACACCTAGGGCCTGTCTGATGTCGTGATCAATCTTGCCGATCCGGGTCCGTGGGGCAGGCGGAACTGGTAGGAAGACGCTTGTGACGCGCGGCAACTAACCGATGAGCAGTGGAAGTTGACCGAGCCGTTGCTGCCGATAGGCGAGTACGGCCCCGTACCCCGAGCGGCTCAGGGATCAGTTCGAGGTAGTGATCTGGCGGTTCAGGACAGGCGCGCAGTGGCGTGTGATTCGGGTGAGTTCGGGGGCCCTGGCCGACCGTCTACGGGCGCTTCCGGGTCTGGCACAACGCCGGTGTCTTCTCCGCCCTGCTGGAGGGCCTGATCGCCGAAGCCGC
Source organism: Streptomyces sp. AC550_RSS872 (assembly GCF_019049285.1). Lineage (GTDB taxonomy): Bacteria > Actinomycetota > Actinomycetes > Streptomycetales > Streptomycetaceae > Streptomyces. The sequence continues at coordinate 62,934 of NZ_JAGMUL010000029.1, forward strand.
CCGCCGGGGCGAGACAGACTTATCTCTGGTCAGCGCGGACTCCACGACGGGCCGTGCTCACCGCGACGCCGCCGGGATGATCGTCGGCAAAGACGTCATGGAGGCTCTCGAGTAAGCCGCCGAGCAGGAACAGGCCCGGCAAAAAAAAGGGGTGACGAGGCGGAACAGAACGGTCAGGACGGCGAGGGTGAGCCCGAGCGGGCCGAACGCCGACGCGTCCGCCGCCGACGCAGGATCCGGCTGAAGCAAGCCCTGCCCGTAAGCTCCTGCGGCGATCCGACCAGCAAGATTCACCTCGCTGCCGACCGCAAGCGCCGCCCTCTGTCGTTCGTCCTGACAGCCGGGCAGGCCGCAGACGGCCCTCAGTTCGTTCACGTCCTGAAGAAGATCCGCGTCCGTCTACCGGTCGGCCGGCCCCGCACCCGTCCGGACGGGGTCGCCGCACGACAAGGCCTACTCCTCCCGCGCCAATCGCTCCCACCTGCGAAAACGTCGCATCCGAGCGATCACCCCGGAGAAGAAGGACCAGGCCGCCAACTGCAAGAAGAAGGGCAGCCGGGCGGCTGTCCCGTCACCTTCGATGCCGATCTCTACCGTGACCGCAACACCGTCAAGCGACTGATCAACCGGCTGAAGGACTGGCGCGACATGGCCACCCGCTTCGACAAGAAGGACATGCCGGCCCTGTCTCCGGGGGGTGCCCCTATGCCCTTCGTCAAGCGAGTCGGGGGCTCCTCGGTTCGTGGAAGGTTCCGTCGCGGAGCATGGCGAACAGGACGCTGATGCGGTGGCGGGCGAGGCGGAGGAGGGCCTGGGTGTGGGTTTTGCCGCGGGCTCGGCAGCGGTCGTAGTAGGTCCGGGAGGCGGGATCGTGGAGGGCTGCGAATGCGGAGAGGAACATCGCTCGTTTCAGCTGCCGGTTGCCGCCTCTGGGGGGGGCGTGCTCGCCATGGATTGACGTGCCGGACTCCCGGGTTGCCGGGGCGAGGCCGGCGTAGGAGGCCAGGTGGGCGGCGGTGGGAAAGCTGCTGCCGTCGCCGACGGTGGCCAGGAGGACTGCGGCGGTCCTGACTCCGATGCCGGGCATCGAGGTCAGGACCTGGGAAAGAGGGTGGGCCTCCAGCAGTGCCTCGATCCGGGTTTCCAGGGCCCGGCGTTGTTCGTGAACGGCGGCCGGCGACTTCGCCAGCGACGGGACGATCACGTCGAGGGTGCCGGTGCCCGGGACGACGACGGTCTGCTCGTCGAGTGCGGTGAAGATGTCGTCGACCAGCCGCTCGGCCATGCGCGGCGCTCGGGGCCGGACGACCTCGACCAGCTTGCGGCGGCCCGCTTTGCGGAGTGCTTGCGGGGATCTGTAGCGCTCGAGGAGCCAGGTCACTGCCGGATGGTCCAGGCGCGGGCCGAGGACGCGCCCCTACGCCATGTCGAAGGCCGGCGTCGAGCAGTTCGGCCGCGCCCTGCGCGCCGAACTCGGCATCCACGGCGCCAGCGCCGGGGTGCTCTACCCCGGCTGGGTCCACACGCCCATCGCTGGAGCAGCCTTCGGAAGCAACGACACCACCACCCGCATGCGCGAGATCGCCTTCCCGTCCCTGCTCGGCAAGGCCATCGCCCCCACGCGCGTCGCGGACGCCGTCGTCCGCGGCATCGAGAACCGCTCGGCCCGTGTCATGGTCCCCCGCAGGTGGGTACCGTTTTCGGCCCTGCGCGGCGTCCTTAACCCCGTCACCGATCTCATCGCCGAACGCCACCCCGAACTGCGCCGACTCCTGCGCCGACTCGAGGAATCCGCCGGCCCCACAGGCAAGTCCCCGCAGACCGACTCACCTAGGTAGGCTGTCATGCCCCGTTACGACCTGGCCGGGCGCACCGTCGTCCTCACTGGCTCCACCGGCGGCCTGGGCGCCGCCCTCGCCCGGGCCCTGCGCGGGCGCGGCGCCAACCTCGCGCTGCTCGACCTCAGCCTCGCGGCCACCACGGCCCAAGCCCAGGACCTGGGAGACGAAACGGTCGCCCGTGGCTGGCACGCCGATGTACGCGACCTCGTCGGCCTGCAGCAAGCCATGGACGAGGCCGCCACGCACTTCGGGCGCCTCGACATCGTCATCGCAGGCGCCGGGATCGACACCATGGCCCCGATGGCGACCATCGACCCGTCGGCCTACGAACGTGTCATCGACGTCAACCTCAACGGGGTCTGGCGCACCTTCCGCGCGGCTCTGCCCCACGTCGAGGCCCAACGCGGCTATCTCCTCGCGATCTCCTCCATGGCCGCCTTCGTGCACTCGCCGCTCCAGATCTCCTACACCGCGAGCAAGGCCGGCGTGTGGGCGATGTGCGACAGCCTTCGCCTGGAGGTTCGCCACCTGGGTGTCGGTGTCGGCAGCGCCCACCCCACGTTCTTCCGCACTCCGATGATGGACGACGTGACCGCGGACCCGGCCGGGCACGCCCTCTGGGGAGGCAACTCCAAGGGGTTGTGGAAGATGGTGCCGCTGGAGAAGGTCATCGCCGGTATCGTCCGCGGCATCGAGCGCCGTGCGGACCGCGTCGTCGTCCCCAGGTCCCTCACCCTGACCGCGAACGCTCCCGGTCTGTTCCGGCCGATACTCGAACGTGTCGGTTTCCGCCCTCAGACGGTCCAGCGCGCCCTCGGCCTCGCCTCGGCGTCGGGCTGGCACGACTCGGCGGTGCATGAGCGCCACCAGGCCGGTTCCCGCTGAATTCCGGGCTGAAGAAAGCGGCCCAGGGGGTCCGGCCGTTCGAGCACCTCGTAAAGTAGCGGAGACCATGACAAGCAAGGTCACACGCACGACACGTCGGGCCGCCGCAACCCGTGCGGCCATCGTCGACGCCGCCGAGGAGCTGCTGGCCTCCGGGGGCCCCGCCGCGGTCACCTTGGAGGGCATCGCCGAACGCGCGGATGTCGCCGTGCAGACGGTGTACAACCGGGTGGGCGGCCGCGCGGCCGTTCTCATCGCGGTTGCCGAGCGGGCACTCGAGGACAACCGGACCTACATGGACGACGCCTACGCTGCCCCGGGCACCCCGGTGGAACGCATCAGGGCCGCCTCGGCCGCGTACGTCCGCTTCGCCGCCGAGCGCCCACACCAGTTCCGCCTGCTGGCCGAGCCGCCGGACGAACCCGCGGCCCTGGAACGGGTCGCCGCGCTCGTCGACGAGCAGAACGCCAAACTCGCCGCCGCCCTGGCCGACGGGGTGGCCGACGGCTCGCTCGCCGCCGACCTCGACCCCGTCACCACCGCCACCGCGTTGTGGGCCGCCATGAACGGCGTTCTCGGCCTCTCCTGGCGCGCGGACCGACTCCGCGCTGACGCCTCCCATTTGACGGAACTCGTCGCAGCTGTGGAAAGGGTGGTTCTCCGCGGACTGCTCGCCCGCTGAAGTCCGTCCGGGGCCGCGCCCTCCATGAACCGGATCCGAAGAGACGGCGGCCTTCTCGCCCGCTGCCGGTCACCCCTGTCATCGTCCTTTGCCAGAACACGCCGTCCGCCGTCGTCGTCCCGGTCATCTGCAGCGGGTTGCACAGCAGACCGAGGCTCAGGAAACGTGCAGACCACGGGCGATTACGGGCACGGGGCGTGTGCGAGGCGATGGACCTGGACCCGGCTCCTAACAACATCAACAACGTCCGTTTGAAGCTCAAGCGCCTGACCGGGCGCAACATCCTGACCGAGCCAGAACCGAGGCTGTTCACCCTGCCCCGTCCGTAGCCGTCAGGCGAGGGCGACTTCACCCACAACGACGAAACGAACATCAGCTCACATCCCGCGCTCTCACACAGGCCCTCGCTGACGGTCGACTCCAACCCCGCCACAGACTTCCCGTCGATGTGCCCACGCAGGTCAGCCGCTGCCTGGCGATTCGACAGGTCCGCCACGAACTGCAGCTGGGGTCAGCTTCTTGGCAGGTTTGCGAAGAGTGAATCGACTCGTGAGGTCCGCCACGGAAAGGCCCGTGTACCCGGCCTCACGCAGGCCAGCTAAGGACTGTCCCGCAAAGATCTTGGCTCCGAGTACGGAGCAGCCTGAAGAGCGGGTGAGGTGGCTAGGGAGTGGGCGAAGTCGGCGAGTGCGCAAAAGTCGTTCTCCCGTAGGCCGATCCGCGGGTTGACGTGGTGCAGGAGCCCGGGGCCTTGGTGGTGGGCGGTCATGTACGTCTGATCCAGCTCGCTCTGCTCGTCGTCCACCCAGGCGAAAGGACGGCCGTTGGCGTAGTTCACCAACGGTCCGGTCTTCCAGTGGACTCCATCAGGGCGTTCTTGGAGCAGGGCGTCGCCGAAGTCGACGAAGGGTAGTTCCGGAAGGCCGAGGACCGGTGCGATCCACCGGTTGGCGTCATCCATCCATGTGGTGGCCCAGCACAACTCGAAGCCGAGCCGCAGCAGGCTTCGTCCGTGCTCCGGGTTGAGCCAGACACGTAGGGGGCGTCGTCGGGACGAGAGGACCCTGTCGTCCTCATGGGCGTCGTTCCGGGGAACTCTGAGTGTGGTGTAGCCGTCGGGGCGCCTCTCCGGCTGGGCCGCGTAAGGGTTGAGCGGTCCGTCCACGTCGAGGAACAGCAGCGGTTGGTTCACGGTTTCCCCCGGGTCTTGCTCACTGTGGACTGCCCCGATCAGCGTAGCTGTGGGATTGTCTCAGCGTGGGGTCGTCCTGAGTGATGATCACGCTGTGACCAGTGTGATCACGGCATCGGAGCCGTCCTGGATAACCCCGTTCGCGGGGCTGAGCCCGCGCTGCTTCGGCAAGCTGCTGACCACGCTGCGGCGTGATGGAGCAGATCTGGTCCACCGAGGCCGGCCGTGGAACCCGCCGCTGGAGGACCGGGTGTTGCTGGTCACCGCCTATTGGCGTACCAATCTGACGTTGAGGCAGCTCGCTCCGCTGTTTGGCGTCTCGAAGTCCACGGCTGGCCGAGTCGTCAACCACCTCGGCACCCTGGTCCCCACCCGAGACCACACCATCGCCGAGCGATCGAAGAACTCCCGGTATTCCACCAACCATCAGGTCGTCATCGACGCAGACACCCGCCTGGTCGTCGTGGTCGGCCGACCGCTCGCCGGGAACCGCAACGGCTGCAATGCAGGGGCGGAGTCCGGTGCCAAAGCTGCCGTCGGCAAGACCCTCACGATCGCCGACGGCGGCTACCCGGGAACCGGACTCGTCATCCCGCACCGTCGCGACCGCGGGAAGACCGAGATCCCAGCTTGGAAAGAAGACCACAACAGGACCCACAAACAGGTCCGAGCCCCTGTCGAGCACGTCTTCGCCCGCATGAAGACCTGGAAGATCCTCCGCGACTGCCGCCTCAAAGGCGACGGCGTCCACCACGCCGTGCTCGGCATCGCCCGGATGCACAACCTCGCCCTCGCCGGATAGGTCGCAGGTGGCACGATGGCCCGCTATGCCCGAGGCACTCCAAGATCCTTACGGACCCCCCTCAGGGCACGGTGAAGAGGACCTTGTTCTCGTCCACGGCGGGGTCCGCCTGCTTGAGCCTGGCCCTGATGCTGGATCCGAGCTGGAGATCCAGGCCGTTGGTCGAGACGACCTTGGCCAGCACGGCGGGGTCGGCCAGGAACACTTTGCCCTCGCGCGGCCTGCCCCGCTCCGCGTCGGTGTCGATGACCGTGGCGTCGAACACCTCGCCCACGCGGTCCTTGAGCACCGCGGCCTCGGCCAGGTCCACGGTCTGCCGGTCCGCCAGGCCGCCCTTCCCCCGTGCCGTGTCGCACGGGATGCAGGACAGGGCGTCGAGCACCCAGTTCGGCGGGGCCTTGTCCGCGCACGCCATGACGCACAGCTCACCGGTGTACCGGTCGACCAGGCGCCGCAGCGGAGCCGTGCAATGGGTGTACGGGGCCGCGATCGCTGCGTGCATCGTGTACGCCGGCTTCTGGTTGTCGCGGAAGACGGTGTACTCCGCCTTGAGCATCGTGCTCGTGGCCTCGGCGAGGAAGGCCATGTGCTGCTGGTTCTGGGGATCGAGCCTGCGTACCAGCGTGGCGTACGAGATGCCGGGCCGCCAGACGATGCCCAGGGCCTTCGCGATGTCGTGCAGGCGCTTGATCACGTTCTGATCGGCCTGCTCCTTCTGGGTCCGCAGGATGCCGGTACCCGTGTCGAGCATGATCTGGGCCGCGGACATCCCGGTCATGAGGGAGATCTGCTCGTTCCAGCCCTCGACCGGCAGCGTCGCCACGTAGCGCAGCCGGAACGATCCGTCCTCGAGGGTGACCTCCTGGTCCGGCAGATTCACCGAGATGCCGCCGCGCGCGATTTCGACGGCCTCCCGCAGCTCGCCGATCTCGCGCAGCAGGGCGAGGGACTCCTCCGCCGTGCCGTTCTCGATGGCCTGCTGGGCGCCGGCGTAGTCGAGCTGGGCCCGACTTCGGATCACGGCCCGGCTCACGGACGAGTCGGTCAGATTGCCGTGGGCGTCGAGGTCGTGCTGCCACAACAGGGCGGGGCGGTCCTTGTTCGGCAGCAGGCTGGCCGCGCCCTCGGAGAGGACGGGCGGGTGCAGGGGCACCTTGAGGTCGGGGAAGTACAGCGTTTCGATCCTGTCGTGCGCCTCGATGTCCAGAGGGCTGCCCGCCCTGACGAAGGTCGCCACGTCCGCGATGGCGTAGTACACGCGGTAGCCGCCACCGGGCCGCCGTTCCAGGTGCATGGCCTGGTCGAGGTCCTTCGAGGTCGGCGGATCGATCGTGAAGAACGGCAGGTGGGTGGCGTCCTTGTCGGGCAAGCGCGCCTCACCCGCGGCCTTGTCGGCCGCTTTGAGTACACGCTTGGGGAAGCTCAGGGGGACCTTCAGCTCCGCGCGGAGTTCCTCCAGCGCGGTGCGCAGAGCGTCCTGGGCCTCGGCAGACATGTGCATCGGGCGGCGTTGCATGCCCCGAGCGTAGGGCGGCGTTCACGAATCGGCGCGGCGAGCGGGGCCGGGCGGCGGAGGGGGCCGGGCCGACGGCGGTCGCGCGGGAGGGGACATCGCCGGAGGGCGCGCGACGACAGCTACGGCGCCTCGCCGCGTTGTCGGATCGCCCGAACGTGCCCAGTATGAGGACGCCCCTCCGCCACCCTGTACCGCTACGTCCGCGAGGCGATCGACGTTCTGGCCGCGCTTGCACCGACACTCGACGAAGCGATGGCGACGGCCCGTACGAAGGCGTACGTGATTCTGGACGGCACCGTGCTGCCGATCGACCGGATCGCCGCCGACCGGCCCTACTGCTCCGGGAAGAAGCGGCATCACGGCATGTATGTGCAGGTGCTGACCGATCCCTGCGGGCGGCTGCTGTGGGCGTCGCCCGCGCTGCCCGGAGCGACGCACGACCTGATGGCGGCCCGCAACGTCCCGGTCCCGTTCAAAGGGCGCCGCCTCAAACGGTGGCAGCACCGTCACAACACCACCCCCACGCCAAGATCCGCTGCATCGGCGAGCAAGCCATGGCGGCTCTCAAGGGCTGGCGCCTGCTGCGCAAGGTACGCAGCAGCACCAACCACATCACCACGATCGTGAAGGCCGTCCTCGCCCTTCACCTCGCTGCCGCGTCAGGATGAGAACCCCTCACTGAATCGCCGGCCCGTGCCCGCAGTTCGCTGCGGATCGCAGCGTGGAGCGCATGCTCCACCTGGACGATGTGAGAAAACGCGTCTTACTTGTCGCCGCCAGTCGACAGGCGCACGGGTGACGACAAACGACGGCCGCATGACCGGCTTCACGAAAATGTTGGAAGAGCCAGTTTTCCACGGCCGCCGTCAGCGCGCACTCTCTATTGTGATTCTCGCGACCTCGCGACCTCGCGACCTCGCGACCTAAGCATGCAGCTGAAAGGCCGCCAATCATGAACCTGTTTCGCGTTGCTGAACCCGTTAGCTCTATCGAAGCGCCTCGGCCTTTGCGTGATCGGCGCGCGCAAGATCGATTACCGTGCGCTCGGTCTCGCGCAGCAGCGCCGATATCTCCTCGGTGTTGAGGTATTCGTCGTCCGCTTCGAGCGAGAGGCTGAGCCGGTCCACGTAGCGCCCCCCCAGGTGGATCATCGCCTGGACCCGGAGCGGGCCGGCGCCGATGGGGCGTGAATCGTGGTACTCGAGGGGCGTCGGATGCGCGTCCTCATCGTGGCGCAGGAACGCGTCGGCGAGTTCGGGGCGCGCCGTGCGCGGGCTGGATTTGTCGGCGAGCGAGCTTAAGTCGTTGAAGCTGATCCAGGAGTCGGCGCCTACCTGCTCGATCAGCGCCTGCATGACGTCCGGGTCATACGGGGAACGGCGCGCGGCTGCGAAGATCGCCCGGTCCACGCTGCGGATCTCGGCCACCGCGTCGGCGGCGTCGCCCGCCACCGCGATATAGATCGGCTGGGAGCGGTGGCCCACATAGGCTTGGGTCGCGGGCGTCCACCGGTTCCCGCATTCGATCTTAAACACCGCGCGCGACGCGTCCAGCACCCGGTGCATGGCCGTGGCCGCGGCGACCATCGTGATCGCGCCCGAGGTGAACAGGCCGAGCCTGCCCCCCAGGTAATCGTGCGCCGACTGGAAGGAGTCCGTGCTCAGATGCGCGCCCCGGACCATCGGGACCGCCGGCGCGTGGCGCGGGGTGCGTAGCGGATTGTCCGCCGCGGCCAGGATGGCCGGGCGCATCAGGTCCCGCGCCCGCTCGCTGCGGGCGCGGGCGAGCGCGCCGCTCTCCTCGGCCGCCGCGGCGATCGGATCGAGCGCGACCGGCTCCGGCGTGCGCCCGGACACGATCCGCCGTAGGTCCTCAATCAGCAGCTGGGCGCCTGCCCCGTCCAGGTTCACGTGCGACACGACGATCCCGAACATGTACGCGCTCGCGCCGCACACGCCGAGGATGAACCGGACCGGCAAGTCCAATTCGAGGTCGAAGCGCCGGGACGCCGAGGCGTCCCAGTGCGCCGATAACGCCTGCTCGCACCGCTCCGGATCGTCCTCGGCGACGATGTCCACACCGATCCGCCCGCCCGCGTCGACGATCTGCTCCACGACACCGCCGGATGCGTCGAGCCGGAACCGGGTGCGCAACGCGACGTGCCGTTCGATCAGGGTGCGTATGCAGTCGAGCGCGTGCTGCACCGTCACCGGACCGTCCGCGCCGGCCGGTATATGGAAACGGAACCGTAGGTTCCAGTCGTCCACCGGGCCGAACCGCTGAATCTCGGCCCTGATATGCCGCTGGCCCCAGGTCGCGGCGAACGTGCCGCCACGCTCCGCCTGGAAGACGAGCTCATGTCGCGTGATAGCAGACTTCTGACTCACTCACGTACCTCTCGTTCCTCGACACACGGCATCCTCACCGAAGCATGGCCAGCAGGCGCAGGTGATCGGTGTCGCGCACATCCAGCAACTGCCGATAGAAGCAGCCCACCCCGCCTCGGGTCGCTTCAGCGGTTGAAGGCGAAGTCGAACAGGGGCTCGTCCGCTATGGCCGCCCGGCCGGCGCGGCGGGCCGAGTTGAACCAGTCGCTCGATCCATGGCTTGGGATTCCCCCTCGGCCCGCCACCGGTCGATCGGATCGTCGCAGGTGACGTCCTCGCCGAACTCCCGGCGGTGGTGCTCCAGGTGCGGGTGCCCAGATTCGGCGACGAACCCCTGGATCACGCGCTGCAACTCCTCCGGCGCCACCTGCTGACACGATCAGTACCACTCGGCGAAGCCATAGAAGGAGTGCGCCGGGCGGGCGAAGGCGGGCACCGAGTACGGGCCCCGGGCGACCATGATTGCGAACCTGGCCTCGCGCCACCTCGCCGCGGCGGTGTGCTCGGCAAGCGACTCGGCCGTGGGCAGGTAGCCGGGCACCCGGCCGGCCGGGCTCATGACTGCACCGGTACCGTCGAGCTCGAAGGAGCCTCCGGACGGCCCGTCGTCCCAATCGTGGCCAGTCGCACGATGACGCGCGCCCTCGGCCAGCGACTGCCACATCGAATACCCCTGATTCGACGGCGAAGCCGAGACGCAGCAACGCCCGTGCGGTCTCCAGTTCGAGACCACGCTCCGCGCCGATCACCAGGGCGGTCCGCAGGGCTCCCTCCCTTCCGGGAAACAGGGCTGGACACCAACGCCAATCATCGGATGACTCAAGAACTTTAGCCAACACGGCAATCGTCCTGTCAATAGCCAATACAGCAATCGGCCTGTCAAAGAATGGTTCGGTCTCCAGGCCGTGCAGAGTCAGTTCGCAGAACGCGTCGTTTTCGACCTTCATTGGTGAAGCTCCAAACCTTCTGTCGAGCGACTCTTCTTTCTGATTTTGTCCCTTTCCTTGCCCAGTAGCTGGAGCAAGGGGCCTGTCATGAAGGTCGTGACCAGCGCCATGAGTACGAGCACGACGTACAGCTGCTCGCCGATCAGCCCGGCGGACCTGCCGATGTCCAAGACGATGAGCTCGGTCAGTCCACGGGTGTTCACCATGACGGCGACCAGCGCCGACTGCCGGGCATCCAGAGCGTGCAGGCGGGCCATCCCGTAGGCGGGCGCGGTCTTGCCGACGACCGCGACCAGCAGAATCACACCCAGCACAGCCAGGCCGTCCGCGCCCAGCGTTCCGATGTCGACGGACAGGCCGGTCGTGACGAAGAACAGCGGCAGCAACATCCGGGACGTCTGTTCCACCGGCTTCAGCACCAGAACGTTCGGCGCGCCGTCCCGCCGCGGCATGGCCAGACCGGCGAGGAATCCCCCGAAAACGGCATGGAGTCCGAGGGACTCGGTGACCCACGCACTCCCCAGAGCGAGGACCAGTGCGACCGGCACGGGGTCGCTCATGACGGCGGCAGGCCGTTCCAGCCACCAGCGCAGCACCGGCCGTACAACGGCGAAGAGGAATGCGGAAAAGACCGCCAGCAAGGCGAGCACGGTCGGCCAGGGCCAGCGGGTGGTCTGTCCGGCATCGCTGAGTACCGCTATCAGTACCAGCCAGGCTGCCACGTCCATGAAACCGGCCGCCGCGATCGCCACCGTTCCCGCCGGTGTGCCGGCGGCGCCGCGTTCGCGCACGATGGCCGCCAGCACGGGCAGGGCGGTGATCGAGACCGCCACCGCCATGAACATCGCGAACGAGCCCTGGTCCGCGTGGACGGGGTCCACGGCGGAGAAAAGCCGTCCGCACCACTCGACGACCGCGACGGCCAGGGCCATCGGGACCAGCAACGCGGCCACCGCGATACTCACCGCGGCGCGTCCGGCCCTGAACGTACGGAAGTCGATCTCGTAGCCCGCCGCGAACATGAACAGGACGACCGCTGTCTGAGCCAGCATCGCCAGGAACGGCCGTGCTTCGGCGGGGAACAGATAGGTGGACGGATCGCCCGGAAGCCGGCCGAGCAGGGTCGGCCCCAAGGCTATGCCCGCGAAGATCTGGCCGATGACGGCGGGCTGCCCGAGACGCCGGGCGAGGCCGCCGCACAGCCAGGACACCAGTACGACGAGTGCCACGTCCCCGAGGACGGTCGCGATGAGATGGCTCATACGGACCTACGCACCCTCTGCTCGTCGGCCTCTGCGAGGAACTCCAGGGCGACGGCGGTCAGACCGTCTCCGGCTCTGAAGACGGAGAGGTGGTCACCGTGCGGCGCGACATGCATCCTCGACCGGGCAAGGGCGGTGGCCACCGCGTGTGACCCCGCCGGATGGGCTGTCTGATCGTCCTCGCTGGTGACGACGAGCGTCGGAGCCTTGACCGCAGGCAGGGCGTCACGGACGTCCTCTGCCATCAGGGCGCCGTTGAGAAGGGAGTAGCGGTAGAACGTCTCCGCGTCCCGAAAGGGATGGAGCACCAGGTCGGCGAGGTCCGGCGGCAGCTCGGCGGTCGTGTTCCGGGGCACCGCCGCGTGCACCATCGCCGCGCTCTGCCTGCTCTCCGCGGCGATGTCCATGAGCGCGCGGAGATTGCGCTGATGGCTGGTCTTCGGGGCATCCGTGCCGAGTTCGAAGTCTCCGTGCCACAAACTCATCGACGCCACACGGTCGGCGTGTTCCGCCGCCACGCGCAGCGCGAGAACCGCGCCACCGCACAGACCCATCAAGTGCGCGCGCGGTATCCGGTGGTGGTCCAGGACCGCCAAGAGGTCGCCGACCTGGTCCGCGGCCCCGTGCCCCATCCGGTCGAATGTCGCGGCGTCCTCGCCGGTGCCGTGCGGTCCGCCGAAGAGGCCGCGGGTCTCCCAGGTCACGACATGGTGGTCACGCGCCAGCAGTCCCAGCCACGCATCGCACAGTGCGGCCGGCATTCCGCACGCCGACACGATGAGTACGGCAGGACGACCGGGGTCACCGGCCGACCTCATCCGCAGCGTCGCGCCGTCCTGCGTGGTCACGTGTGTCGTGTCGGTGGCGTTTCCCTCGTGGGCAGTCATGGTGTGGTCCCTTGCCTCCAGGCGCGGCAGATCCGGCCGGCCTTCGCCGATCGCGGGCAGACGGCCCGCCGGCTCCTCGGATGTACCGGTTCAGGCGCGGCGCTTGAAAGCGTGGCCGCGGGTGGTCTCCGTCGCCAGACGGTTGTGGCCGTAGCGGTCCTCTCCACTGACCAGGACGGCCCCGTACCGCTCCAGGCTGACGCTGCCGCCGTACTCCTCCACCACGTCCGTGTCCGGATAGACCCGCACCGACGTGGGAACGTAACGGCCCGCGAAGCCGAGCCTCATCTCCTGTGTGCGGCCGGCGTGCGGGAGTGAGGCGTGCATCAGCGTGGACCAGAACAGGATGGCCTCGCCCGGACGCATCACCATCGGGACCGCCTGGGACTCGTCCGGTTCCCAGTCCGGGTCCTTCTGTAGTTCCCGATAGTCGTAGCCGAAGAATCCGCGGCGGACGCCCTTCTTCGTCTCGTGGTTGATGCGGTCCGGGTCGTAGTGCATCCGTTTCGTCTCGTCGTAGAACATGGTCTGATGCGTGCCGGGGATGAACTGCAAACAGCCGGTTTCCTCGTTGGCCTCGGTGAACGCCGTCCAGACGGTGATCGTGCCGCCGAAGTCCTCCGTGCCCTCGGGCCACAGGATCTGCGGCTTCCCCGAGGCGTTTGCGAACGTGTCCGCCTGGTGCCAGTCCGTTCCCTCGTCGCCCGGGTACTTGGGGAAGAACTCACTGCGCCAGCACAGGACGTCGGGGCCGAGCACGCTGCTGACCCGGTCCGCGATCTGCGGCCTGGTGATGTGGTCGGCGAGCACGGCGGAATCCAGATGACGGTCGTAGTTGGAGATGTTCGTGTTGCCGGACTCCGCTGCGTGTCCCTGATATACCGCCATGCTGCGATCCATGAGCTGGATGCGCTCCCTGCGCCAGATCCGGCGCATCTCCTCGACCTCGTACACCTTGAAAGGGCCGATGAAGCCCTGCTCGTGGAACTGCTTCAGCTCCTCGGGGCTCAGGGCGAACGAACGGTCGGCAGTCGGTGTGAGGCTCATGCGGATACTCCTTCTGTCGCCGGTGCGTGAGTGGTGACGGCAAGGGACTCGACGGCGGCGGCCAGCCGCCGGACGGACGCGATGTCTCCGAGCGAGGCGAGATCGACGCTCGCGCCGAACTCGCGCTGCATCTCCGCGAGGATTCGCGCAAAGGCCAGGGATGTCGCGCCGGCCTCGAAGAGGTCCTGGTCCGGTCGGATGTCGGACCGTTCCAGCACCTCCTCGACGATGCGGGCGACCGCGGTCTCCGCCGCGTTCGCCCCGCCGGCCGGCTGGTCGTCCGGCTGGTCGTCCGTTGCGGCCACGAGGGGCGGTGCGCCCACGGGCTCGTCGAGCAGGTGGGCGTCGAGAGCTGTGCGGTCGGTCTTTCCCTGCGGAGTCAGTGGCACTTCGGCCAGCAGCCGGTACACGGCGGGCCTCAGGTACAGCGGCAGCGATGTCCGTGCGTGCTCGGCCAGGCGTCCCGTCAGCTGTGCCGCATCGGCGGTCGGTGCGGGCAGCACATAGGCGGCCAGTCGCACGTCTCCCTCGTAGTCGCGCGCGACGACCACCGCCGAGGACACCTCCGGGTGACCGGCGAGGCAGTGTTCCACCTCACCGGGCTCTATGCGGTAGCCGCGTACCTTGATCTGGTCATCGGCCCTTCCGAGATAGAGCAGTTCTCCGTCGGCGCTCAGGGCCGCTCTGTCCCCTGACCGGTACCAGCGGCGCCCTGCCTCCGCCACGAACCGCTCGGCGGTCAGCTCGGGGCGGTTGAGATAGCCGCGCGTCACCCCGGGACCGCTGACCTGTATCTCACCGGGAGTTCCGGTCCCGACGACCCGGCCTTCTTCGTCCACCAGCCTCACGCGCATGTCCGGCAGCGGGACGCCGATCGGGCTGACCTCGGGCTGCCGCAGGTCGGCCGCGCGGATGCGCCGTGCCGTCACATGCACTGTCGTCTCCGTGATGCCGTACATGTTGACCAGCTCGGGACGGTCGTCGCCATGTCGCTCGATCCAGGGGCGCAGCGCGGAGACGTCCAGCCGTTCGCCGCCGAACACCACCAGCCGCAGGGCGAGCCTCGTCGTGTCGGGCCTCGACCCCTCGGCCGCGATCAGGGCCCGGAAAGCGGAAGGCGTCTGACTGAGGACGGTGACGCCCTCGGCCTCCAGGAGTTCCAGCAGTCGCTCCGGCGTCCGGACGGCCTCCTGCGAGACGATCACCAGGCGCCCACCGTGCAGCAGCGCGCCCCAGATCTCCCAGACGGAGAAGTCGAAGCCCACCGAGTGGAAGAGCGTCCACACGTCGTCGGCCCCGAAGGCGAAGCGGTCCGCGGTCGTCGTGAACAGCCGCACCACATTGCCATGCTCGACCACGACCCCTTTGGGTACCCCGGTGGATCCGGAGGTGTGGATCACATAGGCCGGTCCGATCTCCTGGCCGTCGTCGGGGGTTTCACGGCGGGCCCCGGCCCTTTCCTCTTCGGCGACCGTCTTGTCGTCGACCGTCTCTTCGTCGACTCGGACGACGCGCACGTCTCGGTCCGCGAACCAGGATGCGGTCCGTGTGCCGGCCACGACCGTGCGCAGCCCCGTGTCCTCCATGAGCAGGTCGAGCCGGGCCGCGGGGTGATCCGGATCGAGCGGCACATAGGCCCCGCCCGCCTTGAGGATCCCCACGAGCCCCACGATCAGGTCGACGCCACGCTCCAGGCACAGGCCGACGAAGTCTCCCCCGCCCACGCCCTGCGCCCGCAGCCGGGCTGCCAGCGCCTGTGCATGCGAGTCGAGTTCGCCGTAGGTGAGGGAGGTTCCGCCGGGCTCGGTGACCGCGACGCGATGAGGTGCGTGCCGGGCGATATCAGAGAATATTTCATGCAGCAATCCGCTTTGCGGCGTGGACGGAGACATGGCTGGTGGCACTGGGAACATCCTTTCTTGGGACGGTCCGGCTTCAGGTGCGACTTCAGGTGCGTCGTCAGGAGTGAGGGCCGTCGCCCACGCGTAGGCCGAGAAGGGCGCGGAGGGATTGCCAACGCCTCGCCGTGAATCCGGTCGCCGGTCTGGTGACATGGCCCACCTCCGCCGCGACCTGACAGAGGTGGCGAGCGGCTGACCGGCAGTCGGCCAGTCCCGTTTTCCTTCAGGAACCCGATGTCCATGGCGAGTTCATCGGGAATCCGGTGAAAAACCAACCGCCGTGCCTCGTCCGCCACGGCATCGAACGGCGCATCGAAATCGTGGATACGCGTTGCCATGACCACTTGCGACACGATCTGCTCGATTTTCGAGGGTGCCGATGCTCCCAGCGCCGACGCCAGATGGTGGCTCAGCGAGAAATCACAGCCTCCTTCATGGCCCGTTTCCGGGGCCTGGGCCTGCGCGAGGGGCCTCGTCCATCGGCGCATCGCTGCCATCTGCGACGACGGCAGTCCCAGTGCCGCGGCCGTGTTCTCCAAGTCGAGCGGATCGAATGCGACGTTCTCGCCCGCTCCCGTACAGGGAAGTCCCACGTCGAGAAGGACAGCCAGCAACGCTTCGCTGATCCCGTACACGCGGCGCGCGTCAACCGGCGACGCCGAGAAAGTGCGGTACTTGTCCGGGATTTGCCGTGCTCTGCTGACCACATCTCGCGCCAGGGCTTTCATCGGTGCCTCCTCACTTGGACGCGTTATCCGTCGGTCGCGCGAGTCAGGCCATCGACGAGGAGTCACTGCCCAACAGTTCGGCCACCGTGTTCCACAGCATTTCCGGGGTGGCGAAGAGCCCTGGTTCCACCACGTCGTCGGGGATCGATATCCCGTACGTCTCCTCAATTCCCAGCATCAGTTGCACCATGGCCAGGGAATCCAGTCCATAGTCGGCGGTACGCATGTCGGGCAGGAGCGGCTCGTCGGGCTCCAGCAGTCGCAACGCCGCACGCATCAGGTCTTCGAACCGGTGGTCCCAGGGGGGAATCATGTCTGCCTCGCCTCTCATCGGGCAGCGAGTGCCCGGTAGTTGATCTTTCCGTTGTGCATCACGGGCATCTCCCGCAATCTCACCCAGTGCGCTGGCAGGACCAGCGCGAGTCTGCTGTCGATGAACTTCTGGAGCGACTTCGCCGACACCTCCTCGGCGGCCACATAGTGGATCCGAAGACGCTGGGTCTCCTGTTCCAACTCGGCGGTCACCGCGCAGTGCACCAGGGCCGGGTGCTGCCTCAGCACCGCTTCGATCTCGTCCAGTTCGATCCGCATGCCCCTGACTTTGACCTGCCGGTCCGCCCTGCCGAGGCAATAGGCGAGGCCGTCCTCGACGCGTGCCAGATCGCCGGTGCGGTAAAGCCGCAGCGTGGGGGAGCCGGGATCGATCTCGTCGTAGAAGAAGACGGGCGGGCGTCCGTCCTGGGCCTCGACGTATCCCCCGCCGACCGGCAGCCCCCCGACGAACAGTTCTCCTGTCTCGCCGGGGCGGGCCGGGCGCCAGCTCTCTCCCTGCTCGACCAGAACGTGGAGCGTCGTGTTCGCGATGGGCCGCCCCACGGGCAGCCGCGAACGCCGGGTGTCCTCCCGTCGCACTACATGCTGAGCCACATCGTCGGAGCATTCGCTCATTCCGTAGGCGTTCATGAGGCGGGCGTTCGCCAAGGCGTCGAGCACACGGGCCGCGAGGCGCGGACGCAGCTCCTCCCCCGTCGCGATCATCCAGCGCAGCTCTGGGAGCGGGTCGTCATGTCCCCGGCGACGGAGATCGTCGACGACGAGATCAATCATGGTGGGGACCAACTGGGCGACGGTGACGTGGTGTTCGCCGAGGGCCCTGAGCAGGAGTCGGGGATGCGTCGTGTCGAAGTCGTCGATGACGGCCACCGTCGCACCCACGGTGAGCGCCGCCAGCATCTGCCAGATCGACACGACATACGTCGGCGGCGCGCTGAAGGCGACCACGTCGTCGGAGGTGAGCGCCAGGGCCTCGCCCATGTGCCGGAGGTGATTGATCAGGCCGCGGTGTTCGACGACCGCGCCCTTGGGTGTTCCCGAACTGCCCGAGGTGTAGATGACGTACCGGGCCTGGTGGTCTGTCCAGCGGGGCGGGGTCCATGGCAGCGGTGACGGCTCGTGCCCGGCTGCCTCCGCGGTCCACAGCAGTTCGATCCGTGTGCCGGCCGCGGCCTTGAGCAGCGCGGGTGCGAAGTCCTGAGGCTCCGCCTCGGAGCCCTCCTCTTGCCCGGCCTCGTGCGCCAGCACGTACGCGCACCTGGTCTGGGCGAAGATCTGGGACAGACGCTCTGCCGGCCACCGGTGATCCACCGGGACATACGTGGCACCGAGGCTCTCCAGGGCCAGGAACGCGACCGGATGATCCAGGCTCCGTGGTCCCGACACCGCGACACGATCGCCCGGGGCACAGCCCCGCTCCAACAGGAGCGAACGCAACCAGGCCACTTTGTCCCGGAGTTGGCCGTACGTCGTCCTTCCGCCGCTGTCGGCAAAGGCCACACGGTCGGGGTCGTGGTCGGCCAGATCGTTCACGGTGTCGCAGACCGACGCCGGCCCCGGCACGCCTTCGCGCTCTGTCAGGGCGAGTCCGGCCGCCTCCGCGAGCGCGTGGGAAGACATGCCGAGTTTTGGCAGGGCGGATTCCGGTGCGGGTTCGGTTCCCAGATGCCATGGGCGCATCGAGATGGATCTCCCCTCTCAGGTCTGCTCAGTCGAGGACCGTCTCCGAAAGCGACGTGGCGTACGCGTCGACAAAGGCGTCGATGAAAGCGGGGCTGTAGCAGTTCGCGTCGTACCCGATCCCGCCGGTCAGTCCCGCTCGCGTCAGGTGGAGGCGGAACTTGATCCCGGGGGCCGCGGCGCCCGGCCGTTCGCGTTCGTTCGCCTCTGCCTCGACGTGCGGTTCGAGGACGGCGTCCCCGAGGAAGATCCGTTCGTCGGCAGGCGGTTCCTGGTCGAAAATGAACATGACGTCGACGGAGGCCGGCGAGAATCCGGTCTCCCGCCAGATCCGCTGAGCACAGATCTCCTGATGCTCGTAGGCGTCGAGGAGGGCGGAACGGACCACGCGCACGAGCGGCCCGGGCCCGTCGTCCGGCGGCACGGAGACGGCGATTACCGCGAAATTCAGGACACAGCCCACGAGTTCCGCGACTTCGGGTGCGCCCCGGCGGTTGAACAGGGTGATCACCGCGGCATCCGGCCGCTGGGCACAGCGGCCCAGCAGTCTCATGAAAGCGGCCAGGGCGATCATGTGCGGAGTCGCCCGGAACTTCTTGGCCGATGCCACCAGGGCGGCGCCCACCTCCTCCGGCAGGGTGAATCGGCGGGTGCACCGTCTGTGCGGTGGAGGCACCTCTCCCGTCGGCAGGTCGCCGGGGATCCCGACAGGACGTACCTCGCGCAGCACCGGGCGCCAGTACGCGATCTCCGCGGCCGCCTTCGGCCCGCGGGCGACCCGCTGTTCCCGCGCGACCCAGTCGCGCATCTGCGGTGGCGGCGCGTCCACCGGTTCCGGGCCGCCGCGCAGGACGCGCGCGTACTCCCGTGCCAGGTCCCGCCACAGAACGTCCACCGACCAGCCGTCCGCGACCACGTGGTGGAGGGTCAGCGCGAGAACGAAGTCGTTCTCCGCCCGTCGCACGACACCGAGCCGCATCAGCGGGTCGCGCGCGAGGTCGAGGGGACGGCCGTGCTCGCGGGCCAACACCTCACGCAGGGCGGCGGGCCGCTCGGGCTCCGGTACGTCGCTGATGTCCTGTGTCCAGACGACCGGTTCCCGGGGGCGGCTGTGGATGATCTGGACCGGCTTGCCCGCCACCCTGCCGAAGTTGGTCCGCAGCGACTCGTGGCGCTGGGCGACCGCTCTGGCCGCCGCACCGAGTGCCTGCGCGTCGAGCCTGCCGCGAAGGCTCACCGCCACGGGCATCACCAGAGCGGGATCCGCCGAGAGCCGTTCGCTGGCCCACCAGTGCCGTTGCAGGTCCGACATGGGGGCGAGGATGTCGGTGTCGGTGGCGATCGGGTCCAAGGCGGCCACCCCTATCGTTCCTGGGCCGGCTGTGCGGGCTGCGCCGCACAGACCTGCGCCATGTCGCCTATGACCGGGTGGTCGAAGATCTGCCGCACGGAGAGTTCGAGGCCGAGGGTCCGCTGGACCTTGATGGACAAATGTGCCGCGTGCAGTGATCCGCCGCCGAGTTCGAAAAAGTCGTCGTCCGTCCCGAGCCGCGCCTCGGGCACGTGGAGGACCTCGGACAGCAGTCCGATGAGCGCTCTCGCCGTTGCGGTCTCGGTGGGTCCGGACGCACCCCGGTCGCCGTCCGGCGCTTCCTCGGGACGGGCCAGGAGGCCGATCCCGAGATCGTCGAACTCGCCGACCCGGGCTTGCGGATCCGTGACGATCCGGTCGAGCACCAGGGGGAGGGCGGACGCCAGCTTCTCCATCACGGCTTGTTCGAACAGGCTGCCGGCATAGGTGAGCCTGGTGGTCAGTTCGCCGTCTTCGCAGGAGGCCGTCAGCGCCAGCGGGTAGTGCGGGGTGTTCTCGCCTCCGGGGGTGATCCGCAGGCCGTGGTCGTGCTGACGTGGCCGTCGGGGCGTTCCGGGGAAGTTCTGGAACGCGTATCCCGTGTCGCACAGTTCCCGCAGTCCGCACAGCCGCTGGATGGCGCCCAGCCCCATGAACTCGTGCCGCACGAGCCGGGCCTGCTCGCTCTGTAGGCGTCCGCACAGGTGCCCCACGGTCTCGGCGGGGTCGAGGCGGACTCTCGCCGGTACCGTGTTCGCGAACATTCCGATCATGCGGTCGCTGCCGGGGAGTTCGGCGGGCCGGCCACCGACCGTCCTGCCGATGACGATGTCGTCGCTGTCGCGGAGCCGGCCCAGCACCATCGTCCAGGCCGTCTGGACGAGCGTGTTGAGCGTCAAGGAGCCCTCGCGTGCCCAGGCACGCAGCCGCTCGGTGGCGTGCCGGTCCATCCGGCGCCTCAGGTGGCGGGCGTCGAGCGCCGTGTTGCCGACCGCCCCGGGCGCCAGACGGGCGACGGGGCGGTAGCCCGACAGGTGATCGCGCCAGGCCCGCTCGGCCGCCGCCCGGTCCTGTCCCGCCAGCCACGAGCCGTACGCCCGGTAGGGGTTGGGCAGGGCGGTCACTTCCGCGGGAGTGAGGGAACGGCCGTACGCCTCGACGACCTCCTCCAGCAGCAAGGCGCCCGACCAGCCGTCCAGGAGGATGTGATGGTACGTCAGGGCCAGCACATGGCGTTCGGTCCCGAGCCTGACCAGCACGCAGCGCAGCAAGGGCGGCTTGGCGAGCTCGTGCCGGCTGCGCTGCTCACCGGCGAGCAGCGCAGCCAGCTCGCTCTCGCGCCGCTCCTCGGCCACCCCGGTGAGGTCCACGGTGGTCACCGTCTGCGGCGCGGCTCTGCCCACGACCTGCACGAGCTGTCCCGTGCCCTGGCGCATCCAGAACCCCGAACGCAGCGCGGGATGCCGGGCGATCACGGCCGTCGCCGCGTCGGCCAGCCGGTCGGGGTCGAGAGCCCCCTCGAACTCCAGGGTGTCCTGGAGCATGTAGGAGCCCTCCTCCCCCTCTCGGTACAGCCACTCGAAGTAGAGCCCCTCCTGGAGGGGAGTGACGGGAAGGATGTCCTCGATGTCGGAATGGGACACGGCTAACCCCTCATCTCCGCGGCGATGTCGTCGAGTTCCTCCTGGCTCGGCAGCGTCATGTCCGCCGAAGGCTCCACGGCCGCAGGGGGCCCGGCCGCCCGCGCCACAGCGGCCAGCCGGCCCACCGTTCCGGACTCGAAGACGTCCTCGATGCCGATCTCCAAGCCGGCCTCGCGGGCCCGGGTGACCAGGCGCAGCATGGTGACACTGTCCCCGCCCAGGGCGATGAAGCTGTCGTCGGGTCCGACGGACCCGACGCCCAGGATCTCGGCGAACAGCCGTCGCAGCATTTGTGCTTCGGCGGTGTCTTCCTCCGGTACGAGACCTTCTGCGCCCATCAGCGGCTCCCATGCTGTCGACGGATCACGAGGAAGAGACACCCCCGGAACGGCCGTGCCACGAGTTCCAGAGGCCGGTATACGCTCCGCCCGCGGCCACGAGTTCGTCATGGCTGCCGAGTTCGGTGAGACGGCCGTCCTCCATCACCGCTACGCGGTCGGCGTCCTGGGCGGTGTGGAGGCGGTGGGCGACGGCGATGACCGTCCTTCCGTCCAGCACTGCCGCCAGGGTGCGCTCCGTACGCCGCGCGCTGCGCGGGTCGAGCAGCGCCGTCGCTTCGTCGAGGATCAGTGTGTGCGGGTCGGCCAGGAGCACTCGGGCCAGGCTCAGTTGTTGTGCCTGCGCTCCGTCGAGGTGGTGCCCGCCGTCGCCGAGTTCCGTGTCCAGGCCGTCGGGCAGATGCACGGCCCAGTCGCAGCCGACCGCCGCGAGCGCCTCGGCGAGTTCGGCGTCCGTCGCCGTGGGCGCCGCCAGGGACAGGTTGTCACGCAGGGTCCCCATGAACACGTGCTGTTCCTGAGTGACCAGGACGACCTGGCGGCGCAGCAGCTCCGGCGGCAGCGCGGACAGCGAGACCCCGCCGACGCGCACCGACCCGCTGTCCGGCACGTCGATGCCGGCGAGGAGTCTGCTCAAGGTGCTCTTGCCCGCTCCGGACGGCCCCACCAGGACAAGCCGTTCACCGGGCCGTACGGTCAGGTCGACGTCCCGTACGACGTCGTGCGCACCGTCGTAGGAATAGCGCACGCGCGTCAGCTCGATACGGTCGTCGACCGGCTCCACGCCGGGCGCCGTGGGGGCGGTCTCCCCCTGGGCGTCGAGCAGCACGCCGATGCCCTCCACGCGGGCGAACGAGGCCTCGCTGCGCTGCAAAGATTCCAGCCACTGCAAGAGTGTGTCCAGCGGCTGGGAGAGCTGGCGCAGCCACAGGACGGAGGCGGTCAGCGCGCCGAGGCTGACCACGTCGTGCTGGTACAGCACGCCGCCGGCCAGGAGGACGCCGACCACCGGGATGACGTAGGAGACGTCGACGGCCGGGAAGAGGACCGAGCGCAGGTACAACGTCCGCATGCGCGTCCGGTAGCAGGTGTCGATCCGTTCGAGGCAGTGCGCGATCTGCTGTTGTTCCAGCCTGAACGCCTCGATGGTGCGTGTTCCGGCAGCGGCACCGGACAGATGTTCGGCCAGGGCCGAATTGGCCTCCCCCTCCGCCAGATAGGCGGGGTGGGCACGGCGCAGGTACCAGCGCACGGCAACGGCGATCCCGGCGAAACCGACGACCCCGCAGACCCCGAGCAGCGGGCTGGCCAGGAAGACCACGCCGAGGATGAGCGGTACCTGGATCGAGGCGATGAAGACGTCCGGCCCGGCGTCACGCATGGCCGTTCCGACCGCACCGATGTCGGCGGTACCGCGGACCGCCAGGTCGCCGGTGCCGACCCGCTCCACCACGGGGACGGGGAGGGCGAGGATCCGGTCGACGAACCGCTCACGCACGCGGGCCAGTGTGCGTTCGCCGAAGCGATATCCCACCCCGCGCGCGTAGCGGACGAGGAGCAGCTGGGCGAGCGAGGAGGCCAGGATCAGTGCTGCCAGCCGGTCCACCGTGCCGACTCCCGCGCCACCGCGCACCTCGTCGATGATCCGGCCGAGAAGCCACGGCCCGACCAGGCCCGCTCCTACCGCCAGCGCGTTGAGGAGCACCATGGCGACAAAGGCCGTTCGGTCCTGGCGTACGAGTTCGGCGGCAGCACGAAGAATCCGCGGCCGGCCGGCTATGAGAGGTCCTCGGTCCGTTGAGGTCGCCGCGTGGTTCATCGCACGTTCTCCTGTGCCGTGTGGCCGGGAGCGTCGCTCCTGGCGTCGTCGGCAGGCTCGTCAAGGCCCCTGGAGACGAGGCGCCGGTAGTCGGGGTGTGTGGCCAGGAGCCGGCTGTGGGGCCCGGTGGCGGCCAGCCGTCCGTCGACGAGGAAGCAGACGACGTCCGCCCGGTCCAGCAGCAGCGGTGAGGTGGTGGTCACCACTGTCGTACGCCCTTCCCGGTGGGCGTACAGCCGTGCCGCGACGGCCGCCTCGGTGTGCGCATCGACCGCGGAGGTGGGCTCCAGGGCCATCAGCACCTCCGGTGCGGCGAGCAGTGCGCGTGCCAGCCGGACGCGCTGGCGCTGGCCTCCTGAGAGATTGCGCCCCCCTGCCTGGACGAGGGAGTCGTATCCGTCGGGAAGGCCCTGCACGATGTCGCGGGCCATCGCGGAGTCGACCGCGCGGTCCACACGGTCGGGATCCCGCTTCGAGCGACCGCTGACGACGTCGGACAACGTGCCGGGGAACAGGGCGGCCTCGTTCTCGGCGACCAGGATGCGTTCGCGGACCTGGCGCAGCGCGATCCGCGCCAGAGGGACACCGCCCCAGGTGGCGTCCGACTCGGCGAAGCGGCCGAGACGTTCCACCACGGCCACGGAGTCCGCGGAACGCGCGCTGACCAGAGCGGTGAACTGCCCGGGCCTCACCTCCACGCCCGAGGCGGGATCGTGCAGTACGGCGTCCTCCCCGGGGGCGTCGAGTCCGGCTTCGGGATCGGCCGTGTACGGTTCCAGGGCCAGGAAGCGGATGAGCCGACGCCCCGCCACCACGCCGTGGTTCAGGTCGTACGCCCCCTCAATGAAGGACGACACCGGGACCACGAGCACCGCCGCATAGCCGTAGACCGAGACGAGTTCGCCCGCGCTGATGCTGCCCTCGGCGACCAGCCGCGCCGCCACCCACGTCACCGCGGCGAGGAACACGGCGGGCAGTCCGACGCCGAGCGCTTGGACCCAGCTGGTCATGGCACCGACGCGGTAGCCCTCGGCCTGCAACGTCCGCGAGTGGCTGCGGTAGCGCTCGGCGTAGGCGTCCTTGCCCCCGATGCCGTTGAGTACGCGCAGCCCTTCCGTCATGTCGATCAGGCGGGAGGTGAGTCGCCCGGAGTGCTCCCGGTAGGTCCACTCCGCTCCTCGCAGCCGGCCCAGCAGCGGGCCGACCAGGACGACCAGTACCGGCACTCCGAGCAGGACGAGCAAGGCCAGCAGCGGGGAGATGGTGAACAGCAGGACGGCTACGACGGCGTAGGCGACCACGGCGCCGAAGCCCGGGCCGGTGATGGTGAGGACATTCGCGATCAGCGCGATGTCGCCGAAGCCGATGGTGAACACCTCGCCCGACGAGACGCGTCGGGGCAGCATGGCGCCGAGCCGGGTGACGTGCTCCGTCACGATGCGCACGGAACGGAACGCCGCGTCCATGCGGATCCTCGTCATCGTGCGGTGCCGCATGATGGAGAACCAGGCGTTGAGCAGGCCGACGGCCAGTATGGCGCCGCTCCAGTTGACGAGTGCCGTGGTGTCACCGGCGGTCAGTCCGTCGTCGATGGCCCGTGAGAGCAGGTAGGGCGGCAGCATCAGCCCGACCATCCAGCTGCTGCCCAGCAGCGCACCGCACGCCACCCGCTTCGACTGGCTGGCAACCAGCCACCACATGTACCGCAGTGGCCCGCGGATGTCCGGAGTTCCCGGATGCGCCGCGGGGTCGGTCAGAGCGCCGGCCGCACCGGCGGGACGGCCAAGTGGCCGGGCCTGCGCCTTCGTTTCGGTCCTCAACCTCGGTCTTCCCCTTCGATCGAAATCTGCGAATAATGCTTGCCGTTCGATCTACGCACGCCGGCCTCAGTACTGGCGCCGGGGAGAGAGGAGACATCGGCATGACGCGAAGCAAGCGGTGTGTCTGCGTCGACTTCTGACGGTTCAAGGCCCCCGATGTCGCGGCGCGGATCGAGTCGCAGTCCGCGCAGCGACTCGGGGGGATTTTCCGCCAGGGTCATCAGCCCGCCCTCGATCGAGGCGGCCAGGGCCGCCGGCAGGTTGCCGGGCAGGAATTCGGTGCTGCCGCCCACGCCGATGAAGAGCCCGCTCTCCACCGCCGCGACGAGATGGAAGTTGGGGCCGATCCGTTGCTTGGACGTGCGCCAGGCGACGGTGGTCCGCGCGGGAGAGTCGGCCGACGGTTCGCCGTCGCCCTGACCGAGAAAGTTGTAATGGGAGGAGAAGTAGGTCGGGTCCGTCTCCTGGTGCCCGCCCTCGTTCAGCTCGTCCCTGAGGACGTCCACATCGAAACAGCCGTGCAGATAGGCGTTCATACAGGCGTGGTACGTGGTGCGCAGAAACATGTCCGGTGACATGTCGTCGTCGATCCGTATCGGCAGCGGGACGCATTGGTTCAGCGAACTCACCAGCGATGCCCATGGTTCGTGAAGCCGGTTCGCGGTCATGAGCCCCAGCGTGATCCGCTCACGCTGTTTGAGCCTGGCGAGTGCGAGGCCGCCCACGGCGAGCAGTATCGACTGAACCGACACACCGGTGCGCCGCGAGACGGTCTGGGCGGCGCTCAGCCCCTCCCTGCTGTAGATCGTGGCGCGCCGGCGTGTGCTGGTGTCCCCGTGGTGCCGGTCCGCCGGCTCGAAGGAGCCCCAGTTGCGGGCCCAGTGGCTCGCGGCACGCGCGATCTCGGGGTCGGTTCGCTGGGAGAGCGCCAGGTCCACGGGGCTCGCCTGCGGCCCCAGAACGTCTCCGTCGACGAGTCGGCGGAACTGGTGCAACAGGACGTGCAGGGCGCCGTTGTCCGCGGCGATGTGATGGATGACGGTGACCAGGTACAGCGGAATCCCCTGGTGTACCGCCACGAAGGCGCGCCAGGGCGGTCCTTCGTGAATGTCGACCGGCTCCGCCGCCCATTCGGCGGCCACCGCCCTCGTGGCCGCCTCGGTCGCTTCCGCCACTTCGACCGAGGGGACGCGAACCGCGTGAGGCGCGCGGACCACTTGAACAGGCCTGCCGTTGTCCGTGACATACGTGGTGCGCAACGACTCGTGCAGGGCGACCAGGCGCTGCCAGGCGTCCACGACGTGCACCACTTCGGCGCCCGGCGGCACGTCCCATAGACTCACCAGGTTCGCGACCGCCTGGCCGGTGGGTCCGTACGACTCCAGGGAGCGCAGTACGGACAGTTGGCCGCAGGTGACCGGGCCGGTCCGTTCGACGTTCACGAGATGCCTCCTCCGGCCAGGGCTCGGCTCATGGCCTCCAACACCCCCGCCTGCTGGGTGGTCAGGAAGAAATGCCCGCCCTCGAAGACCTGGACGTCGCACGGGCCCGTGGTGAGATCCGCCCACCCCTTGAGGTGCTCCACATCGACCCGTGGGTCCGCGCTGCCCCCGAACACCGTCACAGGGCATGTCAGTGGATCGCTCGGACGGTGGACGTAGCTGGTGAAGAGCGAAAGGTCGGCCCGGAAGGCGGGAAGGACGAACGACAGGAACTCGGGGTTGTCGAGCAGCTCCCGCGGGGTTCCCTCCAGGCGGACCAGTTCCTGGACCAGTTCGGTGTCGGAGAGGTCGGCCGTACCCCGTGTGCGCGACTCGTGGAACTGCGGCGCGCGGCAACCGGAGACGAAGACCCGAAACGGTTCGATCCCCTGTTCGCCGCGCAGCCGACGGCACAGCTCCCAGCAGATGATGGCTCCCATGCTGTGCCCGAAGAAGGCGAAGGGCCGGTCCAGGAAAGGGAGCAGTCCGGGAGCGAGCGCTGTCAGGAGCTCGTCGAGATCATCGACCGGCTGGTCTGGCAAACGGTCCTCGCGGCCCGGGAGCTGGACCGCCAGCGCCTCGACTCCTTCCGGCAGCCCCGGCCCCCAGCCGCGGAAGACCGTGGCGCCGGCTCCCGCGTAGGGAAAGCAGAACAGGCGCGCCTGGGCCGGAGCGGTTCGGCCGGGTACCGGACGTAACCAGGTTCGGCTGTCCTGCCGGGGAAATGACTGCATGTGATGTTCCGTTCTCACAAGGCCAAGGACGGAGTCGAACGAGCCCCGGAGACAGCGAACTGTCCGAGCAGGATCTGCTGAATCTGTGTGGTGCCCTCGATGATCTCCATCACCTTGGCGTCCCGGTAGTGCCGCTGTACGGGCGACTCGGCACCGGAGCGGAACAACCGGTGATTTTCTTGCTGTCCCGGGGTGAGATGGTTCAGCATCATAAGAGCGCCTCTGTGTTCCGTGCGCGACCGGTCAAGTTGGCCAGCACCACCTGGTCCGCCGAAATTCGCTGCTCCCTCGCCTCGACGCGGAGCGCGGCGATGGTCGCCGCAGCCGAATAGCAGACGTCCGCCCCCTCGATTTCCAGGAGCATCCTTCGAGCTTCCTCCATCCCCCGCTGGCTTACGGACACAATGCTGCCCCCGGTGGCGTGCGCGATGTCTCGCATATACGGGTAGCTCGCCCGTCCGTCCCCCAGCAGGATGGCTCGCGCGAGGCCTCTGGGGCGACTTATGACATCGTGGTCGGTGAGTTCGGTGCGCCCGTCCTGCCAGGCTTTCGCCATGGGGGCGCACGTGTCCTGCTGCACCATCAAAAAGCGAGGCATCGAGCCGATCCTGCCGGTGGCGAGATACTCCTTCGCCCCCTTGCGAGCGGCCATCATCCCCATTCCGCTGCTGATGGCCTGCACGATGACATCCGGTTCTTGCGGCATGGTGTCGAACGCTTCCAAGTAGGCGATTTTCACCCCTTCTCTGCGCGCCCAGTTGAAGAACCCTCCCTCCCAGGCGATCTCGCGCTCCGCGGCGAACTTCTGGGCCTCTCGACTGGCATCCGAGTAGCCGCCGACCACCGTGTTCAGGGAAATCTGATCACCGGGTTCGAGCTGGTGGTCCGCCGTGAAGTCGCTCCCGCAGAAGAAGTGCGCGCGCATCGACTGGTCCCGCAGCACGGCCCGGGCCAGCGCCGTCGCACTGTTGCCGGTGCTCGACGCCACCCACTCCTTGATCCCGAACTGGCGGAACACAGCGAGGACCACCGAGGCGAGCCGATCTTTCGTGGTACCCGTCGGCTGCCGCGACTCGTCCTTCAACCACAGACGGGGCAACCCGATCGCCGCACCCAGCTCAGGCGCCGGCCGACAAGGAGTGCGGACACTCAGACCAGAATCCAGGAAGCCGGGCGCGACGACCGGCAGAAAGTCCAAATACGCAATCTCTGGCTGATCACTGTCCCTGAGACGTGCATTCCTCAGGTCAATACTGCACTCCAAGGCTCCCATACATTCTGGACATCTATGTCTAAATTCCGGCCCACATCGCCAGCCACAACAAACGCACGTGAGGTGAAATTTCGACGACAGATCCGCACCGACGCCTAAGGCATGTAACCGCACTTCCCTTTCGCCTCCTTCCTTTTCCGCTCCGCACCATACATGCCGTCGGGCCGCCGACACAGACCTCGCATCATTCTGAATAGGCAGGGCTGCACGGCGCGGACACGAGCAATACCCCCTGCTCCTCTGCCAACTTTGCCAGCATGTCAGCGCCCTCGATGTTCAGCGTCATTGACTTCTCCGAGTAGACATGCTTTCCAGCAAATAGCATGCTCTGGGTCACATCGACGTGGCTTCCAGGATTCGCGACATTGACCACGGCTCGACGGATTGATCGGCCAGGAGCGCCGCCATTTCGGGATAGCCGGCACGCCGTGGTAGCGGGTGCAGACCTCTTAC
The DNA here is from genome assembly GCF_019049285.1 of Streptomyces sp. AC550_RSS872. Classification (GTDB taxonomy): domain Bacteria; phylum Actinomycetota; class Actinomycetes; order Streptomycetales; family Streptomycetaceae; genus Streptomyces. The sequence goes on from NZ_JAGMUL010000029.1 coordinate 91,936, forward strand.
CTGTCAGCATTGTGGTCAAAAACTCCGAGTCCCCGTAAGTCTGTCCCGTAACGGCTGGTCATGGGTGAGATGATCTCGAGTGACTGGTGTAATCACAGCGTCGGAGCCGTCCGGACACGTCTGTTCTCCGGGCTCGGCCCGCGCTGCTTCAGCAGGTTGGTGACCGCGGTGCGCGGCGAGACCGCGGGTGACGGACACCAGGAGTGACCGTGAAGCCTTTCAGTGCAGGAATGCATCCTGCTGGTCGCAGCATGCGCGCGCACGAACTTGATGGTGCACCAGCACACTCTCTGGTCGGCGCCTCGAAGTCGTCGGCCGGCCGAACCGTCGACCATCTCGGACTGCTACTCGCGCGCCAGCCGTGCCAGCGGCTCCGCCAGGGCGCCGTGATCATCATGGACGACACCCTGGTGCCCACCCGGGACCGCTCGCTTGCCGAGTAGTGGACGAACTACCGCTATTCCACGGCGCATCAGATGGTCGTCGACGCCTGAAGGCGCATGGTCACAGGGCTTGGCCGGCCGCCGCCCGGCAACCAGCAGGGCTCCTGCGGCCCAATCGGCGCCAGGGAGACGGTGGCCACACCATGACCATCGCCGACAGCGGCTACCAGGGCACCGGACTCGTAGTCGCGCACCGCCGAAGGAACGAAGTTCAGAAAATCCCGGCCTGGAAAGAGGAACATGACCACTCCGACAAGAGAGATCGCGCCCGTACATCTGGAGTCCCTGTTGAGCACCCCGCTCAACAGCAGGGAGCCCGGTGGATTCTCGAAACTACGCAATTAGGTTTGGAGCGAATAGAAGACAAGATGGCAGAACTTCATGGCAGAACTTCGCCAAGGGGCACCTCACAGAAGAGAGGTTGTTCGTGATCTCGTCGACAAGTCTTCGAAGCGCTTCGACTGGAAGGCTGGCACGACACCGAACAGGAGTCAATAGATAGCTAGTGCTGGGCTCCTCATTGGATGTACACGTATCGGCGTCGTAGTTCGCGGGCGGCGGGGCTGGCCGGCCCCAGGTCCAGGGCCGAACGCGGGCGTTGAGCTGCCGTGTGGCCAGGGCGGTTGCGGAGGATGCGCCACCAGCCGGGGGTGGTCCTCCAGCCAGGTCCGGGTGGACAGGCTGTTGTGGGAGGACAGATTGTCGGTGACGATCCCAGAACTCGCCGGTCGGGTTGGCGTCCTCGACCTGCTGGAGGAACTGCTGGCAGAAGACGCTGCTTCGGGACGACGCGGTCATGGTGATCTGCTGGCCGTCCCGCACGCGCAAGGCTCCGTAGACCCAGGTCTTCTGCGGGCCGCGGCTGTAGTCGATCTCGGACTTGATCCGGTGCCCGCCCGGTGACCAGCCCGGTGCAGACGGGAAGGCGCGCGGGATCACCGGCCCCAGCTCGTCGGCGCAGATGACCGTCACGCCCTCGGGCGGCTGGGCGTACAGGCCGATGATCCGCGTCCTTTTCCCACGAAGTCCAGGTCCTTCGAGCCGGTCCAGGAACGGGTACGGCGCCAGCGCACGCCCTCGGCCAGCAGGATCCTGCGGACCTGGGAGCGGCCGACCTCAATGCCCAACTGCCGGGCCCGGGCGGCCAACGAGTCCCGCGTCCACTCAGCCGGCCCGGGCTGGTCCGCAGCCCACAGGTCGCCGCCGGGCTGGACCTCCAGCCTTCCGGGCGGCACCTGTTTGACCAGGGCGATGATCCGGGACCGCTCGGCTTCGGTGATCCGCCGCTTACGTCCCTGCCCGCCCAGATCCTCCAGCCCATGCAGCCCGGAGTGGTTGAAACGGTGCAGCCAACGCCGCTCCGTCTTCCGGCCCCATCCCAGCTCGTCCGCGATAGCGGGCACCCGCAGGCCGGCCCAGCTCAGCTCGACCATCCGGGCCCGCAGCACCGCGCCCCGGGGCGCCTTGCGCGCCCGCGACAGCCGGCGCACCACTGCCCGCTCATCCTCATCACCGCCTGGCCGTGCTCGTGACACCAACGCCCAGCACCCGCCCCCGAGCACCCGAACCACCCCGCCACCAGCACATACACCCAGTAAAGAGGAATCCAGCACTAGTACTGCAACGGTGGTTGGCGTGACTGATGGCCAGGTCGGCCGGTTCCGCGTTCTGCGATGCGAAAGAAGCTTCGCTGGGGTTGACGCTCGAGGGGGACGGGTGTCATGGTCACGTAGTCCTCGAAGCGCTTCGACTACTCCATCTCCAAGGCATGGTTTAGAAGTGGATCAAGGTCATCCCGTGATCGCTCCTCGTAGTTCGTGGAAATTCGACAGACGCGCAGTGGGCGGCGCTGGAGTCATCGCCGCCGTAAGGCGGCAAGCCCGGTCCGCAACCGGTATGCAGCAAGCGGCAGTTGGTCACCGCCAAATAATTCCGCCACCAGTAACGTGACGGTCCTTGGCCCAGAACCCCGGCCCCTCCACCAGTCCGAAAGCCCGCGCGAATACGCAGAGGCTGATCACCTGAAACTCGCCCGCAGGAAACAGCCTGGTGACGCTTGCACCGAGCCCGAGCAACCACAGACTCGGACGCCGCAGGCTGGGCTGATCGCGAAGATCCATCTGGTAGTCAATCAGGAGCAGGGACGGGCGCCGGTGTTGATGCCGCCGGCAGCCCGGTGCTCGCCGACGTTGCAAATCGGTCTGGCCACCGCAGCATTCCCGCGCGAAGCACCACGCGGCAGAGCGCGGTGCCGACGCCGACGCCACAGCGCGGGCCCGACCCCCACAACAAACCCTTCGTCACCTAAAGGTCGGCTGCCCTCCTCAGCCGCTGAGAATGACGATTCCCAATGATTCAAAGCACCCGGAGGACTGTTCGGAGTACTGGCATCGGCCGGTCAACGAACCGCTGACGTTGGCGCCACTGCCCGGACATGCCGTCAGGAAGGAGTTCGGGAAAGTCAGCAAGTGTGAAGAGCCGCCCCGTCCGCATGGCCAGTTTTTCCCTGGGCTCGCCCCAGTTCGGCAACGGGAATGACACGGGCGTCGCTCATTCGACGCATAGCCACAACACTGGGGGTACAGGTGTCAGAAATAGGATTTCGGCCTCTCACGCCGATCATCGGCGCGGAGGTGGCAGGCGTCGATCTCGCTGTCGATCTGCGGCCGGCCACCGTGGCATGCCTGCGCGAGGGCCTGCTCCGCCACAAGGTCCTCGTTTTCCGCGATCAGCCGATGGACGACGCGCGCCAGGTAGCACTCACCGACGCCTTCGGTGGCGCCACCGCCGCCCACCCCGTCACAAACGGTCTGCCCGACGCTCCTGCCGTGTTGCGCACCGTACTGTCGGAGGATCGCCCCGGTCTGGCCGCGTCGGAGGCCGGCCCTGGCTTTCCGCTGGGCGCGACCGCTCCGAGGCGTATCCGCACCGAGTGGCATGTCGACAGCACATTCGTGGCCAATCCCAATGCCATCACCATCCTGCGCGGCGTGGAGATTCCCCCGGCAGGCGGCGACACACTCTTCGCCGACCTGGAAGCCCTCTACAGCGGCCTGTCGTCTTCGCTCCGGGGATACCTCGACACCTTGCAGGCCATACACTCCCGACACGATCCCTCGCCGTCGCCCCGCTTCGACGGCAAGCCGGCCGGCCCCTTCGTCGCTCTCCATCCTCTGGTGCGGGTCCATCCCGAGACCGGGGTGCGGAGCCTGCTCGTCAGCACCATGTTTCTGCAGGCGATTCGCGGTCTCAACTCCCGCGAAAGCACCGCCCTGCTGGATTTCCTCCTGGACGAACTCGCCGGGCGCGACGAGATTCATGCCCGGGTTCGCTGGGAGCAGGACACTCTCGTCATGTGGGACAACCGTGCCGTGGCACACGCCGGGCCGGTGGACGGCCTCATGTTCAAGGAGGAGCGAATCGTCCATCGCACCACGGTCGTGGGCGACCTGCCCTGCGGGCCCAACGGCTTCGTCTCCAAGGCTCTCAAGGGAGGATTGTTCGAAGCACTGGCCATGGCTGAGCGAATAGCCTGAACATCACATGCTGGCCGAATTTTTTGGGCACGCCAACGCCGTCTACTCGTGGAGGCCTGGATTCGAGGCAGGCCGCGGGGGCAGGAGACCGGGTCTTGAAGCCACCCATCCAGCGTAAATAGCATCTTCCAATTCGGCAGGCCACGAGCACAGGAAGGGCCCAGGAAGACAGAATGTCAAACGACCTGTCAGACGACTTGATGTCGGTGATTTCCGAAGTATTCGCCCCCCGTGAAGTCTCGCTCGACGACACTTTTGACAGCCTCGAGGCCACCTCCGTGTCGCTGCTTCGTCTGATGGTCTCCATCCGGAGCAGTTTTAATGTCACTCTGGACGTCGTCGATATGTTCACTGTGGACAACATCGGTGATCTGGTTCAGCTCGTGGAAGAGCGCATGGCCCAGGACGGAATCGCTACGACGTGACCTCTTCACCCACAGCAGAATCAGGCTCAGGTAGTCAGCGAGCGGGCGCTGCTCAAGTGTTTTCGCCGCACGGCCTTGAGCCGCCGTACCTGGATGCCGAAACCAGTGACGCCCGTTCCCCGGGCGCGTGGTGGCAGCAGCGGATCAAGCCGGGGGATCGCGGAGGGCGCTGACCGGCGTGCGGCGGGGCGTGGAGCGATGGCGTGGGCAGTGGCGTGGTCACGGTCCTCTCGGTCATGGCTGCCAGGATCAGCGCGGCACATCGCCCGCGGTGAAGCCTGCTCGGCCGTTCCATGCCCTGACACCCCCGCGCGCCACGACCTGGGGTCCGCCTGCTCGTCCGATATCACGAATTCAAGTTCAGAGCAGCCACTGCCTACCCACCTAGGGGGAAACCGTGACCGCGCGCCCAGACACCAAGTACTTCCTGTCGAGCTACATTTCTCCGCTGGACAGTCTGTCCGTCATAGCGACACGCCATGACCAGAATATTGCGTTGTGGCGCTGTTGCGACTCGCGAGTCGAACTGGTCCGGGTGTGGGAACTCGAGCGTATCAGCGGGCAGAAGCACCACTACTGGCCTCTCTTCACCACAGACCGGTACAACCAGGTGCTGGCCGAGCTGCTCGCGGCCGAGGGGCTGTCCCTGGATGATGTGAGCGCATCATGGGGTACGCCCGGCCTGCCCCATCACTCCGAACTTCAACTGCCTGCCGGCAGCGAGGACTTTCCGGTCCACAGCCTTGCCCACCTCTACAGCGGCCTGCTTCTCGACTCCGACGTGTTCCGGAGTGAGACCATCGTCGGACTGGCGGTTGACGGCCGGCCCGACTTCGGCCTCGACCAGGCGAGCAAGAAGTACTGGTACGCGGGCTGTGTGTCCAACAGGGGTAACGTCAACTTCACTCCCGTCGAGTCACCGGCCCCCATCTACGACGCCGCGTCAGCCATGTTCTCCAAAGAGCCCGGCACCCTGATGGCGCTGGCATCGGCCTGCCCCACTGAAATTGCCTTCGACACCGAGACGGCAGTGCATAAGCTGGAGCTGTTCGGAGGCCGACGTATACCACTCGTCGAGACGCTTCCGTTTGTTCAAGCCGCCATAGGGGCGGCTGAGTCCCAACTGCCGTCTCTGGAACTGGACGGCCGCTTCACCGCGCAGGAACACCTTCAGTCCGCGGTCATGAAGATTGTCCAGACGGCTTGCGAGCTCGTCATGCTGCGAAACATCGACCGGCTGCTCAGCTCGGGAGGCGTGGACCCACGTGAGGCATATCTTTCCTTGAGCGGAGGATTCGCCCTCAACTGCCCGACCAACTCCTTCCTCCTGCGCCACTATGGCTTCAAGGGACTTCTCACCCCTCCCAGCGCCAACGACTCCGGGCAGTCCCTCGGGATCGGCCTCCTGGGATTCCTTGGAACGGGCCAACTCCCTGACGGTGACTTTCATCTCAGGACTCCCTATTACGGTTCCCCACTCACCGATCTCGAGAGCGCTTTGCAACACTTCGACAGTTTCGTCGAAGACGTCCAGGACTTCACGGACGACCAGTTCGTCGAGGATCTCATCCGTGGACCCATGGTATGGGCAGACGGGGAGGCCGAAATCGGCCCGAGAGCGTTGGGGCATCGAAGCATCCTCGCCGATCCTCGTTCCCTCCGGTCGAAAGACCTGCTGAACGAGTGGAAGACCCGACAGTGGTGGCGCCCCGTCGCTCCGATTGTTCTGGAGGAGTACGCCGGCGAATGGTTCGAGGATTCCTGGCCCTCGCCCTACATGCTCGAGACGACGTACGTCCGTGAGGACAAGCGCGATCTGGTGCCCGCCATTCTTCACCTCGACGCTTCGGCTCGGCGTCAGACCCTGGCCCCCGGGACCAACCCCCTGCTTTACCGTGCGATAGAGGCGTTCCGGCTGAACACGGGGATTCCCATAGTGTGCAACACCTCTCTGAACGAGAAGGGCGAACCGATAGTCGACACAGCGGAACAGGCCCTGAGCTTCGCCATACGCAAGGGCATCGCCATCGCCTATATCGCTGGCCGCCGGGTGCAGTTGCGCACGGACATCCGCGCTCAGGACCTGGTCCCCGCACACCGGCACGCTCGCCGGAAGAACCTCTTCGCGGGCCAGGAGAAAGCGCGTGACACGATCTGGGACTCCTGGCTCGAGTCGGGCTACAGCACCGCGGCCATGGTCCTGTTGTCACGCTCTCCCGAACTGCGCGATCAGAATCTGGCGACGCCTGCGATGGTCAACCAGCTGGCCGAGGTCGCGAGCTCCCGGGACGAGAGCGGCACACTGGCCGTCGCCGCGGCGAAACACTCCCGAATGTTCGGACCGACTGCCGAATTCGACCCCGGCTCCCCCGAGGGGGCGATGTTCTGAACTCTCAGCGGGTGCACTGACGGCATACGACATGCTCCACCTCGCCGGGTTCCTGCACCAAGCGATCCGCACAGTCGTGGCCTCCGGCAGGACAGGTGACGTGTGTCCTCGCCCCCACCTTCTCAAGGCAGCCTCATGACACTCCCCCACTCCCCAACGCCAGCGGCCGACCCGGAAGATGGCGGGCGCCTCGCCGAGCTGTCCGGCGTGCTGCGGCAGTTGGTTCAGGCCGGTGGCGTGATGCTCCCGGCGGCGGCCTACGCCTTCTGCCTGGTGCTGCTGTACCGGTACGGCGGGCAGTCCGCGCTCGTGGTCGGGGTGTCCAACGGTGCCGGGGTGACCACCCCGGTCCGAGCCGAGGTGGGCGGGAGTTTCCGGGCCCTGGTCCGGCTGGCGGGTGCCAGGCCGGCGGAGGCCGAGCAGGCCCGTAGCGACACGCCCATGCGCCCCTGGCCGGGCTTCTCCTGCCGGTCCGCACCACGTTGTCTTCAGCCTCCGAGCCGCATCGGCCGCGTCCCGTGGCCTCCAGGAGACCCCCACCTGGATCGGGCCTCCGTGCCGCGCCCACGCGCGCGGCCGGTACAGCACCGCAGCAGACCTCCACGGCGGGGCGGCGCCCAGCCGCGCCCCGCCGTGGGAAAGGCCAACTCCGCACCCGACCCCGCGAGGCAGCTTCACACATGACGCCCACGCCCTCACCACCGCCTGGATTACCGCCGATGTCCCCCGAGCACACCGGACAGTCCTTGTCACACGTAGTCTTAGCCGCACGTCTCACGGGTGAGCTGGATCTCGGAGGTTTCGACACGGCCCTGCGCGCCGCGATGGACCGTCACCTGGCGCACCCGGCACGGCTCAGCACCATCGACGGACGACCTGCGCAGATTCCGGCGACTGACTGCTGGGTGGCGCTGGCACGTCATGATCTGAGAGGGCTCGGCGACTCGGCCCGGGCACAGCGTCTCGGCACGCTGACCGAGCAGACCCTGGCCGAACCCCTCGATCTCAGCGAGGGGCCACTGGCCCGCGGCCTGCTGATCCGCTGTACCGAGGACGAGCACGAAGTAGTGCTGGTCTTGCACCGACTCGCTGCCGATCCCGCCTCGGCCGCACGCCTCCTGCAGGCAGCACTGCTCCCCGACGCGACGGCGGACAACGGCGCCGATCCCGCTCTGCGCGCTTCGGCCCGGTTGCCGGAGCCCCTCCCTCTCGGCACCGGCGTCGACGGTCCGCCGCCTTCGTGGCCGGGGAAGCCCCGGCCCGGGCCCACTGAACTCCCCCTGGACCGGCCCAGGCCCACCGAGCGTGATCTGACCGCCGACGCGGTGCCGTTCGGGGTCTCCGCCGACACCACGGCAGGACTGCGCCGACTGGCGCGGGAGTGCGGTGGCAGCCTCGCGACGGTGACGCTCGCCCTGTATGTGGTGCTCCTGCACCGGTACGGCCAGTCCGCTCCGGTGGTCGACGTGACGGCGCCCGGCCGGCCCGGGCGGGAGGCCACGACGGTGAGGGGCCTCGAACAGATCGTGCCCGTCTCCTTCGAGGTGACCGGCGAGCTGAGCTTCCGGCAGTTGGTCCGGACGGTGGCACGCGCCACGGCGGGGGCGTGCGAGAGCGTGGCGGCCGACCCGTGCGAAGGGCCGGCGGGCTCGCCCGACACCGGCTCCTCGCCACGCTGGCCGGCGTTCTCCCACCGCCGTGCCGCTCGCCTGTCCGCCCCGGCGGGGCTCACCTGTGAAGTCCTCCCCGTCCACGACCGTCGCATCGCCGGGGACATCGCCCTGCGTCTGTCGGGCGAGGAGGAGGGGCTGAGCGGACACCTTCTGGTCGCGCGCGACGTCTTCGACGAGGGCACCGCGCGCCGGGCGGTCGCCCACTATCTGCGTCTGGCGGACGGCGCCGCCGCCGACCCCGACATGCCGGTGCGCTCTCTCCCCCTGCTGACCGCCGGGGAGGAGGAGACGATCAGGTCGTGGAACCGCAGCACGACCAAAGTGCCGGACCTGACGTTCCCGCAGGTGTTCGAGGCCTGGGTGGCGCGCAGCCCGGCTGCGCCGGCGGTCAGGGCCGAGGACGTGTGTCTCAGCTACGAGGAACTCAACAAGCGTGCCAATCAGTTGTCCTCGCTCCTCGATGAACACGGGGTGGGACCCGAGGCGACCGTCGGGCTCTGTCTGGAACGCGGTGCCGAGCTGGCCGTCGCGGTCCTCGGGGTCCTCAAGGCCGGCGGAACGTATGTACCGGTGGATCCCAACGACCCCCCGGCACGGCAGGAGGCCGTCCTCGACGACGCCGGTGCCCGGATCGTCGTGACGCATTCCGGCGGGTTGCCGCCGGGATCCGGCGACGGGCGGCACGTCGTCGAGCTCGACGGCGACTGGACCGTGCTGGACGGACGCCCGGCGCACAACCCGCCGGCCGGACGGCAGCAGCCGTCGGGCGCCGCTTATCTGCTGTACACCTCCGGGTCCACCGGCCGCCCCAAAGGGGTGGTGATCGAGCACCGGCAGCTGATGAGCTACGTCTGCGCGGCCACCGAGCGACTGAGGATCGAGGAGCCGCTCAGCTTCGCGATGGTTCAGCCGTTGACCGTGGACTCCAGTGTCACCTCTTTCGCGCTCCCCCTGTGCACCGGCGGGGAGATACACATGATCACGCGCGAACGCGCCTTGGACGCCGGCAAGTTCGCCGAGTGGTGCCGGCAATGGCCCGTCGACTGCCTGAAGATCGCCCCGTCGCATCTGCGTGCTCTGCATGCCTCCGCGCACTTCACCGCGCTGCTGCCCCGGCGGCTCCTCGTCGTCGGCGGTGAGGCGTCCGAGTGGAGATGGCTGCGGGAGCTGCAACGACTGGCCCCCCATTGCAGGGTCTTCAACCACTACGGTCCGACGGAGACGACCGTGGGCGTGCTGACGCTGGCCGTCTCCGATCACCCGGACGCCGAATGGGCCACCGCCCCGATCGGGGTCCCCCTGCCCAACACCCAGGCCCATGTGGTCGACGGCACCGGCGGACCGGTGCCGTTCGGGGTCGCCGGGGAACTCCTCATCGGTGGCGGGAACGTCGGCCGCGGATACCATCGCGCGGACGACCTCACCGCCGCGTCCTTCGTCCCCGACGCCCTCGGGGGACGACCCGGCAGCCGTCTGTACCGCACCGGCGACATCGTGCGGCGGCTGCCCGACGGCATCATCGAGTTCCTCGGCCGCCGCGACGACCAGATCAAGATCCGCGGTTTACGCGTGGCGCTCGGCGAGATCGACGCCGCGCTCACCAGCTGCGCCGCAGTCCGGCAGGCCGTGACCGTCGTCAGGGAGGACCCTCCCGGGGACCGGCGGATCGTCTCCTACGTCGAGTGCGTCGAGGAATACCCAGGGCCGGGCGGCACCCCGGCACTCGACGTGGACGCCGTGGAGCGGCATCTCAGGGACCGGCTGCCGCCGCACATGATGCCGCAGGCACTGGTGCCGCTGGCGAAGCTGCCGCTGTCCAAGCACGGCAAGGTCGACCGCCGGCAGCTGCCGCCTCCCCCCGCCCGGCCCGCGCCGTCCGCGCCCACCCCCGCGAGGAACAGGCTGGAACAAAGCGTCCTGGAGGCCTGGCAGGGGATCTTCCCGAACGACGAGGTGGGAACGGAACAGAACTTCTTCGACCTCGGTGGCCACTCCCTGCTTCTCGTCGAGCTTCAGCACCGGCTACGGCAGACCACGGGCAAGGACATAGGCCTGCTCGACCTGTTCCAGCACACCACCGTGCGCGCCCAGGCCGAGTTCTTCGCGCGGCGGCGAGAGCCCTCGGCCGCTCCTTCGGCCAGACGCGAGGAAGCGCAGCGCAACGCCCTCCTGAAACGCCGCCAACAACAGCTTCGAGTCAAGCGAGGCCAGCATGAGTGAGGACGTCTTCCAGTCCCCCGAGGGTGCCGAGGACAGCCTGGACATCGCGGTCGTCGGCATGGCGGGCCGGTTCCCCGGCGCCGACACGGTAGAGGTCTACTGGAGCAACCTGCGGGCCGGCGTCTGCTCGGTCACCCGGTTCGACGACGCCGAACTGTCCGCCCGTGGGGTCGACACGGGCACCTTGCGCCACCCCGACTTCGTCAGGCACGGCTATGTGCTGGAGGGTGCCCGCACCTTCGACGCGACGTTCTTCGGCTACTCGCCGCGCGAGGCGGAACTCATGGATCCGCAGCACCGGGTCATGCTGGAGTGCGCCTGGGCGGCCATGGAGAGTTCCGGCCACGACCCCGGGCGGTACGAGGGTGCGATCGGGGTCTTCGCGGGCGCCGGGCACAACACCTACCAGCTCCACAACATCGCCACCCAGCCCCGTGCCGCCGAACTGCTGGGCGAGAAGCAGGTGGTGATCGGCAACCGCTCCGACTACCTGAGCAGCCGAATCTCCTACAAGCTCGGGCTGGAGGGCCCGAGCGTCAACGTCCAGTCGGCCTGCTCGACATCACTCGTCGCCGTCGCCGAGGCGTGCCAGTCGCTGCTCGCCTACCAGTGCGACATGGCCCTCGCCGGCGGCGTCGCGGTCGACGACACACGGCGCAACGGCTACCTCTACCGCCCGGACGGCATGCTCTCTCCGGACGGTTACTGCCGTACGTTCGACGCACGGGCCCAGGGCACGGTCGGAGGCGACGGCGTCGGGATGGTCGTCCTGAAACGTCTCAAGGACGCGATCGCCGACAACGACCACATCCATGCGGTGATCAAGGGGAGCGCCGTGAACAACGACGGCGCCAGAAGGGCCGGATTCAGCGCGCCGAGCGCTCGCGCCCAGTCCGACGCCATCCTCACCGCGCTGGCCGACGCGGATGTCGCGCCGGAGACGATCGGGTACATCGAGCTCCACGGCACGGCCACCCCCCTCGGGGACCCCATCGAGTACCAGGCGCTCGCCGCCGTGTTCGACGGGGTCCCCGCCGGCACCTGCGCGGTGGGGTCGGTGAAGACCAACATCGGGCATCTCGACTCCGCGGCGGGTGTCGCGGGGTTGATCAAGGCAGTGCTTGCGGTCGAGCACGGTCAGATACCCCCGTCGCTTCACTACGAGACCCCGAACCAGCGGATCGACCTGGAAGCCGGCCCGTTCTACGTCAACACCGAGCTGATCCCGTGGCCGCAGCGGGAAGGCCCACGCCGGGCCGGGGTCAGTTCCTTCGGGCTCGGCGGTACCAACGCCCATGTCGTGCTGGAGCAGGCTTTGCGGCCCCGGCCGCCCGCCGAGGAGGCCGACAACGGCGCCGAGCACCTGCTCGTGTGGTCCGCGAAGAGCGCGGAGGCGCTGGAGTCGGCCACCGACCTGCTCCACGACCACCTGCGCACCCACCCCGAACACTCCTTGGCCGAGGTCGCGTTCACTCTCAGGGAGGGCCGCAAGCACTTCCCCCATCGGCGGATGCTGGTGAGCACGAGCAGGCAGGACGCCCTGGACGCCCTTGCCGCCCGTGACGACGGCCGGCTCCTGACCGCCGTAGCCCCCGCTCTTCCGGACCGCCCGGTGGCCTTCGTGATCGCGGGGTTCGGCAGTCAGTTCCCCGGCATGGCCCGCGAACTCCACGATCGGGAACCCGTGTTCCGGGCGGCGCTCGACCGGTGCGCGCACCTCCTCGATCCCCTGCTCGGCCAGGACATCCGCCCGTCGCTCCTCGATCACTCCGCGCCACCGGGGGCGGCCGCCGGGCGGCCGCAGGGCGATCTGCGCGGCCTTCTGCAACAGCCCGAGCTCAGCGAGCACCCGCTCGACCAGCCTCTGCTCGGCTATCCGGCGGTGTTCGCCCTGGAGTACGCCCTGACCGAGCTCTGGGCCCATTGGGGCGTCATGCCCGATGCCATGATCGGCCACAGCCTCGGCGAGTACGTCGCGGCGTGCGTCGCCGGTGTCTTCTCCCTCCCCGATGCCCTGCGCCTCGTGGTGGAACGCGCGCGTCTGATCATGCGGCAGCCCGAGGGCGCGATGCTCGCCGTGCCGCTGAGCGAGGACGCCGTGGCCCGCTACACGGACGACGAGGTGTGCGTCGCCGCGGTCAACGGCCATCGCACCTGTGTGCTGTCCGGCACGGTGCGGGGCATAGAGCGCGTCAGCGGCGGACTGGCCGCGGAGGGCATCGTCTCCCGCCGTCTGCCCACCCGGTTCGCCTTCCACTCCCCGCTGATGGACGCCGCGGTCGAGCCCTACGGGGAGGTGGTCCGCTCGGTACGGCTGAACCGTCCGGCCACACCGTTCGTGTCCGGCCTGACCGGCACCTGGATCACCGACGAGGAAGCCACCAGCCCCGACTACTGGGCACACCACATGCGGCGCACCGTCCGCTTCGCCGACGGCATCGCGACGATCTGGTCCATACCGGACGTCGCCGTCGTCGAAGTCGGCCCCGCTCCCGCCCACACCTCGGACGTCCTCCAGCATCCGGCTGCCGCGACATCCGCCGACCGGGTGGTGATCCCCTCGTTGCCGAGGGCGCTGCACGGGGAGAGTGATCGCGCGTCACTGCTCAGCGCCGCGGGACGGCTCTGGCTCGCCGGCCGCCGTCACCCGTTCCCGCCCTCCCCGTCGGCCAGGCGCGTTCCCCTGCCCACCTACCCCTTCGAACGCCGGACCTACTGGCTGGAACCCGGCTCCCGGGAGTCCGGTGACGACACCGCGCGGCAACGGCACGGCTCCTTGTCCCAGTGGTTCTACGGCCAGTCCTGGCACCGGCTCCCCGCCACTGCCCCGGCCGCCGAAGGGGACCTCGCGGCCCAGCGGTGGCTGATCTTCGTGGACGGCGCCGGTGTCGGTCGCGGTCTCGCGGCCCGTCTGCGGGAACTCGGTGCGAGCGTCCGCTCGGTGACCTCCGGTGGTGAGTGGGGCGACAGCGGCGACGGCGAGTACGTTCTCGATCCCGCGCAGGTCTCCCATTTCACCAAGCTGGCCGCGGCTCTGCGCGCCCAGGGCGGTATCCCGGAACGCGTCGTCCACTGCTGGAGCGTCGGGGACGACGCGCACCGCGCGGTGGAACCCGGTGATGTCCAGAGCCTGCTGCGGCGTGCCTTCGACAGCCTGGTCCACTGGGCCCAGGCCACGGAGACGGAACTGATGGCGGAGGCCCAGCGCTGGGACGTGGTGTCCACCGAGGTGCACTCGGTCGTGGGCGACGAGGAACTCTGCCCGCCCAAGGCCGCGGCCCTGGGTGCCTGCAAGGTTCTGGCGCAGGAGTACCCGTCGCTCGACTGCGTCCACCTGGACCTGCGCCTGGACGGCGCGCGAGATCCCGCGGCCGTGGCCGGACACCTGCTGGGCGAATTGGCCCGGCCGGCCGCCGACCGCGTACTCGCCCTGCGCGGAAGCCACTGCTGGCGGCCCGCGTACGTCACGACGCCGCTTGCCTCCCGTACGGCCTCGCCGGTCAGGAAGGACGGGGTGTACCTGATCACTGGCGGCCTGGGCAGGATCGGCCTGGTCGTGGCGCGTGCCCTCGCCGAGCGCGACCGCGTGCGGCTGGTCCTGCTCGGCAGGACGGGACTGCCGCCCAGGGAAACCTGGGACGAGGAGCATCATCCGGCAGCCGTCAGGGACTCGATCCGTGCGGTGCGCGCGGTGGAGGAACTCGGCTCCCGGGTGATGGTGGTCTCCGCCGACGTCACCGATCCGGCGGCCATGATGCAGGCCAAGCAACGGATTCTTGAGGAGTTCGGCCCCGTCAACGGGGTCGTCCACTGCGCCGGAACCACCGGGTCGGCCGCGCACCGGGCCGTCTCCGAACTGGGCCCCGAGGAGAGCCTGTGGCACTTCGGCCCGAAGCTCTACGGCACTCAGGTCCTGCACGAGGTGCTCCAGGATCAGCAGTTGGACATCGCGATCATCTGCTCGTCCATCGCCGCGCTGCTCGGCGGGCTGGGTTTCGCGGCCTACACCGGGGCCAACGCCGCCCTGGACGCGTTCGCCCAGCTGCGTCATGGCCCGGGCCGGCCATGGACGAGTGTCGACTGGGAGGCCTGGTTCTTCTCCGATGACCGGGACCGCACCGAACTGGGCGTTGCGGTAAGGGAGTTGGCCTTGACTCCGGACGAAGGCCGCCAGGTCTTCGACGCCCTGCTCGACGCCGTGCCGCAGCCCCAGGTGATCGTCTCCACCGGTGATCTGCACTGGCGCCACGCGTTGTGGTCGGCGCCCGTGGCGGACGCCCCCGCCACGACGGTCCGCCGGCATGAACGCCCCAATCTCCGCAACCCCTTCGTCGCACCGGTCAGTGCGACGGAATGCCGGATAGCGGAGATCTGGCAGGAGACCCTCGGCGTCGAGAGCGTCGGGGTGAACGACAACTTCTTCGAACTCGGGGGGAGTTCGCTGCTGGGTCTCCAGGTCGTACACCGGCTGCGGCAGGACCTGGGCGCGTCCGTGCCGCTGACCGTCGTCTACGTGGGGCCGACCGTGCGCACACTCAGCGCCCTGGTCGACGGTGTCAGGGAGGAAGGATGAAGGGCCTCGACGGCGGTGTGGCGATCGTCGGGATGGCGGGGCGCTTTCCCGGTGCCGCGAATCTGGACGAGTACTGGCGCAACCTGCGCGACGGTGTCGAGTCGATCGTCGCTCTGACCGACGAGGAACTCACCGCGGCGGGAGTACCACCGGAAACCTTCAACCGGCCCGACTTCGTCAAGGCCGGACCACGCTTCCAGGACGCCGGCCTCTTCGACGCCGAGTTCTTCGGATACACCGCCCGCGAAGCCCAGCTCATGGACCCCCAGCACCGCCTCTTCCTGGAGACCGCCTGGCAGGCACTGGAGAACGCCGGCTACGACTCCGCACAGTACGACGGCACCATCGGCGTCTACGCCGGCGCCGGAACGAACCGGTACGTACAGCGTGTCTACGCTCGGCACGACCTCGCTGAGACGGTGGGCCTCACCCAGATCCTGCTCGGCAACGAACTGGGGTTTCTCGCCACCCGGGTGTCCTACAAGCTGGGGCTGACAGGACCCAGTGTCTCCCTGCGCACAGCGTGTTCGACGTCGCTGGTCGCCGTGCACACCGCCTGCCGGAGCCTGGCGGCCGGCGACTGCGACATGGCGCTGTCCGGCGGCGTCCATGTCGATCCGGCTCAGGGGGCTGGTTATCTCCATCAGGAGGGTTCGTTCCTCTCACCGGACGGCCATGTCCGTCCGTTCGACGCGCAGGCGCGCGGGACGGTCTTCGGCAGCGGTGTGGGGGTGGTCGTGCTGAAGCGGCTGGAGGACGCCCTCGCCGACGGGGACACCATCCACGCCGTCATCAAGGGCTCCGCCGTGAACAACGACGGGTCCATCAAGGTCGGGTTCACCGCTCCCAGCGTGTCGGGGCAGGCCGAGGCCATCGGCGCGGCCCTCGCGGACGCCGGTCTCACGCCGGAAGACATCGGATACGTGGAGGCGCACGGCACAGGGACGTCGTTGGGAGATCCGATCGAGGTTCAGGCGTTGGAGCAGGCGTTCGGCGGACGAGGCGACTGCGTCCTGGGCACCGTCAAGGGAAACATCGGACACCTCGACGCCGCAGCAGGCATCGCCGGCCTCATCAAAACCGTCCTCGCCCTCAAACACCACCTCCTGCCCTCCACCCTCAACCACCACACCCCCAACCCCGACACCAACCTCCACCAGACCCCCTTCCACATCACCACCAACCCCACCCCCTGGCCACCCACCACCACACCACGCCGAGCCGGCATCAGCGCCTTCGGCTTCGGCGGCACCAACGCCCACCTCATCATCGAAGAACCACCCACCACCCCCGACACCACACCCATCTCCGACACCTACACCGACACAGACACAGACACCGACACCGACACCGACACCGACACCGACACCACTGACATCCCCCACACCTCCCGCATCCCTGACCTCCCCCACACCCTCATCCTCTCCGCCCGCACCCCCCAAGCCCTCGAACAAGCAACAGACAACCTCGCCCACCACCTGCGCACCCACCAACCCAACCTCACCCACACCGCCTACACCCTCGCCCACGGCCGCCACGCCTTCCCCTACCGCCGCACCGTCACCGGCACCACCCCCGACACCATCGCCACCGCCCTCGAAACCCGCGACCCCCACCACACCACCACCCACCACACCCCCTACGACACACCACCCCTCGTCTTCCTCTACACCGGCCAAGGCTCCCAACACCCCCACATGGCCCACGGCCTCTACCAACACCACCCCGCCTTCCGCCACGCCATCGACGAATGCACCACCCACCTCACCCCCCTCATCCACACCGACATCCGCGACATCCTCTGGAACAACAACCACACCCACCTCCTCAACCAAACCCAATGGGCCCAACCCGCCCTCTTCACCCTCCAATACGCCCTCACCCAACTCTGGAAACACTGGGGCATCACCCCCCACACCCTCATCGGCCACAGCCTCGGCGAATGGACCGCCGCCACCACCGCCGGCATCTTCACCCTCCCCGACGCCCTCTCCCTCATCACCCTCCGCGCCCGCCTCATGCAAAACCAACCCCCCGGCACCATGCTCCACGTCCTCGCCGACCGCGACAGCGTCCAAGCCGCCCTCCCCCCACACACCTCCCTCGCCGCCCACAACGGCCCCCACGACTGCGTCATCTCCGGCCCACCCCACGCCATCCACCAATTCACCACCCACGCCCACCAACGCGGCTGGACCACCCACACCCTCAACACCCACCACGCCTTCCACTCCCCCCTCATGGACCCCCTCCTCGACGAATTCACCAACGCCGTCGCCAACACCCCCAAAACACCCCCCACCACCCCCCTCATCTCCAACACCACCGGCAAACCCCTCACCCCCCAACAAGCCACCATCCCCCACTACTGGGCCCAACACATC
>NZ_JAGMUL010000209.1 GCF_019049285.1 Streptomyces sp. AC550_RSS872
CCACAGGGTCCCCCCTGCAGTACCATCGGCGCTGTAAGGCTTAGCTTCCGGGTTCGGAATGTAACCGGGCGTTTCCCTCACGCTATAACCACCGAAACCCTAATGGTTTCGAGCGAACAAGCACACTCTTTAATTATGCGTTCTGCTCAAAGCCGACAACGGTCGTTGTCTCAGAACTAACACAGTGGACGCGAGCAACTGAGGACAAGCCCTCGGCCTATTAGTACCGGTCACCTCCACACGTTACCGTGCTTCCAGATCCGGCCTATCAACCCA
>NZ_JAGMUL010000210.1 GCF_019049285.1 Streptomyces sp. AC550_RSS872
GACGCCGAGGACGACTCGTTCGCCGAGGAGGGGTACGACGCCGGGGACTGGGCCGAGGTCACGGTCCCCGGCCACTGGGTCCTCCAGGGAGACGGCGCGTTCGGTTCGCCCATCTACACCAACCACCTCTACCCCTTCCCGGTCGACCCGCCGCATGTCCCGACGGAGAACCCGACCGGGGACCACCTGCGGGTCTTCGACCTCCCCGAGGACTGGCCGGACCTGGCGGATGGTGGCGCCGTGCTGCGCTTCGACGGCGTGGAGTCCTGCGCCCGTATCTGGCTGAACGGCACGGAGCTCGGCGAGTTCAAGGGCTCCCGGCTGCCGCACGAGTTCGCGGTCGGGGAGCTGCTGAAGCCGGC
>NZ_JAGMUL010000030.1 GCF_019049285.1 Streptomyces sp. AC550_RSS872
GTGGTGGGGTGTGGGTGTGGGTTTGGGTGGTGCGGGTGAGGAGGAGGGTGGTGAGGGCGGCGAGTTCTTCGTGTGTGGCGTTGCCTTTTTCGATGCGGATGGCGGGTGGGGGGGTGGGCATGGGGGTCTCCGTTGTGGGGTGGTGTTGTTATTGAGGGGGGTTGCCGTGTTTGCGGGTGGGGTGGTTGGTGTGTTTGGTGCGGAGCATGGTGAGTGAGTGGATGAGGGTTTCGCGGGTTTCGGCGGGGTGGATGATGTTGTCGATGAGGCCGCGTTCGGCTGCGTAGTAGGGGTGCATGAGTTCTGTTTTGTATTGTTTGATGAGTTTGGTGCGTGTGGTGTGGGGGTTTTCGGCTTCGGTGATTTGGCGGCGGAAGATGATGTTGGCTGCGCTTTCGGCGCCCATGACGGCGATTTCGTTGGTGGGCCAGGCGTAGGTGAGGTCGGCGCCGGTGGATTGGGAGTCCATGACGATGTAGGCGCCGCCGTAGGCTTTGCGCAGGATGAGGGAGATGCGGGGGACGGTGGCGTTGCAGTAGGCGTACAGGAGTTTGGCGCCGTGGCGGATGATGCCGCCGTGTTCCTGGTGGACGCCGGGGAGGAAGCCGGGGACGTCCAGGAGGGTGATGATGGGGATGCTGAAGGCGTCGCACATCTGCACGAAGCGGGCGGCTTTTTCGCTGGCTTCGATGTCCAGGACGCCGGCGAGGACTTGGGGCTGGTTGGCGACGATGGCGACGACCTGGCCGCCCAGGCGGGCCAGTGCGCAGATGATGTTGCGTGCCCAGCGTTCGTGGATTTCGAGGTAGTCGCCGTCGTCGACGATGGTCTCGATGACCTGTGTCATGTCGTAGGGCCGGTTGCCGTCGGTGGGGACGAGGTCGGTGAGGGTGTCGCAGCGGCGGTCGTGCGGGTCGTCGCACGGGACGGCGGGTGGGTTTTGCCGGTTGTTCTGGGGGAGGAGGGACAGCAGGTAGCGGACTTCGGCGAGGCAGGTCTCCTCGTCGTCGTAGGCGAAGTGGCAGACGCCGCTGGTGGCGGCGTGGACGTCGGCGCCGCCGAGGCCGTTGTGGGTGATTTCCTCGCCGGTGACTGCCTTGACGACGTCCGGGCCGGTGATGAACATCTGTGAGGTCTCGCGGACCATGAACACGAAGTCGGTGAGTGCGGGGGAGTAGGCGGCGCCTCCGGCGCAGGGGCCGAGCATGACCGAGATCTGGGGGATGACGCCGGAGGCTTTGGTGTTGCGCTGGAAGATGCCGCCGTAGCCGGCGAGTGCGGTGACGCCTTCCTGGATGCGGGCGCCGGCGCCGTCGTTGAGGGAGATCAGCGGGGCGCCGGCGGTGAGGGCCATGTCCATGATTTTGTGGATTTTGGTGGCGTGGGCCTCGCCGAGGGCGCCGCCGAAGATGCGGAAGTCGTGGGCGTAGACGAAGACGGTGCGGCCTTCCACGGTGCCCCAGCCGGTGATGACACCGTCGGTGTACGGTTTTCTGCTCTCCAGGCCGAATCCGGTCGCCCGGTGCCGGCGCAGGGGTTCCACCTCGCGGAACGAGCCTTCGTCCAGCAGCAGGCCGATGCGCTCGCGCGCGGTCAGCTTGCCTTTGGCGTGCTGTGCCTGGGTCGCTTTCTCACTCGGGCCGGCCAGCACCTGGCGGCGTATCTCGGCCAGCTCCGCGACGTGGGACCTCATGTCTCCCCCTGGTGGGACGGGATGTCAGTTGCCGAGCCGGCGCAGAGCGTTCATCTGGAGCGCGGCGAAGGCCGCGACGACGGCCGCCTGGAGCGGGGTCCACACCGTGCCGGCGGTGTCCGTCTCCAGCCAGCCGAAGACCACGGCGGCCACGCTGGCGGCTGCCCACAGCAGGTTCGCCTCGATGACCGCCTTGGTGGCCGCGGTGGAGGGCACCGGACGGCTCGCCAGTACGGCGACCAGCGTGCCGTAGAGGGTGAGGAAGGCGCCGATGCCGCGCAGGAATCCGGTGTCGATGCCGAGCAGGTCCCCGACGGGGCCGGCGGCGAACAGGTAGATGAGGCCGTTGGCGCCGGTCACGACGGCGTCGAGGCCGAGGAAGAGGCGTAACGGACGCGCGGCCTCCGCGCGCCCCTGGGCCGGCACGGCGCGGGCCGGCGACTGGCTCGTGGTCATGTGGTTCTCCAAAGGTCGGGGGGCGGTTTCCACTTTTCGTTGCGGATCGTTCCAGGCGGTGCTGACCGGCGGCTGACGTGCCGCTTACGCGGCGGGGCAAGGGGGTGCTGTGAAAGTCGCGCACAGCACCCGCGGCGCCCGGCACGCACCCTCGCCGCACCGGCCAAAGGCCCAAGCAGCTCCTCCCCTTGACTCTTGGCTTCGTTCGGGCGGGGGACCCCCGTCGAGGGCCTTCGGCCGGCACGCCGGGGGCACGCACCGGCTGGCGATGCCGGCCGCTGCCGCGGCGGGCGCGGGCACCGCACGGGACTTCGGCCTTCGTCCGGCACGCCGAGGGCACGCACCGGCTGGCGATGCCGGCCGCTGCCGCGGCGGGCGCGGGCACCGCACGGGACTTTCAGAACACCCCCTGGGCGGTGGTGTCAGGTGAGCTGGAGCAGGGGGGCGCGCAGGTCACCGGTCAGGGCCGGGTCGTGGGAGAGGATGGCGCTCTCGACCTGACGCAGTGCGGGGGAGGGCTCGATGCCGAGTTCGTCGGCGAGGTGGCGGCGCATGCGGCGGAACACGTCCAGGGCGTCGGCCTGGCGGCCCGCGCAGTACAGGGCGATCATCAGCTGTTCGCAGAAGCGTTCCCGGAGCGGGTGGCTGGTGTGGGTCTCGGCGAGTTCGGCCAGGACCGCGGCGTGCCGGCCGAGCCGCAGCTCGGCGTCGAAGCGCAGCTCCATGGCCCGCATGTGGTACTCCTCGTAGCGGGCGCCGGCGAGCTGGCACAGGGTCCCGCCGGTGAAGCCGCCGAAGACCGGCCCCCGCCACATGGCCAGGGCCTGCCTGAGTAACCGGGCCGCCTCCTTGGGGGAGCCCGGGCCGAGGGTCTCGGCCTGGCGGACGGTCCTGACGAACTCGGCGGCGTCCAGTTCCCCCTCGTTGACCGTCAGGCGGTAGCCCGAGGGGTGGATGGTGACGCGGGAGGCGGTGCGCCCGGGTTCCAGGCCGCGCAGCTTGCGGCGCAGCCGGCTGACGTGGGCCTGCAGGGCGTTGGCCTGGTTGTCCGGGGCGCCCTCCCCCCACATTTCCTCGACCAGCGCCTCACCGGAGACCGACTGGCCCTCGCTGACCAGCAGCGTCTGGATCAGGGTCCGCTGCAGATCGCCGGAGATCTCGGCCGGGCCCGACGCGGTGCGGATCTGCAGTGCCCCGAGGATCGAGAACCTCAGCATGTTTCCCCTTGGCGGTCGGTGCGGCAGAGAGTGGTCGGGGGGCCGCACGCGGCGGTCCGTCCTCGGCGGCCGGGGCCGCGCGGAGGCACTGCGCGTGGCGGTCTCCCGGGTCGGTGCCCGTCCCCGGGATGTCCTCCCGGCTTCATCCTGGCACAGAATAATTCCTTTGAGAAGGTATTTTTCTGCTGAACGAGTCCGGGATGTGCCGGCGGGGTGGCTGACCTGTGCGGTTGCCGGGCAACTGAGGTCAAGCGGAAGGGGAGGCCGGGCGG
>NZ_JAGMUL010000211.1:0-32380 GCF_019049285.1 Streptomyces sp. AC550_RSS872
GCGAGCGTCGTCTTGCCCGACCCGGACTCTCCGACGAGTGCGAGGGTGCTGCCCCGGGGGATGTCGAACGAGACTCCCTTGAGCACCCTGCGGGCCGCCGCGCCGTGGCTTGCTCGACGGTGAGATCCTCGACGCGCAGCAGCGGGGCGGCCGTCTGCGGGTCCGGTGCGGCGGCGGTTGCTGTGGCGGACATCAGCGGCTCCCCTCCGCGGCCGGGGGGCGGTCGGCTTTGCCGGAAAGGTCGTCCGAGGGCGTGGTCGCCCCGCTCGGAGCGGCGTTCGGTGCGTGCTCTCGGCGTGCCGGCCGGAAGCCCTCGTACTGGATGTACTTGAGTTTTCGGCCGGTGCGGCGAGAAGTGCGTGCCGGGCGTCGTGACGGGGCGAACGTTGCCTGGTTCGGGCACTAGTTCCTCAAGATGCGCCACCGGTTGTCGGCAGTGCCGTCGTCCGAGTCCTGGACCGCGAACGCACCGACGGCGGTGGAGTTGTTCTCGATGGCGAGCAGCTTGCCGCTGTTCTCGTTGCGGATCTTGTAGGTCCCGTCTCCCTGGTCGAGCAGTATCCATCTGTGGTCGGCGGTGCCGTTGTCCGTCCATTGCAGGACGGTCGCGTCGTCTGCCGTGGACATGTCCAAGACGCCGAGCACCTTGCCGCTGTTGGCGTTGCGGAAGCGGACCTTGTCTCTGTCGGGGATCATTTGCCAGTCGTGGTCCGCTGTGCCCGAGTCACGCCACTGCAGAGCGCGGCCACCGTTGACCGTGGACATGTTCTGGATGCCCAGCACGAGACCACTGGCCACGTTGACCAGACGGACGGTGCCGCTGGTGTTCCAGTAGACGGTGTAGTTGTGGCCGTGCGCGTCGTGGAACGGGCCCAGATTGACGGTGGAGCCGTTTGCGGTGGCGGTGAAGGCGAGCGAACTGCTGCTGGTCCTCCTGATCGAGGACGTGGTCAGCGTCGGGAGGGAGCTGAGCGCGGAGTCGCCGTAGTTGCCGGACAGGACCACCGGGCCGTAGGTGACCGCGACGAGGTTCGGGTTGTCGTTGGCCGCTTTCATGATGACCCGCATGGGCAGGCGGACGGTGACCGTGTCACCGGAGGTCCAGGAGCGGGTCAGTGTGGCGTAGCTGCCGGGCGTGGTGGTGATGTTCTGCGCGACGCCGTTGACGCTGACGGTGGCCCCGGTGGTCCAGCCCGGGATGCGGATGCGCATCGCCCAGGTCCCGCTGACACTGCCGGTGACCTTCAGGGTCGTGGTGTCGCTGGTGGGGTACGACGTGGTCTGGGTGACGGTGATGCCGCGCTCCGACCAGTTGAGCACCGAGGGCACGAACAGGTTGACGATCAGGGTGTCGTCACTGCGGAAGTAGATGGAGTCCATCAGCCTGGTGTTCATCTCCAGGCCCGTGCCCTGGCAGCACCAGAAGGTGCCGTAGTCGGTGCTCCAGGTGCCGCCGCCCACCGCCGGGCCCACACCGCGTCGGGCTCCCGGGTTGAGCGGGGTGAAGTAGGTGACGTGGCCGTGGTCGTCGGCCGGGTTCTGCTGGCCGATCATCTGGTTCAGCCATGCCCGCTCGTAGTAGTCGAACAGCGCGGCCCGGTTCGGGTCCAGCGCGAACAGTTCCCGGGTGAGGCTGAGCATGTTGAAGGTGTTGCAGCTTTCGCAGGTGTCCTTGTTCAGGAAACCGACGATGGCGTTCGGAGCGCGGAAATGCTCCGCCTGGCTGTTGCCGCCGATGGCATAGGTGTGCGCGTTGACGGTGATGTTCCAGGCGTTGGTGGCGATGTCCCGGTAGCGGGTCGTGCCGGTCGCCTTGTACTCCCGCGCGGCCCCGATCCACTTGGGTACCTGGGTGTTGGCGTGCAGTCCGTTGAGCCGGTCCTGGTTGGCCGCCAGGGGGTCGAACACCACGGCGTGGTCGAACCGCCGGGCGACAGTGAGCCACCGCGCGTCGCCTGTCTGCTGGTAGAGATCGGTCAGTACGGCGTTCATGCCGCCGAACTCGGTTTGCAGCGTGGCCTGCATCTGCTCGCTGGTCAGCCGGCCGGTGCGCAGGTCGACCCATCCCGCCAGGGCGAGCAGCACGTCCCGGGCCTGCGTGCTGCCGATGTGGCGCCATACGTCCAGCAGGCCCATGAGGGTCTTGTGGATGGTGTAGTACGGCACGCCCTTCGGGGTCCCCTGCTCGAGAGCGGTGAAGTCGGACTCGGGGAGGCCGGAGAGGTACCCGGCGTTGAAACCGGCGGCGCTGTTGTTGGCCTGGCACTTGGCCAACTCCGCGACCATGTAGGTGGCCTTGTCCCGGCACGTGGTGTCCCCGGTCACCGCGTACAGCTGCGCCCATGCCGTGAGGAAGTGCCCTTGGACGTGGCTGCGGAAGGCGAAGTTCGGTGCCTCCCAGCCGCCGGTGGCGACCGCGCCGTTGGTGGACAGCTTGTGGTTGGCACGGAAGTTGTACAGCAGCCGGTCGACATCGACGAACCGCAGGTAGTTCTGCGTGCGGTTCTGGTTGTCCAGCCACCGGCTCGCGGTGAGCCGGACCTGGCCGAGTTCGAAGGGGTGCGCCAAGACCCCGATGTCGGCCCTTGCGGGAGGGACGGCCGCCTGGGCGGGAGATGCGCCAATGAAGGACCCGGTGGCAGAGGCGGCTACGGTGGCCCCGGCCAGTTGCAGGAGGCGCCGTCTGCTGACAGAGGAAGACATTGTGCACCTTTCGATACGGCAGAGCGACTGCTTGAACTTTTGATGTGCCGGCTCACACGTCCGACGGTCGGACGCGGCGCGTCACGGCTTTGCGTGCTGCCGACGTGGCGGCCCTACGGCCGACAGACCGACGGCACCTCCCTCATTGCGTTCGACATTTCAAACGTCGTCCGAAATATAGAACAAGGTCGGCGCCGACGCATTGGATGGAATTAACGGATATGAACGCTGCCCCTGTCTAGCCTTGCGGCACAAAATCCTTGGTCCACCTCCGGATGAGCGTCCGACCGGCACCGTGGCAGCCCAGCCATACATGGAATGCACCCAGGCCTGGGCCAACATGCCGACGTCATGGGGCCCGGCACCCGCGTCTGCCGCGCTGCCGTCGGTGACCGACTCCCCCGCTCGAACCACCCGACAGGCCAGGTCCGGGACTCGGGCCACCCGAGTTAACGCCGTTGGCCAGACAGATCGTTCGAGGGCTACGGGCGTCGGGTGTATTGACGCAACCTCTTTTCGTCCGGGTCGTCAGGCTCCCAGCGCCCGATCACGACTTCCCACGAGCTGTCGTTGTCGCCGGGTTCCGGCGCTTGCACCGTCAGGTAGAAGCCGTCAGAGTCGTACGGCTCCGCATAGAGTTGGCAGCTGGGGTCGTCCAGGGAAGCCCACATGGCGTCACTCTGGGAGTGCGCCGTGACCAGAACCCGGAGGTGGGAGACGACTTCCGCCCGCTCCTTCGCAGCGAGTCCTCCCTCACGACGATCGAGCTGCTCGCGTGTCTCGTTGCTCAGCGTCTCCAGTCCGTCGTCCTGCTGCACGAAGGGATGACCGAACTCCCGGTGACGCTCGACCTCCGGCTCATCCTCCGAGGAAGTACCCGTGAAATCGGCGAGTCCGGCGCGCAAATGGTATTGCTCCACCTCCAGTTCGAAACGGATCGCGCCGCTGACCGTGTCAGGCAAAGCGCATCTCAGTGCGTTATGGCAAAGGGAGTCCCTGTTCGATGAGCAGGGGCTTCTTCGTGTGCGGGGCTTGATCGCGACGGAGTAGGGGCAGGCAGCGGAGGGCTTGTTGTGGATCGAGGAGGGTGCGATGCCGTCGGTGCTGGGGTTGATGGAGCAGCGTGAGGCGCGGGCGAGGCAGGATCTGGAGTCCTGGACGGAGGTTCTGGAGCAGGTTCAGGCGGAGGTGGATGCCGCGCGGGAGCGAGTCGAGCGGGCCCGGGTGGGGCATGAGGAGCTCGTGTCGGTGCTGGCGGAGGAGAGCACGGTTGATACGCCGGTTTCCGTGCCTTCGGGTGGCGAGGTGGTGACCGCTGCCGGAGCGAGCGGCTTGGGCGTGGTGCATGGCGAGAGGCCGCCGGTGTGGCGGTCGGGCATGGGCGAGTAGGTGCTCAGCGGCCTGTATCGGGAGGTATTCGCCGCTGTGGTGGCCGCTGCGGGGCCGGTGAACGGGGTGGAGCTGACGCGGGCGGTGGGCTGGGAGGCGGAGATCAAGAACGAGGTGGAGAAGATCCGTCACCGTGCCTACGTGCTGGAGAAGCGGGGCTGGCTGGTGCGGGCGAACGACGGACCGTTCATGTCCGCGCCCGGGGCAGTCGTCCGGGACGTTTCTCCGGCCAGCGCGGAGCGTCTTCGGTCAGGCGCCGGGACAGCCTGATCACGGCGGCCCACCACACCATCGCCGCGTGGTGGTCGGGGCGGCGTTCGTGGTCGCGGTTGAGGCCGCGTGAGCAGGAGAGCCAGCTCAGCGTGTGCTCCACCACCCACCTGCGGGCCAGTACGACAAATCCGCGTTGCCCGTCGGAGCGGCGCACGACCTCGACGCGCACTCCGTGGAGGGCGAACGCCTTCGCCAGCGCCGGACCCTGGTCAAAGTCGCCGGCGTTTCGGTCGGCAACGATAAATCGAGTATTCGTGAGGGTGCCGGGCGGAGGTCAGTCGAGTCGAGTGCCTTCCGTGTCTGGAAGGAGACGCAGTTCCGTGGCGAGCAGCTCACCAGAGCACCCTTGGAGAATGCGGCAGGGACTGGACCTGAGACCAAGCTTGGGTGGGCATTCTGCCTGTACAGGCAGGCGGGCGGGGGTTACTTGGCGAAGAAGGAGCGGTTTGCGGTAAGCCCCGGGGGGAATGCGTCCCGGCCATCGGGAACGATGGGCTGACGTCAGTCGGGCGGCTCCTCGACCTCCAACCGTTGCGGACTGTCGACGGATTTCTCCGGATAACGCCTTGGCTGTCGGTGACAGTGTTGTTCGAGTCCCCCGGTGCGGATGGCGACCCAGTGGCAGCCCCTGCTGTCAGGTTATTACGCCTTCAGGATAAGTGGCGTAGCGGTCGCCCTGCCGAACAACCGTCATTTCGCGCCATGTTTCCGCCACGTATGCCGAAACCATGCGTCTCGGTGTGAACTCGGCGAGAGCGAGGTGCCTTGACGTCGCGGCCTTAAATGATGCACACGATCATGCCTTGACCGATTCGGTGGTCGGCATCTAGCGTCACGGCAGACGATGGCTTGGGAACCGCACGAGGACGCTGCGGGAACTGGCTGCGGAGACACGGGGGAAGAATCCAATGAACGACCGTCCGGGGCGGGATCGGCCGGTCGCCGCAGGGCTTATGCCCTGTCGGCGTCATGATGGACAGCACATATCGCTGGGCCCTGAGTGTCCGCGAGACGGCCGCGCCCTTGACCGGCCAGGCTCGATCACGGTTCGGGTCTGAGGCGTGGGCGGACACGACGAGACAGTTCTGCTGCGGCGCTTGGTGGAGACCGCGTCAGTCACCGGTCACGAGGACCAGCTTGCTCGTCAACTGGTCGACGACATGGCAGCGTTGGGTTTCCGGGCCCATCGTGACGCCGTCGGCAACGCGGTCGGCGAGCTGGGGAAACCGGGTGGGCCGCTTATCCTGCTCCTCGGCCACCTCGACACAGTGCCCGGTGATCTGCCCGTCTTCGAACGCGACGGCAAGCTGTACGGCCGCGGGACGGTGGACGCCAAGGGCCCACTCGCGACCATGGTGTGGGCGGCACTGCGCGCCTCGACACGCTGCGACGCCCACCTGATGGTGGTCGGCGCCGTCGGAGAGGAGGGCTGCTCGCCCGGTGCACACCATCTGTGCCGTACGACAAAGCCGGACGTCGTCGTGATCGGTGAGCCGAGCGGCCTGGGCACCGTGGTGATCGGATACAAGGGCATCCTGCGCTTAGCCGTTGACATTGCCCGTCCCGGTTCGCACACGAGCTCACCCGGGCCGAGAGCGGTGGAGGTCGCGGCGGAGTACTGGGAGGCGGTGCGGCGGCGACTCGCGGCGGACCCTGCCGCACAAACCGCATTCGACCGAGCGATCCCCGCGCTGGTCGCGCTCAACGGCGATCTGCTGCGCGCCAGGGTCGAGATGTCCTGCCGGATTCCGGTCGGCTTCGACCGGAACGGGTTCGTGAGCTGGTTAGGCGAGTTGGCCGGCTCGGACTCGCTCAGCGTCATCGAGAGCCTCCCGGCGGTCCGGACGCCGCGTACCGACCCGGTAGTGGCGGCGCTCCGAGCGGGAATCCGGCAGCATGCCGGATTGCCGTCCTCCAAGGTGAAGCTCGGCACCTCCGACATGAACGTCGTCGGCCCGGTATGGAACGTCCCGATCGCCGCGTACGGCCCGGGAGACTCCCGCCTCGACCACACGGACGAGGAGCACCTGGACCTGGCCGAGTACATGACCGCGATCGACGTACTGACCACCGCCATCGAGGAGTTGGCCGCCGAGCTGACCACGGGACGGCGTTCGTCGCGAGCTGCCGCCGGTACCTACCGGGAGACAGCCCTGTGAACCCGAACGGCGGTGCGCCGGATCTGCCTCCGCGCCTGGCCGTGATCGCGTCCCGAATCGCGGTGGAGGAGAAGCGCATCCTCGGCGAGCTCGACCGGCGGCGCGTCCCGTACCACGTGCTCGACCCACGGACCGCGGTGTTCCGTCTGGAACAGCTGAAGGCACCCTGGTCGGTGGCGATCACCCGGGAGGTGTCGCATCACCGGAGCCTGACGGTGGCGCGTGTCCTCGAGCACGCGGGTGTCACCGTGGTCAACAGCGCCGCGGCCATCGCGCTGTGCGGCGACAAACTGCTCACCACTCTCACCCTCCAGGCCGCCGGACTGCCCGTCCCACGCTGCATGGTCACCCCCACACCGCAGGCGGCCGTCGACGCCCTCGAAGAGTTCGGCTACCCAGCGGTCGTCAAACCCCTGACCGGTTCCTGGGGCCGCCAGGTGGCCAGACTGGCCGACCGGGACGCCGCCGAGGCGGTTCTCGAACTGCGAGAAGCCCTGCCCGACCCACAGCAGCGGATCACCTACGTGCAGGAGTACGTCGACAAGCCAGGACGCGACATCAGGGGCCTGGTCTTCGGAACCGAGGTGGCCGGCGCCGTCTACCGCACCTCCGCCTCGTGGCGCACCAACACCGCCCTCGACGCCCGCACCGAGCCGTGTCCGCTCACCGCGGAGCTGGAGAGCCTCCTGACCGCCACGGCTGCCGCGATCGGCCCCGGAGTCTACGGAATCGACGTCCTGGAGGACCGTGACGGTCGCCTCCTGGTCAACGAGGTCAACCACACACCGCAGTTCCGCGGCGCCGCCGAGGCCCTCGACGTGGACCTGGCCGGCCGCTACGTGGACTACCTGGTACAGCAAATGGTGAGGAACTGATGTCCATGTCACGGCTGGCAATGTTCGGCGGAACCCGCACCGTGGACGCCGATGCGGGCGCCTCTCCTGCCGCCGTCTGGCCGATCGTCACGGACGCCGAGCGCGAGGCGGTGCTGCGGGTTCTCGACAGCGGCCGCTTCACCTCGGTGGAACGCGGAGAGGTACAGCTCCTGGAGCAGGAGTGGGCGGACTACACCGGCGTACGACACTGCGCCGCCCTTTCGTCCGGCACCGCGGCCATCGAGCTGGCGCTGGTCGCCACGGGCTTGGAGCCGGGCGCCGAAGTCCTCGTCCCTGCCTTGTCCTTCATCGCCACCGCAGCCGCCCCCGCCCTGCGCGGCTTCGTCCCGGTGTACGTGGACGTCGATCCCGTCACGTACACCATCGACCCGGTCGCCGCGGCGGCCGCGATCACCCCGCGCACCCAGGCTGTCCTCGCCGTGCACCTGCATGGGCTGCCCTGCGACATGGACGCGCTGCGGGCGCTGGCCGACCGTCACGGGCTGTTCCTCGTCGAGGACGCGGCCCAGGCACACGGCGCGACGTACCGCGGCCGACAGACGGGAGCGCTCGGTGACGTGGCCGCGTTCAGCCTGAACGCCTCGAAGAACCTGCCCACGAGCGGCGAGGGCGGACTGCTCACCACGGACGACGAGACGCTGTACGAACGGGTCGTGCTGCACCGCCAGTTCGGCGAGGACCTGACGGGACGCGGCGAACGCGCCTACCTCTCGAAGGTGATCGCCGGCAACGCCAAGCTGAGCAGCGTCCAGGCCGCCTTCACCCGCTGTCAACTCGCCCGGCTGACCGAGCGGCACGAGCAGCGCGACCGCAATGTGCGCCGGTTCCTCGCACGGCTGGCCGCACTCAGCGGCATCGTGACACCGCACTGCCCGGACGACCGCACCCACGCCTGGTTCCAGCTGCGGCTGCGCTTCGACAACGAGAAGATGGGCTGCCCCGACGTCACCCCGGGAGCGCTGCGGACCATGGTGCAGCGCGCGCTGCGCGCGGAGGGCGTGCCCGTACGGCCCTACCAGTCGCTGCCCCTTCCCGCCCAGCCCGCGCTGCGTGCCGCCCTCCCGCCCGACCGGCCCTACCGCCCCGAAGACCACCCCACCACGCTCGCCGTGATCGAGGATTCCCTGACGATGCAGCGCTGGCACCTCAACCCGGCGGCCGGGCCGCTCCTGGAGCGCTGCGCCGACGCGTTCGAGAAGGTGTGGGACCAGCTGGAACTCCTACTGCCCGCGGCCCGGTCGATGACGTACCGGCCGCTGTGGCAGACCGAAGTACCGGCGGCACACGCATGACGCGCGTCGACGTCAGCACAGCGGAACTGGCGGAACGCGCGCACCGGGCCCGCGAGGCGGTGCTCGCGATGGGCGCGACCGAGCACGGCACCCACGTCGGCGGCAGCCTGTCGGCGGTCGACATGCTCACCGTGCTCTACGGAGCGGTGCTGCGGCTACGGCCCGACGACCCGGAGTGGCCCGACCGGGACTGGTTCGTGCTGAGCAAGGGGCATGCGAGCGCCGCGCTCTACGCGGTGCTGGCCGAGCACGGTTACTTCCCGCCCGAGGAGTGCCACACCTACGGCCGGCGGCACAGCCGGCTGGCCGGGCACCCCCTGCGCCGGCTGCCCGGCGTGGAGTTCCCCACCGGTTCCCTCGGCCACGGGCTGTCGCTCGCCGCGGGTGTCGCGCTGGCCGCTGCCCGCACCGGCCGGAGCAACCGGGCGTTCGTCCTGCTCGGCGACGGCGAACTACAGGAGGGCTCCAACTGGGAGGCGATCATGTCGGCCGCCCAGCTCGGCCTCGACAACCTCACCGCCCTGGTCGACCGCAACGGCTGGCAGATCAGCGGCCGCACCGAAGAGTCCGTGGGACTGGAGCCGCTCGCCGACCGCTGGCGCCACTTCGGCTGGACGGTGGTCGAGACCGACGGCCACGACCTGGACGCCCTGCGAGCCGTGCTCGGCGCGCTGCCGGCCACGCCGGGCCGGCCCACCGTCGTCCTCGCCAAGACCGTGAAAGGCCGTGGAGTGCCGATCTTCGAAGACCGCAAGAAGAGCCACTATGTGAAGCTCACGCCGCGCCTGCACGAGCGGGCACTGGCGGGACTGCGCGCCCGACGCAGGAACCAGACATGACGGCGGCCGAACAGCGGACCGCACCCGTCGACGACTCCTGGCAGGAGCTGTACACGGGTGCGGCCCGGGACGTCTACCGCCGTACGCTCCTGGAGCTGGCCCACGGCGACGACCGGATCTTCTGCGTCGACTCCGACACGGGCGGCTTCGAGGACGGCTTCGCCGCCGAACTGCCCGCCCAGTACGTCAACGTCGGGATCGCCGAGGCGAACCTGTTCGGCATGTCCGCCGGGCTCGCGGCCGCCGGACTCATCCCGTTCGCCCACACCATGAGCACCTTCGCCACCACCCGGGCCTGTGAGCAGCTGAAGCTCGACGTGGCGGGCAACAACCTGCCCGTCCGCGTGGTCGCCACCCACGGCGGTCTCTCCGCCGGTCACTACGGCCCCTCGCACCACGCCCTACAGGACCTGGCCATCCTGCGCACGCTGCCCCATCTGACGGTGCTCGTACCGGCCGACGCCGGTGAGACGGCCCTGGCCGTGCGCGCCGCCGCCCACCACCCCGGTCCCGTGTACATCCGGCTCGGCCGCAACGCGACACCGCAGGTCCACCGCGAACCGTACGACTTCCGCATCGGCGCCTCGGTGCAGCTGGCGGACGGCGACGACGTGACGGTGGTCGCGACCGGACCGCTCCCCGTCCACTACGCGCTCGTCGCGCGGGACCTCCTCGCCACCCGTGGAGTCTCCGTCCGCGTGGTGAACATGCACACCATCAAGCCCCTCGACCGTGCCGCACTGCTGCGCGCGGCACGGGAGACCGCCGGAATCGTCACCGTCGAGGACCACGTCGTCGTGGGCGGACTCGGCGGCGCGGTCAGCGAGGTGGTGACCGCCGAACACCCCTGCCGGGTACGCCGGGTGGGGGTCGCCGAAGGCTACCTGGACACCGTCGGCAACGAGCGGGAGCTGCTGGAGGACGGAGGCGTGACCGCCGACCGCGTCGTCGCGGAGACGCTGACCCTGCTCGATCCCGCACGGACGGACAAGCCCAACACAAGGAGAAGGTGACATGGCCACAGCCATAGCCCCGTGCCCCAGCTGCGAGAGCGACGTCACGCTCGACGCCGCGCCCCGGCAGAACGAGATCGTCGAGTGCGCCGACTGCGCCAGCGAACTCGAGATCCTCAGCATCGACCCGGTCCTGCTGGCGCTCGCGCCCGAGGTCGAAGAGGACTGGGGTGAATGAGACCCGCGGCCGCGTGATCCGGGCGGGCATCGTCGGCGCGAGCGGCTACATAGGAGGGGAGTTGTGCCGCATCGTGCTCGGCCACCCCCACCTCGAGCTGGTCGCGCCGGTGTCGCGCAGCCGGGCGGGCAAGCGGGTGGACGGAGCCCATCCCAATCTGCGCGGCCTGACCGACCTGACCTTCGTCGACCCGGACGACGCGCCAGACTGCGACGTGCTGTTCCTGGCGACACCGCACCGCGAGACCATGCACATGGTGGCGCGCTGGGCCGGCCGGGCCGGTTGCCTGGTCGACCTCAGCGCCGACTTCCGGCTGCGCGACCCGGCGGCGTACGAGCGGTACTACGGTGCCCCGCACACCGCCCCGGAGCTGCTGGCGGAGTTCGTCCCCGGCCGGCCCGAGCAGTACCGCAAGGAACTCGCCGACGCCGACCGGATCAGCGTGCCCGGCTGCATGGCGACGGCCGCCATCCTGGCCCTCCACCCCCTGGCCGCCGCGGGCCTGGTGGACGACCGGGTCACGGTCGACGGCCGCATCGGGTCCAGCGGCTCGGGCTCCGGCGCCGGACCGATGAACCTGCACGCCGAACGCAGCGGTGCGATGCGGGTGTTCGCGCCCGTCGGCCACCGGCACGAGGCGGAGGTGGCACAGGCGACCGGCCTGACCGTGAGCATGAGCGCGACCGGTGTGGAGGCCGTGCGCGGCGCACAGGTGCTGTGCCGGGCCTCACTCGTCGCCGACGTCCGCGAGGCGGACCTGCGCCGCCTCTACCGCGACCACTACGGTGCCGAGCCGTTCGTTCGCGTGGTAGCCCAGCGGCGCGGGCTGTACCGGCTGCCCGAACCGAAGATCCTCAGCGGATCCAACTTCTGCGACGTGGGCTTCGCTCTCGACGCCGACCGCGGCCAGGTGGTCGCCGTGGCGGCGCTCGACAACCTGGTGAAGGGGGCCGCCGGCAACGCCGTCCAGTGCGTCAACGTCAGGCAGGGCTGGCCGGAGCGGCTGGGGCTGGAGTTCCCCGGGCTGCATCCCCTGTGAGCGCGGATCTGTCCGGCGGGCCGCCGGAGATCGTCGTGATCAAGTGCGGGGGCAGTGGGGCGCTGGACGTCGACCGCCTCTGCGAGGACGTCGCCGAACTGACCGACCAGGGCCGGAACGTGGTCCTGGTGCACGGCGGCTCTGCCGAGATGAGCCGCCTCGCGGAGCAACTCGGCGTACAGCTGCGGCATCTCACCGCGCCCGACGGGGTGGTGACCCGGTACACCGACGCGGCCACCCTCGACGTGCTCACCCTGGCCCTGGCCGGACGGGTCAAACCCGCGCTGGTCACCGCCCTGGACCGGCACGACGTGCCCGCCGTGGGGCTGACCGGCCTCGACGCGGGTCTGCTGCGGGCACGCCGGAAGCAGGCCGTACGGGCGGTCGTGGACGGACGGGTCACCGTCGTCCGCGACGACCGCAGCGGCCGCATCCGCGAGGTGAACGCCGGGCTCCTGCTCGGTCTCCTCGCCGCGGGCGTGGTGCCGGTGGTGTCGCCGCCGGCCCTCGCCGAGGACGGCGAACCGGTCAACACCAACGCGGACCGGGCCGCGGCGGCCGTCGCGGTGGCGCTGCGGGCGCACAGCCTGGTCTTCCTGACGGGAGCGCCCGGTGTGCTCACGGACCCCGCCGACCCGGCCAGCGTGCTGGACACCTACCGGCTGCCGCAGCCTGGCGAACCGGCGCCCGGCTGGGTGCGGGGCGGCATGACCGTCAAACTGGTCGCCGCCCGTGAAGCGCTGCTCGGCGGAGTGCCGCAGGTGTGGATCACCGACGGCGGGGCCGCGCACCCGCTCAAGGTGCTGTCCGGCGACGGCCCGGGCACCAGGGTCACCCTGCCCGAGCCGCCGTCACCGTAGGCGAAGCGCCCCTGCCTCCCGCCACAGCGAGGCCGGGGCGCCCCACCGGGTCGCCTCCATGCGGGCGGCCCGGTAGTGGCGCTGCACCGGGGAGTCGGTGGTGATTCCGGCGGCGCCGTGCACGTGCACCGCGTGCGCGGTGGCCTGGAGGGCGAGTTCGGCCGCGTAGGCCAGTGACTGGGTGGCCCCGACGGCCGCCGACCGGCCGCCGTCAGCGTCCCAGCCGGCCTCGTGCACCAGCAGGCGTACGGCCTCCAGGTGGGCGTACTGCTCGGCCAGTGGGAACGCGACGGCCTGGTTCTCACCGATGCCACGGCCGAACTGCCGACGGTTCGCGGCCCGGCCGACCGCGAGCCGGTGCGCACCGGAGGCGAGGCCGAGCAGATATGCCGCCTGCCGGATGCGGGCGCGCACGAGCAGCGGCGAGGGGATGCCGTCGTGGTGCAGGGGCGGCGACAGCGCGTCCGGCGTGACGTCCTCCAGGCTGAGTCGCCACACCTCGTCCGCCCGCGGTCCGTCGACCGTCAGGCCGGGGGAGCCGACGGCCACCGCCGCGAGCACGGTCCCGTCGCCGTGGCGGGCCGGCACGACGTGGAACGCGGCCTGAGGCGGTACCTCCGGCAGCACGCAGTCACCGCTGAGTCGCAGGCCGTCGCCGGCCGGGGTCGCCACGATGCCGGTGCCGACGGCCAGACCCGCGGTGACCTTGCCGACGCCGATCAGGGCCGGTGACTCGGCCGAGGCGGGTGACCGGAGTCCGGTTCCCGCCTCCTCCACCGACCGGACCAGGTCGGCCAGCAGAGCGCCGGCCCGGTAGGAGTCGGGGGCGGCCCAACGGCCCAGCTCCTCGCACACGGGCACCGCACAGTCCATCCCGAACGCCAACCCGCCGTCCGCGTCGGGCAGTTCCAGCGCGAACACGCCCAGCTCCACGAGGCATGCGTGCACCTCCACCGGATCGAGCCGCCCGCCGGGGCCCACCACCTCGTTCAGCGCGGCCCGCACGGCCCGCGTCAGATCGCGCTGCACGTCATCGTGGACCAGCCGCATGTCACCCCACCCCTTCGGAGGCCCCGGTCGCCGACTCGCCGGCGAGCAGGAAACCGGAGATCGTCTGGAGCATCATCTCCGACGTGCCGCCCGAGAGGGTCAGACCCGGAGCCTCCCGGTAGGCGCCGTCCAGCAGCGCCACCAGGTCCGGCGGGGCGTCGAGACCGTGGCGGGTCGCGGCCCAGCGGGCGACGGTGGCCGCCTGCTCGCTCGCGTACCACTTGGCCGTGGAGGTCTGGAGTTCGTCCAGCTGCCCGCTGTCGGCCGAGCCGATGCAGCGCCAGGCCAGCAGGCGGGCGGCGGCGGTGGCGGCTCCGTGCCGGCCGACGTCGGCCAGCCAGGGCGTGGCCGCCTCCCGTCCCGGGTCCTCGCCCGCGGTGCCGAGGCCCCGGCAGCCGGCCTCGTACCATCGCTCGGCGCGCAGCGCGAAGTCGAAGCCCGTGCGTTCGAGCGGCAGCGCCTCGGCGAGTACCCCCCAGCCGTCGCCGACCCCGCCGACGACGTCGGTCTCGCTGACGCGGACGGCGTTCAGCTCGACGCGGTGGAACTGTTCGTCGGCCATGGTGTCCAGGCGTTCGACGAGGACTCCGGGTGCGTGCATGTCGACGAGGAACAAGGTGAGGCCCTCGTAGCGGGAACCCTCGGTGGAGGTGCGGGCGGCGCACAGCGCGAAGTCCGTCAGGCCGCTCTTGAGATTGAACACCTTGACGCCGTCGATGCGATAGCCGCCGTCGACCGCGACCGCGCGCGTCGTCAGCGCGCTCAGGTCCGAGCCGACCCCGGGTTCGGTGTACAGCACACCCGCGAAGGACCGTCCGGCCGCCAACCGCGGCAGCACCCGCCGCTTCTGCTCCTCGGTGCCGGCCAGCAGCACCAGCTTGCCCACGGTCTGGATGCCGTTGACGAACAGCGTGTCGGGGACGCCCTCGCGCATCATCTCCTCGACGGCGACGGCCGCATGGGCGGCGGTGCGGCCTTGCCCGCCGTAGACGCGGGGCCAGTCCACCCCGAGCAGCCCGCGCTCGCCGAGCAGCCGGTACACGCCGCGCTCGTCGGGCTCACGTTCGCCGCAGTCGCGTAATCGCGCCAACTCGGCCGCCAGGTCGGCGGATTGGAGTTCCGCCCGGACCCGGTCGCGGAAGCCCGACTCGTCTTCGGTATGGCCGAAGTCCATATGTCCCCCCGTGTGTGGACCATATGCGGGGCGTGTCCCGTGGTGAGTGGGCATGCGCCGCCGAAGAGCCTAGTCCATGCGATCGAGATACGTCTCTCCGTTCGATCACAGTGATAGCGTGAGCGCATGCCGCGACCCGACAGTCCACTGTCCGATGCGCAGCAACGGCAGTGGGTCGCCGACCATTTGGTCACCTACCCCCCGGACCATGTGGTGCTGGGCTGGCGTGTGCGCGGCCCCCTCGGCATGACCGCGTTACGGTCCGCGCTGACCGCGCTGATGGACCGGCATCCCCAGCTGCGCACCCGACTCGACGCAGCCCAGGCCGTACCGCGCCGGACGGTGTCCGCCTCCCTGGACTACGAGTTGACGGTCGCCGGCCGGCTCCCGGGCGGGGACGGGCCGGACGCCGTGCAGACGGCGATCCAGCGGCCGTTCGACCTGACCGGTGGGCCGCTGGTGCGTGCTGTCGTGAGCGGATCCGATGACGATGCCGCGCTGACGCTGGCCGTGCCCCGCATCGTCTGCGACCCGTACTCCGCAGGGCTGTTGCAGTCCGACCTGGCGTCCCTGTACCGGGCCGCGCTCACCGGCGCCCCGCCACCCTCCCCGCAGGCGCCCCCGGTCCTGGCACAAGGGCCCGCTCCCGACCGGCTGGACGATCACATCGGGTTCTGGCAGCGCCGACTGGCTGACCTCCCGGTCCTGGCCGACCTCCCGACCGACCTGCCCCGCCCGCCCGTGCACACCCAGCGCGCCCGCACCGTGTTCCTCGACGTACCGCACGACGCCGTGCGGCGACTGGGCGGCCAAACGTTCTCGGGAACAGCGGAGTTCAGCGTCTTCGGCGCCGCTCTCACCGCCCTGCTGGCCCGCTACTCGCGCTCCCGCGACATCACGTTCGCCACGCAGACACCCGGCGCCAGGCAGGCGGGCGGTGAGACGACCCTCGGCTGCCTCGCCAACCTGCTCACCCTGCGCGTCGACGCGGCCGGCGACCCATCCCTGCGGACGCTGGTCGACCGGGTCCACCGAGCCGTGGGGGACGCGGTCGAGAACTCGGCCGTCCCCTTCCAGCGGCTGGTCGGGCACCTCGGCATCGACCGCGATCCGGGTCGGCACCCGATCGCCCAGGTGGCACTGGACGTGCTGCCCACGCCCACGCCCGTCACCGAAGAAGCGGAGCCGGCCCGGTGCCTGAGGCCCGAGCCCGTGGCGTCGCCCCGTTCCCCGTTCGACCTGTCCGTGACGGTCATCGACACGGGCCGGGCGTACGGTGTCGGCTTCTCCTGCAACGCCGACCTGTTCACCGCCGACGCCCACGCACGCATGGCAGGCCACTTCCGCCGATTACTGGACGGGGGGCTCGGGAACCCCGACCGGCCGCTGTCCCGACTGGACCTGCTCGGCCCGCAGGAGCGGCACACCGTCGCCGCCGACGACACGCGGCCCACCCCCGAGGCCACGGTGCTCGACCTCTTCGAGCGGCAGGTGGCCGCCGCCGGCGACGCGATCGCCCTGTGGAACCCGCCGTACCGGCGGACGTACGCCGAACTGGACACGGAGGCCCAGCAGGTGGCCGACCATCTGGTCGGCCTCGGTGTACGGCCGGACGACCGGGTCGCCCTCCTCCTGCCGCGCGGCCCGGAGCAGGTCGTGGCGATGCTGGCCGTTCTCAAGGCGGGCGGCGCCTACGTTCCGCTCGACCCCGCCCATCCCCGGGAGCGGACGGAGTTCGTCCTGCGGGACAGCGAGGCACGGCTGGTGCTGACCGATCAGCAGCTGTCCGGACGGCTTCCCGACGGGATCCGGCGTCTGCGCCTGGATCTGCCGCTGCCCGCCACGACCGGACGCCCGCCGCGGCCGGCGACGGTCCTGCCGGACAGCCTCGCGTACATCATCTACACGTCGGGCTCCACCGGCGTGCCGAAGGGAGTAGCGGTCACCCATCGCTGTGTCGTCCGGCTGGTGTCCGGCCTGGACCAGGTCGAGGTGAGTCCGGAGGACACGCTGCTGATGCTCGCTCCCACGGCGTTCGACGCGTCCACCTTCGAGGTGTGGCACGCGCTGTGCCACGGGTCCCGGCTGGCGATCCATCCCCCCGGCCCGATCGGCCCCCGCGAACTCGGCGGGGAGCTGGAGCGGTTGGGGGTGACCGTGCTGTGGCTGACGGCCCAGCTGGCCAACCTGGTGGCGGACGTGCACCCACGGGCACTGGAGCCGGTGCGCACCCTGGTCGTCGGCGGTGAAGCGCTGTCCGTGCCGCACCTGCGGACGCTGCTCGACGGTCGTCCGGGCCTGCGCATCGTCAACGGCTACGGCCCCACCGAGACGACCACCTTCGCCACGACGCATCCGGTCGTCCCGGAGGAGCTCGACGAGGCCACCGGGGTCCCGATCGGCCACCCGATCGGCGGCACCCGCTGCTACGTCGTCGACGAAGCCGGAAACCCCGTGCCGGTGGGGATCGTCGGGGAACTGCTGGTCGGCGGCGCCGGCGTGGCCCGGGGATACCTGCGTCGCCCCGGCCTGACCGCCGAACGGTTCGTGCCCGACCCGTTCGGGCCGCCGGGCGGCCGGCTGTACCGCACCGGGGACCTGGCACGCCGACGTGCCGACGGCGCCATCGAGTTCGCGGGCCGCATCGACGACCAGGTCAAGCTGCGCGGCTTCCGCATCGAACCGGGCGAGGTCCGGGCCGTCCTGGTCGGTCATCCGGCCGTACGCGACGCCTTCGTCACCGTGAGCGGCAGTGGGCTGGCGGCCGAGCTCGTCGCCTACGTGGTGGCGGACGAGGAGTGCCCCGCGGACGGCGGGGCACTGCGGGCGTATCTGCGCGAACGGCTGCCCGAGCCGCTGGTGCCGGGCAGGTTCGTGTCCCTGGAGTGCCTGCCGCTGACGCCCAACGGAAAGGTCGACCGCCGGGCGCTGCCCGATCCGCTGCCCGGACAGCGCGGCCCGTCGCGGCGCCGGGGGCCCGGCTCGCCGCCGGTGTCGGAGTGGGAGAAGACGGTCGGTGACGTCTGGGCCACGGTGCTCGGCCGATCGCCCGAGGACGTGGGCGAGGACTTCTTCGCGCTCGGCGGCACCTCCCTCGACCTCCTGAGGGTGGCCGCCGAGCTCACCGAGCGGTGCGGCACCACCGTGGCGCCACGCACCCTGGCCGGAGCGCGCACCGTGGCGGAACTCGCCGCGGTGCTGGAAGCAGCCGCCGCGCTCAGCGCATCGGACCACCGGTGACGTACAGCATGTGCCCGGAGACGAACCCCGCGTTCTCACCGACGAGGAACGCGACGGCGTGCGCCACGTCCTCGGGCTGCCCCACCCGCCGCACCGGGGTCTGCGCGGCCACCATCTGCTGGAGCCGGTCGAAGTCCATGCCCATCCGCGCAGCCGTCCCCGCGGTCATGTCGGTGACGATGTAACCGGGGGCCACCGCGTTCACGGTCACGCCGTAGGGCCCCAGTTCGATGGCGAGCGTCCGGGTCAGACCGTCGACCCCGGCCTTCGCGGCCGAGTAGTTGGCCTGGTCGCGGTTGCCCAGCGCCGAGGAGCTGGAGAAGTTGACGATGCGTCCCCAGCGCTGTTCGAGCAGGTAGGGACGGATGGCCTGGCACATCAGGAACGGTCCGCGCAGGTTCACGTCGACGACGGAGTCCCAGTCGTCCAGCGACAGGTCCTCCATCGGCCGGTCCCTGATGACGCCGGCGTTGTTGACCAGGATCACCGGCGGCCCGAGCTCACCCGCCACGTCGGCCAGCGCGCCCTTGATCTGATCGGGGTCGCCGACGTCGGCGACGACGGGGTGGGCCCTGCCCCCGGCCGCGCGAACGCGTTCCGCGGTGGCCTCGGCTGTCTCGGCGTCGACGTCGAGGACGCCGACCGCGGCACCGTCGGCGGCCAGGCGCAGCGCCGTGGCGGCGCCGATGCCACGCCCGGCACCGGTGACGACCGCTACACGTGGTGACGTCATGCTTCCCTCGATTCCATCCGCAGCCGCAGGCTCAACGGCCGCATGTCGGTCCAGACCTCCTCGATATGGGCCAGGCACTCCTCCTTGGAGCCGCGCGGACCGCTCTCCCGCCAGCCGGCCGGGACGTCCCGGCTCACCGACCAGATCGAGTACTGCTCCTCGTCATTGACAACGACGGTGTACGACGTCACGTGGATGGATCCTCGTCTCTCGTGGCCGGTCCGGACGCGTGCGGCTCGGGCAGCTCGGTCAGGGCGGTGCGGATGACGCGCGCCACCTCCTCGCCCTGCTCGACCAGGTAGAAGTGGTCCCCGGGCAGCAGATGCGAGACACAGGCGCCTCGGGTGACGGTGGCCCACTCGTTCAGGTCCCAACCGGCCGGCGTGGAGTCGTCCTTGCCGTTCAGAACCGTGATCGGCGCCCGCACCGGCGGCCCGGCCACGATGCCGCTCAGCACCAGCCCCAGGTCGGCCCGCATCACCCGCAGCACCATCTCCCGCAGTTCGGGATGGCGCAGCAGCATCTCGTAGTTGGGGGCGCCGGTCGTGCCGAGCGCGTCCAGAATGACCTCGTCGGACGCGTCCTTCGGGAACGTCGCCGTCGGCCGCTGGGACGGCCCGCCGTGGCCGGACACGAACACATGGGCCACCGGAACGCCGGCACCCTCCAGAGCACGGCACAGGTTGACCGCGAGCACCGCGCCCATACTGTGTCCGAAGAGCGCGATCCGGGGGAACCCGGCCCGGGAGACCACGTCGGCGAGCTCGGCGATGAGCGTCGGCTGATCGGTGAACGGAGGCTCGCTCAGGCGCGTCTCCCGGCCCGGCAACTGCACGGGCACCACGTCCACGTCCGGCTCGGCCCCGGCCAGCCAGCCGCGGTAGCTCGACGCGTTGCCACCGCTGTGCGGCAGAGCCAGCAGCTGGACGTCGCCCCACGGACGGTCGAGACCGCCGAGGAACCAGCGGTCCAGGTCGCCCGGGGCGCCACCGGGTTCGGCGCCGGTTCTCATGCCCTACCTCCGTTGTCGGCCCGATGCGGATACGTCATGACAGCCCGTCCCGGCCGAGTTCGGACAGGTGCCTTCGCGGATCGGCCAGCGCGGCGCGCAGCGTCCGGCTGAAGTCGTCCACCACGCTCCGTGCGATCGATTCCGTCAGCACGTCCGCGTTGAACTCGACCGTGCAGCTCAGGGCCGAGCCCCGGCGGACGATGGCGATGTCCAGGTCGAACTTGGCCGTGCCTGTGCCGACGTCGGTCACCTCGACCGCCAGTCCGGTCAGCTCCGGCGCCGCGGCCGTGGTGTCGTCGACGTAGAAGACCACGTCGATCAATGGTGCGCGGCCCAGTGTGCGGCTCGGCAGGAGTTCCTCCACGAGCCTGTCGAACGGCACCTCCTGGCGGGCGTAACCGGCCAGGGCGGTCTCGCGCGTGCGAGCCAGCAGCTCGGCGAAGGACGGGTCGCCCGACAGGTCGGCCCGCAGGACCAACGTGTTGACGAAGAACCCGATCAGCGGCTCCAGTTCGGGGCGCGACCGCAGGGACACCGGGGTACCGACCCCGAAGTCCTCCTGCCCGGTGAGCCGGCCGAGGGTGACGTTCAGCGCGGCGAGCAGCACCATGAACTCGGTCGCCCCGTGTGCCCGGGCCAGCGCGCCCAGCCGAGAGGTGTCCGCCGGGTCCAGCAACGCGGCCCGGTACTGTCCGCCTGCGCCGCTGCGCACGCGGGGCCGCGGGCGAGCGGTGGGCAGCTGGAGGGTGGGCAGGTCGCGGAGCTGCTCCCGCCAGTACTCCAGATCGAGCCGCTCGACCACCGCGCCGCGCTGCCGCTGCCAGAGGGCGTAGTCGGCGTACTGGACCGGCAGCGCCCCCAGGGCACCCGGTCGCCCCGCGAGGTGCGCCCCGTACACCTCTCCCACCTCGGCGAACAGGAGCCGGAAGGACTCGGCGTCGGCCGCCGCGTGGTGCACCACCAAGCAGAGCAGGTGTTCCTCCGCCGTGACCCGTAGCAACTCGGCGCGGATCAACGGGGCCAGGTCCAGCCGGAACGGGTCCCGCGCCGCCGCGACCGCGGCCTCCTCCGCCCTGGCCCGGGCCTCGGCGGCGGGCAGGTGCGACAGGTCGGTCTCGTGCAGCTCGAAGACACTGGCGGGCTCGACCACCTGCACCGGCAGCCGGTCGTCACCCAGCACGAACCGGGAGCGCAGCACTTCATGACGCTCCACCACCTCGACCAGCGCCGAGCGCAACGCGTCGGTGTCCAGCCGACCGCGCAGCCACACATGCACCGGCACGTTGTAGTCGGCGCTGCCAGGGTGCAACTGATCGAGGAACCACAGACGCTGCTGGTCCACCGACAGCGGCGCCGGGCCGGCGAGCGGCCGGGGGCGCACCGGGGAACCCGAGCCGTCGGCGATGGCGGGAGACTCCGCCACGGCCGCCAGCTCGCCGACCCGCCGGTGTTCGAAGAACGTCCGCACGGAGAGCTCCACCCCGCGTTCCGAGCGCAGCCGGGCGACGACCCGCGCCGCCTGGTACGAGTTGCCGCCGACCGTGAAGAAGTCGTCGTCGACGCCGAACGCGTCGTGCTCGAGCACCTCCGCCCACACCGCGTGGACCGCCTTCTCCCACTCGGTACGCGGCGGCCGGCCCGGGCCGTCGGAGCGTGGCCGGCGCGGCGCGGGCAGCCGTGCCGTGTCCACCTTGCCGTTGGGCGACAACGGCAGCTCGCCGAGGGGCGTGATCGTCGCGGGGACCATGTGGTCGGGCAGCTGCCCCCGTGCATGGCGGAACAGGTCCTCGACGTCGGCACCGTCGCCGTCGGCGACGACGTACGCCGCCAGCTCCGCCGCCGCGCCCCGACCCTGCCGCAGCACGTGGGCGTCCCGCACCGCGGGGTGCCGGCGGAGCACCGTGGCGACCTCCCCGAGCTCGACGCGGTAGCCGCGTACTTTGACCTGGTCGTCGTCCCGGCCGAGGAAGTGCAGGGTGCCGTCCGGCAGCCAGCGCACGATGTCCCCGGTGCGGTAGACGCGCTGCCCGACAGGGCCGAACGGGTCCGGCACGAAGCTGTCCGCGGTCAGGGACCGCGCCCCGAGGTAGCCGCGGGCGAGGCCTCGACCGCCGATCCACAGCTCTCCGGGCACGCCGACCGGCAACAGCTCGCCGTCCCTGCCGACCACGTACACCCGCGTGTCGCCGACCGGCCGGCCGAGCGGTACGGAGGTGGCGTCCTCGGCCGGTGCGGAGGCGATGTGGTGCAGGGTGGTGTTGGTGGTGGACTCGGTGGGGCCGTAGCAGTTGAGAAGCCGCAGACCGGGCAGCGCGTGCAGCAGCCGGCGCAGGTGCGGCACGGACGGCGCCTGGCCGCCGATGCCCAGCTGCCGCACACCCGCGAGCAGATGGGGATCGGTGTCGATGGTCAGCTGCGCGAGCGCGGCGGACAGCCACAGGACGGAGACCTGGTGGCGGCGGATGGCCGCGCCGAGGTCGACCGGGTCGATCAGTCGCTCCGCGGGCACCGCGAGGGACGCCCCGTGCGCCAGGGGAAGCCAGATGTCCAGGTTGGAGGCGTCGAAGGTGGTCGGCTGCACCATCAGGAACGTGTCGTCGGGGCCGACCGGCGACTGGTCGCAGCCCAGCATCAGCCGCACCAGCGCATGGTGCGGAACGGCGACCCCCTTCGGCCGCCCCGTCGAGCCGGACGTGTACATGATGTACGCGAGGGACTCCGGATCGGCACCGGGCGGGTTGTCGGCCGGACGGGCGTCGATGCGCGGACGATCCTCCTCCAGGTCGACGAAGTGGGAGAGGCCGGCGGACAGCTTCTCCCGCACCTCCCGACGGCCGACGGCGAAGTCCGACCCACTGTCGGCGAGCAGCAGCCGGATCCGCTCGGCGGGATGCGTGGGATCGAGCGGCAGGTAGGCGCCGCCGGCCTTCAGCACCGCGAGCATGGCGACGACCAGGTCCGCGCTGGGCGGCAGACAGAGGGCGACGATCACGTCCGGGCCCACGCCGAGGTCGATCAGATGACGGGCCAGCCGGTTGGCGGCCGCGTTCAGCTCCGCGTAGGTGAGCCGCCCCGCCGGGTCCGTCACGGCGATACTCGCGCCGGAGGCCGCGACCTGCCGCTCCACCACCGCGGTGACGGTGTCCATCGGGGTGGAGGCGGTCTCGTTGAAGGCGCCGAGCAGCTGTC
Organism: Streptomyces sp. AC550_RSS872; assembly: GCF_019049285.1. Lineage (GTDB taxonomy): Bacteria > Actinomycetota > Actinomycetes > Streptomycetales > Streptomycetaceae > Streptomyces. The sequence goes on from NZ_JAGMUL010000211.1 coordinate 23,040, forward strand.
GCCGCTCGTCCGGCTCCAGCATGTCGAGCTCGGACAGCCGCCGCTCAGGGGCGTCCAGCGCCGAGCGCAGGAGCTGCCGGTAGTGCCCGGCCAGCCGGGCCACGGTCTCCCGGTCGAACAGGTCCGCGCTGTAGTTGACCCGTCCGGTGAGCCGCCCCTGCCGGCTGGTGCGTATCTCCATCACGAGGTCGAAGGCGGCGGTCCGCTCCTCGACCGGGATCTTCGTCGCCTCGACACCCGCCAGCGACAACTGGTCCTCCGGCGCGTCGATCACCTGGAAGAGCACCTGCACCAGCGGGTTGACCCCCACGTCACGGGTCACCCCGAGGCTGCTCACCAGGTCCTCGAACGGCACCTCGGAGTGGTCGCCCGCCGCGAGCGTCGTCCCGGTCACCTGCTGGAGCAGAGCGGCGAACGTGGGGTCTCCGGAGCAGTCGGCGCGCAGCGGGACCGTGTTGACCAGGAAGCCGACCAGGTCCTCGACCTCGCGCCGGGTGCGGTTGGCGAACGGCGTGCCGACGATCACGTCCTTGTCGCGCCCGTACCGGGAGAGCAGGGCGAAGAACGCCGTCAGCAGCGTCATGAACGAGGTGACGCCGGCGCGGTGGCCGAACGTGGCGAGGTCGGCCGCGGTACCGGGCGGGAGGTCGAAGTAGAGGGTGCCGCCACGCCGGGTGGGCCGGGCCGGCCGGGTCCGGTCTGTGGGCAGCTCCGGTTGGACGGGCGCTCCGGCGAGCTGCCGGCGCCAGTAGGCCAGGCCCTCCCGGTGCGCGTCGCCGCCGAACGTCGCCCGCTGCCAGCGCGCGTAGTCCCGGAACCGGAGCGTCACCGGAGGCAGGTCGGGCGGCAGGCCGCGGCGGAAGGCGCCGTAGAGCTCGCTCAGTTCGTGGAAGAGGACCTCGGTCGCGCGTCCGTCGGCGACCATGTGGTGGACCACCCAGACGAGGACGTGCTCGCGCGGGCCGCAGCGTACGAGCGTGACCCGGATCAGCGGACCGGCGGACAGGACGAACGGCTTCGCCGCCTCCGCCGCGAGCAGCTCGTCCAGGTCGCTTGGCGGCGCGTCGGTCAGGTCCCGCACGGTCAGCCCCGCCGTCGGTTCCGGGTCCACCACCTGGCGGGGCACGCCGTCGGTCGCCACATAGCGGGTACGCAGGATCTCGTGCCGGACGACGAGTTCGCTCACGGCACGGCGCAACGCCTCGGCGTCGAGCTCTCCGCGCAGCCGGAACACCTCGATGACGTTGTACGCCGGGTCTCCCGGCTGCAACTGGTCGAGAAACCACAGGCGTTGCTGCGACGAGGACAGCGCGGCGTCACCCTCGTCGTCCGTGACCGGGATGGGTGCGGAGGCGGGTGCGGAGCCTTGCGCTCCCTGGTTCCCCGCCCCGGTGCCTGCGCCTGCGCCCGCTCCGCGACGGCGCTCGACCGCTTCCGCGAGCGCCTCCGAGGTGGGATCGCGGAAGAACCGGCTCATCGGGATCTCCACCCCGAATACCTCGCGTACCCAGGACAGCAGCCGGATCGCCCGGATGCTGTCGCCGCCCGCGGCGAAGAAGTTGGTGTCGCCGGTGACGAGCGCGCCGGGCAGGAGGGGGCCATAACCCTCCACCGCGATCCGCCGTACCAGGTCGGTCGCCCCGTCCTGCGTGGCACCGTCGAGACCGGCGTGCGCCGCCGGACCACGAGCGGGGGCGGAGGCGGAGGCACCACTGGCCGCCAGCGCGGCCAGGTCGACCTTGCCGGAGGCGGTGATCGGAATCCGCTCCACCTCGGTCAGCAGCGCCGGCACCATGTATGCGGGCAGCCGGTCGGCGAGGTGGCGGCGGATGCCGTCGAGGTCGGTCCGCTGCCCGGCCGTGGGCACCAGATAGCCGGCGAGCGTGCCGTCGAGGTCGGCGACGACGGCGGCGGACACCTCGGGCAGCCCGGCGAGCGCCGACTCGATCTCCCCGAGTTCCACGCGCTGCCCGCGGACCTTTACCTGCCGGTCCCTGCGGCCGAGGAAGACGATGTCGCCCTCCGCCGACCAGCGGGCGAGGTCGCCGGTACGGTAGAGACGGCCGCCGGGCCGGAACGGATCGGGGAGAAAGCGCTCCGCGGTGCGGGCGGGCCGCCCCAGATACCCCCGTGCCACGCCGGCGCCGCCCACGAACAGCTCACCCACCGCGCCGGGGGGCACGGGACGCAGTTCGTCGTCGAGGATGTACGCCTGATGGTTGTCGACCGGGCGACCGATGGGCGGCGGGGACCGCCACAGGCCGGTGCACTCCTTGTAGATGACGCCAATGGTGGTCTCGGTCGTCCCGTATCCGTTGACGAACCGCCGGTCGCGGGACCATCGCGTGGTCAGCCGGCCGGAGAACGGCTCACCGCCGACCGAGACCAGCCGCAGCAGCGGTACGCGGTCCGGGTCGAGCAACTCCAGCAGCGCCGGGGGGAGTTCGGCGACCGTGATCTTGCCGTCGGTGAGCGACCGGGTCAGCCCCTCGACCGAGCGCCGGTCGTCGTCACCGATCATGTGGAGCGAGGAGCCGCTGAGCAGGGCGCAGAAGATCTCGAACACGGACACGTCGAAGCCGGGGGAGGCGTACTGCAACATCCGGTCTTCGGGGGTGAGTTCGAAGAGCCGCTGGAGGGACTCGACGAAGTTGAGTGCACTGTCGTGCTCGACGAGCACCGCGCGGGGCGCACCGGTGCTACCCGAGGTGTATATCGCGTAGGCGAGCTGCCGCGGATCGGTGGGCGCCGGGAGGATCGCCGGCTCGTCGGCGACCGCGGGGTCGTACGTGTCGTGCGCATCGAGGTCCACGACGGACCAGTCGCCCGCCGGGATCCGCTCGCGCAGCGCCGCGTCGGTGACGACCGCCGCGACGCCGGCGTCGGTGAGCAGCGTCGCGAGTCGGCCCGGCGGCACCGCCGGATCGATCGGGAGCCAGGCCGCTCCGGCATGGAGAGCGCCGAGGCAGGCGAGCACCCAGCGCTTGTCGTCACGGGTGACGTGGACGGCGACCAGGTCCTCCGGCCCGACCCCGGCGGACGTGCGCAGACGGTGCCCGATCCGGGCCGCCTCGCCGGCGGTCTCGCGGTAGGTGAGGGTGCCCGCCGCGTCCACCAGCGCGGGCCGGTCGGCGAAGCTCTGCCGGGCGAGGTCGAAGGCGGCAGTGAGTGTGCCGGGGCGGCGGGAGCGCGCGGTGCGGTTGGGGTCCTCCGTCACCGTGCGCAGCGCGTCCCTGGAGAGGGGGCGCAGCGTGCACAGCGGTACGTCCGGCTCGGCGAGCGCGGCCTCCAGCAGCGCCTCCGTGTCCCGGAGCACTCCCTCGACCAGCTGGGTCTCATGGCGGTCGGGGTCGTATCCGGCGGTGAGCGTACCGGCGGTGTGGAGCCGGAAGTGGACGTCGGCAACGTCGGTGTCGTGCACGGTCCCGGTCTGCCGGAACTCATCGTGCTCGATCTCCAGCAGGATCGGCGGCACCGTGCGGGCGGGCGGGCGCGCGCCTTCCGAACGGGCCTCGGCGAGCGCGCGGCCGGTGGCCGGGACGAGGTCGGACATCGACCGGGCCGGATCGACCGTGAGCGCGAGCTGCCGGCTCCCGCCGGCCCCGTCGCGTACGGCAAACAGCAGCTCCGACTCCGCGCAGTACCGGGCGACGGACACGAGGAGGGCCGTGGCCAGGACGGAGCCGAGCGGCACTCCGGTCTGCGCGGCGCTCTCGCGCAGGGCCTTGACCGTGACCTCGCCGAGGGGGCGGACGACCCTGCGGCGCTCGGCCGGTGCCGCCGGCCCGTGGCCCACCGCACGGGGCAGCGCCGTGGGAACCGGCTGCGGCCCGGCGTTCGGCACCGGCCTGCCGGGCCGGGCAGCGACGGTGCGGATCCGGCCCAGGAATCGGGTGCGTCGCTCAGCGAGAGTGCTCTCCGGGTGCATCTGGCCACTTCCTTCGCGCAGGGATCAGCGCGGGTTCGCGCCAGGGCACGGCGCGGACCCGATGAGGCCTTGCGGTTCTCAGCCGGTGACGGTGTCCGGGTCGGCGGCGTCAGCCGTGGTCTTGTCGATGAACGACGCGAGGTCGCGGACGGTGGAGTGCTCGAAGATGACCGAAAGGGGAATCTCAAAACCCCACGCGTCACGCAGCTGATAGGTCACCAGCGTCGCGAACATCGAATGCCCGCCAATGGCGAAAAAGTTGTCGTCAAGACCGAACTGGTCGTGCTTCAGCACCTCGGTCCAGATTTCCGCCACGCGAGACTCGGTCGCCGTCGGCTCGTTCATGTCGGCATTCAGCAAGACCTTCTCCCCCATGAGTTGATCGCTCGAATCTTGGCAGCCGTACTGACGGCCAGTATCGAACGCACATCGTACGCCACGAAGTTGCGACCCGCGGGAGCACACAAGCGCACCTTGTGATGCAGTTTCCGGCCAACCCCGGTGGCTGATATGAAGCTTGACCGGCCAGATCCGCTGTGCCTAACCTCTGGCAGGCATTCGGCTGAACGGGGGAAGGGTCAACGGGTGGCCTAGCTCTGTGTTTCCGGCGTTGAGCAATTCGCTCTGACGTGCCCCGATTTTCGGGAGACTTCCGGCACTCTATGTGGAGCGTCCCTCGAGAGCCGCCCTGTTCCGAGAGGTTTCCTGTGCTGCGCGCTGCTTTCGTCAACATGCCCTTTGCCGACTGGAACCGTCCTTCCTTCGCGCTCAGTCAACTCGCCGGCCTGATCGGCAACGAGTACGAGGGCCGGGCCACCGCCGAGGTCCACTACCTGAACGTCGACTTCACGAAGTACTTCGGCGTGGGTACCTACGAGGAGATATCCGGCGACATGACCCACCTCTACAGCGGGGTGGGAGAGTGGCTCTTCCGGCATATCGCGTTTCCCGATGAACCGGACAACTCCGAAAGCTACTTCGGCCGGTTCTACCGCGAACCCGCGTGGGAGGCGTTCCGCGAGGACCTGGTGCGGCGCCGCGAGGGCATCGAGACGTTCCTGGCCGAACTGATCGACCGGTACGACCTCGCGTCCGCGGACGTCGTCGGACTGACCACGATGTTCGCGCAGACGGTACCCGCCATCGCGCTCGCCAGGATGATCAAGGACCGGAACCCCGACGCGGTGACCCTCCTCGGAGGCTCGAACGTCGAGACCACGATGGGCGCCGTCCTGGCGGCCGAAGTACCGTGTCTGGACTACGTCTTCTCCGGTCCGAGCCTGGTGAGCTTCAAGGAGTTCCTCGACAACCTGCTGGCCGGCCGAAGAGACGACATGCCCGCCATCCGGGGCGTCATCAGCCGCGAGAATTGCCATCAGCCGCAGGTCCGCATGGGCGTCGGCCGGGACCGGGACATCAACGACTACGTGCCGCTCGACTACGACGGCTTCGTCGCCGCCATGGACGACGCCGAGGACGTCGTGGCGGAGGGACAGCTGGAACCCACCCTCTTCTTCGAGACCTCGCGCGGTTGCTGGTGGGGCGCACGCAGCCACTGCACGTTCTGCGGACTCAACGACGAGACCATAGGATTCCGGCAGATGGAACCCGACCTGGCGGTCCGCCAGTTCGAGTGGCTCTTCTCGTTCCACCCGCGGTTCAAGAACTACATGTGCACCGACTACATCCTGCCGAGGAACTACCCGACCGAGGTGTTCCCGAGGGTCGACGCACCGGACGACGCGTCCGTCTTCTACGAGATCAAGGTCCCGGTGAGCGTGCCCAACATGCAGGCCCTCGCCAAGGCGCGGGTCAACCGTGTGCAGGCCGGGATCGAGGCCGTCAACAGCGAGATGCTCAAGCTCCTGGGCAAGGGCACCACGGCGTTCCAGAGTCTGCAGTTCATGAAGCTCTGCCTGCAGTTCGGAATCCACCCGGAGTGGAACCTGCTTGTCGGCGCCCCCCAGGAGCCCGAGGAGATGTACGCCAAGTACGAACGGGACTTCCCCGCCCTGGTGCACCTCACGCCCCCGACCGGCGCCTTCTTCATCCGCTTCGACCGCTTCAGCCCCTACTTCAATGAGCGGCTCAAGTATGGTCTCGACCTGCGCCCGATGGACTTCTACCCCCTGGTCTTCCCCTTCGAGTCGCAGCAACTGGACCAGCTGGCCTACTTCTTCTCCGACCACGGTCCGGCGCCGTACGCCTTGACCGCGCTGAAGTGGTACCCCACGCTCCAGCGCGTGGTGGCCGACTGGCAGACCACCTGGAAGGGTGCCGAACGCCCCCGCCTGGCACTCGTGCGCGACGAAGACGAGTCCTTCGTTGAGGACACCCGGTTCGGTGCGCTGCGGCGGATTCCGGTCGACGAGCGCATGCTGTCCCTCCTCCGGGCACTGAACTCGCCCCGCCGGCCAGATCAGTTGAGCGCCCCGGACGGCATGTCCCCGGACGAGGTCGCCGAGGTGCTGGACCTGCTTCAGCAGGACCGGATCCTGTTCGAGGAGGACGGCCGATTCCTCAGCCTGGTCACCGGTGTCGAGGCCGTCGGCTAGACCGGACCGGTGAACCGAGAACCTGGCGCGAGATCGGAACGAGGGCGATGGAAGTGAGCAGTGCGGGTGGGCCGGATCGTGCCCTGGACAAGGAGGGTTCGGCCTCCTCTCCGGCACGCGCCGACGAGACCTGGCCCCACTTCGGCCGGCTGTGGCTGGCGAGCGCCGTGTCCGCCCTCGGCGACGGGGTGCGCAACTCCGCGCTGCCCCTGCTGGCGTTCTCGTTCACCGAGAATCCGGTGTTGTTGTCGCTGACCACCATCGTCACCGCGCTCGGCATGATGATGGCCCCGCTCGGCGGGGTGTGGGCGGACATCTTCAACCGGCGTGCCCTGCTCATCGCGATCGACTTGTGCCGGTTCGCCGTCGTCGGTCTGATCGCGCTGGGCGTGCTGACCGACACGCTCAACCTGGTCTTCGTGTACATCGCCGCGGCGGTGCTCGGCCTGGGCGAGTCCGTCTTCCTGGTCACGGCACAGGCGTTTCTACCCAAGGTGGTCCCGCCCGAGCGGCTGACCACGGCCAACGGCCGACTGCACGCGGTGCAGGTCGTGCTGCGCGACAGCGTCGGACAGCCCCTGGGCGGCCTGCTGTTCGCGTTCGCCGCCGCGGCCCCGTTCATCCTCGACGGCGCCTCGTTCCTGCTGGGGGTCGTGCTGCTGCTGTTCCCCGCGCTGCGGACGGTACGGACGGACCCGACCGGACCACGCACCACCTGGTGGCAGATGATCCGCGAGGGCATGAGCTACCTGCGGGCGGACAAGTTGCTGATCCGGCTGGCTGTGGTCCTCGGCACCCTGAACTTCTTCACCATGAGCCTCGGCGTGCTGATGGTCCTCTACGTCGTCAAGTGGCTGGACCTGCCGGAGAGCGCGTACGGCTTCTTCCTCGCGGCGAACGCGCTCGGCGGGGTCCTGGGCGGGCTCAGCAGCGACTGGGTGCGGCGGAGAATCGGAGTGGTGCCGGGCGCGGTGGCAGCCATGGCTCTCATGGGAGTCTCCTGTCTGGTGCTCGGCGGGACCCGGGTCCCGGCCGTCGCCGCCGTCGCGTTCGGCGCCGTCGGAATCGGCATCGCCATCTGGCAGACGCTGATCACCGCCTTCCGGCAGACCACCATCCCGCAGGATATCCTCGGGCGCGTCAACGGTGTTTTCCGCCTGCTGTCGGTGTGTGTGTCACCGTTCGGCGCGATCACCGCCGGCTTGGTCGCAGAGTTCACCGAGGTCAATGTTCCGATACTCGTCTCCGGTGTCGGCATCCTCGCGCTCACCGCGATCAGCGGCAGACCACTGCTGCGGATGCGTGCGGCGCGGCCCGCACACTGAGCGTTTTCCAACCTCAAGCTGGTGAAGGATGCCCATCGGTTGACCCAGGGCTGTGATGGTGCGGCCCGGACCGGGCGGTGAGTCGGCTTGACAGGAACCCGGCCATGGCACGAACCCCGATGCCGAGGGCGCGTTCGTCCGCGGCGAAGTCCGGGGCGTGGGGCGCCCCGTTGATGCCGGCTTCCGGGTTTGCGACGCCAAGGAAGAACATCGCTCCGGGCACGCCCCTCAGGAAGAGTGCGAAGTCCTCGCCATTGAAAGGGAACGCCCAGTGGAATACCAGGACCGCGCAATCACACAGGGTGTCGTGCAGATATGTGGCGGCTGTCTCGCTCACCCCAGGTGAGCACACCATGGCGGGGAACGGCTCATTGGCGAACTCGACTCGGGCGCTGGTGAGGGAATCCACTCGGCGTGTCCGATGGGTCTAGTGACGCTCCTGCTGGGAACTCGTTCCGTGGGGCATGGGGCGGGGAGATCTTTCGGATGAGGAGTGGGCTCGCCTGGAGCCGCACTTGCCGACGAACCGCGGGCGGGGTGGACTCTGGCAGTGTCACCGTCGGGTGATCAACGGGATTCTGTTCCGGCAGCGGACCGGTCTCCCCTGACGGGACCTGCCTCCCTGCTTCGGTAGCTGGAAGGCGGTTCACGATCGTCATCGAAGGTGGTCGGCGGACGGCACGTGGGAGAGGATCCTGCGGGCCGTCCAGGCCGACGCCGATGCCGAGGGCCGGATCGACTGGAGCATGGTCAGCGTCGATTCCACGACCTGTCGCGCTCATCAGCACGCAGCTGGCGCCTCGACTCGTGCCCAAAGATCCCGGGTCGGCGCAGGAGCCCGGCGCGTCACCGCTCCGATGAGGCCCTGGGACGCTCGCGAGGCGGGCTCACACGCAGGATCCACCTCGCCGGAGAAGGTGGGCGCCGCCCGCTCGGGTTTGTCATCACGCCCGGCCAATGGAGGGACGCACCGCAGATGATTCCGGTCCTGGAAGAGATCCGGGTGCCCCGACAAGCTGGTGGACGACCGCGCACCCGGCCCGACCACGTCGCGGGAGACAAGGCCTATTCGTCACGCCGCAACCGGCTTCACCTGCGCAGACGGCAGATTAAGACCGTGTCCTACGTGGTGATGTCGCATTCGACGCGCCACGTCAGGTCCAGGCCGAACCTGCCGAGGCGAACCAGTAGCTCAGCCAGAGTCACGTAGTTCTTTCCGTGCCAGGCAGGAAAAGTGATCCCCTTCATCCCCACCTCTGCTTCGGCTGTATCGCGCGACATGCGCCCCCTTCGTTCAGCGAAACACTAGTACTCCAGTTGCAGTTCGCTATTCCTGCTGGCCAGGGGCGTGTTCGTGATTGCACTTGACTGATGTGCCGTCAGGTGGTGGGAGTTCGTGACGTCGGGTGCGGCGGGCCCGGGGTGCCGGCCCGCGCGGGACGCGCTGGGCGATCGAGGAGGCTTTCCAGGCCGCGAAGAACGAGTGCGGCCTGGATCAGTACGAGGTCCGCCGGTATCCGGGCTGGTACCGGC
>NZ_JAGMUL010000211.1:32390-54556 GCF_019049285.1 Streptomyces sp. AC550_RSS872
CCGCAGAATCGGTTCCGGCGATCTCGCCCCGCTCACCGTGGCGGAAATCCGGCGACTCCTGGCAACTGGCCGCCCCACGCTGACGCACCTACGGCGCACCCGCCACGCACTGAACTGGTCCCGCTGGCGCCGCCGTCACCAGGCCAACGCACGCCGCTGTCACTACCGCCGCAGCACCCGAAGTCACGAACTCCCGCCACCTGACGGCACATCAGCCAAGTGCACTCACGAACACACCCCTGACCAGCAGGAATAGCGAACTGCAACTGGAGTATTAGAGCCAGTAAAGCCCCCTGATACATCCGATGTACCCGCGTAGGCGTTGGCATGCGGTCCACCACCGCGACGGCCCTCCACCCGTTGCTCTGAACCAGAGGCTCACACGGTCCGTGCTGTTCTGGGAAGAGTCAGGAGAGGAACGTTGTCCGACCGATCAGTCGCCGCGGCGTGCTGCCCGGCGTGGCCGCCATGACGGTTGCCGCAGCCGTTTCGCCCCCGCGCTCAGGCACGCTGCCCACGGGTGACGGTCAGCGGGCTGCCCTCCGGCGTCCGGGCCTCGATCCGCAACTTCGGGGTCCACGACCGTCCCTTCAGTGCTGACGCCGGGACCGTCCGGCTGGTGAACCCGCGAGAGCGGCAAGGTGATGGACGTCAATGGCGCCTCGACCGCCGACGGCGGCGCGGTCATCCAGTGGCCGTGGAGCGAACCAGCAGAGCCCGGGCGGTTCCGGCCAGGGCGACGGACTCAACCAGTGAACCGACGACGGCGGCGACAACCAGTCGTGGGGCTGGTGCCTTCGACCAACGGCTACTACCAGTTCGTCAACGTCCACAACGGCTGGTGCGCCGACGTCAAGGACGCCTCCCCCGCGGACGGTGCCAAGGTCACCCATTGACCCTCCACCGGCGGCTCCAACCAGGACTGGCAGATCCTCGCGGTGTGAGCCGCCGGGACGCTCAGTGAGGGCGGAGTTGTCCGGCCCAGATCGGTGGCAAAACAGGTGCCGAGTGGCTGGCACCAAGGGCTATCCCCCACCCGCTAATTCACCATCACTCGCAGAAGAGGACGCCTGTATGAGAAAGCCCTGGATTTTTTCCCTGGTCACGCTTGTCGCCGCCGTGCTCGGGGTGACGGCGGCGGGTGTGGCCCCTGCCTCCGCCGCCTCCGACACCCCTTTGCGGGTCATGCCGTTGGGTGACTCGATCACCTGGGGCGTGGGCAGCAGCACCGGCAACGGCTACCGCGGGCCGTTGTGGAACGGGCTTGCGGCGGACGGCCATCCGCTGGACTTCGTGGGCACGGTGCGGGGCGGTTCGATGTCCGACCCCGACAACGAAGGCCACCCCGGATACAAGATCCACCAGGTCGCCGCACTCGCCGACGCCTCGCTGACCCGTTACCGGCCCAACGTCGTGACGCTGCACATCGGCACCAACGACCTCAACGAGAGCTACGAGGTCTCCACCGCCACCGCCCGGCTGAGGTCGCTGGTCGACCAGATCACCGTCGCCGCCCCCGACGCGACCGTCCTCGTGGCCTCCCTGGTCGTGTCCACCAGCGGCTCGGAGGAGCAGTACCGGGGCGCGTACAACCAGGCGATCCCGCAGATCGTGAGGGACGCACAGGCCGCGGGCAAGCGCGTCGCCTACGTCGACATGAGCGGCCTGACCACGGCCGACCTGGACGACGTCCTGCACCCGAACGACGCGGGCTACCGGAAGATGGCCGACGCCTTCCACCGCGGCGTCCAGGCCGCGGACAGCGCAGGGTGGCTGAGGAACCCTGCCCCCGCCCCCGCCCGCGTACAGTCCGGCGTCGCCGGCAAGTGCATGGACGTCAACGGCGCCGCCACCACCGACGGGACCGCCGTCCAGACGTGGAGCTGCGGCGACGGTGCCAACCAGTACTGGTCCGCCTACACCGACGGCACCCTGCGCTCCATGGGCAAGTGCCTCGACGCCGCCGGCGGGGCCACAGCCAATGGCACCAAGGTGCAGCTGTGGTCCTGTCACGGCGGCGCCAACCAGGTCTGGCAGCCCTTCAACGGCGGCTACCGCAACCCCGCCTCCGGCCGCTGCCTCGACGTCCCGGGCGCCTCCGCGACCAACGGCACACAGCTCGTGCTGTGGGACTGCAACGGCGGCGCCAACCAGAAGTGGACCACCCTCGCCACCGGATGACCCCCACTCCCGGGGTCTGAACCCCTTCCGGGTTCTTCTCGCGTGAGGCCGACCCAGGGCCGACCACCCGAACAGGGAACGGCCCGCCGCACCAGGAACACTGGTACGGCGGGCCGCTCGCGGTTCTCAGCTCTGCTACAGGGGAATCAGGAGGAGCACCGCGCGTCACCATCCGGCGGCCGTTGCCCCTGAGCACCCGGCCTCGTCGACGGCACAGGTAGAGTTCCCGATCACCTTGCGGGTCAGATGTGCCCAGCCTGGCAGCCGGCCCGCGTCCTTGCAGCGTCACCATGCCGCCGCATCGGACGCTGCCGCCGCCGCGCGCAACACGTGGTGCAACAGAGAACTGCAACTCACCCCTGTTGCGGTCCTGACCTGCGAGAACGGCCGTTGCGCGGCTTAGCCGCCCTTGTGTCAAAGGGCTGGTGTGACCAGTTCTCGGGATGCTCACGCTGGTCGTCGGCGGCTGTCTGCGGAGTAGATGGTTTGTCAGCGGTTGACTTCGAGGTTCGTCAGAGTGAGCAAGGCGCGCTCGATGTTCTACCGCGCGATTGAGGTGCCGTGGTCTCGTCGCCGGGACCGGCATGCTGACGGCACGGCCCTTGGGGAGTAGCGGCAGAAACCGCACAGGCAAATAGAGCCCCACGCAGGGGCCGGAAGCCTACACCGCGTGGTGTGGTGTGAGCCCGGCGCGCAGTCGGGTGATGTCCTGGACGGGTGGCAGTCCGTAGAAGGCCCGGTATTCGCGGCTGAACTGGGTCGCGCTGGTGTATCCCACGGTGTGGGCGACCTCGGCGGAGGTGGCGTCGCCGGCCAGCAGGTGGCGCCTGGCCGACAGCAGCCGCAAATGTTTCCGGCGGACTACCGCACGGCAGTCCGGATGCGCTGGTAGTCCGGCGGGAGCATGGTCTCCTCCACATCCGGCGTCCGGTGCGGGATCAGCATCACCGTCCGGCCGCCCACCTGCCCAGGCGCCGGCGCGGCCGAAAAGCGTTCGTCGGCGAGCTGCTCGCTCACTCGGTCAAGGACACGTTCGGCGACGGCGAGTTCGTCCGGCTCGGTTCTTACCTCCGCCAGCTGTTTGGCCAGCTGCGCTTCGAGCTCGTCCAGTTCCGCACGGCGCGCAGTGGTCCGTTCCAGACCTCCAACGCTCAACAACTTGTCCCGACGCTTGACCCAGCCCCGAGACAACTCCGCCAGATGGTCTACTCCACAGACAGCCGCCGACGACCAGCGCGAGCATCCCGAAAACTGGTCACACCAGCCCTTTGACCTGCGACTTCAAGTTGGCGAAGGCTCCATGTTCTGACCGGTGCACCGGAGGACGCCTGGGAGCGGCTCTTGTGCGGGGATGGTGCGAAGCGGCCTCAGGTCTACGACCGGGCCGCGGCCAGGCTCCCCGCCGACGACGACCCGCCCTGGCACCGACTCCACTGGTCGCACTGGCGCCGAAGCCATCAAGCCGTCGTCCGCCACTGCCACCACCAGTTGGCGATCGTCTCCATTGTTGTCCAATCCAAGCAAGCCCGACAGGGAGGGTTCTCAGCTAAGCGAGAAGTACTTCACCTTTCCCGAAGGTGTCTTTGGGAGGTTCGTCACCGTGCGCAGCTTGAGGCAGCCAAGCGGTACTCCCAGACCCGCCGAGCCCCTTGAGCGCAACCGTTTGAGGCAGTCCGAGTCGCCCTCGACAAAAAGGTGGACCTCATCGGGTTCCATGAATACGGCGGCGGTGGCGACGCCGTCGAGAGCGGACGTCGCTGCGGCTTCGACGGCGTCGAGATTGACCTTCTCGCCAAGGATCTTGATCTGTCGGTCGACACGTCCTTCGAGATACAGCACGCCGTCCTTCAGCCGCCCGACGTCCCCGGTCCGCAGTTCACGTTCTCCGAGAGCGGGCAGGGCGAGGTCGTCGCGTGTGATGGCGTAGCCGAGCATGACGTTGGGGCCCAAGTAGCAGACCTCGCCCGGTTGCCCCGGAGCGACTTCTTCCCCTCCTACTCCGCGAATCCTTATCCGTCCGCCGAACACGGGAAGTCCGACGCTTCCCTCGTGCTCGTCGGCCAAAGTCGGAGGCAGGCAGGTCATCCGCGCGGTAGCTTCCGTCTGACCGTACATGTAGTACACCGAGGCGCTGGGGCCGGCAGCCGCGCGAAGCTGTCGGAGGAAATCGGTTTTCAGCGGCCCGCCCGCTACGAGAAGCGACCGCATGGAAGACAGCCTCGTCGGCAAGTCGGGGTGCTGCAGGATGAATCGCACAGTAGACGGAACCATGCCGAAGCACGTCACGCGCAGACGCCCGACGTCCGCCCAGAAGCGCTCCGTGGTGGGCGATGCCGTGGTCAGTCCGACGGTGGCGCCGGCGACTAGATGGGAGTTGACCATGGACAAGCCGAAGCTGTAGTCCAGGCGCAGTGACGTCGCGACGACGTCTGATACGTCGATGTCCGTCGCCAGCCCGATGCTGTGGGCGTTGCTCGCGAGGTTGTCGTAGGAGAGCCGTACCAGTTTTCCTTGCGCCGTGGAGCCTGACGTGCGGGCCACCAGGGCAAGATTCGGCGCCAGTTCCGCTGAACACGCGTCGACGAGGCGGCGGGCCACCCCGCCGTGAGGGACGTCCTCTGCCTGACTGCGGTAGTGCGGTGACGCCTCCGATGCCCTCACGCCCAACGGGCCCAGCACGACATCGGGGCGCAGTCGCTCGATGTCGGCCAACAGGTCTCCATGGCCGGCGGATTCCACCAGCACCACCGCATGGCCGGCTCGCAGTGCGGCCACGTAGGCAAGGACCCCTGCGACAGTACGAGGGTTCTCGACCATGACGAGCTTCTTGGCGCCGTCTCCCAGAAAACGGGCGATGTCGTCGGCGATCTCACGGGCCTGCTGACGGGTGATCATCCGTGTGTCATCGGCAAAGGCCATCGAGCCGCTCGCGCCGTTGGCCAAAAGATCGAAGGCGCCGAACGTCATCGCCGTGCCTCAATGTCCGCAGCGAGGGCACCCAGGGACGAAATACGGAAGATATCCACGGGCTCGATTTCGACCCCCCACACGCCGTCGATGGCCTCGCTCAGTTCAAGACAGAAGAGTGAATCACCGCCCAGATCCTGGATGGTGTCGCTCATGCTGAGATCGGCCGCTTCGGGCAGCGTGAGGGATATTCTCTCCACCAACAGCGATTCCACGGGACCCTGCGGGGCTTTCGTCCTGTGGAACCTCCTGGTCCCGACCGCCTTGTCACTGACAGCGTCGGCCTCCAACTCGTCCCCCGAACGAAGGATCGTGAAAACGATCCGCTCCGAATCCATCGCGAGGATCTCGCTCAAGGCGGCACGCACTTCAGGGACGGACATGAAGGAGCGGAGGGATACGGCCGCCACGCAGCTGCCGTCCTCCCTGATACGGTAAACACCCGCGAAGTGGTGGTTATCAGGAAGAGTGAGCACTGGCACTGCCCTTCTCTCGTGCGGAAAGTTTCTGCACCATTTCTGAGACCAAGGTACGGTCGATCTTGCCCGCGATTGACCGGGGAATAGCATCGACTTCGATGATCCGGCGGGGAACTGCGGCGGGCGGCAGAACCCGTCGCAGACGCGCCATCAGCTCGGCAGACCGGGCCTCGAGGCTCAAGCCGCCGCAGACGACGAAGCAGACGACGCGCTGGCCTGTCACGTGGTTGGTGACGCCGGCCGCAGCCGCGTCCTGGATCCACGGCACATCCAGCATTGCGTCCTCGATGTCAGTGGCCAGAACTGTGGTCCCGCCGACGGTGATCCTGAGCTGCGGCCTCGGTTCCAAATACAGGTATCCGTCCGCGTCGAGTCGGCCCCGGTCACCGATGCTGACGTACCCGTCGCCGGTCCATGTGACGTTGTCCTGCTGTCCGACATGCAGTGGTCGCGCCGACGCTCCGAACCGGAAGTAGACGTCGCCCAGATCACCGGGTGCGACGGGGCGGCCGGAGGAGTCCATGACCGCCACGGAGGTGTAGAAACCTCGGCCCACCGTCCCTGGACGCTTCTCCCACTCGTCGCCGCGGGCGATGGTGGTCCCGATCCCCTCGGAGGCGCCGAACACTTCATAGACGTTCTCGGGACCGAGCGCCGAGTGCCAGAACCGCTTGACCGGCAACGGGCAGGCGGCACTCATGTGAACGAGCGTCTTCAGGCCCACCCCTGCTGTGTCGTCCCGCAATTGACGTTGCATGATGCGTAGGTGCATCGGCGTGGCAACGAGCCACTGGATGCCGTGTTGGCGCACCTCGTTCAGCACCTGTGCCGGATCAGGCTTCTCGTAGACGTGGATTTCTGACCGGTAGTTCAACGCATCCAGGAACATGCTCAGATGAGCGGCGTGATGAATCGATCCGGCCAGGGATACACGGAGCCCGTCGTCGAGCCCGAGTGCCCTTCCCAGGCCCAGCCTTCGGTCCCGCCCCAGTGCTCGGCGCATACTGGTGTTCACCGCGTAGCGCAACCTACCGCTGGTGCCGCCCGTTCTCAGCAGGACGGCAAGCGGAGGCAAGGACGTCTGTCCCTTGAGCAGATCACGCTGCAACCCGTCTTCTGCGCCTCCGAGTGCGTGGGCCGCCAGTCCCAGCTCAGCCAGTCGCCCGATCGAAAAGCCGCTGGTATCGCCATCGGGTATGACCACGGGGTTCGGCATCCCCAAGGCCGCGAGAAACTCCAACACGTAACGACTGAAGGGTGCTCGCTTGTTGGGCAGGAGGCAGACCGATGCTTCCGAGCCCACAGCCCGCCCGAACTCCTCACGGATCAGCGATATTCGCGTTCGAACAGCGTCCGGCTGTAGCGTCTCCGTACTGCCGTCCTGCGCGTGAAGGACGAGGCATGCGGCCGGCATCCACTCTTCCGAAGAGCCACCCTTCCGTCGGCCTGCGGGCGACGACATCACGACTCCGGCTCAAGCATGGTTCGGGAACGGGACAGAAGGAGAACTCCGACAGCGGTGACTCCGATGACGCCCGCGCAGAGCGCGAAGATGTGTTGCCAGGACATGTGCGCCATCAGCAAGCCCGCAAGGCCTGCCCCAACCGCGCGTCCCGTGCGCGTGTGCATCCGGTATGCAGCCGTCGTCCGACCCAAGAGGTGTCCGGGTGTGACCAGTTGGCGCGCTGTGATCGTGATGGTGTTCCACATCAGGCCCGCACTGCCGCCGACGGCGAGGCACAGGAGGATGGCCAGCCAGTTCGCTGTCAGAGCGGGAACGATGAACCAGATCACCCAGCCGGCCAAGCTCATCGCAAGCGCCGTGGGCACGGGAAATCTCCGGGTGATGTACTGCACCGCCCGACTGCTGACGAACGCGCCGGCCGTGCTGGCCAGAAGAAGAATCGAGTAAGCGAAACTCGAAGCGTTCAGGCCGTTGTCGGCCAGTGCATAAGCCGTGAAGGATGTCTCCCATACGTACCAGACAACGGAAACCCCGAAACTCAGTATGGCCAGCTTGGTGAGCACACGATGCTGGTAGACATGACGGAAGCCCTCCAGTCCCATCGCCACCATGGTCTGCGCGCGCATGGGCTCGTCGAGCAGGGCAGGGGTCTTCGGCAGTCCCAGCGTCACGATCATGGTGACCGCGGCGAAGACGGCGAGGGCAAGCGTGGCAGCGGACTGGCCCAGGGTCAGTAGCCAGCCCCCTAGCAGGGGGCCGATGAATCCGCCGTACAGCAGGGAGAGTTTGGCGATCTCCGTGTTGGCGGCGACCAGCCGGTCAGGATCCTGAAGCAGTTGCGGGACGAGGGACTGGCGCGCTATGTCCGAAGCCACCCCGCAGCAGGCCAGAACGAACGCCAAGATGGGAACCAGCGCCGGCACGACGCTGTCGAACAGGTACAGAGCGGCGAGCAGGACGGAAATCCCTGTTCGCAGGAATGCCACGACTCGCATCAGCTCTGTTCTGGACATGTGGTCCGCGAGATATCCGATCGGCACGGACGCCAGCGCCCACGGGGCTGTCACCGCGACGAAGACCACCGCCACACCGGTGTTTCCCGTCGACTGCTGCGCGAGAACCGGCAGTACCACGGCGAACGCGCCGTCTTCAAGGCTCGAAAATGTGGTCGCTCTACGCAGCGCTTTGATGGGCCGCAGTGCCTCTTGCTTAGCAGAGAGGAACATCGCCATCCTCTCTTAGGGCCGAGCGGTGATCGGAAGATTCTGACTGATGGCAATGGTCACAACCGGAACTTCTGAGTTCGGTGTACAAAAGAGAAGCTGGCCCAGGGGGATGTCAGCGAATCCACCGAGGACGCAGGTTCCTATGGACAGGGCCCCGGCAACGAGGCAGAGCGTCTGGGTGGCGGCACCGGTCTCGATCAAGCCGTAGCGGTATCCCCTGCCGCCGTATTTCGTCTCAAGTCTGTCCGTGGAAAGTGTGACGGCTATAACCGCGGATGTCCGCGCCACCCACCCGTCACCGAAGATAAAGCGCAGCATGGGCTCGGTTACACGAGAACGCAACCGGGTCAGCTCATGGCCGGCCACGCCGTAGCTGTAGACGCCTGACGGAAGTCCGGTGACATTCTGGGCAATGACATAGAATTCGCATCCAAGGCGCCCCCCAGCAGAGGGATAGGGCCGATGCCAGCTGCCTGGAGCGCGATCTTCCGTCGGCTCCGAGTGCGTTGTGTACCAGAGCACGTTCGACAGCTCGGTGAGTGACGTCTCCTCCAGCGCGGCACGGCTGCTGCGCCGGCCGGCCAACCACTGGTGACCCAGGCCCGCAGGGGCGGCTTCGGGCTCCTGGAGCTGTATTCGCTCCAGCCGTGGAAAGCACTTCTCGTTGTACACGAACCACTCGTCGGGCCAATCATCGACCGACAGCATCGCCCAGTCGGACAGCATCGCCGCATCAGCGTAGGTTGTCCGATGGAAGTCGAGCGCAGAAGCGACTGCTCCCTTGTCCGCCAACATATCAACGTCCCGTCATGCGTAGGGGTGCGGCTCGGATGCAGTCGCACTCTGGTCCGGAGCGCCAAGAATCCGCTTCCTGCTCTCGGAGAAGAACATGGGCTGCAGTCGTGGGTACACGACCTTGACAACGGCGATTCCGGCCTCAGCGAACAATGGCGTCGTGATGTCCACCACGTATCCCTCGTCCAGGTAACCGTCCGTATACGCGCCATCGAGCGGCATGGAGTTCCCGAACAGATAATCAAGCTTCCCCGCGGAGTGCGCCATCCCCCAGTAGACGACACGCTCCTCGATCGTCTCCAGGGCGGCCACATCCACGACCGGGGCATTCACCAAGAAATCCCGCGCCTGTCGGCGAGCGTGGAGGGCCTCGCTCATCGCACCGCTGGCGGCCTGCTCCACCGAGACACCACACGCGCTGCCGGTGGTGAGCGCCGGAAACCTGCCGGAGGGGTCGATCGCGCAGCAAACCACCACGGGGAAGGGCTCCTTGACCAGGCACGTCACGCGCACCTGCAGACCCAGGGCCGTAGCTTCCATTCCCATCGCGTAGGACCCGGGATCCAGCGCCAGGTCGCGCCAGTCGAGTTCCTGCCCCCCCAGCTGCAAGTAATGGGAGAGCACGATGATGTGCCGTTCGAACGCCTCTCGCGTCGCACGTGCCGCTGCCTCGTCGAGGGAGAACCCCGCAGCCGCACCGTTGCTGCTCGGATCCCAGAGCAGCGCCTCTTCGTCGGGTTCCCCGTAGGGGCAGTAGACCAGTTGCGCGGGAACCAGGACCGGATCTGAGGACGGGCGACCGATCCTGGTGGAACTGCACCAGTGCATCGCGCTTTGCCACACTGAAGAATCCCGCCACGGCGCGGGAAACGCTTCAGCTGGAATACAGTTGTCGAACTCCACGGCGGATCCGTACCGAAGGCGTTCCTTTGGCACAGTGCTCAGGCAGATTCGCTCCGCTGCTTCCATCAAGGCTTTCAAGCGTGATATCACTCCCCTCCCCCGGCCACCCGTGGCCCGCGGGCTGTGGGCCGTCCCCAGTGGCCGATGCGTGTTGGGCGGCAGCTGTGCGACCCAACCCTGGCCCCGCGGCTCGTCGTTGTAGAAGTCGTCAAGAGGCTGCATGGAGGAGACATGGCCGCTCTGTCCGATGAGCAGTTCTTCCAGCAGCAAGATGCGCTGTGTCAGCGACTGGCGGGTGCCGCTCATCACGACGCTCCTTGCAGATGGAGCTCGATCAGGGACGAACACATCTCGCAGCCATCGACCTGGCTGACCTTTGCCACGTTGACGGTACCCACGCCGTGGTCGACCCGTATCAAGCCGCCCAAGGTCATGGGCAAGGCGTCGACGGCGTCTGTGATCCGATCGACCTCCTGCGCGACGGTCACCGAGACGAGCCTTGCGACGAGCACCGGGAGATCGATCGGGGCATCGGTCGTGGCCGCATCCGCCGCGGGTGTCGCGCCATCGAAGGCGCCCCTGTACCCGACACACTGCAGGCAAGCCGAGTAACCGAGATTGGTGAGCGGTCCGATCAGCGTGTGATTCGCCTGGACGACGACGGGCAAGTGCAGGCCACCACGTCGCACCCAGTTAAGGGCGTCTGGAAGGCTTTCATCGACGCCGCCAGGCGGAATGATGTCAACATACAGCGCATTCTTAGGTGACGGTTCGCCGCTCTCCACCGAGGAGATGCCGCCCTCACCAAATAGCAGTGCTGTCAGCTCGGTGCGGAGCGACGGATACACCCCGGCCGACTGGAGGTGGACCCTGGATATGTAAACGGGCGGGAACGTCACCGGCCCACTCCATCTGTCACGGACGCACCGGTCATCCGACCTCGCTGATCACTCACAATCTCAGCCCTTCATTCTTTAAGTGCAGCTTCGGTGCCGGGAGTGCCGGCACCGAAGCTGCACCCGGCGAACTCCGCATCAGGTTGTACTGATCAAACCGGGAATGATCCACGATAGTTCAAATACCGGGATCGGGTTCCTGGCCTGCTAGGCGGTGGTCGTCTTCTTACTGGCGGCCATTGTCGCTCGACCCCGGAACCATCGCCCGGGAACGGCCATTGTCGCTCGACCCCGGAACCATCGCCCGGGAACGGCCATTGTCGCTCGACCCCGGAACCATCGCCCGGGAACGGCCGTTGTCACTCGACCCCGGAACCATCGCCCGGGAACGGCCATTGTCGCTCGACCCCGGAACCATCGCCCGGGAACGGCCGTTGTCACTCGATCCCGGAACCATCGCCCGTTCATTCGGCATTTCAAACCAACCTTTCTTGTTGGTGATTGCGGGTAGGACGGTCACAAGGTCGCATCACGAAGCAAAGAAAGTCAACTACGCAGGTTCGGCTCGGGTAGCTTCTGAAGGTTTGGATAACTTTCCTCCACACGCATGGCAGTTATCTCCGGCTGATGCACAAGCAGAAGCGCCAGCCTGCTCCAGAGCATGCGTCGGCCAGGAACGCCAGGCGGCACGGCAAGGCCTGCGCGGGCATGACGGGACAGCCCTTGCAGTCATAAGGAAATCTCGTGGATGCGTGCTGGCAGGCGTGACCTGTACAACGATTGGCGCCTTTGAGTGGCTACACCGTCTAATCTGCGACGGGAAGGGTCCCCCCTTTTAATCAGTGTGGGACATAGCCTTCACGTACGAGTTTGGCCCAGATTCCGCCGTCCGCGAGGATGTCCAGAACCAGCTGGGGTAGGACACCGCCGTCGAGCCGGACTCCGGAAGCGGCGTTCTCGACCCAGCCTTCAGCGAAGTCCAGCGTCATGGTGTCGCCGTCTGCGAACGCCGCGCGGACACCGGGAACTTTCAGGGCCGGCAATCCGTGGTTGATGCAGTTGCGGAAGAAGAGGGTGTTGAATTCTTCCGCGACCAGCGCCGCGATGCCGAGTTCGAGGAACAGTGAGGGGACGGGGCGCGAGGAGCCCAGACCGAAGTTGCGGCCGGCGACCACGATGTCTCCCGATGCGACCTGGTCCGTCCAGCCGGGACGCAGCTCGTAGAAAACGTGTTTCGCGGCTTCGGCCCTCGGCAGCCTCATAGCGAAACCCGGGTACATCGCGTCGGTGTTGACGGAGTCACCCACGACCCACACGCGTCCAGTGATACGGGTGCCCATCAGACGGTTACTCCCTCGGGATGGGTGACGTAGCCGGTGAGAGCGGAAGCCGCGACGGTGGCGGGGGAAGCCATGTAAATTTCCGCCTCAGGGCTCCCCATACGGCCGGTGAAGTTGCGGGTGGAGGAGGTGAGGCAGACCTCGCCCGGGGCAAGCAGACCCATGTGGTATCCGAAGCAGGCGCCACAGGTGGAGTTGGTGACCACCGCGCCGGCGTCGGCGAGATCCTGAAGATAACCGGCGCGCATCGCGTCCCGATAGACGCGCTGGGAGGCCGGGGTAACCAGCAGCCGGACCCCGGGCGCAACCTTGTGGCCCCGTACGACATCGGCGGCGATTCGCAGATCCTCGAGTTGGCCATTGGCGCAGGAGCCGATGAAACACTGCTGAACGGGGCGCTTCTCGATGGCGGAGACAGGCAAGGTGTTGTTGCTGACGCCGCCCGGACGGGCTACATACGGCTCAAGGACAGATAGGTCGACCGTGCGGACGACGGCGTAGGCGGCGTCCGGGTCAGGATCTGCGGCCTCGTAAGAGTCCGGGGGCACACCGTGGGCGGCGAGGAATTCACGGGTTAGGTCGTCCACGGGGAAGGTGGAGAAGTCCGCTGAGATTTCGGCGCCTTGGGTGGCTATCGTACGGCGGTCGTTCATAGGGATGGAAACCAGTCCAGTACCGCCGTATTCGAGGTTATTGGCGGTTGCGTCGCCATAGGTTCCGGCGATGTACAGAAAGATGTCCTTGCCGGAGACTACAGCCGGCTTGGTGCCCGTGAATTCGTAGCGGATCGTGGGAGCGATCGCGAACCACGTTCGGCCGGTGCAGATGATCGAATACACCTCGGCCGGACCGAGCCCGCATGCGACGGTGTTGTAGGCGCCTGCTGCGCATGTGTGCGAGTCGCTGCAAGCCAGGACCTCGCCGGGACGGGCGAGTCCGTTCTCGGCGATGATCTGGTGGCAGATGCCGTGCTGGCCGACGTCGTAGAACTTACTGATCCCGAAGTCGCGGACGAAGACGCGGGCGTTGGTGACGCTTTGGGCATCACGGACACTGGGGGCCGGAACGGTATGGTCTATGGTCACCGCGATTTTTTCCGGGTCGCGGATTTTCAAGGGCTGGTCCCAACCCGGGCCGAACTCGAGGTCATACATGACGGTCATGTCGACGTCGCATACGACGCTGTCTCCGGGGCTCACATGATCCAGGCCCGCCTTGCGGGCGAGGATCTTCTCGACCATGGTCATGCCCATAGGACACCGCCCTTCTTCGTTAGGGGGTCGCGCTCGATCATCCTGAAGTCTCCCCGCAGTACGACCATTTCAAATGGACTTCACCTTGAGCCGCTTCAGAAGCCGAGGAGAGCGGTTCGGAAAATGGTCCCGTCCGTGCAACACCCGCCAGTTGTCGATGATGATCACTGATCCTCGCTCCAGAAACGTGCGCGATACACTCGGATGCTCCGCTGTGAGGCGCTCAAATTTTTGCAGGGCGCTCCACGACTCCTCGCTCGCTTCCTCGCTCAACGCATCACGGACGATCACGTCGGCCCGATAGCGGATCATGGTGCGTCCCCCACGGTCCGCAAGGATAGGAACTGCCAGGCGAGGCGACTCGGCTCTCCCGTCCACCGAGAACGGCACCCGAAACCGGCGGAGGCAGCGTGCCTCAGCATCCGTCAAACCCTGTAGGACTCCATAACCGTCCATGAGCGTGGTCTCGCCCTGTCCATCCGGGTCGTGCTCCACGACGCCCATGATGAGATAGCGATGCGGTTTCACCATAAATGTTGAATCAGTATGCGGAGCGAACCGTCCGTTGTCCTTAGAATTGAGACTGATCTTTCCCGGAACGTGCCGGATCTCGGAAACCGTTCGATTTGGGAACCCGTTCCCTTCTGCATCCACATAACCGAATATGGCCGCCAAGGCCACGAGCAGGGGTTCGGAGTCGGTATCCACGTCCTTCACGATGATCGCACCGGATTCATTCACCGCAGTTTGAGCCCGCTTGCGGAATTCTGCAAATCCGGGCTGATTTTCCAGGAGTCCAAGCAGCTCGGACTGTTCCTCTCGGCTATATATTTCTTTGTCACTCACCCCCTTGGACCAAGAGGATAGGGCCGCCACATCGAAAGCCCGAAATGACATACTCTCCACATGCATTTAAATCCCTCGCGTTTCTGGGTGAGTACCCTTCGATCGACAAAGCGGGACGGGCGGCTTCCTTGCATAGCCGCGGTGACGGGTCATGGGATCGCTGTGAGTTGCTGGACGATGTGGTCGCTGACGGCACTGAAGAACCTGACAGTCAGGATTCGACGAGAACCCGGATCGGCCACATTGAGTACGACTATGCGTCGCGGCGCAGTTCCCAAATGCCCAAAGGTGTCGGGGCCCCAACCATCACCCAGAAGGTCTCGCGACAGGTCACGTTGAAATCCGAGGCCCCAGCTGCGTCGGCCGAAATCATACAGCTGTACTGACGGGCCGTTCTGGAGGAGTCGCGTGACTGTTGGCGGAACGAGCAAGATTCCTTGGCCCTCCAGGGAACTCAAGATATCCGCGTAGAGAACACCCATGTCCGCAACCGTCGACACGCCCGCCTGACCAGGGTTCGCGGCATGCAGACCCCGCGCCTCGTCGTCCATCGGGACAAATTTCATGCTTCCGTCACGACGGTGCAGTGGAACATATTGCCGGCGCGACCGCGGCAGAAGTGCCAGGTTCGGGAGGGCAAGTGGTCGAGCCACCTTCTCATCGATGACACGCTCAAGAGGAAGTGAATACACTTTTTCGAGAATGGCACCGAGAACAGCTGACGTGGTCTGTGCGTTGTAGTGAGCGCCCCCTTCTTGCAGCGATGCAGATGCAACGATGAGACGAGCCCGCTCATCGAGACATAACACCTTTTTGTACAGGGTCGGGGGAAGCCTAAGAGAGTGCCCAAGCAGATCGGAAATTTTTACCTCGGCCATGGACGGCGTGCACTCGTCGAAGAAGCGCGCCACTCGATCTTCCAGGGTCATGACCCCTTCTTGCGATGCAATTCCTGCGGCGACGGCCAGGACCGATTTGTTGGTGCAGTATATTCGCCCGACAGTATCGGGCGTAGCGTCGATTCCTGAAGCTGCTTCTCCCGCGACGATGTGGCATTCTTCGTCATGGTGCTGATAGAAGACCTGGGCTCCGAGAATGATCCGGCGTTCGACCCACTTCTCGAGCAGTCGACGGATATGCATCGCGGGTTCATTTGTGCTCATGGCAGCCATCCACGCGATCGGCTCTGTACTGTGTATTCGCCTCCGCCGCCCGATGTTCGGATATTTCATGTACGAACGTCACCAGCAACCTGCGGCAGGCATCAAGTTCGGGAGGATTTTGTTGAGCCCACGACAGCGGATCGACGAGTTGAGCGTCGTAGGGGAAACGGTGCCAGGGGGAGCGACGTGCCAGGCTGTCTCCGGTCATCATGCGGGTCTTCACACGCAGTGCTGCGCTGTGCCACTGCTCGGCTGTTACGTCGCCCGATTCCAGGATCTCCGCCATCGACCGATGGATCAGCGACAGGTTCGTCGGCTCGGTCTTCTTGGACGACGTGAAGGCCAGCACCACGATGCCTTCGCCGGGCATGCCTGGAAGTAGAGACATGTGAACTCGGTACACGGTCCCGGTGAGCCGGCCCGCGCGCATCAGGGGACTTGAGAAGCCCCCCGCGAGGTGCTCGCACAGACACAGCCATGACAGGACGTCGTCCGGGGAGGTGACATCTACTGACGCGGTTGCGCAAAAGTGCGACGGACGCCGGACGAGGTCCAGGTTGACCCCCCAGCGATTCACACGTGTCATGGGTAGCAGCATCTACAGCCCCCTCAGCACGGTGGCTGCGGATACGTTCCGCTCGACAAGGTGGGGGTCGAGTTGTGCAAAAGGAGCGCCCAGCCGGTTTCCCAGCAGCATCCAGGCCATCGATCGCGCACATGTCGACGGCGATTTGGTGCGCGCGGCCCACTCGTCTGACAGTTGCGTAATAGCCTGCGTGAGTGAGTGGGGATCCGTGATGGTTCTTAGAAGCGCGGGTATCTGTTGCTCAAGCTCAGTGACATCGCATGCAGCAGACAATGACACCGTGATGACGGTCGGCGCCTGTTCACTGAACCACTCGTCAAACAGGCCGTACTGCACTTTCGCCGGGAAATCGTTCCCGACCATGGCAACGGCTGTCGCCACAAGCTTGGCCGCGACCAACGCGGCGCTCTGCCCGCACAAATCATTGGCTTGGACAGGCAGTACGATTTCGCTCCTGTCTCCGGCTGCGAGTGGATTCGGCCCGATGGTCGGCTCGTGACACGGTATTCGAGTAGGTTCCTCACGAAGCGTGGCAGCAAGGGGGTCGGGCAGAGTTCGGGGACCGAGCACCGAATCCACCGCGTCGGGAGACACCAACCTCGAATCGGCCACCACAGCGGCACTGCACCGCTCCAGACGAACATGGTTCGCAGCGAACTCCGGCCACGTGTCTTCATAAACAGCCGAGCCGTCGAGCGCCGGAGCAAGAATCGGGTCGTGGTCCACGCCAATTCCTGCGCCCGGTGCCGGGATGCACCAGCGCCAGGTATCCGCCCACGGGGCAAGCCTGGTCTTGTACAGCACTTCGTTGTGGATGATCTCAGCTTGCTGAAGGGCAGTGCCGCTCTGGCGCTTCGGATCGACGAGGTGGGCGATCAACATCTCGATCGCCTGCAGTAGATGTGGTTGGGGTCCACTGACGGCGACAATCATATGATCGCGCCTTGTCTGCGCCTCCAGCAGACATCCGAGTCCCTCAAGCTGGGCGTACGGGTACGCGTGTTCATCCCGCGGCGCCATGAGCATGTGCTCGGTGAAGTGAGCGAGACCAGGCCGGTCGGTGCCTTCCAGCTGAAAACCGGCGGGGAAGGCGAGCGCAAATGCACCCACATCACCGTAGTGTTCCCGCCAGCCCAGCCCTGGAGTGACTTCTTGGATTCCGTTCACCTCAGTGCTCCGACAGGCTGATCGTTTCCCATTGCATGAGGTCGGCTGCCATCTCAAGTGGCTTTCCGATGCGGCTGATCGAACGAAGTTCACTCATTTTCTCGCCCCTCCGTCACCGAGTCCGATATTGATGGTTCTGCGGCCCTGTTGACGTATCAGTCGGTTCGGTCGGAATCGTGGCGGATGACGAGTTCCCTCCAAGACCAGCCAATTGATGGCCCAGGCGCCTAACGCGGATCTGGAGTATCGGCCGGAGGATACCTATCGCCCACTGCCCGACGCGGCTTGTATGTCACAGTAGGCATCATTTCAGGCAGGACTTTCTTTATCTGCCGACGTGACTAGCACACAGTCCCAGCACACTGCCGAGATAGTCAACGCCGAGGATGCTGTTCGGCGGCGACACCCATAAGGTCTTCCACGCGGCAGCCGTCGTCACCATCCTCGGCGCCGCATTGGATGGCCGCTGCTCAAGCAGAGGGCCTGGTCGATGCGGCGCCGGCGTTCCGGAAAGCTGGGGAAGAAGTGCCTGAACACAAGGGATACCTTTCTCACATGCTATGGTCCCTCTCATTTTTGAGATCCAGGTAGACTCAGAAACCTTCCTCCGAGTTTCTTTCGGCTAAACCGCGGATATGACAGAGCGCCTCGTGGCGCAGCCCGCGTGGAAGTGATCGAACCCTGGATCGGTCGACTCCCGCCCCAGAAGATACTTCCAGTCGATGTGCCCGCTCACGGCAGCGGCCGCCTGGCGGCCCGACAGGCCCTCCACGGACAGCCCTTCGGGAACGCCAACCGGGCCACCTCAACGGTCTGGACCGGAACCTCACCCGGCAGAGTCAATGACCAACTCGGTGCGTATGGGGCCGGCGATCGACCAGCCCCCGAGCCGCTTGGAGTGCGGGTCCAACACCGCTGCCACCTGTAGCAAGCCTGGTGCCGGGTCCGGCTCCGGCTCCGGCTCCGGCTCCGGCTCCGGCTCCGGTACCGGGGTACCCACCTACCAGGTGCGCCCCCTGGACGCCGATGCGGCGCATCACCCGCTCGGCTCGCTTGTGGTTGACGTCGATCCCGGCGGCCTTCAGCTCGGCCGTGACGCGCAAGTCCCCGTAGCTGCCGCCGGACTCCTTGCGATCTCCGTATCCGCTGGCGGGACGGGCGTCATCGCGGGCTCGCGCCAGGCGGGCCGGGGCGGCCTTCACTGGCAACGGCTCACCAGGTGGTCTCGTCGGCGAATACTCCGCGGCCCTCCGCAGGATCTCCTGCTCCGTCTCCAGCAGCCAATGCTGCGCCAATGCCGGATGACGCTCCGGTGATTGCCGCAATGCCCTGCGGAGAGATGGCGGAAGTGGCATGGTCTCAACTCAACACAGCCGCCCCGCGTTCGTTCCTGGAGTGCGTGGACGACCGGGGGGACCGCTCACTCCTGCGCGGTGAACTCACTGCGGTGCTCGAGGCGTTCGGCGATGACACCCCAGGCGATGGAGCACTGCTTCGCCAATACGGCGACTTTCTCGACGCAATGCGCGGGAACCGACTCGGCCACTTCTCCGTCCAGATGATGAGCCCGCAGGAGAGTGAGCAGATTGCGGCCGAACTGCGTCAGGTTCAGCGAAGGATCCTTGCGTAGTTGGTGCCAGAAGAGCACGGAGTCCGGAGCGGAGGGAGCGGCTGGGGTCGAGATCCGGTTGACCACATGGCTCTGCACTCCATCTGCGGGCAAGGTCTTGGCAGGTACGGTGAGGTCTTTTCTCTCTCGTATCTGACGGCGAACGTCGTTGACCGTGCCCGGGGACAACCCGACTTCCCGGGCGACCTCGCGCAGCGAGGCATCCGGTTTGACCGCCATGATCTCCGCGGCCTTGCGCCGTCCCTCTGCCGTGCTCAACGGCCGGACTCTCCCGTCGAGCCCCACTCGCCCGTTCAACTGAGTGGAACTGACAGTTGAACGCCGCACCTTGCTGACGGTCTGCGCAGAGACGCCCACCGTGTATGCAATGGCTCGATCCGACCATTCGGGACGCGCCTGCAGAAGGCGCACCACCGCGGCACGGCGGTCGGAGGCTGTCAGGGGTAGTCCATGCGCATTGTTGGCCTGGACGGAATGGATGAAGGCTTCGTCTTCGGTTCCGTCGAACAACCGCGCCCTGATGGAGGTGTCCCCCCGGACTATCGCCGCTCGCACACGGTGTCTGCCATCAATCAACCTGAGAGTGGACCGGTGAACGGTGATCGGAGGCAGCGCCTCTTCAGTATCTGCAAGGAGTTGTGCATGCGCCTCGTCAACGTCCTTCAGCCGTGGGGAGTCCCCTGGCTGAATCTGATCGATCCTGAGGCGGACGACGGGGCCGCCATCGTCCGCGACTGGTCGCCCCCCGTTCTGGTCGTCGGATACTTCGTAGGGCCGAATGCACGTGTCACTGACAGCAACGGCGATGTCAGGCTGGGCCATCCCAACTCCTCGTACAACGGTTTTCGTAACGCTGATCGAAAGCGCTTTCGTCGACCTACCCCCGGCCGACCCTCGCTAACCGCGATCTTCCCGTGGTGGTCGGCCGGCTCAACTGGCGTGCCTATTTGCTGCATTTGAGTACCTATGAGTGAGGACGGCGGCCGATATCCGTGACAGGCGGACGCTCGGATCCGGACCTCACTCGGGCGGCGCTGCCCCTGGAGCGTAGATGTCGCCACAGTGGCGCCCACCGAACAGAAGGAGGTTTTTCCACTCCCTTTACTAACCCCTTGAGAAAAGTCCGCAGGCCATGCTGTGCGGAGTCCACGTGACCACCGCACTCAGACCGGCGTGCGGCGCAAGAAGAGCCAGGACGTTCTCGGCAACCAGGGACTCCAGGTAGCCGTCGGCATCGCCGCCCTGCTCTTCCTGGTCCTTCTAACTGATCGTCCGCAATGCCCTCTCCATGGACCCGGAGAGCCCGGGCGAGTACTGGAAGCTGCTTCCCTCCTTCCAGTGGAGCAAGATCGCCGAACTGTTCGACGACCCCACGGTCGAGTTCGGCCGCTCCATGGCGAACTCGCTGGCCCTCGCTCTCCTGACCACTTTCGGCACCCTCCTTGTGTGCTCTATGGCCGGCTACGGTCTGGCCCGTATCCCGTACAAGCACGCCAACAAAGTCTGCTACGCCGTCCCGGCGACCCTGGTCCTCACTGCCGTCACCTTCGTGCCCAGCTTCGTGCTGGTCTCGTCACCCGGCTGGGTGGACACCTACCGCGGCCTGATCATCCCGGGCCTGCCCAGTGATTTCACCTGCTTCCTGTTCTGGCAGTACTTCCTGGGGTTCGCGAAGGAGCTGGAGGAGGCGGCGCGCGTGGACGGGCTCGGTTACTGGGGCATACTGACGGATCGTCGTACCCAACTCGCTGAACTTCTTCGCGGCCATTGCCACGATCACCTTCATCAGCGCCTGGAACGCCTTCTTGTGGCCGCTGGTCATCGGCCAGGACCCGAGCTCCTGGACCGTGCAGGTCGCACTCTCCTCGTTCATGACCGACCAGACCGTCAACTGCCATCTGATCTTCATGGCCACCGCCATCTCCATCCTTCCCCTGGTGTTCGTGTCCTCTTCCTCCAGCGCTGGCTGGTGCAGGGGTCGCGCAGACCGGTATCAGGGGCTGACGCCCTCCACTCACGACCTGGAGACCGATGTCTTTCCGCACGACCACGGCCATCGACTACGTCGAGGACGTCTCACCCGGCAGCGGGGCTCTTCCGCCCCGCGCGTGGTACGCCTCCTCCGACGCCAAGTCCCTGTCCCTCAACGGCAGCTGGCGCCTGCGGGTGTCCACGACCGCGGACGCCGAGGACGACTCGTTCGCCGAGGAGGGGTACGACGCCGGGGACTGGGCCGAGGTCACGGTCCCCGGCCACTGGGTCCTCCAGGGAGACGGCGCGTTCGGTTCGCCCATCTACACCAACCACCTCTACCCCTTCCCGGTCGACCCGCCGCATGTCCCGACGGAGAACCCGACCGGGGACCACCTGCGGGTCTTCGACCTCCCCGAGGACTGGCCGGACCTGGCGGATGGTGGCGCCGTGCTGCGCTTCGACGGCGTGGAGTCCTGCGCCCGTATCTGGCTGAACGGCACGGAGCTCGGCGAGTTCAAGGGCTCCCGGCTGCCGCACGAGTTCGCGGTCGGGGAGCTGCTGAAGCCGGCAGGGAACGTGCTCGCCGTGCGGGTGCACCAGTGGTCGGCGGGCTCCTACCTGGAGGACCAGGACCAGTGGTGGCTGCCCGGCATCTTCCGTGACGTCACCCTGCTGCACCGTCCGACGGGCAGCGCGGGCGACTTCTTCGTGCACGCCTCCTACGACCACGTCACGGGCGAGGGTACCTTGCGCGTCGACTCCGACGTCGACGGGCGGGTGTCCGTGCCCTCCCTGGACATCGATGTCGCCACGGGGGAACCGGTTACGGTAGCGGTGCAGCCGTGGTCGGCGGAGACGCCGAAGCTGTACGACGGCGAGCTGGTCACGGCCGGCGAGCGCGTGCCGCTGCGGATCGGCTTCCGTACGGTCGTCCTGGAGGACGGCCTGATCAAGGTCAACGGAAAAGCAGTCCTGTTCAAGGGCGTCAACCGGCACGAGTGGCACCCCGAGAAGGGCCGCGCGCTGGACCTGGAGACCATGAGGGAGGACGTGCTGCTGATGAAGCGGCACAACCTCAACGCCGTGCGCACCTCGCATTACCCGCCGCACCCCGCCTTCCTCGACCTGTGCGACGAGTACGGCCTCTGGGTCATCGACGAGTGCGACCTGGAGACCCACGGCTTCGTCGAGCAGGCATGGCGCGACAACCCCGTCGACGACGACCGCTGGACCCCGGCCCTGCTGGACCGCGCGGCCCGCATGGTCGAACGCGACAAGAACCACCCGTCGATCGT
>NZ_JAGMUL010000212.1 GCF_019049285.1 Streptomyces sp. AC550_RSS872
GTGAATCGCTACTCATGCCTGCATTCTCACTCGTCAACCGTCCACAACTCGCTTACGCGGCTGCTTCACCCGGCAGACGACGCTCCCCTACCCATCACAGCAGGCGTTGGCCCTTATGCTGCAATGACACGACTTCGGCGGTACGCTTGAGCCCCGCTACATTGTCGGCGCGGAATCACTAGACCAGTGAGCTATTACGCACTCTTTCAAGGGT
>NZ_JAGMUL010000213.1 GCF_019049285.1 Streptomyces sp. AC550_RSS872
GGGTGCGTCGTCGCGAGGAGATCCAGACAGAGCCGCCCCGCGTCGAACCGCAGCTCGTACGCGCCCGTGGCCGAACCCAGTGCCATGTGCCTGTCACCGCCTAGGGGGTGCTGTGAAAGTCCCGTGCGGTGCCCGCGCCCGCCGCGGCAGCGGCTGGTGTCGCAGCCGGTGCGTGCCCTCGGCGTGCCGGACGAAGGCCCTCGCAGCGGAGCTACTTGGGCCTTTGGCCGGTGCGGCGAGGGCGCGTGCCGGGCGCCGTGGGGTGCTGTGCGGGACTTTCACAGCACCCCCTAGGGGTCACCCCGGTCAGAAGGGGTCGGTGTTCCCTCTAACAGTGCCTGCCCAGGGGCGGAGCCGGAACCCCTCGTACCGGCCGTTGCCC
>NZ_JAGMUL010000214.1 GCF_019049285.1 Streptomyces sp. AC550_RSS872
TCCCGCCGGCCGGTGGCGCCGACGACCTGGCGTACATCATCTTCACCTCCGGCTCGACCGGACGCCCCAAGGGCGCCATGGTCCACCGCGCCGGCATGGTGAACCATCTCCTCGCCAAGGTCGACGACCTGCACATGACCGCCGGTGACGTGGTGGTCCACAACGCCCCCGTCACCTTCGACATCTCCGTATGGCAGATGCTCTCCCCCCTCATCGTCGGCGGCCGCCTGATCGTCGTCGACCGGGA
>NZ_JAGMUL010000215.1 GCF_019049285.1 Streptomyces sp. AC550_RSS872
GACCAGGTCGTGGACCGTCTGGTCGGCGAGTGGGGCGTCGGCTACCTCAAGCTCGACCACAACATCGACCCCGGCTCCGGCACCAGCGCCCACCCCGGCGAGACCCCGGGCGCCGGTCTGCTCGGCCACAACCGGGCGCAGCTGGACTGGCTCGACGGCATCCTGGACCGCTACCCGCACCTGGTGGTGGAGAACTGCGCCTCCGGCGGCATGCGCTGGGACCACGCCCT
>NZ_JAGMUL010000216.1 GCF_019049285.1 Streptomyces sp. AC550_RSS872
TTACTGACGTTGAAAGCGTGATGTCGTCATGGTGGGGCGAGCACGAGTCCGGTTCCGGTGAGGCAGCCGTTGAGGACGTCGTGGCGGTATTGGAGCTGGCGCAGGCCCCGCCGGACGGCGGTGATCAGGTCGCGTGGGTCGGCGAAGGCGCGGTTCGCCGTGGTGGTGCGCCGCAGTACCGACCAGATGCCTTCGACCGGGTTGAGGTCCGGTGCGTAGGGCGGAAGTTGGTAGACGGTGAGCCAGTCCCGTTCGGCGATGTAGCGGCGCATGCC
>NZ_JAGMUL010000031.1 GCF_019049285.1 Streptomyces sp. AC550_RSS872
GCGGAGCCCCCTGCGCGGGGTGCGCGGGCGCGAAGCCCTGGGGCAGCGGGGGGAGGCCCTGGTGGGGCGGGGGCGGCACGGGGGGCTGCGCCTGCGGCTGCTCCGGCGCCTGTGCGGCGGGCTGCGCCTGGGGCGGCAGCGGGACCTGTCCGGTCGACTGGGGCTGCGGCTGCTGTCCCTCGGGCGCGAGCGGCTGGGCGGGAGCGGTGGGGGCGGCGGGGGCCGACGCGGACTGCGTGTCCGGCGCTCCCTCCGGCTCCGGCTCCGGCGTCACCGGGGCTGCCGGGGGCTGGGGCTGGGCGGCGGAGGCCGACGCGTCGCCTTCCGCGCCTTCCGTCACGGCAACGGATCCGGTGGAGTCGGCCGACTCCGCGTCGTCGTTGTGTTCCTCCTCCGGCTCCACGTCATCGTCGTCACCGCCGAAGAGCCGAGCGGCCTCGGCGTCGGCGGCGGCGTGGTTGAGCTCTTCCTCCGGCTCCGCCACCGGCTGTGCGGGGACGGGCTGTTCGGGTGCGGGCGGCGCGGGGACCCCGGCCGCCGGGGTGGCGGTCGGGGACGGGGCGGCCTGGGCGTCGGGGTCGACGGGGCGCAGCACGGGGAAGCCGGGGGCGCCCGGCGCGCCGGACGCCTGGGCGGGCGTGTGCTGTTGGGGGGCGGCGGGCGGCTGGGCAGGGGAGTGCTGCGGCGGGACGCCGAAGCCGCCGGAGGTGTCCTGGCCTTGCTGGGGAACGCCGAAGCCACCCGACGTGTCCTGGCCCTGCTGGGGCGCCGGCTGCTGGGGGTAGCCGTACCCACCGGAGGTGTCCTGGCCCTGCGGGGGAACCCCGTAGCCGCCGGACGTGTCCTGCCCCTGCTGGGGAACGCCGAAGCCACCCGACGTGTCCTGGCCCTGCTGGGGCGCCGGCTGCTGGGGATAGCCGTACCCACCGGCCGCGGGCGCGCCCGGCGCGGACTGCTGCTGCGGGAAGCCGTAGCCACCCGTGCCGGGGTTCTGCTGCCCGGGGCTCGGCGTGCCCTGAGGCGGGGTGGCCTGCGCGGGCTGTGCCGGCTGCTGCTGAGGGACGCCCTGCACGGGCGGCTGCGCCGGGGGAGCATGCGGTCCCGGGCCCTGTGGCGCGGTGCCGGGGGGCCCGGTGGGCGACCCGACGGGTGAACCGGTCGGCGGGGGCGGCGTGGGCCGGCCGCCGTCCTGCTGCTCACCGGACGGGGAACCACTTTGCGTACTTTGGGCGTACCAGGCGGGAGGTGTGTAGACGATTTCGAACTCGCCGGTGAGATCCACCTCGTGATCGTCCCCGTCCGAGGAAGGGCTCCCGCCGTTGTACTCGGACCGATCCCTGTTCACTGCTTGCCTCCTGGTCAGCCACTGCTGCTGAGCTGGTCGTCGTCGCGGCCGGGCGGACCGAGTGGCTAGTCCCACGCGACTGCGATCGTCACCGCACCACCAGAAGCCTAATCACTCGCATGGCGGGACGGAAAAGCCCCCATGGGGGCGGACGCTATAGCCCCGGGTGTGTGGACGGAAGGGCCTCATGGTGCGTACGGAGCGCCTGCGGCCGAGCCTTCGCGACACCCTGTGACCAAGGCCTCGTACCGCCACATGGTCGAACTCTCGTAACACCACGTGGCCGAGGCCCCGTTCGCGCCCCGCTCCCGGGACGACGACCTGTCAGTCCATACGACGGGCTACGCCGAGGAGCCCCGTCTCCGCATCGGTGGGTTCGGTCATGACGAACTTCTGATGCTTGCGAGTGCACCACAGGGCGACGCCGTCGTGAAGGGTCGGCAGGTGCTGGAGTTGCTCCTCCGGGATCCCCAGCGTGTCGCGTACGGCCTCGGTCTCGTAGGGCGAGATGCGCTGAATCCCCACCAAATGGGCCTGGGACAGCCAGCGCGGCGCGTGCTCGCTGACGAACGGCAGCACGGTCACGACCGCCTGCCACGGCACGGACGTCACCCGGCCGCGCGGCGGGCGGATGCCGCAGTCCCGGATCAGCACGACCGGGCTCGACACGGACGGCCCCTGCGCGGGCACCCGGCCCACCGGATAGACCGTGACGCACTGCTGGCCACCGCCCGCCGCCTGGGCCAACTGCTGCCAGGCCTGCGGACGACCGGTCTCGACACCCACGCGCGCTCCCGTCGCGGCCGCCCGCAACGCCAGCACCTGGGCGAGCCACAGACCGCCCACGAGCACGACGTCGAACGCCGTCGGCCGGGACAGACCGAGGACGGCGGGCTGCGATTCCGGGTCGGTGCCGATCAGTACGCCGTCGTCACCGATCGGCATGCTGATCGCCGCGAGCTCGTCCACGGTGACGACATGGCGGTTGCGGCGCGGGCCGCGCAGCCCGAACCCCGGGCTGAAGATGCGCCGTTGCTGCTGCGGTGCCTCCGGCTGCCGGCCGATGATGGGGATCATGCCGGTGTCGGTGGGCGAGGCCACGTGAGCCGGCGTGCGCCCGGGGGCCCGGCCCTGCCCCGGAGGCATGGTCGATGCGGGGTGGGACATCAGTACGTACCTCCGAGCGGCAGAGTGGCGAGGGCTCCGGGGACCTGCTCCCGGTCGAGACGGACCAGGCCGACCTTCGCGGCACTCGCGGCCCGCTCCAACTCGCGCCCCACCTGGCCGAGTTCACTGTCACCGCGGGCGGTGACCCGGACGTGCCCGGTGAGGGCGACACCCCGGTTGCCGGCCTTGCTCAGGGTCATGCTGAACGTCGTGGCGAGCACGGGCAGCGAGGTGAACCGCGTCACCAGCTCGGGCAGCGCCACGCCGCCGCTGCCCAACTGCGGCCAACGGGACACCCAGTACGTCGTGTGCCACCGGTCGTCGACCCGCCAGGTGCGGACCGCCTCGACCGTACGGCGCTGCGGCGTCCGCCCGTCCTGGGAGTGCTGCGCGTTGGCGCGCGTGTTCAGACAGCTGGACGTCGCCAGCGCCTGCACCAGCTCGGTCTCGTCCAGGATGGTCGCCTTGAAACCAGCCCCGGCCAGGCGGCTGGCCAGCTGGTCCGCCACCCGCAGCAGGGCGCGCTGCGCACCGGGAACGCCGTCCCCGCGCGCCTTGACCGCCTCCGGGCACAGCTCCGGGTCGAGCTTGAGGGCGACCCAGGTGAGGCGGAGCGCGGGAGAACCGGCCTGCGCCTGCAAGGGGCCGTACGACCGCGCGGCCAGCGACTGCGACGGCAGATGCGGCGCGGGCGCCGGCTGGGTGTGCTGCACGACCTGGACGGAGGCGAGACGGATCCCGTCGACCTCAAGGGCGTCCTGGATCAGCCGCAACGGCAGCTGCCGGTCGGCGGCCGCGGGACGCAGCGGCTGGTCTCCGGGCTGGACGAAGAGGACGGCGGTCAGGAAGGAGCCGTCGCCGATCATGCCGATCGAGCGGTCGTCACGGGAGACGAAGGAGTACGTCCGCAGGGCCGGGTCGCACTCCACGACCGGTGCCATCATCGCGTCCGTCCCGGGCGGAACGGGCTGCTTGGCGTCCCGTCGGCGCTGCCTCAGCGCGCGCGAGGTCTCGTACCACTCGGGCAGCGGACGGCGGCCGCGGCGCAGCACCGCCAGGAGCAGCAGCAGCGCGGCGACGACAGCGGCCGGGACCAGCAGCCAGGACTGGTCGGCGGCCCAGGCGGCCAGCATGACCGCGGCCGCGAGCTCCACCAGGATGAGTTGCTGGAGCCGTACCGGACCCAGACCGCCCGGGCGGGGCAGCGTGCGCGGCGACGCGGCGGCGGGGGCGGCCGCAGTGGCCGACGCACGTCTGCCGCCGCCCGGGCCTCCCTGTTGCTGCTGTGCGCGGCGTCCGCGCCGAGTGCTCGTAGCGCTGGTCATCCCCCGGGACATCCCTTTCGCGAAGTAGTGGCCGTGGGCCGGGCCGGATCCTCTGTGTCCGAGAGGTCCAGAGGTCCGAGATCCCGGCGACGGGCCAGGGGCACCGATGGCCCTCAACATCCATGCGGGTGGCTCACGGTACCCGCTGCGGAACACCGGGCGACACAGGGGACACCCAAAACCCAGGTGGTCAGCCTGTCATGGACCGACCCCGCATGGTGGAGCGCTGTGGTGAAGCTCTGTGAAGATGCGGGGGCGGCCGCCCACCTGATGGATCGTCGCCCGGCGGCGCAAGGCATAGTAGGGGCCTGCGTGACGGAGCCGGCCCGAGGCGCCGGCCTGCCGAGTCCGGCCGGCCCGGACAATGCCGGCCATCACGGTCGCGGTCGGACATCGCATCACGCAACACGATCGAGCATCACAAACGGGAGACACGGGGACCATGGCAAAGCGTCGGGATGAGCTCGCCGCCTACACGTTCGCTCGCAAGCGCACCGTCGCGGCGTTCCTGGCGCCGTCGCCGGGCGGCTCGGAGGAAGGCGCCCCGCGTCCCATCCGTACGGTGATGCCCAGCCTCGGTGTGGGTCTCGTGCTGGTCATAGGGTTCATCGCCTGGGGCGTGATCAAGCCCACGGCGCCCAAGGGCTGGGACACCCCGGGCGAGCACATCATCGTCGACAGCGACTCGACGACGCGGTACGTGGTCCTCGACCCGGACCCGAAGGACGGCAAGGTGGAGAAGGTCCTCCACCCGGTCCTCAACTACGCCTCCGCCAAGCTGCTGCTCGACAAGGGCAAGGGCAGCGTCCTGGAGGTCCCCGGCAAGGAGATCGACAAGAGCGGGATCCGGCACGGGGCCACCATCGGCATTCCCTACGCCCCCGACCGGCTGCCCTCCAAGGAGGACGCGCAGAAGCCGAAGACCTGGGCGGTGTGCGAGCGCCCGGTGGAGGGCGCGGCCAGCGCGATCGACCGCGCCGTGTTCGTCCTCAACGCCGACGACGCCAAGGACCTCAACAACGCGGGGAAGGTGGACCCGCGCGAGGCGCTGTACGTCCGCGACTCCAGGACCCAGGTGGACTACCTGGTCGACAGCAAGGGCACCAGGTTCCAACTGGGCAGCCCGTCGCTGGAGAAGACCACCATGGAGAAGCTGCGCGCCGCCGCCATCGGTACCACGGCCGCGGGATCCGAACCGCAGCTGGTGAGCTCGGAATGGCTGAGCACCCTCAACGACGGCGGGATGATCACCTTCCCGACCGTCCCGGGGGCCGGCGCCGCGACCCAGGTCCAGGGGCTCCCCGCCGACGCGACGGTTGGCCGGGTGATCAAGGCGCAGGACGCGCAGATCACGCAGTACTACATCGTCCTCAAGGACAAGGTCGCCGCCATCACGCCCTTCGTCGCCGGCCTGGTCAGGGCGGCATGGAGCCAGGACGAGAGCGCCGACATCAAGCTCTCGACGCCGCAGGTCATCGATGCCAACGGCGGCGTCGCGGAGCCCTTCTACAAGGACAAGGGCTGGTTCGAGACGGTTCCGAAGCAGGCCAACTCCCCTGCCTCGGCGACCGCCGAGGCCCGCACCACCTCGTGCAGCGTCTACGGCGGCACCATCGGCCAGGACAACAAGCCGCAGCTCGCGGCCTGGGCCGGGACGGCGTACCCGAAGAGGATCGTCGCCGACTCGCTGAGCGCCTACGTGTCCTCCGGTTCGGGTCTCCTCTTCACGGAGATCACCGGTGCGGCGGGCGGTGGCGGTGCGCAGTACCTGCTGACGGACACGGGCCTGCGCTACTCGCTGCCGCGGAGCAACGACAGCGCGGCGAAGGGGAGCGGGAGCGACTCGTCCTCGGGCGCTTCGGACTCCTCGGGCGGTGACGCCAGCGAAACGGACAAGGCGCGCACGCGGCTTGGCTACGAGGACGTGTCGAGGCCCGCGATCGTGCCGCAGTCGTGGGCGGCGTTCATCCCGAAGGGCCCCACTCTGGACACCGGCAGCGCGGCGCAGGAACAGAGTCAGTGACCTGTCAACAGACGTACGAGCGCACGCACTTGAGAGTAAGACGGAGCGAGAGTCACAGGATGATCGCTCAAGTGTGTGAGCCGTGTAACTGATTGGTCTTGCCTGTGGTTGAGTGACAGGCTGACGATAGAGTGTTTGCAGCGCTCAAGCGTGCGAAGCACTCGTCCGGGCACCGGTGCAGGTTTCCCGGATCAACGACGACATGGGGGAAGGTTCATCATGGCCGGCCAGTTCCGGGTAACAGAGGACGAACTCACCAAGCTCTCGGGCGACATCAACACCGTGAACGGTCAGCTGCAGGGCGAGATCCGCCGTCTCAACGGAGTGATCGACCAGATCGCCGGTGGCTGGAAGGGCCAGGCGGCCCAGTCCTACCGCCAGCTGCAGGATCGTTGGAACCAGGATGCGAAGAGGATGAGCGACATCCTCAACGACATCAAGGAAGCCGTGGACTCCACGCGGAGCAACTACTCCGCGTCGGAAGAGCAGCAGAACGCCGAGATCAGCAAGATCATGTCGGACTTCGGCTGATCCAGCCGTACCGGCTGCCTGAAGAGCTTCGGTCCTTCCGGGCCCCGGACCCCTTCAGATCCCTCTGATCACCACCGACTTCCTTCGATTTCATCCTGAAAGGGAATGACGATGTCGATCCTCGTCAATTACGCAACGATCACCAACGCGTCCACGGACGTGAAGTCCACCGCCGGCCGCATCAAGCAGCAGCTCGACGACCTCGAGGCCGCGGTCAAGCGCGTCGCCAGCACCTGGGAGGGTGAGGCGCAGGAGGGCTACCAGCGCAAGCAGCGCGAGTGGGACAAGACCGCCGCTGACCTGCACGCCACCCTGCTGAAGATCTCGACGGCGCTCCAGAGCGCGGCCGAGAACTACCAGGCCACGGAGAAGAGCAACTCCGCGACCTGGGGCTGAGCCCGTCGGCGGCCCAAGGGGCTTGAGATGAAGAGATTCGGCCCAGCCGACGCCACAGCGTCCGCTGGGCCGTCCTCTGCTTCGGGGGCCTCCACAGCTTCTACGGAACGGCAAGCACGCCCTACGGGGATGTGCACAGCAAATTCCGCAAACATTCACACGCGTCGCAACACCCGCGACACGCACATGACCCAGCTTCGAAGGAAGCAAGGAAGCCCTGGGGGCCTGAAGAGATGAGGGGCCTGAACGTGGTGGGCCTGAAGGTGGTGGGCCTGAACGTGGCGGACATTACGGCCCGCTCGCGTGACCGCGCCGGACGAGGCGGTGGAACCCGCGCACTGCAGCGGGCTTTCGGCGTGCTCGCGGTGACGGGGATCTGCCTCGCGGCGGCGCCGCCGGCAGCGCTGGCAGCGCCGTCCGCCTCCGGTGACTCCCGCAGCGCCCGCTTCGGCCTGGCCGACAGCTCGGAATGCGTCTTCGGCGGGGACGTCATCAAGTCCACGCCCTGGTCGCTGCAGCGGATCCTCCTGAACCAGCTGTGGGAACAGGCGACGGGCAAGGACGTCAAGGTCGCGGTGATCGACACCGGTGTCGACAAGAGCAACAAGCAGTTGACCGCTGCCGTGTCAGGCGGAAGGTCCTACGTCGGCGGCTCCGGCACCCAGGACCTCGAGGGGCACGGCACCCGGGTGGCGGGCATCATCGCCGCCCGCCCGATCAAGGGCACCGGCTTCGTCGGCATCGCCAAGGACGCGGACATCCTGTCCTACCGCTACACCGGTGGGGAGGGAGAGAAGGGCCAGGGCAACGCGGGGACCATGGCCGACGCGATCGGGGACGCGGTCGCCGACGGCGCGAAGATCATCAACATCTCGTCGGACACCCAGAACAAGCAGGACGACGACACGCTGCGCGCTGCCGTGGAGCGCGCCGTGAGCAAGGGCGCCCTCATCATCGCCGCCGCCGGCAACGACGGAGCCGACGGCAAGTTCGCGAGGACCTACCCCGCCGCCTACGACGGCGTCCTGGCGGTGGCAGCCTCCGACCGCAACGACGAACGTGCCCCCTTCTCACAGGCGGGCGACTTCGTCGACGTCGCGGCACCCGGCGTCAGCATGGTCTCCACGGTCCCCCGCGGCGGCCAGTGCACCGCCGACGGCACGAGCTTCGCGGCGCCGTACGTCGCGGGCGTCGCGGCCCTGCTGAAGCAGAAGTACCCGGAGTGGAACGCCGCAAAGATCGCCACCCGCATCGAGGAAACCGCCCAACGCCCCGGCCGCGAGGCCAACCCCTTCATCGGCTGGGGCGTCGTCGACCCGGTCGCCGCGCTGTCGGAGGAGACGGAGCCGGGCGAGTCCCCGAAGCCGGATCCGCTGGTTGCG
Organism: Streptomyces sp. AC550_RSS872; assembly: GCF_019049285.1. GTDB lineage: Bacteria > Actinomycetota > Actinomycetes > Streptomycetales > Streptomycetaceae > Streptomyces. The sequence goes on from NZ_JAGMUL010000031.1 coordinate 8,170, forward strand.
GCCGGCGGGGGGAGCCGCGTCGTCCCGATGGCTGTGACCATGGGGGAGAGCGAGGCGGAGCGCGAACGCCGGGTAGCTATCTATGTGTTGGGCACGGGGTTCGCTCTTGCGCTTGTGGTTGCGGGGAGTGGGGTTGCTGTGCGGGACTGGCGTAGTCGGCGAGGTGCGGCTGGTGGGCAGGCTGGTCGGGCTGGGCGGCCTGCGCCGACCGGTTCGGCTGGGTCTAACGGGCCGTCCGTCGGTCGGGTTGGGCGATGATTGGGCACCTGGTGGGTGCTGACAACTTGAGGAACAGGGGAGAGGACAACGGGGTATGAGTAACGGGATGCGGGTTGATCTGAGCGAGCTGGATGAGGTCATCCGGAAGCTCTGGCGGTTGCTGGACGACATGGACAAGGCCGGCACCACGTCGAGGTACGACACGGCAATTCCGGAACACGCCTTCGGTCAGACTGGTGGAGAAGTTGTGTTCCAGGAGGCCAAGAATCTCCACGCGGCTTCGACCGAAATGAAGACCAAGATCGAGGACATCATCAAGACGCTCCATGAGCTGATCGACGACTTCAGTACGAAGACCTCGAAGGTCCGGGACAGGTACAACAACGAAGAGGCCGAGGTCAAGAAGAGCGTCGGGGGCGACTCGGGCGGATCTACCAAGGGCCAGTTGGCTACGAGGAGCTAGTGGGGTTCCGGAAAGCACTGACGAGGGGAAAAGAGCATGGCCGATAGCCCGCAAGACTTCCAAGCCAACAACCAGGTCCAGGAAAACCAGGCCAAGGCTAGGACGACAGAGCAGCAGAACAATCATGATCGCCTCATTGAGTCCGACAAGGTCTCGCGTAACAGCGTGCCCTACAACCGTGCGACCGAGAACGGAAAGACGCCGTTCGTTGAGTACTCGGTCAACGGCCTGCGCAAGATGATCATGGATTCCCAACCCGGAAAGATTTCGGAGGTTGGAACCCACTGGAAAATGGTCCACAACATCCTGTCCGGTGGCGACGGTGATGGCGCGAGCGGCGGTGTGGACCAGGTTTCCGCGAAGGACAGCGTCGCGGGCATGTTGAAGAGCGCAGTCGATACCGTCCTCGAGCACTGGGAAGGCGAAGCGGCTCAAGCCTTCAAGCGTCGGGCGGATGAAATCGCGGTCCAGATCCGAAACGGGTCTGCACACGCCAACTTCACGGCGGAGCAGCTTTTTGCGATCAGCAAGGACCTTGACGCCGCCAAGGCCAAGATGGCAGACATTCACGAACCGTCCAAGCTGGAGAGCGCGGGCGACAAGATGAATGACAACGCCAATCGCGATGACTCCCAGGCGCACAAGGATCTGGCTGCGGGCGTCAGCGCCGGCACCGTTGCCGAGGCGAACGAGAAGAACTTGTCGCTGGGGATGGAGCGCCGCCTGCAGGCCATGGCGGTGATGGAGCAGCTGGCGGCCAACTACAAGGTCTATGGGCAGAACCTCAAGAATGCCGGGAAAATCGACGAAAACGAAAAGGGCGTTACGCCGCCGAGCAACAACGTGACGATGCCTCCTCCGATCACAATGCCCAGTGCTTCAGGGGGAGGGCCCGGCACGGCTCGTTCGGGCAACAAGCCGTGGAGCGCAGGTTCCACCGCCAGCATCAAGCCGGCTCCTGGGGTGCCCCGAGATGCAGGTATCACGGGAGGCTCTCAGCTCCCGGCAGCCCGAACGAAGGTGGACAGCCTCTCCCCGGGCCTGACGGGGACTGGCCCGAGCACTGGCCCTGCCGGTGTCAACGGCGGTAGCGGTGGCCTCGGTACTGGAGGAACTCAGGGTCCAGGTGCCGTCGCTCCTGGCGGAGTGTCCGGTCTTGGGCGAGGCGCTGCCGCACGGGGCGGCATCGGAGCCACGGGCGGTCGCGGAGGTCTGGCTGGCGGCGGCGCGGCAGCAGGCCGCGGCGCCGGAGGCCGAGCCGGCATGGGCGGCATGGGTGGCGCCGGAGCTGGCGCGGCCGGACGAGGCGGCTCCGGTGCAGGCGGTCGCGGAGCCCTCGCGAAGTCTCGTGGCGGCGTGGTCGGCGCAGCCAAGGGTGTCACGGGCAAGGGCGCCGGCGGCGGCGCGGGCTTGCACGGCAGCCGGGGCGGAACTCAGCGCGGCGCCGTAGCAGGCGGAATGGCCGGCGGCATGGGCGGTCGTAACGGTCGACGGTCTGAGGAGAACAGCCAGGGCGACCGTCCCGACTACCTTGTCGAGGACGAAGAGACCTGGATTTCGGAAGAGGACCGTAACCGGAACGTGCCGCGCACCATCGAGTAGGCACACTAGCGAGCCGCACGGAGAATACGTGCGGCTCGCTGCATGAAGACTGGCGGAACCAGTCATAGTTGAGTGAGGAGCAAGGAATTGGGTGTCAAGCGATTCTGGTCCACGACAGGAGTCGTGGCTTTGACAGGAGCCTTGCTCCTCACATCGGCCGCCACCGCCTCTGCGGACTACGTCCGCGACAAGCAGTGGGTGATTGACGTCATGGACTTCAATAAAGTCTGGTCAGAGTCACAGGGGCAGGGTGTGACAGTTGCCGTCGTTGACAGCGGGGTGGACGGTAGTCTTCCCGATCTGACCGGACAGGTATTGAAAGGCAAAGATGTCACCGGAGGCGGTGATGCCCAGGATGACATCGACGGGCATGGCACCGGTATGGCAAGTCTCATCGCTGGTCACGGACATGGGGCGAACAATGCTTCAGGCGTGATTGGCTTGGCGCCGAAGGCCAAGATCCTTCCGATCAAGGCTTCAGAAGATGGTGACGAGTTCAATGACGATCAGTGGGCAGAAGGAGTACGATACGCAGTTGATCAGGGTGCAGACGTAATCAATATGTCATTTGTTGATTCTCTCGCTCATCCTGATTCTGAGGGTGGTCAAGCGATCAAGTATGCCCAGCAACACGACGTCGTTGTTGTAGCAGGCACAGGAAATGACGGAGCCAAGCATCTGCCCTATCCTGCGAAGCTACCTGGAGTGGTGGCCGTAGGAGCAATTGACGAGTCTTTGAAGATTTGGGACAGCTCCAATTATGGGCCGGGAGTGACACTAGTTGCTCCAGGCGTGAACATCGTCCGAGCGGACACAAGTCATTCAAATGGCTACGCACAAGCCGATGGCACCTCAGACGCAACCGCCTATGTCTCCGCCACCGCAGCCCTCGTCCGCGCCAAATACCCTGACCTCTCGGCAGGTCAGGTCATCAACCGCCTGATCAAGTCAGCGACGTTCCTCGACCACGATGTCAAGAAGACACCTGACGATGAGTACGGCTACGGCATCATCCGCCCATACGCGGCACTGACGAACGACATCCCCAAGGGCCCCAAGCAAGGCCCCCTCGCCCAGTCCTCGCCGTCAACGTCCACGAATTCCGGCGCCGCCTCCGACGACAACGACAGCACGAGCCAGGCCGCCAAGAAAAAGAAGAAGTCCTCCTCGGGCAGCATCCTTCTCATCGCTGGCATCGCAGGCGCCGTGGTCGTCATCGGCATCCTCTTTGCAGTCATCCGCAGCCGCCGAAACGGCGGTAACGGCGGCCCCGGCTCCGGCGGCGGAACTCCTCCCCACGGCACGGGATACCCGCCCCAGCCTCCGACGGGATATCAGCAGTACCCCAACACGGCTCCCAACCAGGGTTACCCCATGCCTCCGGGGCAGTCTCCGCAGCACCCCAACCCCTACACCCAACAGCCCCCGCACCAAGGGCAGTAGGGGCAACTCCAACGGAGAGCCTGTGATCGAAACTACGGAACCTGAATTCCCAGTCCGCTGTCGATGAGATGACGGCACGCACAGCAAACCACTTCACCACCATCTTGATCGGCTTGGAATTCTGTTCCCTTGGCTGCTCTTCGTTGCGTCGATCATGGCTGGCTCGCTTTGGTGGCTGACAGCGCTCAATATGATCAGCACGTATGCGGGTCTCTTGATGATGTTGCGTGGGTACCGCGACGGCAATCGAGTTCTGAAGAGGTGGGGCGCGGGGACTCATGCCACGACCCTGCTGCTCTGTCTCGTCCTAGCCGAGATTCTGAAGTGACCTAGAAGCCAAGAACGAGAAGGGAGCCTGCTTAATGGGTCTCGTTGTCCTTGTGGTTGGCGTAGTCGGCCTTGGAGCCATAATTGGCGCCGTCGTGGTTTTCGCTGTACTGCGAAGCCGTCGCAACTCCGGTGCCGGCCCGATCAGCCCTGGCGTCGGAGCGCACCCCCAGAACGTGGCCTACCCGCCTCAGCAGCAGTACCTGGCGACTCCCAATCAGGGGTACCCCAATGCAGCTCCCAACCAGGGATATGCCACGCCTTCAGGACAGCCTCCGCAGCACCCCAACCCTTACGCCCAACAGCCGCCTCCATACCAAGGGCAGTAAAGACTCTGGCTGTGTACGTGAGTAGCGGCTCTGGTCCATTTCTTGTGGTGCGGTCACTCGCTGTCGGATCCGAAGCCGAGTTCCAGCGGCAGGTATACCCAGGCGATCCCGGTGTGCAGCACGAACAGACGAGAAATACGCGGGTATCGGGATCAGCGACCGAGGATTGACCAGCGCAGTTTCCTACGCGGCGTGGGTTCCGGCTCGATCTCTCGTGGCGCGGGGGCGATCCGGTCCGGCTCCAGCCCCACCTTGTCGGGGTGCACAGAAGCGGCTGGCGCGTTACTGCTCGTCGCCGCTAACCTGCTCGGTCTCGGCCTGGTCGGTGCCACCGTGGTCGAAGACGTCCAGGACCAGACCGTGACTGTGCCGATACCGGGGCGGGCGACTGAACGAGCGGATACGGTTCCCCCTTGACGAAAACTGCCCGGACCATGAAGCGTACGGGAGCCCTCGGTGCGGCAGCCGCCGTGGCCGAGCTCGCCTTCCCCGCCCAGGCCCACGCCGCTGCCGTCGCCTGCGGCGGCGGGGTCTCGACGCAGAACATCGGCACCCGGGGCTGTATTTCCGCCGAACGCTGGAAGGACGGGGAAATCTGGTGGCGCGACATCACCGCCCACGCCCTCCTCACCAACTCTCGCTCCCACGCTTCATGGGTCGAGTACGAGGCGTACCTCCACGTGCAGGGGGACGGTGACGACTGGATGAAAATGGGCAGCGGCCGGACCATCGTGCAGCGGCGTTCCACGGTCGGCCCGATCGCCATCGCCACCAGCACCCGCCTCTGTGGTCCCGTCAAAATCACGATCCGCGTCCACGTGAGGCCGGCGGGGGGCGCCTGGTCGAACTGGTCCAGCGCGGCGACCTCGCAGTGCCAGACCTGACGCTGCCAGACCTCGCACACCGCAGTGCCCCCGCCTCCGCGACCAGGAGGACGGGGGCTCTCGTGTTTTCTGCGGGGGAATTATGCGGCCACGGGACGCCTGCGCAGCCCCTTCGCCGCCTTCGCGGTCTCCCGCTTCAGACGCACCTCGAATCCTCGCGTGTCTCTACCCGCACCCGGTCCGGGTACCGCTTCATCGGCACCTCCTCCCCAACACCGCGAACCGCGCAGCGATGGCGTCACGGTCCATGTCGACCTTCCCCGACACCCGGGACAGCAACCAGGCGGCATACCAGCCGACCGGCGCCAGATGCAGCACCTCGTCCGCCCCCTTCTGATCGGTGGCAGCCGCGTTCGCCCGCGCGGCACATCCCTGCGTACTGCGCACACCTCGGCGACCGCCTCCGCGTCCTGTCCGATCCGCTGAGGCATCTGACGGTGGCGCTCCGCAGTGATGTCCTCCAGCCGCTGCTCCAGCCGTGCCGCATCAGAGAACCTTTGCCCCCCCACGTACTGAGTATTGGTGCGGTCCATCGTCCGTGCCGACAGGTCGCCAGCTCGGCGACGTCCTCATGGGTCTTCGAACTTGAGCGGTGCATCGCCGAGGCAAGGCCTGCCGGCAGCTGCGTTCGCCCGCAAGCTGACACGGGCTCCATCGTTGCTCGACCGTGGCCATCAGCTCCCAGCGCAGCCGCTCATACAAGGCTGCCGCGGCGGTGTCGGATGCCACGACGTCGAGCACCGGATGCAGGCCACTCCGTCGTGCTTCCTCCACGGCTTGGCCGATCAGCAGTGCACCGATCCCACACTTCTCGACATCGCCATCAGCCCTTCACCGGACCCAGTGGCCTGGCGCTCTCCACAGCAGTCCCGAAGTTCTCGATGTTCACTCCGGCATGGAAACACAGGCCACAGAGTCACGATCAGGCACTTTCGACACGCGCCCTAGGGGGTCGGCTCTGCAACCATGGCGACCCAGCTCAGGATGCCCACGGGGATGGCGACCATGATTGCGTAGCCCACCCGGTCGGCTACTTTCTGGCGCCGTGAGGGCTCCACGCGGTGGGCCTGGCGGCGTTCGGCCTCCCCGCGCGGCTTGATTGCCTGGTATCCGAGGCCTGCGAGTACCGCCACGCAGACCGCGACCTGCCACAGCTCGCCCACGACGCCCCAGAACCCGACCCGCTGAACTGTCTGCCGCTCGAACCCCTGCCGCGCGTCGAATTCGCCGTCGTCCGGATAGTCGTGCCCGGCGTCTCTTAGGGGCACGTACACGGTGTCGTTTGCGGTGCCGCCGTCGGGAGTGAAGTGCCCGTCGCAGTCGTAGCGTGAGTTCTTGCCGCTGCTGTTGCTGTCGTAGCAGGTATCCACCTTGTACGTGCCCGGGGTGCCGTAGATTCCCGCGGAGAGGGCGAGGTCGGCGGTCGCGGTAACGCACCAGACGGCGGTGACGAGGGCGAGGATGACCCCGCACACCCAACCACACACGCGTCGCATCAGCCGCCCACCAAGATGCGCGGCTCCTTCTCCAACAGCCGGGAGATACCAGCCTGTTCGGCTAGAGCCCTGCGCTGCGGGTCGACCTGGGTGCGCTCCTGCTCGTACTTCTGCCAGTCCGCGGGTTGCACAAAGAGCATGGCGTTGCTTCCCGGCACGATCATGACGCCGCCGAAGGAAGGGTCACCGGCGAACCAGGCGCCGCCCTCCTCGGCCTCCTTCGGCCAGCGGCGCACTGTCGAGGCGTTGAGCGCACGCATGGAAGGGGCTCCGTGCTGCCCGCGCACCGAGAGCCGGACGGTGTGCACCGTGCCAAGGTACTTCCACTCGGAGCCCTTCTTGGACACCCGAGTGCGGTACTCCAGAGGGTAGGTGCGCAGCACCCTCTCGCACACGCCGAGCCGCGACCCGTGGCGTAGCCGGAGCATCAGGAAGATCAGCACGAACAGGGCGGCAGGAATGCCGAACGCGGGCAGGGCGGCGTCGTAGCCGAGCAGGTGTGCCACGAACGGCACCGCGAACAAGGCCACGGCGAGTGTGAGGCGCGTGGCGATGTGCCGGTACAGAAGCGTTCGATTGTGCTTGAGCGCCTGCGCAACATTGGGTGCCACGGGCGGATTGTCCATGAGGTGGTTTCGTCCTTATCCGAAGTCGTTGCGCATGGCAGCCTCGGCCGAACTCCCTCGCGGCTCGTCCGGTGTTGGCGCCGGCTTCGTCGGGTCGGTGAACGTCAGCGTACGGGCGACCCCGAGAAGGATGTCCCGGTATGTGTCCGCGAGATGGAAAGCCGGCGTGACGAGCTGGACAACGATGATGTCGGGAGTGCCTGAGCCAGTGACCGCGACCGTGCCCTGCCACACGTCCCCGCGCAGGGGGCCTTCGGAGCTGTCGGGGTCCCTGCCCGGCGCGACGGTGCGCTTCTTCTCCTCCGCGAGGTAGCCGAGGCCGCATGGCAGCTCGAGCGGGCGCATCCCGGTGTCCGGGGCGTCTGAGGCTGTCCCCGCGAGACCGGCGATCACCAGCTTTGCATTGTGGCCGGACGTCGGGACAGTGGAAATTGTGAGGGTGGATGTCACGATGGTGCCGTCGTCGTCCGGGTGGTAACCGACTGCACACATGTGCACGTTCTGGGCGTTGAGCGTGGTGACCATGCCCGCATAAAACTGCAGGACCTGCGAGGCCTGCGCCCGCTGTTCTGCAGGCAGCGTGTTCAGCTCCCGGACCAGTTCCAGGAGGCGCTCGCGCGGCGGATCGAGGTCCAGCTTCACGTAGCCGTGCGGAATGCCGTACCAGAAGACGGGTTGGGTAGCGCTGCTTGCAGCGGAACCCGAGGGGGTAGTCGTAGTCATTCTTGATTGCCTCTCGCCTAACTACGCTACCGCCAGGAGGGACCGTACGATGTCCTGTCCGGCCCAGGCTCCGGCTCCGGCCTTGGTGACTTCTGCAACGTTGCCAGCCGTGCCCTCTTCGGGCATGAGGTTCGCGGCGACGTTGAGACCATTCACGCTGATGTCGGTCATGAGTTTGGCCGAGCCTGCAGCGCTCTCCCCGGCTGCCTGCCATGCCTCGTCCGCGGCGGTTCGCGGGGCCGTGCGCAGCACGTGGCCGACTTCCCGTACGAACTCGGTGCCGACTTCGCGGCTCGTGACGCTGACGCCCATCTGCGCGGCGTCGTCGAGCCCGCCGCGGATGCCGCGAGCCGCGGAGCTCAGCGCCCTGCCGCCGGGCACCATGCCGACGGCGTCGCTGCCGACGGAGGCCCAGGCAGAGAAGGTGTCCATGTTCCAGCCGAACTTATCGCCCCAGGGGAAGAACGCGTCCCGAAAATCTGGGTCGGAGAAGTTCTTTGCCATGGACGCCGCGCTGGCGGCGATCGCGATACCGGCGAACAGCGGAGTAAGGGGAGTCGGGAAGAGAGCGAGCAGTCCTGCGATGGCGCCGATGGTGCCGGCGTGCTCCAGCAGAAAATCGCCGACCGACGTGAGGATGTCGCCGACCTTGTCCCAGAAGCCCGGCTCGTCAGGCGCCTTCTTTGTCGAGCCGTCCAGGGCCTTGGCGATGTTTTCGGCCTCGTCGGTGTGTTCGGCCTCCAGCTCCTTGATCTTGCCGTTGAGCGACTCGTATTCGTTGTTGGCTTTGGTGAGCGTGGTGCTCGCCTCGTTCAACTCCCGCTCGGCGGACCGCAGCCGCGCGGTCGCGGCGTCGGCCTCCTCCTGTGAGGGGAAGGTCTGGTTGGCGAGTTTCAGGTCCGGGTGCTGGGCTGCATGTTCGTATGCGTTTTTGGCCTTGTCGGCCGCAACCTTCTTCTCGGCCGCGTCGGCGTCGTACTTCTTCGCCAACTCCCGGTTGGAGGTCAGGTGACCTTCCCACTTGTGCAGTTGGGTCGCCGCGGTACGCAGGGAGGAGGCGGCGTCCTTGATGTACTTCGGCAGGTCGCCATCGAGGGCGTCACGGAATTTCTCCGCTGCGTCGCCCTCCCAGTAGCTGCTCTCGCCGGTGAGCCTCGTCAGTTGCCGGTGCGTGTTCTCCAGGGCCGTCGCGGCCGCGGCCACCTTCTGCTGCAGTTTGGTGACCTCGGCAGGGATGCCTGGTACGGGGTTCCAGCCGATGTTGGGATAGGGGTTCGCGGCCATTACTTACCGCCCCCGCCGCCACCCGAAGTGCTCTGTGCCGCGATCTGCTTGAGGGCCTTCTCCAAGGCCTCCTCGACCTCTTCGTAGCCCTTCTTGTTGGACTTCACGCCCTCTTTGATCGCGTCGATCATTTCCTTGGTCTTGCCGGACCCGTACTTCCACTCTTCCTGGAACTTGTCACAGGCCTCGTCGAGCCGGGCGGTGCCGATCTGGTCGGCACGCACGTGGTCTAGGGCCGACCGGGCCTCGTTCAGCTCGTCGACGCATCTCTCCAGATTCCTCAGAAACTGCTCGAGTTGCCCGATGTCCGTCTTGAAGTGGTCCCCCATGGGCCAGTTTCTCCCCGTTTCGGCTCTGGACGCATCAGGCCCAGGCGATCATCTGATCGCCTAGGCCTCCTCGGCACCATACATGCATTGACTCGGCGTTCCGTTACCCAGCCCTCGTGGCCCCGCGGCTCTGCGGAAAGCCGCCACAGGAGCCCCACGAGGTCGGCTTCGTCGATGGTTCGTGGTGCACGGTCCACTTCTGGGGTGAGGGATGGACCACCGAGCATCTCGCGACCGAGCCGGGCCGGGCTAGGGGCTCACATTCCAGGTTGGGCGCTGCATGGATGACAGGTGGTGGTGCGTGGGTACGGCTGACGCCGGGGACGGGCCGGCGTCAGCCGGCGTGGTCTGCTACCGCGAGGCTCACAGCTCAGCTGGTCAACTCCCGCTGACTCGACCACGCAACCTGCGCGGCAACGAGTTCGCACCACACGTACTTGCCCGGGTTGCCGTTTCTGGCCAGCCGCTGCCATCCCCATACGTCAGCACAGGCACTGACCAGCGCAACTCCGCGGCCTCCCTCCGCGTCGACCAAGTCACCCAGCTTCGGCGGAGGTTCGGGTGGCTCGGGGGCGGCGTCCCAGGTACCGATACGCGGCACGCCGCCGCGCCAACGCAAGCGTAGAGCGGCAGGTCCCTTGGTATGGCGTACGGCGTTGGAGGCCGGCTCCGTCGTGAGGAGTTCTGCGGTGTCGGCGAGGCGGATCAAGCCGTGCATGGTGAGGATCAGGCGGACAGTACGGCGGCAGACGGTGACGGCGCGTGGGTCGTTCGGGAACGTCGTTCGGGAGCGCGGGAGGCGGGGTGCCGGCAGACCCCGGCCGCGGCTGTCCGGCGTGTGTGTCGGCCCTTCACGAGCGGGCCGTGATCTCGTCGGATGAGCCGGACACGTCGAAGTCCTGGGCCATGGCGGAGCAGGCGTTGTCGAGTTCCTTGCTCCCGGTGGTCTTCGGACCGGTGTCGTACAGCGCGTTCAGCGCCGGTCGCATCTCGTCCTGGCTCCGATGGTGTTCCCTGACGAGGCCGTCCAGCTCCGATGTCTCTGCTTTGCAGCGCGCCCGAATGGCACCGGTATCCCTCTGTCTCGCAAGGCGCACGTCATCTGCCGTCGCGACACGCCATCCAACAGGCCTCGGACGCCCCGTCGGGGGGGTCTCCCGTTCGCAGAACTTTCACGAATTCTTGCGAGGTAGATACCGGCGTTCGTGCCGAGCAGACACTGGACCATCAGGGCAGGAACCTTCAATGTGATCGTTATACGAGTTCCCCGGGGCGGGATACGACTTGCGTCTGCGAAGGTCATAAGCTGTCGTGAGATTCGCGGGGGCGCCGGAAGGTGCGCGAGGGGCTGTAGTTGGGCTTCGCAGCAACCTGGGGTGCGAGTCAGTCGAGATGCGGGCTCTGTCACGGGCCGAACCACCCATCGTGCTCCCTCGCAGATAGCTGTGAGAGGGAAGAACCGATGTCTTATCCCACGCCGCCGGGAGGCGGTAACCCGTATGGGCAGCCGCCATCGCAGAGTGGTTGGCAACCGCAGTGGCAGGGGGCAGGCCATGTGCCGCCGCCCGTCCCGGCGGCGCCCCCGGGACCGCCTCAGGCCCAACCGGGACCGCCTCAGTACGGTGCGTACCCCCCGCCCGGGAGCCATGTCCTCGGAAACCCCATGCCCGGGGCACCTGTGCCCGCGTCGGGTCGGGGCAGCACCGCGCGAAAGGTCATCGGAGGGCTGCTCACCGTGTTCGGCGTGCTCGGCATGCTCGGTGGAGGCGCGCTGGCGGCTCACGCGTACAGCAACAGCCAGCAGTCGATACCCAACTCCGCCTATGGGCCGACGCTGTGGCGCAACGAGACCACGGACCGGCTCTTCCCGGCGACCGTCGGCGAACCGCCCAACTACAGGTACGACGCGGCGGACAAGAAGGTCGCGCAGTGGAGCCGTATGGGCATCTCCCAGGACACCTCGTGCTCCGAGGGCCTCAGCGGAGAGACCAAGGACACCGCGGAGCGGCTCGGCTGCACGGCCGTTCTACGTGCCACGTATGTGGATCTCACCGGTGAGATGATCGCCACCGTCGCGATCATCGTGCTGCCCAAGGGCACCGCCGGCCAGGAGATGGGCGAGTACTTCGACGACCAGGAACATGCGGACGTCCCTGACGCCGCCGTGGTGCCGTTCGCGGTGCCGGGCACGCTCGCCGCGAAGTGGCAGGCGAACAGGCGCAATGGCATGGGTGGAGAGGCCCTTGGAGGCGACTCGTTCCCCTACGCCATCGCTGTCACGACCGGCGCGGTCAACGGCCGGACGTCAGGCAACCTGCCCGGCGAGTTCGGCGACTACGGCGCGAACGACGAAGACAGGAAGCCCTGGATGGACGCAGCGAACGCCCTCAGCGAGACCTTCCACACCCATCTCGGGAACCTTGAAAGGTGAGCCCCGCAGTGAAGTTCCGGACCATACGCGCGACCTCGACCGCGGTCGCCCTCACGGGTCTGCTGTGCACATTGGCCACCGCGCCGGCGCAGGCAGCCACCACGCCGGTCGGATGGGAGGGGTCGGCACTCAGCCTGTCCGCAGCCCAGCAGCTGAGCCAGGGCGACGGAGTGACGGTCGCGGTCCTCGACAGCGGTGTGTACGCGGATCATCCCGCCCTCAAGGGCAAGGTCACCACCGGGCCCGACTACTTCAAGGACGGGCTGAAGGCGGGCGACTCGGAGTGGGGGCAGCACGGGACCGCCATGGCCTCGGACGTCCTCAAGGTGGCCCCGAAGGCAAAAATCCTCTCGGTTCGTGTCATCGATGACAAGCACGAGGAGGAACGCACCCAGGAGGAGCTGGAGGAGTCTTTCAGGAAGGGCAACAACCCGATCGCGGACGGCATCAACTATGCGGTCGAGCATGGCGCCGACGTGATCACGATGTCGCTTGGCAGCGACAACCTGTTCAGCTCCTATGCCGAGGACGAGGCCGCCGCTTTGGCCTTTGCAGCCCGTCAGGGCGTGACCGTGCTCGCATCGGCCGGTAACGCGGGCGACGTGCTCAACGGAGCCTCGTACCCGGCCGGTTACGCGGGCGTGATCGCTGTCGCCGCCACACAACAGAATGGCACGCGCGCCGAATTCTCCACCGTGCACACCTACAACGACGTGGCAGCACCCGGCGTCGACATCATCAGCGCGACCAACACCGGCGGTTACAAGCAAGGCAACGGCACATCACCGGCGTGCGCGCTGGCCGCCGGCGTCGTGGCGCTCATGAAGGCGAAGAACCCGAAGCTCACCCCCGCCCAGGTGAACGACGTCCTCATCGCCACCACCCACCGCCCGGCGGGCGGAGGAAGTGCCTTGCTCGGCTACGGCAGGATCAACGCGGCCGCGGCGGTGAAGGCTGCCGTGTCCCCTCCCAAGGACGAGACTGGGCCGGTGGCGTACAAGGGCAAGGAGCACCTGGCTACCCCGGACGGCACTCCGAAGACGACACATCCCGAGATGGAGCAGGAGGTGTGGCTGACGGGCCTGGTCGCCGCCGGTGTGGGCCTGGCGTCCCTGGCCGGCGGTGTGCTGCTGGCGTGGTCCGGTCGGCGCAAACCAGCTGCGCGGACGCCGAGTGTGATGCAGCCTCAGGGGCCTTTCCCCGCCTGACCGTGCACGACAAAGAGGCGCCGCGTTCACGCGGCGCCTCCCGTTCCCGGTGGACAGGCCAGGGCCCGCCGTCACACGAAGAACACCACCAGCAGACTCACGACAAGCCCAACCACCCCCACCCCCACCAGCACCAGGCAAGTACGGAACACCCCCTGCGCGGACGCCCCGCCGGAGATGAACCCCGTGACCGCGCCGAAGGTGCCGATGGCGAGGGAGATCAGCGCGCCGAAGAACCACGCGCAGCCCAGCGCGATGGCGCCGACCCAGCCATGGTCCAGCTTGTACGAGGTGTCCCCGGTCTTGATGGCGTCGATGACATAGCCACGCTGGTGCAGGGCATCGCTCTTGAGCTCGGCGTTGAGGTCCTTGACGTAGCCGTCGGTGGACGTGAAAGTGCCGTAGCACCAACGGGTCTTGGTCTTCTTCCGCGAGCTGCTCGACGTGCTCGAGCGGTATTTGTAGTCGACCGTGCAGGTGTCGACGGTGAGCTTGCCCGGGGTGGCCGTGGCGTAGGTATAGGGGCCGAGGTAGGCGCCGAGGGCCAGGAGGACGAGGCCTACGAGGATCAGGCCCGCGCCGATGAGGCGGCCGAGGCTGGTCCGGTCGCCGGGGCCGGCGGAGTTGGGCGCGGCGTTCCCTTGTACTTGTGTCATTGGGGGTTCCTCAGGAGGGGGACGGAGCGGTCAGAGGACGAGGGCGCAGACCAGCGCTGCCAGGGCGCCCAGTGCGAAGAGGCCGCCCAGGACGGGGCCGGTGACGGCCTGGGCCGGCAGGCGCTGCCAGGAGGCCGTGAGGCCGGGGCCGCCCCGGCCGCCGAAGCCGGTCAGGAGGCAGAAGATGCCGACGGCCAGCACGGAGAGGCAGAACGCGAGAATCGCGGCGTCGTCGCCGGGGTCGCGGTCCTGTGGTTGCTCGAAGGTGTCGTCCACCTGGATCACGGGGATTTTCGATCCGGCTTCGAAACGCGACGATGTTTCCACCGTCACGTCTTCGTAGGTGCCTTTACCGTCTTGTGCGCTCCAGTTTCCGGTGCAGCTGAACTTGAGTTCCGTAGAACGCCTGTGCGTGCCGTAGTGGGTCTTCGTGTGTTTTTCGCATGAAGAAATCGTGAGGGTTCCTTCGGTGCCGTCACCTGCGAGTTCACTGCGCAGTTCCGGAATGGTCACCGCGGCGACGACCGTGGCCACGAGGAGCAGTCCCAATCCGAGGAGTCGACCCATCCACAGAGTCCCCGTGCTGCCGTAACGCGGCTGTGTAGTCACCACTTTTGGTGTCCCCTTGAGTAACTTGACGATCTCTTGACTGGCGGGTTTGGCGGGGCCGTGCGCGAGGAGTCTAAGGTATCGATCTGTCGTCCAATATGAACTACGGCAAGGGGAGTTCGGGGGAGAGCCATGGAGTTCGACACCTTTAACGTGGACACGGATGTACTCCGGCGTCAGGGCGGTAAGTTCACCGACCTCGGAGGCGATTTCTCGACCGCGTCCAAGCGGCTTCAGGACGCCCTCGAAGCGCTTGGGGAGCCCTGGGCGGATGCGGACTTCGGGGAGATCTTCGGCCAGGTCTACACGCCGATCCGCGACGGGATCTTCACATCGATGGACAGCCTCGCGGAACGGCTTCAGAAGATCGGCGACAACCTTCAGGGCATGGCGCGCAACTACGACGCGTCGGATACGTCGAACAGCGGGCTCATGGACAACATCTCCGGCCGATTCTGAATCCCTGGCCGATTCTGAATCTCCGTACGATTCTGGTCAACGGGGTAACTCCAATTAAATTCGGGGGCTATTCGCATGTCGCTCACACTTCCCGGTGAGCTTGTCTGGGTACTCGACCTCCTCGGCTACACCTGGCCGGAGGTCGACGAGGAAGCGCTGCACAAGGTCGCCGAGACCTGGCGGGCTTTCGGTGAGGAACTCGAAGAGATCCAGCGGGAGGGCGAAGGTCTCGCCCGGACCGTCGTCGCCCACAACTTCGGTACGGCGATCGACGGATTCAGCAAGGACTGGGGTGCCTATACCGGCGCGAACGGCGAGGACCGTTATCTGCCGGACGCGAAGACCGCCTGTGAAGTGATCGCATTCGCCTTCGACGCGGCCGCGGTGGCGGTACTCATGGCGAAACTTGCCGTCATCGCCCAACTCGTCGCCCTGGCCATCGAGATCATCGCGGCCCAGGCGGCGGCTCCCTTCACCTTCGGACTGTCCGAGGTCGGTGCGCTCGGCGCGACACAGGCCACCCGGCTGATCGTCCGGGAACTGCTGGACCGGCTCAAGCGGGAGGTCATGGAGGCGGTCACCAAGGCCATGGAGCACGCCACCTTGGACGCCGTGAAGAAGATGGCCAAGGAGCAGCTCGAGAAGATCACCAAGGAGAAGGTCAAGCAGTTCGCAAAGGACCAACTCAAGGAGCAGGGCAAGCAGTTCGTCCAGGAGAAGGTGGTCGACGCGGCCAAGGAGAAGGCCACGGAAGCCGCCGTCGGAATGGTGCAGAACATCGGCCAGCAGAGCATCGAGACGTACTTCGACGCGCGGTCCGGTGTGGACCTCGGCGAGACGGCGGACGTGGCCAGGACGGCGGCCGGCCAGTACGTGGACGGCCTCAAGAACGAGGTCACCGGTGGCGAGGGATCGACCCTCGCCGACTGCGTGGATCCGGCTACGCACATGAACAACGCCGTGGACGCCGCGACGGAGCGTGCCACAACGGCGGCCGGCGACCGCGTACAGCACGGTGTCGACGCGCTGGCCGGACAGGGTGCCCAGAGCGCGCCGGCGTCGGACGGGGCCGCCGCCACCGCCTCTGGGGCGGGGGCCGGTTCCTCGGCCAGCGCGCAGTCGTCCAACAGGCCGACGGCTGCCGTCTCCGCGGCGAGCTCCGGTTCCTCGGGCTCCTCCGGGTCCTCCGGGGGCGCGGACGACTGGGCCCGAAACGAGTTCGGGTGACCGCGGCGGCGCTTCAGCTGTCACCGACCGTCGGCAGCAAGGAGGTGCCGCACCCATGACCGCGGACCGGGAGATCCACGACGAGGAACTCATGGGCATCGCCCAGGACCCCGAACAGGCCCTGCGGCTGCGCCGCTCCCTGCGCACCATCGTCGGCGCCACATCGCTCGGCCCGGAGTCGCGCGACATGGCACGCGCCGTGCTGAGCGGGAGCATGGACCTCGAGGACGCCCTCCAGGACTCGCGCTACACCGAGGCCGTGTGCCAGCGGATGAGCGAGATCCGCCGAGCGGCCGACGACCAGACGTACGCCGAACGCCGGCAGTCCAAGGCCCGGTTCGCGGAGTGGGATGCCAGGCAGCAGGCGGAGTGGACCGCGAGCGTGCCGAGCGGGACGCTCCCGTGCACGGCATCGGTCGGGGGTAGGGCGGGCGTCGTCGATGCCTCACGCCCGGGTAAGCAAAGCCCCGTACGTCTCCAGCAAGGGCCCCGTGCGATACATTCGTGGGAATGATCATGCGCAGCGTGAGGGGCCTCTTTCGGTGAGCAGGGCAGGCCGCGACCAGGAAACGCCCGCCGCCAGGGCGAAGGCGATGGTGCCGGCGGGGGATGTGCTGGTTGGTCAGCACGCCGTCTCGCTGGCCGACAGGGCGCCGCGGCCCGGTTATTTCCGCCGCCCCCGCGCCCTGCGGTCCGAGCGCCGCACGCTCGGCAGCTGGCTGATGCTCCCCGTGAACGCGGCCGCGAGGTTGTATGCCATGACCTGGAATCCGTTCGATGCCTTCTTCGAAGCAGTCATGTGGCGTGAGCCGAAGAAGCCAGGTGAGCCCTTCCACGGCGGCTGGGACAGCATGGCCGGCCACCTGGCCCGCGCCATCGTCCCTCGGACCCGGAACAGCACGGCTGTGATGCTCCAGCTGACCGACCGCCGTCTCCAGCTTGTGTACGTGTCCCGCGCCCGCTCCTTCACCGGTGTGCGCGGCCCGGTCGAGGTGGGATGGGTCACTGAACTTCGCAATGTGACCTATGTCCGCGACCGGAGTGATGTGGTGGGCGGTGACCACGAGATCGGCTTTGTCGACGGTTCATGGTGTTCGGTCCACTTTTGGGGTCACGGCTGGAGTCGAATGGCGTCGGCGTTTCCGGTCAGATTGAGCCACCTTGATCCGATTCCTGGTTGACCGGGAAGGAATTCCCAGAATTACGGAATTGAGGGCACAGGCGACTCGGTTCGCGCTCCGGCCGAGTGTTGAAGCGTTCGCAAGTGCGTTGGTAGGTTCACGCCGGTCGAGACACGCCGACCCTCCCGATGAGGTATCCCTTGGACAGCGCCCGTGACAGTTCCGACAAGCGCGTAGACGACTCCGAGTTCCTGGAGATGACCCAGCAGGACCCCGCACAGGCGAAGATCCTGCGGCAGTCCCTGGAGCATCTCGCGTCGGGGCTGGGAGGCAGTGCGCTCAAGGAGATGGCCCAGGAGGTCCTCTCCGGGCGTATGGGGCTGCGCGAGGCGGCCAATGTGTCGGCGTACGCCGAGGAGGCCGTGCAGCAGTCGGCTCCGCTCGCCGAGAAGTGGGCCGCCATGTCCGACCGTGAGCGTGACGAGCTCGCCGCGGAGGGGCAGCACCGGCTCGAGGAGGAGCGGCGGCAGCTCGAGGAAGAGCGGCGGCGCGCGGAGTCCGAGAACCGGTCGGACACGAAGTCGCGTCACGACGGGCGCGGCTGGTCCTTGTACTGAGCTGACGCCGGCCACACGTGGCCATGACTGTCGGCCGCGGCTGCCGGCCGCGGCCGGTCCGGGCCGTACGACCGACGGGACAGCGGCAGCAGGTGATGGGGGAACTGTGGACTTTGATGTGAATCCCGACGCGCTCGACGGCTTCTCGAAGCTGGTGGGACGTGCGGCGGAGAGCGGCGAGAAAGCCGTTGAGTACGTCGGCCAGCACGCCCAGATCGAGAAGGGCGGCGGGGATCTCTACGACCTTGTCGCGGGAGATCACGACCAGTATGTGAGCGAGGCCAAGAAGGCCCTGGGCAAGGTTCGGGGCGTACTGGACTCCTCCACGAGGGAACTGGCGGGCTCGGCCAAGTACTACCGGGCGACGGACCGGGACGAAGCGGCCGCACTCGACGCCACCTATCCGGGCTCCAAGGCGCCGGCCGGTGCTTCCGGAGGGGACCCGCACGACTTCAAGGACGCCAGCGACGCGGGCGAGACGCTGAAGCCGCCGGACGGGGACAGCAACAACCCCTTCGTCAAGTACGCGTCGGGCCATGCGGACGAGTTCCAGATGAGTCCGGTGCAGAAGACGCTCGGCACCGCGCTCGACATAGGCAGCCCTTCGGCGATGGCCGTGGAGGCGTCCAAGCTGCTCTTCGACTTCGACCCCTTCGCCGTCTGCACGAACTGGGTGTTCGGGGACTGGAACAAGTACAACGACTGCGCCGACGTATGGGCCAATCTCGCGTCCTTCTGTGACGCGGTGGCCGCCAATGTGCGAAAGGGCAACCAGACCGTCGGTCTCAGCTGGAACGGCAACGCGGCCGACGCCGCCACCGTGTACTTCGACGAGTTCAGCAAGAAACTGGACGAGATCAAGGAGACCTTCGAATCCCTGCGCCAGTGTTACGCGCAGGCCGCACAGTTGGCGTTCCAGCTCGCTGAATTCCTCAAGTCGTTCCTGGTGTCGTTCTGCGATCTGCTCATCACCTGGATGGTCAACATGGCCGCCGCGTGGGCCGTCAACGCGATCCCGGTCGGTGGACAGGTCGCCTCGGCGGGCATGTTCGCGCTGGCCGCGGCACAGGCCCTCCGGCTCATGCAGATGTGGTCGGAGGCAGCCATGACGTTCGACCGGTTCGCGATGGCGCTGAGCGGCATCGCCCTGGCCGCGTCGGCGGCCATCAACGGTTTTTCGGCGGCGGACGGATTCCCCGAGGTGAGCTCGAGTGGTTACGACCACCGGGCCGTTTAGCGGACAAAGAGGTCAGGATCGATGAGTTTCTTTGGCGGGACCGATGACTTGGAGCGCTTCCTTACACGGTCGTGCTATTTGAGCGTCGTGTCCGTGCCGGCCTCATGGGGCCTCATGATCTTCCTCATCGGGGACAGTGGCTGGCGATTCAGCTTCCTGTTGAGTGCCGTCCTGCCGCTGATCGCCGCTTACCTGGGGATCCGCGCCAAACGGGAGATCCGTACGGCCATGTCGGCTACGGCGTTCGGACTCGCCCTCGTCTCACTGCCGTTGATGCTGGGACTGGCGCATCTCGAAGGCTCGTAGCGATCGGCGCGCCGTCCGAGGGTGGTCGTCGACCGATAGGCTCGGCTGCCATGACGACGCACGACGGTAACGCGGCGAACAGGTCGGACGGGACGGGTAGGTCGGACGGATCGGCCAGGTCGGGCGGGCGCCCTCTGTCCTCCGGTGCGAGCACGGACGAGTTGCGGGCCGGGTTCCGGGCTCAGGGCCGGTCGGAGGTCGTGGAGGAGGGGCGGCGGGACGCGCGGCAGGCGCGGGGGATGTACGCGGGCTTCGCCGGGCTGGTCGCCGTCACCTGCCTGGTCCTGATCGTCGTACGCCTCGGGCAGGGCGATGCGCTCGGCGTCTGGGTGGCGACGTATGCCGTGGGCGTGGCGCTCGGCGGTTGGGGTTTTGTGCTGGGCCGGATCGGTCACACGCGGTGGGCGATGTTGGTCACCTGCATCGGGGCGGCGTTGGCGGGGCTTGGCGACAGTCCCGTTTTCCGCTGAGGCGGGTTCAGTTCAGTTACCGACCGGGCACCTGGCGGTGGCCGCCCGGACCGGCACCTGAACGGACGTCAAAGGGACCTGAACAGACGTCAAAGGGATGTGAACACAGACGTCACGCCTGGCGGCGCCTGCTGCCGATGAGATAGGCGAGGCCCCAGGCGGCGGCCGCGGCGAGCACGAGGCCCAGCGGGGAGAACCAGTCGACTCCGCCCTCGGTCTCGTTGTTCCACCAGGCCTTGGCCGGGATAAGGGGGTCGGCCTCCATCATGTCCCCGATGGCGGCGGGCGATTGGCGGTCGGCGATGATGAGCGGAAGGGCGTTGGTGTAGCCGAAGAAGGCGCCGAGCGCGGCGATCACGGCTCCGCTGATGTGGGCGCCGGTGTTGCGGTGACCCACCAGACCGATCAGGCAGCCGACAACCGCGCCGTTCAGCAGCGCGTGGCCCAGGTAGAGGGTGTTGGCCGTCGTGAGCGTCTGGTCCTCGTAAGTGGCCAGGATGAGACCGCTGTAGAGCATCGAGACGATGACCGAGGCGAAGAACCCGAGGAAGACCGCGCCGACCGGATGACCGCCCGCGGTAGGCCGCTGCCCGAAGGGGGGCCCCTGGAACGGCGGTGCCGGCTGCATCGGATACATCGGCTGCATCGGGTGCACAGGCGGCTGCCCCGGCACCGGCGGCGGAGCTCCGTGGTGCATCGGCGGTTGGCCGGGGGCCTGCATCGGGGGCTGTCCCGGAGCCGACGGGGGGCCGAATCCTGGTGCCTGCTGTGGTGGGGTGGGCTGGTTGTACGGGTTGTTGGGAGAGTGCGGTGGCTGTGAAGGCGGCGGTGGCGGTTGGAACGGCGGCTGAGTCATCGGATTCCCACGGAGTGAACTGACTGGAGCAGCAAGCTATCAGTGAGATCAGGAGGGGGCCGTCGGAGCCGGAGCGGGCTGCGTGAAGGGCGGTCTTTGGAGTTGGGAACGTGGTGGACGTGTAGAGGTGTCGGAGACGCACCGTGAAACACCTACGCGGTTGCCCGCGAGCGACCGCAGGGCCGCTTCGACCGGCTTGACCTGCATGAACAGGCCTCGCCAAGATCTCCTGAGTCAGTGGGCGGCGCGGGCGTCACGTAGAAGAACGGGACGGCATTGAAGACGGACGCGAGCGGCGGGCGGAATCTACGGAAGGCCGGACCGCGAGAGCCCCGCCTCATCGGCTTCGCTGCCACGAGGCAACGGAGCCCCGGCAGCCGTATCGGTTCCGGAATACTGGGCCTTCTCACCCTCCTCTTCAGCCTGATTCTCGTCGGCGTGGGATACGCGGAAGGCCCGGACAAGGTGTCCGGCGGCAGGCAAGGGACGATCACCGTCGAGCGTTGCGGCAGGGACGTCATCGGGGACGACGTGGAGTGCTCGGGCACCTTCCGCTCCGACGACGGCACGCTCCGCTCCGACGTCGAGGACTTCGAGCCCGGCGAGGACGCCGACCGGGGCGAGGAGTTCCAGGTGGTGGGCGACGACACGGGGTATTTCAGGCGCGGCACCACCACCTCGTTCTACGTCGAGGCCGTCAAGGTCTGGTTCGTCGCCGCCACCATGTTCGGAGTGGCGCTCTTCCCGGTGAGCGCCGCGTTCCGCCGGGCGGGGCGCCCCATGCGGCGCGGGAC
The DNA here is from genome assembly GCF_019049285.1 of Streptomyces sp. AC550_RSS872. GTDB lineage: Bacteria > Actinomycetota > Actinomycetes > Streptomycetales > Streptomycetaceae > Streptomyces. The sequence continues at coordinate 29,886 of NZ_JAGMUL010000031.1, forward strand.
GTTCGTCGCCGGCCTCAGCCTGCTGTTCGGCGGGTTGCTGGGCTGCGGGGTGTGTGCGCTGGTGAATGCGGTGATCAGTTAGCGGGTCCGGTAAGGCAACTGAGCCTCAGTCGGTTTCCGAAAGGCCGGCCATCCAGAGACCCGCTGCCGTTCCCGCCTCATCGATGCTGGACAGCGAAATCTCCAAGTCGTCCCTGATGGCCTCGCGTTCGACACGGCTGCCGGCCGACGCCAGCATGCAGCGGGCGACGACGTAGTGCTGGAGCAGCTCGATGAAGGAGGCCAGGCTGTCTGCGACCAACTCGGCCTGCCCACCAACACCGCCCCGTCCTGCGGACAGCAGAAAGACCTGGCCCGTGGAACCTTGGAGTGCCACCTCGCCCCCGCCCCACACGCCGAACGTGTAGTACGTCCCATGCGGGGCACCGGCCGGGAGGCTCTCCGCGTCCAGTGGCGTCAGGCCCTGCTCGTCCAGCGCCAGGAGCCTCATCTCGACGCCTTCGAAGGCGGGCAGGCCGGCTTCCGTCAGGATGCGGCACGTGTCGGGGTCCGTCACGTCCTCGGGGAGCCGTTCGGAGGGCAGACGGCGGACGACGCCCGGTTCGAAGAGGGCAGGGTCGTAGGCGCCTTGCGGCTGTCGCGCTCTGTCCTGCAAGGCGCAGACGAAGTTGCGGTCGTCGAGCATCGGCTCACCGTGCACCGTGCCCAGTACGGGCGCGTGTGCCGAGCCCGTGGCTTCGACGGCGAAGATGCCGCCGAGGCCGGTCACCACTGTGACGTCGCCTACCGCTACCTGGTCCGAGACGAAGGGAGCGCTCAAGGAGTCGTACTCGGTCAGATCGATCCAGGCGGGGGTGACATCGCGTTCGACGTCCGGAAGCCACAGCGGCTCCCGCACGCCGGGCGTGGGTACGGAGTCCGGCCAGGGACCGGCGAGCGCCTCGCCGGTGCCGGCATCCCATACGCGATACCTCCGGTCCCAGTCGCCTTGTGCGATCACGGCCGTTCGCCCGGGCCAGTAGTCGTCGGGGGCGACGGCGAGCTGATGCAGAGGGCCGGGCCGTACGAACGCCGCGCTCATCGCTCCCGGAGGCCGCCAGTGCGCCCAGCGCACCCGCCAGGGGAGGTTCAGCCCGGAGGCAGCGATGTCGGCGGCGGTCGCGTGGTCGCCGCGCGCCGTACTCATCAGGTGCAGCCAGGAGGCCCATTCGCCCTGTGACAGGGAGTCGACCCCGCACATCCACAGATTGACGGCGTCTCCGCCGGGGGAGCCGTGGTCGACCCGGTAAGGGTCGTCGCAGTGGGCCGCGTCGATCAGGGCGACCTGGTCGAGGTGGGCGACCAGACGGCCGGAGCGCTGCACGGAGTCGAACTGCCCGGCCTGCACGGCGTGCATGGCCAGCCCCTGTGACAGGTACAGGGCTGTTGCCACGTCCGCCGCAGGTCGCGTCCGGAGCCAATCGACGAACGCCAGGTTCACCGCACGTACGACTTCGGGATCGTTGTCGCGCCGAAGGGCTTCAGCGACGCGCTCATCGCGGAAGGAGACCCAGCCGTCGGTATCCGCCTCCAACAGTTCGCTCGCGGACTCAAGCGCTACGGCGACATCGACGACCGGTCGGCCCGTCTGCGACTCCAACGCCTGGGCGAGCGCCGTCCATACGGTCAGTGGAGCACGGCGTACCTCGGCCAGGGCAAGCGCACGCAGCGCATCGGCGTCCACACCGGCGAGTTGCTGTCGCTCCGGCCTCTCTTGGCCTGCCGCCGGCTGGATGGCAACCACCAGGTTCCCGTGCCAGGCCCGGGCATCGGGCAGGTCTCGTTCGATCACCACCTTCAAGCGCCCGGCCACGGCCAGCTCGATCGCGAAGCGGTGCACCATGCGTTCGGGTTCCGAGGAGCGTCGGGTCCGGCCTGCCCGCTGAGCGTTGGCGATGACGACCAGGCCGCCGGCGAACGACGAGTCCCCCAAGGCCCAGCCCCAGTCGGCACGGCGTTCCTGCGGAAAGTCGACTCCGGCCGCCTGCATGACCTGTGCGACGAGGTCCTCGGAGGTCAGGCCGGTGGCGTCCAGGAGTAGTGCGCCGGGGACGGCATCGCGCAGCCGAAGCAGCGTGCGGGTTCTTCCGGAGTCGTGAGGACCGACCAGTTCGGCCACCCCACTTGTTTCTTTGTTCTGCCACTCCAACAGCTCGGCAAGACATTGTTCGGCCGGCACGGGTGAAGGGCTGGGAATAGCGGTGCTCATGACGGACTGCGCTGACTCCTTCAGATGGGCAGAGCGCCCTTGAAGCGGGCGCCCGGTATGGCGGGGTGGGTCGTGGCGAGCCAGCCGTGGCCGTGGGTGCCGGACGCGGGCATGCGACCGGGTTCGACGGAGAGGTTGTCGGCTGCGGTGAGGGCGTCGGGGACGCCCTCGGCGTATTCCTCGGCCTCGTCCTCGTCGACGTACTTCCTGTACTCCAGCTCGAAAGGCAGTGGCTCTCCCTGGAACCGCGGGTGATCGTAACTGCCGAAGCTTCGCACCTGGTGGCCTTCGCGGGAGACATACCAGTTCTCGGCGGAGTTGTACGGGTCGAGAATGTAGAAGTGAGCCTCACCGCATCGCTCGCTGAGCTTGTCGGCCAGCGCGAAGCCGTCGAGCTGATCGATGAACGAGTTTCCCCAGAGCATGCACCAGTTCTGGATCGGAACGTCCGTCAGCAACGTCTCGAACGCCGGTGTGATGAACACCCGGTAGGCGGTCCGTGTCCTCTCCCGGGCATCCCGGAATTCCAGGGAGTCGGTGGCTTTGGTGGCGGCGGCCACGCCCATGACCGTGGTGGCCGGCCGAAGGTCGTGCAGGCCGAGAGCGGCTACGGCGTCGTCGAGCCGGTCCGCCGGGAAGGCCAGCCAGCGGCCGGCCTCCGACGGGACTCTCACCGGGCGCTCGTCCTCGAGCTTGATCCGCACGAGACGCTCGACGGCACCGAGGTCACCGTCGTCCAGGTACTCGGCGCCCCCGAGGTCGACCAGGACCTTCAGGGCGCTGCCGCGCAAGTGCCCAGGCCCCCGTCGCCGGATCTCCCGCAGACGTGGCACCGCCTGATCGCCCAGCCTGTGGAGGACGGACTCGGCACCCCACTTCAGTCGGGACGGGCCGTCTTCTCCGGCATAGGGCAGCAGAGTGTCGACCACCTGTACGCCGAGGGCGACCAGCTGGTCCTCGGCGGCTCGCCACACACTGCGATCGTCATCGGTGAGGTCGCGGACGAGTGCGTCGAAGGGGGACGGCATGGATGTACCTCGGTTGGGGTTCGTTCGGGCCGGTCTGCTCGTCCTCGTCTTCCGCAGCGGACGATGCCCCTCAGCCTTGAATGGAGAAGAACAGGGTGTCCATGGTGTGCCCGTGCTGCAGCGCGCTCTGCCATTCATCGTGTTCGACTTGCATCTTGTCGATGAGCGTCCGGGCCTCATGTGTGAAGGCGTCGTCCAAGCGGTCCAGGACCGCGGCGTAGGCGTTGGCGAGCGGCTTGGCCTTGGCCAGCGGCAGACGGCCGATGGCCGGGTACCCGTCGATGGGTGACGGAATGTGGAAGGGGATCTCGTCCGGGGGCCCGGCGAACAGGAAGTCGAGCGGCAGCAGGTCGGCGGGGACGCCGAGGTGCCTCAGTTCGTCGCCCATGTGCCCGAAGAAGGTGGAGGGCTTGGAGTACACGCCGAAATCGACGGGGTCGGAGCCGCTCCAGTCGATGATGTGCTGGAGCGCCTTGTAGTACGCGTTGCCCACATACTCGCCGTCCGCCTCGGCATGGCCCGCGAGGAGGTGGTCGAGCGCGTTGGGGATGGTGAGTCCCAGATCGATGTCCTGCCGTTCGAGGCTGAGCTGCTCGGCGTGGGCGTCCTTACGTATGTGATCACGGAGCATGCGCTGCTGAGTCGCGTCGAGTTCGCCTTGCAGGTAGGACACGACGCGGCTCTGGGTGGCAACGGTCATCGTGATGATGTGACTCATGGGGGTCATGATGTCAGCCGGTGCGGAGCAGGCTGAGGTTGAGCCACCACGCGATGGAGGTACGAGCCCGGCGTTCGTCACTCGCCTTACGCAGGGGTGGTATGCAGCCATCCGTTGCGGCGGTCACCGATCCCGTCTTGCGCCCTTCCAGCGGACTTCGCGTTGTCGTCGATGTTGTGACAGCGGTCCTGTCAGACGCGGTCGTCGAAGTTGTAGTCCTCGAAGACCCTTTGCCAGCCCTGTGTCTGGTAGGCCTCCGGGTCGATGAGGTCCAGCCAGTGGCGTAGGTCCGACTCCGTGTCCTCGATCGACCACCAGGAGGCGCGCCACCAGAAGTAGAGGCGGACCATTGCGACGAACTGGGCGAGGCTGCTTCCGGCCGGCTCGTCCTCGATCCCCGACCAGCCGTCCTGCTGCACCCGCCCGTCACGGCCGTCGAGGAGGAGTCGCGCTCCTTGCCAGCTGCCGAGGGAGAAGTACGTGGACTCGGTCTCGTCCGGTTTGCCGAAGGGTTCGGTAACGGGGGTGAGGCCCGTGTCATCGAGGCTGGTGGTGTCGAGTTCAAGGAGGCCGGTGACGCAGGGGAAGCCGACGTCGGAGAGGAAGGCGCGTGCGTTGCTGTCGGTGAGGGTGTCCGGCAGGGTCTCCTGCGGGAACCGTCTGACCGCCGCCGATCCGAAGATGTCCGTCAGCCAATCGGTCGTGGGGGCCAGGGCCTGGGCGGGCAGGTCGGCCCGGGCAAGTGCCGTGTCGGTGCCCACCAGATGCTTGAGGAGGCCTGGAGCGTATTCGTGTCCGGCGTTCTGGTTGATCTCGACCACGCAGACTCCGTCCATGGTGGCCAGAGCGATGTGACGGCCCGAGCGCGTGCCCCGAAGGACGTACTCGGGCATGCGGGGCAGATCCACTTCCCCACTGAGGGCTCCGGCTGGGCGCCACCCCTTGGGCCCCTGGTTCGCGTGCGTGGTGGTGGAGGTGTCCGCGGTCTCATCGGGCTCGGGGTGGGGTGTGCCCGTGCTCAGGTGCCAGGTTCCGATGTGGTCCTGGCGGGTGCGGGCTGTGACCACAGCGCCGGTCGGGGTGTGCGCGATCCGGAGTGTCCGGACGATCGGGCGGCGGACCACTGCGTCCGTGCTGAAGGCGCCGGCGCCGACGCCTTCGGCCCAGAGGGTTCGCCAGGGCAGGATGAGGGGGCCGGCCGCTGCCAGGAGCCGGTCGGCTGCTGCTGCCTGCGTCGGCCCGGCCTGCTTCAGGGTCAGGTGCAGCAGCGCCAGCCACTCGCCCTGGGACGACGGCTGAACGCCACGGCGCGCCATGTAATGGAGGCGGGCCCCGGCGGTTCCCTGCGGGATGGGCCGTGCGTGGAACGCGGCCTCGAACCCTTCGAAGAGCGACTCGTGACCGACCCCGGCGACCGCTGCCGTGTCCTCGAGGAACGCGTTGAACCGGTCGGCTGCCGCTGCGTGACCGGCCAGGGCGCGCGCGGCGTACCAGCGTATGGCTGCTGGGGCGTCCGCGGCCGACAGTGCGGTGACTGCGTGCGCGTGCCAGGAACGGGCCTGCTCGGCGGGCATCTGCGTACGCAGTTGCCGGGCCGCTGCCTCCTGCTTGAAGGCGATGAGGGGAGTGCCGGTCCCGTCGTCCCTCCGGTGGATCCAGTCCCCGGCCACCGGGTCGTCGAGCAGCGACTCCAGCCGGGACCGGGGGATGTCCTGGCCGAGGGCGGAGCAGAGCAGGGACCACACGGGTATGGGAACGAAGCGGTGCTCGGCCAACGCCAGCGCGTCCAGGGCGGACGACAGGGCCGCGTCCTCGTTCCGGTCCGCGACGGCTGGCATGCTCTCGAAGCCCCCCTGGAGGACCAGATGCCGTCCGCCCAACTCGTCGGCCCCGCCCGGGGCATCGTCGACTTCGACCAGCAGGCGCATCCGCAGCCCGCGCGGATGGAACGTGATCAGCGCCCGTGCCACCCGTTCGACCACACGCTGCGGTTCGCGCGAGGTGCGCAGTCGGCCCGCCCACTGCGTGTTCGCGAGCACGACCACGGGGTCGCCCTTGATCCGGGCAGCCACGGCGGCGATGTCGCCCTTGAAGGTGTCCAGGGTGGCGATGCCAAGGGCCGTCGCCACCTCCCGGGCCACCTCCTCCGCTGACCGGCCGGAGCAGTCGACGTACGCCGCGGCCGGGTGGCGGGCGACGACCTCGCGCAGCAGCGCCGTTCTGCCGCTGCCCGCACGCCCGCCGATCCACAGCCAGGCACTTGTTTCGCGAGGCCGGTCGATCCACCGCAGCGCACGGTTCAGTGCGAGTTCTGCCGTGACCTCATCCAGGTTCGGGGTGGTGCTCATGCCTCATTCTCTGTGGTGTCACCCACGCCGGCCGTTCAGTGCCTACGGCCATGAGTGCGCTCTCGGTGTCCCTTCACGTCGGGCTGCCCGACGTGGCCCTGGGCGCGCTCGGACTCGCCGAGCCAGAGGTGGGGGACGTACTGCTGGACCGCCGAGACCAGCTCCTGTCGGCAGGGGGCGGGGAAGGGGAGGCGGTGGCGCAGGCGGGGCAGGTCGGGGTGCAGTGGCTCCTCGTCGCGGACGAGGGTCCACAGGACGGGGTCGTCCCGGTCGATGGGGCCGGTGGGGAAGAGTTCCAGGGAGTAGACGGTCTGGCGGCCGAACCTGCTCCAGTACAGGCCGACTCCGGCGAGGCCCTGCCAGGGGATGACGTTGCGGTGCTTGCCGTTCTCGACCCACAGGCCGGTGGCGTCGACGAGGACCCGGGCACGGCGGTTCGCCCAGTTGGCGATGAAGAGGAACACGCCGAGCGCACCGAGCAGCAACATGAGGACGAGACCCGCGTACCCTGCCGGGTTGGACTCCCCCTTCTGGTTCCCGGTAGCAACCACGACAGCGCCGATGGCGCCGGCCGCACCCAGCGCGATGAGCAGGACGGAGCAGGAGAGACCGGTCATGGCGCCGCGGCGGCCGGTCCGTATGACCGTGGCGTCGGGAGCGGGGGAGGGCGTGTGCGAAGGCAACATGGTGCGTGAGCTTAGCGAATTGACCTACGCTCCCTCCTCATGACGACGCACGGCCGGGAACGCGGCGCGGAACAGGTACAGACGCAGGTGCCAGCCGGTGAGGGCGGCCCGATCCCGCCCGGCGTGAAGGAAATGAGGGCGAGTCTCCCAAGGCAGCCGGATCCGGGCCTCGCGAGACAGGGGTCGCAGCAGTCGCAGCAGGTGCAACAGTCGCAGCGGTCGCATCAGGCGCGGAGCGCTCGCGTGGGGCTCATGGCCGCCGGGGCGTTGGTGGCGCTGGTCTGTCTCTTCGTGATCGTGGGACGCCTCAGCAGCGGTACGCAGACCGGCGTGGGAACCGTGGTGTACGGCCTGTGCCTCGCCTCCGCCGGTCTCGGTGTGGAGCTGGCGCGCCGCGGACGGACCCGCCTGGCCATGATGGCGATCATTCTGGCGGCGGCGGGTGCGTCGCTGGCGGACGTTCTGCCCTGACCCTCCCGGCCTGTCGTCAGATAGCCGAAGGCCGGCTCAGGCCGTTCCAATCAGGGCGGAGGATCAGACCTTGGTGAAGCACAACGTGTAGTCGAAGCCTCGGCTGTTGCGGTACTGGATGCCGTAGTCGTACTCCGCCGAGCATTCCTTGCCCTGGCCGGGGAGCAGGGCACCCGTCTTGTACTCGGCCTCGGGCGAGCCACAGTCGACGACCGTCGGCAGCGGCTCGCCCTGGGGGTCCGCGACCTTGACGCAGTCGCCGATCTCGGGATCGTGCGTCTTGGCCTCTTCGGCCGCCGCGGACGCCGAAGCCTCCGCCTTCGCCTTGCCGCCGGTCGGGCTGGTGTTGTAGTCCCAGACCCAGTAGCCGACGGCGCCGAACACCGCGATGACGACGACGGCTGACTTCACAGCCCGCAACAGACCTCCCGGCTGCGGTCGCTGCGGTCGCTGAGGACCGCCGGGCGGCTGCGGCTGCTGCGGATATCCGTACGGAGCCTGCTGTTGTTGCGGGTAGCCGTACGGCTGCTGCTGCCCGTACGGCTGCTGCGGCTGGCCGTACGGCGGCTGGTTCTGGTACTGCGGTGGAGGCGTGGACATGCCTGGAAGACCCCGTGGTCGGTCGAACGGATGAAGATCAACGCAGAGTTGAAAGGCACACGCTACCTTTCAACGCTCCCGAGCCCGCGCCCCGGAGCCAGCACTCCCGACCCGGCGACCTGCCCTCCCGAGAGTCTCCCCGCCCTCTCCACTTCGACCACCGGGGCCCCGCAAGGCACTCACAGGTGACGGGAGATACTTCAGGTGTCGAGAGTCGAGGAGAAGCCAATGACCAGGAAGCCCGAGAACTCACCCAACCCGCACGGCTCTTCGCAGGAACGCGGTGTGATCGACGAGGCACTCGAACCGGAGCAGATCCGTTCCCTGAACTCCGCCCTGCGCAAGCTGTCCGAGACCGAGGGTGCGGGCAAGGAGCTGCAAGAGGCGGCCAAGAAGCTGCTCTCCGGCCGAGTCGCCCTGCGCGACGCCCTGGACGACCCCGCGGTGTCCCGCGCTCTGGGCGGAGGGCTGGCGTCGCTGCGCGGCCAGTGGGAGTCGCTGTCGGAGGAGCAGCGCGATCAGGTCAGGCACGGCGAGCCGCTGGACGGCGGTGGCCCCGACTCCGGCCCGTCCGAGCCGAGGCGGTCGGAGGGTGAGGGTTCGCAGTCCGGGAAGAAGAACCAGGGGCGGCACAGCGGCGGGTTCTCGCTGTACTGATCACGCACACGCCGTAGGCGTGACGATGAACCCCGCAGGCCCGGGCCGGTCACGACTGGCGCTGTCCGGCGAGCACGATCTCGATGCTGCCGGGCGGTTGGTCGGAACGGCCCGGCGCCGCACGAGGTCGGCATCACGGAGGCCGTCCCGGCGGTCAGGCCGGGCCGGGACCGAACCGGCGGCGAATGGCCTCGGCGTAGTCGGGGAGGCCGTCCTCGACGAACGCGGTCTCCAGCAGGGCGGCGCGCCGCAGGACGGGCGCCTGGGTGCGGGTCAGCACCGGGGCCGTACGCAAGTACGTACGGGCCGGTGAGGCGAGTTCCGCGATCGGTACGGCCTCGACGGCGGCGCGCAGTGGAACCGGATCGGCGTGGACGAACAACCCCGGGTCCGTGAGGAGTTGGGACAGCAGGCCCGCCTCCAGGGTGTGGCTCGCGATGTGGTCGCGTACATAGGGGTCGGCCTTGCCCCAGTCCTGTTCCGGGACGGCCTCCAGAAGCGCCATCGCGATCCGGGTCTGGGCGGAGCGGACGTCGGAAAGGCCGGCGCGGATCTCGTCGCCGATGGCCGGATGGACCAGCCGAAGCAGACTGCGCCCGTCGTGTGCCGCCTCCCGGGCGGGCTGAAACGACTCGACGAAGGGTTCCGCCAGCGCACGCCCGCTCTCGATGACGTCACTCATGTCCTTGCCCGCAAGGGCGTTGACCAGCCGCATCCAGATATCGACCGGCAGACCGTCGCCCTCCGCCAGGGCCAAGGGCGCCAGAAGGTGGCGCAGGGTCTGCGGGTCCGCCCCGAGGCGGCGGGCGTGCAGGTCGAGCGCGTGGCCGACCGATGTGGGGAGGAGTGCCTCGTCGTACGGGGCGTAGGCGCCCGGCCCTCGCAGGATGCTCTGCACGGCGAGTTGCACCGTCAAGGGACTGTTGCCGGCCCGGCGTCCGATCGCCTCGGCGACGGACCGTCTCGTCTGCGAGTCGGTGGTGAACGGCAGCTCCGGAGCGCCGAGTTGCGGGTTGAGCAGTGCTTCGGCCTGATGTACCAGGCCCTCGGGGTCCGCCCACTGCTGTGCGTCGAGATCGATGACCTGGACGGTACCCGCAGGAAGGCCGGCTGCGAACTCGTCCGCGAGCCGACGGGGCAACTCCGCGAGCAGGCGGACCGTCTCGACGGCGGCGAGCGGCCTGAGGATCTCTCGCGTCAGCCGGTCCGGTTCTCCCGCCGCACGCACCGGTCCGGCCCGATCGACGTCCGGAACGACCACGGTCACGGGACTTGGGAGGGCTGCCAGCTCGGTGAACACGTCCGATACGTCGTCGGCCGCCAGTCCGAGATGATCGGCGAGAAGCCAGACGACCTGGGCCGCGGTCAACCCGGCCGCTCCCGGCACGGCGGGCGCGGGCCGTTCGGGCGGCACCGTCGAAGGGTCCAAGTCATCCACGGGGAGCCGCTTGCGGTACTCCGGGTCGCAGAGCATCAGGAACCCGGTGATCAGATGCGAGCGCCCGCTGCCTGGGGAGCCCGTCAGGACCAGGACACGCGGGGTGCCCGGCCACTCCGTCCGCCAGGCGGCGAGGGCACGCAGCACTGCCGTGCGGCCGCCTATGTAGGGATGCGGTGCGTAGCCATCGTGTGTGCCAGCCATGAGTTTCAGTCCTGGTCGGGTGGTGGGGGGGG
>NZ_JAGMUL010000217.1 GCF_019049285.1 Streptomyces sp. AC550_RSS872
GGGAAGAGCAGGTACTGCTGGAAGACGAACCCCAGGCCCCGCTTCTGCGGCGCGAGCCGGGTGACGTCACGGTCCCCGACCGTGATGGTGCCGGAATCCGGCTCGCAGAAACCGGCGATCATCATCAACGTCGTGGTCTTGCCCGACCCGGAGGAGCCGAGGAAGGTGACGAACTCCCCGGCCGCGATCTCCATCGACGCCTCGTCGACAGCGACCACGTCCCCGTAGGTCTTGCGCAGGGCCACGACCGACAGCGACTTGCCGGTCGCGGTGGCCGGCTTG
>NZ_JAGMUL010000218.1 GCF_019049285.1 Streptomyces sp. AC550_RSS872
TGGGTTGATAGGCCGGATCTGGAAGCACGGTAACGTGTGGAGGTGACCGGTACTAATAGGCCGAGGGCTTGTCCTCAGTTGCTCGCGTCCACTGTGTTGGTTCTGAAACCACGAACGGCCCCGCTGTCGTCACAGCAGCGGTGCGGCATTGTTTGACAGTTTCATAGTGTTTCGGTGGTTATAGCGTGAGGGAAACGCCCGGTTACATTCCGAACCCGGAAGCTAAGCCTTACAGCGCCGATGGTACTGCAGGGGGGACCCTGTGG
>NZ_JAGMUL010000219.1:0-15627 GCF_019049285.1 Streptomyces sp. AC550_RSS872
GGTCCGGCCAGCCATGTGCCACCGGCCCCATGAGCAGCTCCCGCTCGAGTACGGCAAACAGTTCGTCACTGAGCAGCGGCAGCGATGCCGGGCCCTTCGAGGCCAGGGCTCTCGGCCCGTCCTGCGACCAAGCCTTGCGCCAACGCTGTACCGACCGGACGCTGACCCGCAGGTCGTGAGCGATGACCGTGTTCTCGTCGCCCTGCCTGAACCGCTCGGCCGCCTCCAACCGCAACTTCTCGCGGAAGGCTCGCCGTTCGTCGGTCAGCCCGCCCCCTTGCGCATACCTCATGCAGTCGGCATACCGCAGGGATCATGGACCGTCAGCCCATACCGACACCACGCTTTGAAACTCAGTAGACGACGGACAGCTGCCCGAAGGAGGCGGCGCGGACGTCTTCGCCTTCCGGGTCGCCTTCTCTGTCAAGTTCAGCATGTTGAAGGTTTGGGTCGTCTCGGGGCGATGATTACCTGGTGCGTTGATGCAACAGCGGGCCATCATGATCTGTCATGGACCTCTCCGGTGTGGCCGCAGTACTCGCTCTCCTCGGCATCCCTGTGAGTGTGTTGATCGCACGTTGGCAGATGCGCGCCACGTTGGCTCAGGCGGAGGCGAACTACCGGGCGTCCTTGGAGGTCGCACAGGCCAACCACCGAGCCGCGGTGGAGGTCGCGGAGGCGAACCATCGGAGTGCACTCGCGCAAGCGCGCAACCAGGTGGAGATGGAGCGAGTGCGTTGGCTGGCTGACGCGCAGAGAGCTGCATACGTCATCTTTCAAAATTCGGTGACCCAATTTCGCCGCTGCCTCCTGGCCGATGAGGTTGACACTGCAGAACTGCACAGCGCATTCAATGAGCTCCATAGAGCTCCTAGCCTCGTCAGCCAGGTCGGGCCTGACGAGGTGTCCCAAATCGCGTTCGCCATCATGCGTGCGTGCCAGCGGATTGAGATGCGCATCAGGAGTGGGAGTGGAATCCTTCTCAACACTTCTTACGAGGAGCGCGTTGAAATGTGGCGCACGGAAGTGGCACCGTACCGTGACGAATTGGACGAGGCGATTAAGCGCGCGACGGCCGCACTGTGGTCATGAACAATCTGCCCCTGGACCAGGGGTCTAGGTAAAGTTCTCCGGCGGCACTGTCAGCCTCAACAGCGCGGAGCCTGGCAGGGATGGGGGAAACCCGCCTCACGGAACTGTCTGGTCCTTGCCGTTGTGTTTTTGGCCGCCGCGCCGTCCTGGGGCTGGGCTGGATGTTCAGCGGAGTGATGGAGTGGGGTGGGGCTGGGTCGGCAGGGCCCTGATCCTCGGCTCTTGTTGTGTGGCCTGCTGGCGGAGTTGACGGTTTTCCATTTGTGCCTGGTGAAGTGCCCGGATGAGGATCTCGTTGGCGTTCTTGAGTTCCTTGATCTCTCAGACGTCTTCGGCGTGCTGTTCCTTGAGTTTCACCACTTGGGCGCGGAGTCGTTTCTCGCTGTCGGGAATTCCGTCGCGGGCGCGGACGCGTTCGTAGAACTCGTTCTTCAGGTCCTGGTGCCGTTGGGTCAGGGCATTGCGGGGGACGCCGGCTTCGGTTGCCAGGGCGACGACGGTCAGGGCTCCGTTGGAATGGATGGGCGAGCCGCTGAGGATCCGGTCCATGGCCGCGCGGATGCGGTCGCGTTCGTCGAGGGCGGGGATCATGCGGATGCCTCCGGCAGGGTGATTCGGTCGTGGTGGTGCTTTTCGGCGAGGTCTCGGAGCCGTTGGGCCCGGGCTTGCAACCGGTGAGCCAGGGGGACGGGGACGAGATCGACGGACTGCTTCTCCAGAACCTCGGCCTGGGGGATGAGCTGGTCGGCGTGGTGGTCGGTCCGGGTGACGTTCGCGCAAGTGGGTTGGCAGCGGTCCAGGGTGGGTGCGTCACGACGGTCGGCGAGCCGGTGGCAGAGGGCCTTCTCCCGGTTGTAGACACACATCAGGTAGGCGTGCGGGTTGTCGTGGACAGCCAGGGAGGTGTCCTCCAGAACGGCGCGGGCGGCCCGGAGGGTGAAGACGGTGCTGGCGAAGGCGGGGGCCTGGCTGGCGGCGTGGATCGCGCGTCGTGCGGCAGGGCCGGAGATGCCGACGCCGTCGGCGAGGTCAGCATGGAGGGTGCTGAGGGTGTCCGCGATGGCGCGGGCGGTCTCGACGTCGAAGAGCTGGTGGATGCCGTCCCGGCTGCGGGAGGCGTATCCGGAACTGATGGAAGTGCGCAGATGGCCGTACTGAATCGCGAGGGCGACCAGCCCGCCGGGACGGCGGGCGATGTGCCAGGCGAGCGTCCTTCTGAATCGCTCCGTCCCGATCGCTCCGTTCGGGTCTGCGGGGACGGCCTCGTGCGGTCGACCGAGGGATCGGGCGAGATCAGAGGCCCAGACGGCGAAGTCCTCGACCCGGCCGCGCCAGGAACTGAAGGTCACCGAACCGACGAAGTTGCGCTTGTTGACGAAGTCGTGGGCGACGCCGTCGAAGAGCAGCGCGCCGTGGGGAACGATGCGTTCCAGGACGCGGATGGCGCTGACCACTGGGGCGATGGCGACCCAGGGGACATCGCGGAGCTCGCCTTCGGAGCGGTGGTTGCCGTTCTCGTCGGTGGCCGTCTTGTAGACGTGTCCGTGGATGAGGTGCCGTCCGGATTCAGGGTCCGGGCAGCACCCTGTCCTCAGCCCGAGAACCTCCCCGGGACGCATTCCTGTCAAATACGACAGGACGATGAAAGTGGCTGTGCCCAGGTGCCGCATCATGGCCGCGGCCTCGGTGAAGTCCAGCGCCTGCTTCCACGGCTTCCCCTCGACCAGGCCGGTGACGGGTATGTCCAGCGGGCATCCGCCGGGGTTGCTCAGCATGTACTGCTCCAGCCCCATCCCTCCGCGTCGGCTGCCGACGACATCGCCGGTCTGGCCGAGAGAGACGCCGTGGGTGCCGGCGATGTAGGTGAGGGCGAATCGCCGACCGCCCGGATGATCGTAGGTGGGGATGGGCTGGCCCCGCTCGACCAGGTCGTTGAAGTAGGTCTTGAGCAAGGCCCGTGATGCGGGTGTCGGTTTCACCTCGGCGACTCGCGCGGTCAGCCGCCGCTTCTCGGCCCAGGCCGCGAGGATGTCGTCGGCGAAGTCCTCGACCACTCGCAGGGCCCAGATGAGCAGGGGCCCCATGGTGTCGGGTGAAAGCGGTTCCGTGCTGTTCTCCCCGCCGGACGATGTCGCCGCGGGAAGGTAGTCGTCGCGGCCTTCACGGTTCCAGGGAGGTTCGGCGATTCCGCGCGGGAGCACGCTGCCTTCGTCGAATGCCCAGAGGCGGGTCAGCGCGGTCAGGCGCTGGCCCACGGTCGAGCGGCCGATACCCGGCTTGCGGCTCAGGTGCAGTCCGTTGTCGTGGAAGATCTCCTCGGTGCAGACGTCCAGGCTGGTGATGCCGCGCTTGTCGAGCCAGTGGGCGAAGTGCCGCCAGGCCAGGACGGCCCCATAGATCGAGGGCCCGCTCTGCCGGGTCCGCCAGGAGGGGACCTTGCCGACCAGGAACGTGTCGGGCAGCGCGCGGTTGACCACGTGCCAGGCGATGAGCCGGAACTCCTCCCGGGTGGCGTCCGGGAACTTCATCCAGTGGATCGTTTCGCGGGGTGCGCTGGGGTTGTCGATCAGCGGCGGCAGCTCCTGACCGCCGTCGGTGTCGGTGTCGAGATCCAGGGCCAGGAGGTAGCGGCTGCCGCCCCGGGTCTGGATGGTGATGGTGTCCTCGCGCGGCTCATCCGGCATGGCGATCACGAAGTTCGGGTGATTGAGGATCGCCGCGGCGACGGCCTCGGTGAGGATGGGCGCGGGCAGGAGGTGGTCGTCGGTCGGCTCCACGTCCTGCAGAGTCAGGGTCCAGGCGGTTCCGACATCGGAGACGAAGCGGACGGTGTCGCTGCCGTGGCTACGGCGACGTCATTTGGGACCACCGAGGCGTCTCGAAGCGGCCCCGATCTGTGAAGATCGCCTCCCGTGAAGATGGCCTGGAATGGCTCCACTTGACCCTTCTGGCTCGTCACTCGTGGGGCCAGTTCAGATCGTCGCGGTACAGGCTTCACAAATTGGGGCCCGCGGAGGCGCCTTGGTGAAGCCGGAAGAGCACGCCACAGCCAAGCTCCGGGACCCCCCGGGATCGGGCGCCGGTGCGCACTGCGCGCCCCAGGCTGGACCTCCTCCTCACCCGATCGGGTGACAGTCGCTGCCGCGGGGCCCGTGTTGGCCATACTCGGTAGGACGAACTGGTATTGAGGGGGCGACCGTTGCGCTTGAAGATCTATGTTGCCGAGGGGGACATTGCCGATCATCGGTGGCGACCGGGCGACGAGGCGTACGACAGACTGTTCGCTGATGACGGGCCGTTCGCCGAGCCGGGTACGGAACGCTGGCGGGCCCTTGGCCGGCACGTTGACGGGATGATGATCGACGTTTCCGTGCCGGAGTGCGCGACGGTCGGCGAGCTCATGCAGGCGGCCTTCGCCGAAGCACGTGCAACGACAGTCTCACGCTGGCCGACACAGCCGTTGGACATGTGGCTCGACGATGCCGTGACCAGCGAGACGCTACCGGCCGACCAGCGCATCGCCGACCTCGACCTGGCCGAGGACGACCCGCTGGTGCTGTGCGTTGAGCATCCTCAAGAGGGGTCGTACTCGCTCGCCCCCATTGACGACTCGGCTGCGCTGATCCGCAGGCTTGAGCTCGCCGAGGGGGTTCTCCCGCCGGATGGTGGCCCGCGTCTGTGGGGCGTGTTGCTGTACACCGATGCCGACACGGAACTCGCGGCCTACGTCCGTACGCATTTCGACGATCTGAATGCCCTCTCCGGCCCGGCGACCCGGGTGTTCGTCGTCGAGCGGCCCACTGACTGGCGTACGGCCAAGAGGTACTGGCGGGGGCACCTGGAACCGGAGCTGTACCGGACGTTGGCCATGATGAGGTGGCTGAACTGGCGGCCTTACGACCGCCAAGGCGCCTACGAGATCGCCGACTTCATGGGGCTCGACCACACGCTCCTGCCGTGTCTGGTGTTCTTCCAGCCGACCGGAGGGTCACCGGCCGAGGCGGAGAAGGTCGTGTTCCGCATCGAGGACGTCTCGGTCGGCTCCTTCCGCTCCCTATTCGGCGGTATCGCGACAGCACTCCGCGCCATGCGCGACACATCTGCTCCCAGCCTCCAGGCGGAGATGCGCGCAGAGGAGACCGTGGCTCACGAGCGGTTTGAGGAATGGTTCGCCGAAATCCAGCGGCAAGATCCCGAGTGGTGGCGCAAGCCGCTGCCCACCAGGCCCAAGCCGTCGCCCCAGGACGTACTGGGTATCCTCGCCACCACGGGACGGGCCGCCGACGCCGAGGCGTTCGCGCGCGTACGCGCGGCGGCGGATGCCATCAAGGGCCGACTGGGCACCGTACAGTCGTCCCGCGCGGATCACGCCCATACGTTCGTCAACTGCCGAGTCGTCGTCACGTCAGGAGCAGCGGTGTCGGAGAACTTCATCTTCCAGGGCGAGAAGACCACGTTCGTCAACCGCCCGAAGGACACGGTGATTCGCGACTTCCAGAACACGTACGGGCCGAGCGCGGGCGGTGATGATCTGACCCGGCTCCTCGAACTGGTTCTGTCCAGCAGGACCTTGTCCGACGACCAGCGCGACGAGGCGGCCGGCACGGTACACGACCTGGCTCGCCTGACCAGCGAACCCGAACCGGACGTGCCCGCCGTCCGCACCCGCACGGACCGCCTCCGCGAACTGCTGGCCGGCAGCGCGGACATCGCGCAACCCGCGCTGGCCATCATCGCGTCGGTGGCAGCGCTCTTCGGGGGCTGAAAAGGGGTCACGCCTCCTCAAGCGGTGGCCGCGCTTCACCTGGCGCCGTCTGCTGCCGCGCCGCTAGCGCCGCTGACCAGCGTTGCGTCGGCGTGGTATGGCGCGGGACGGCGCTGGGCGTACAAACCACGCCACCTTCACCAGAACCATTTCCGTCGGCTGCGGCGTGCTCTTCCGGCTTCACCAAGGCGCCTCCGCGGGCCCCAATTTGTGAAGCCTGTACCGCGACGATCTGAACTGGCCCCACGAGTGACGAGCCAGAAGGGTCAAGTGGAGCCATTCCAGGCCATCTTCACGGGAGGCGATCTTCACAGATCGGGGCCGCTTCGAGACGCCTCGGTGGTCCCAAATGACGTCACCGTAGCCACGCTGCCGGCCATACCGTCGGCGGAGAGGATGTGCGGGCTGTTGCGCAGCGCGTCCGCGATGTGCTCGGGGTCGTGGTCGGGGGCGGGCAGCGGGCTCCTTTCCCGGTCGATGGGCGGTGTGTCGAAGCTTGTTACAGTAGTCCGACCCGTCCCGGTGCGCTCGGTTCGGGACGGCCCGCTGGCGGCGAAGTACACCGACCAGGCCTTGCTCGACTGGCTGAGGGTGGACTGCTGATGCCGGCCAGCAGCGATTATCTTGCTGCGGCGGGATCGTGAGCGCGCGCTGCCTCAACTGCCGCTGCGGCTTTCAGCGGTAGGCAGCGGCCGCAGGTCGGCCGGTCGCACACTTGCAGCGGACCGTCCCATCGGTGGCGTCCGCGCCAGCGCTGTTCGTAGCACAGCTGGTCTGGTCCAGACTGCGGCATCACCCGCAGTGCGCGCCGCATGGCGGACCGGGCCGCGGTCAGCGCGCCGGGCACGGTGGGGTCGGCCAGCAGTCGCACCACCTCGTCGATCGCAGCGCAGCCCTGGAGGTAGCCAGGCAGCTCGCCAGGGGGGACGCCTGGGCTGTGGACACGGTCGGCCGCGTCCACAGCGTGGCGCCATTCCCGGGCGCCCGGCTCGTCCTGCCATGTCGCCATCGGACCTCCGCCCGTTTTCCTGCGCCGGTTCCCCCTCCTTGTAGCGTCCGGGCTCCGGCCAGGTCGCTGGCGACACCGCCCTGTTCACCCGGACGTCCCAAGCTCGGCCGGACCCAGGTCCTCGCGGAGACGAACGAACGCACGGTGCGGTGCCACCAACCGCCGCGACTTCCTCGCCGAATTGCTGATGGCTGAGTGCCACGACCGCTCGTTCAGACGTCGCTGTCATCTGACCTGTTCGAGGGTGGTCAGCAGTAGTCGGCAGTTGGTGACTGCCTCGTAACTGCTGCCCAGGGGCTGGTACCGGTAGGAGTGGCGGCATGCTGACCACAGGCCCTTCCATGTGGCGTACGGCCGCATCGCGTCCACCCACATGCACCCGCTCCAGCCAGGTCCGTGCTCGCGTTGTGCTGCGGAAGTGCCGGTGCAACTCGCGCTCGCCGAACTCAAGCTGCAGGTCCTTGGTCTCGACACCCCGATCCTGTGGGGGTTGGGCGCCTACGGGGAGGACCACGACGTGCGCGCCGCCCTCGTCCGGCTGTCCCTGGAACGCGCGCACACGACCGCAGACGCCGCCGTGCTGATCGGTGACACCCCGGCGGACATCGAGGGCACCCACGCCAACGGGGTGCGCGTGATCGCCGTAGCCACCGGCCGAAGCGACGAAGCCGCGCTCCGCGACGCCGGCGCAGAGGTGGTCCTCCCCGATCTGCGGGATGCCGAGCTGATGGTCAAGTTCGTCCGCAACGGCGCCTGACCACATGTGACGTCGCCTCGGTCAGACGACGGAGCCGAGCAGCACGCCGACGCAGGCTCCTGCGAGGAGAAAAGGTCCGAGCGGCTGGGCCGTCTTGCGGTCGGCACGGCGCGCGACGATGAGGCTGAGGCCGTACAGCGCGAAGAGCAGGAATCCCGCAAAGGTGCCGGCGATGACGATGCCCCACCCGTACCAGCCGGTCACGGCCCCGACGGTGAGGCCGAGTTTCACGTCGCCGAAGCCGAAGCTCGGTGGGTTGATCAGGAAAAGTACGAGATAGAAGGCGCTGAGCGCGAGGGAGCCGAGCAACGCGGTCTTCCAACTGCCGTCGGCGCCGGGCAGCAGCGCCGCCACGCCCAGCAGGGTCAGCGTGATCACGGCGAGCGGCAGGGTGACGATGTCGGGCAGCCGCTCCACCGTGAAGTCCACGGTGGCGAGCAACAGGCCGATCGGGGCGAGCAGCAGCCAGACGACGAGTTCGGGGCGAGCGCCGGTGGCGGCCGCCAGGACAGCGCTGACCGTGGCCGTGAGGGCGGAGAGGAGTGGCGTGCTGGGACCGTACGAGTCGCCGTCACGGCAGCGGGCCCGCCCGATCCATCCGTTCCCGGCACCGGCGAAGGAGTGTCCCGCAGGACAGGCTGTCCGCCACGGGTCTTCGGGCGGCACGGAGAGCCGGTACGCGGCGCGCGGTATGAGCAGGCCCGTGCCAGCACCCCACAGGATCGCGGCCGCGATGATCCAGAACGTCTCCACCGGAGGAAGCCTAAGCTCAGCTCTGTCCGGTGTTACGGACAGCCCGTACCGTGAGGAGCACGTGCATGCTGTTGAGGCCCAGAACAACCTGCGCCGAGGCCATCGCACTTCTAGACCGCCTCACCGAGCAGGGGCTCACCAACGTCCAGAACGCGGTGCCGCACGTAACAGGCCCCGGGCTGCCCCAGGACGGCTGGAACAACCTCGCACAGGCGCGGCGTACATACGACGAGTGGACGCTTGAGGCCGGGACGGAGCTGCTGGAGGTGTTCGCGGACCGGTCGGTGGCAGGCCGCCTTCGAGGCGACCGCTACGACGCGATCATGCACCGTCAGTTCAGTGCAGACCGACACGCCAACTTGATGCATACCGAGCTGCAGGAACTCCGCACCTGTTTCATGGAGTTGGCCAACGAGCTGCGCCGGATGCAGGAGCGGTTCACCCGTCACGGGGTTCGGACGGTGGTGCTGGACACCAACGATCTGCTGCACTACATGCGCTTCGACAAGATTCCGTGGCAGCGGCTTTTCGGCCGTGGCACGTCCGTCATGATCCCCCACATCGTGATCGACGAGATCGACAAGAAGTCGTACGACACCCACGACACCAGCGTCCGGAAACGGGCGCGCGCCGTCTTCGCGCTCCTGGAGCAGACCCTGGCCCAGATCGAGGCCGACGGCCACGCGGTGGTACGCGAGGACACGGTCGTCGAGGTCCTCCTGGACGAGCCTGGGCACGTGCGGCTGCCGAACAACGACGACGAGATCGTCGCGCGCGCCCGCTATCTGCAGCAGGCCATCGCGCCGGCCCCGGTCACGGTGATCACCGGGGACAACGGGATGCGGGCTCGCGCGCTGTCGTGGGGGCTGAAGGCCAAGGTCCTGGACGAAAAGTACAAGATCGAGCGGCTGAGTGCGGCGGAGAAGGCAGCCAACGAGCAGGCCATCACGTTCGAGGTGCCCGCCGACGGGGACGGATAGGTCCCGGCTCTGGCTAGGGGCGTCAGACGGTGGACCAGGCGCGCAGCTGGGCGGCGACTTCCTGGACACGGGCACCCTTGTGCTTGGCGCGCATGACGAGCGCGAGGACTTCCCCCGGCTCATAGGCGAGTGTGACGTTGTTGGTGTTGAGGAACGTCTCGGCGACCAGCCAGGCGAAGAACTCGTTCTTCGCCTCCAACGGTTCGAACAGCGCTATGGACTCCATCAGGGCGGCGGCCTTGAGCCAGTCACTCGCGTATACGTCGCGGCCCATGTAGTGGGCCTGGACCCGGGCGCAGGCGGCGTCCAGCACGCCCAGGTCGAGACAGGCCGGGTCACCCGGGAGAGTCTGCGCGATCTGAAGGAGCTCTTGCGGGGTGAGGAACCGGGTCACGCGGCGTGACCGTGCCGCTGGGACTCGTGCAGTTCGCGGCTGCCCATGGGCGCGGGGTCAGGCCATGCGGCCGTACTGGTGTCGGCTTCGCGGGTGTCCTGGGTGGCGAAGATCTCGGCGAGTTGCGGGACGCGGTCGCGGGTCCGGCCGAGGGCCTTGAGGAACGGGTCGTCGGCAGCCTTGAGCGCCGCGTCGCGGACGAAGTCCTGGGGGGACTTGCCGACGATGTCTGCGGCCGCCGCGACGCGCGCGTACTCCTCCGGCTCGAAGGGCGGCACCGGGGATCCGTTCTGGTCCATACGAGCGACGGTACCAGCGGGTCCGGCCCGCGCCGTAGGCGTTCGGGCAAGAAGAGAGGGGCAGCGGCCGTTGGACGGCGGGTGCCCCTTCAAGTCTTCCGCGAACCTGCCAGTGGATCTCAGAACTCGCACGGGTGCGTGATGATCACGCGCTGGTGCGCGCGGTCTCGGAGTAGGTGTCTAAGAAGCGGTCGCCCGTGAGCTTGTGGTGAGCGAGCTGCGCGGCGACGGCCTGTTCGTCGGCCCATCGGCCCAGGTCGCTGGCGAGCGCGACGGCGTACTGGATGACCGACTGCTTCAGGAGCTCGTACTTGGCTGGCGTTACCACGCGCATAACCGGCTGCGGGGTGGCCTTGGCGTCGCAGACGCGGCTGGGGTGCACCATGATGGGCAGGGCCTTGACCTCGGGGTTGTGCTTGTTGAGCCAGCGGATGCTGCCGCCGAGCTGGTCGGCGTCCTTCTTGGCGATCGTGTCGGTGACGCACCCGGTCTTGAGCTCGATCACGGCCTGCCGCGTGGCCGAGAGTGCCCAGAGGTTGTCCGGGCCCGTGTCGTACAGCTTCTCCGGCCGGGTGCTCACGAATCCGAGGTGGCGGCCCAGGCGCTCCCAGGCCCGCTCGCGTCGTCGGAGCGGTCCTCGTCGCCCCACACCACTTCTTCCAACAGTGCCTTCACCCCGAGGACCAGGTTGACGCCGTCTCCGTACTCGGCGGACAGGAATTGCGCGGCCTCGCGGGCCTGCACGGCGGCCGCCTTGATCTGCGCCGACTCGACACCGCCCGCGGGCTTCAGGACGAACTGGTTCTCGTTCAGGGCGCCGGCCAGGACCTGCTGGGCGGCGACAGGATCCGTCATGTGCATGTAGGCGGCCTTCTGCTCCTGCAGCCAGCCGCGCAGCGCCTTGTCGTCGAGGTCGTTCACGGTCAGCTGGATGCGGTCGGCCGCCGCGATCGTCCGTCCTGTTGCCGCCAGGTCGAACGCCTCGCGCAGTGCGACGGCCTCCGGTCGTACGGTCCCGTGCGGGGCGTATCGCACCTCGGCCAGTGCCCGCCGGCTACGTTCGGTCCACTGGTGCCTCCGCCCGAGGCAGGCCCGCAGCGCCTGGCGCACGGAGTCCAGACCCTCGCCCTTGATCTGCCGTGCGATGTCGCTGCTCAGCTTGAGCTGCGCCTGAGTGGCGGGCGAGAACAGGCTCAGGTGGCGCGGTTCGTGGATAGCGACGCCGAGGCCGGCACCGAGAAGCAGCACGGCGCAGTAGTCCTCGCTGTCGCGTACGCCACGCCCCATGCCCTGCTCGATCCGCTGGGCCTCCCCGGCCAAGCGGACGGAACTGTCGGCCAGCGCGATCGCCTCGCGCCGCTCCACTCCGTCCAGGGGACGCGGGATCCCGTCGAGGATCAGCAGGCGGCAGGCGTCCGCGGGCAGGTCGACGCCGTCGTACTTGTTGACCAGGACCACCAGACCGACATGGCCGGCCTGCAGTTGCTTGCCGCCGACGGCGAGGTCGCCCACCCGGTAGGTGCGGTCGGCGTAGGTCTCCCAGGCCTTCGCGGCCTTCTCGCTGGGCACCAGGACCACGACGTTGACCGGCACGTCCTCCGGGACGCCGTCGCCGTCCCGGTCTCCGTCGGCGAACTGGCGGGCCAGCTGCCGTACGGCCTCGGGGTCGAGCTGCGGATTCAGCGCGACCGGCGCCAGGATCATCCGGTCCCCGAGATCGGCCGCGCTGCCCGGGGTGACGGGCCGGACCACGAGGGAGGGATCGGCGTCGAGGTCGGTCACGAGGGCGCTGTCGTCGGAGAGGGTGGCGGTGAGGTAGACGCGCCGACGTGCGCGTACGAACGAGGGGATGCGGTCGATCGGTGGGCACGAGGGCCGGATCTCCACGGCCTTCGCTGTCGCGGTCGCGGTGCACAGGTGCAGCACCTCGGCGATCAGCGGCCATGCGAACTTGAAGTCGTCGTGGAACCGGTGGGGGTGGAGGATCTCCATGACCCGGGCCTTCTTGTCCGCCCACGCCCAGAACGGAATCGGCGCCAGCGCGGTGGGGTCCTTGGCCTGGAGTTCCGCCCACTTGTTCGGCGACTGGTGCTGCAGGTCGTCGGCGAACAGGTCCAGCAGCTTCTGGTACGTCTCGTGGCTCGCCGGCACCCGCAGCCGGAACTGGTCCTCCGCCGTTGCCAGCGCGGCGTGCGCGTCGTCGACGACGATCCCCAGGTCGATCGGCTCCGGGCCGTCACCGACGACCCCGAACACTGACTTGCCGTTGATCAGCTTGTCGTAGTTGGTCACCAGCACGGCCTGCGCGGCGAGGAACGCCGGATCCTGCGGGTCGTCCGTGGTGGCCACGCTGAGCCGCGCGGCCTCCTCACGGACCTGGCGCACCAGGTATTTGTCCGGGGCCAGATACACGGCCTTGCCGATGCCCTCGTTCAGGGTGCTCTGCGCGATCAGTAGGCCGACGGCGGTCTTGCCGCCGCCGGTGTTCTGCTTGATCACGACATCCCGGTCATCCCTGCGGCGGTCGAACCACTCGTCCAGCACCTCGCCCTGCTCGTGGCGCAGATAGGGCCAAGGGCGCTTGGCCAGCCCCGCGTAGATGTCCCGGGGGCGCAGGATCGCCTCACTGTCCCCCGTGCCGATCCGGTCCCAGTCCAGCTCCGGTCCCAGTCCAGCGCCATCCCGGCACTCCTCCCCAAACGCACGCGGGCGGCTCACCGCGCACCCAGACGCCACCATTCTCCCCCGGCCCACTGACCTGGCGCGTCCCGAATTCGATCAACGCCCGGTCGGGGTCAGGGTTTCCAGGTGCGCAGGAAGGAGGCGATCCGGTCGACGGTGCAGCAGGGGTTGTTCAGCTCGTGGGCGAGCGCCGTGAGCTGTTCGCGGGTGGGGTTGACGGGAATGTTGCTGGCCTCGAGATACATGACGGCGACCGCGCAGGCGACGGTGAGGTTGGAGCGCTCCAGCCAGCGGCAGCGGCCCAGGGTGTGCACCAGGGCGGCGGCGCGGGAGAAGGTACCGTCGTAGACGGGAGTGTCGAGGAGTTCGCCGCGGTGGCGGGCGACGGCGGCGATGGGTACGCCGTAGTCGTCGGCGGCCGGGTCTCGGTGCCCGGCCCGTTCTGCTACTTCGAGGATCCAGGATTCGTCAACGTGCAGGATCACGCGGCGGCGCCCGGCTGCTGCTGGGCGTATGGGGCGTCGAGTTGATGCTCCAGGTCGTCGAGGAACGTGCCGTGCTCATCAACGAGCCGCTGGGCAGCCGCCATGCCGGCGGCGCGGGCGCCGGTGGTGTCCTCGATGATGAGTCGCTCCACGTACTTGTTGAAGTCGAGCCGTCGGGAGCGGGCGGCAGCCTTGCCGGCCTCCAGTACGTCCTCGTCCAGCCGGACCTGCGTCTGCTTATTTGTAGCCACACCTGATGGTAGCAGGGTGGTAGCAGGCGCGGGCTGGGTACGAAATCACCGTCGCCTGCCGGTGACGCGCTCGGCGTGGTCGCTTTCGAGTGAGCGCCCCGCAGAACGGCGTCTGATGACGCCCGGGTGGTTCTACGATGACGCCGATGGCTTCCTACGCGAAGGACCCGCGCTGCATCGCCATGGCCGAGGCCCTGGCCCCGTTGCTGCGCCGCTCCTGCCCCGAGGGTGCCGGCGGCTTCGGCGGCTCCTACCAGGTGAACCTGGACGACGAGGAAGCCGTCGGGCTCGGCGGAGTCGAACTGATCCGGGCTGCGATGCGCAGGGCCGCCCGGCAGCTGGACTGGAAGGTCGAGACGATCGGGTGGATCGGCACTCGCTTCGGCACGATGATCGCCGTTTCGGGACACTCGGGAGGTTCCCGAAGAGCATCGGGCCGTGGTCGACGCCGCGATGTACGAGCGCATGAGTGCCGCGGTGGCCAGGGTTTCGGCAGAGCCGGGCGAGGCTCCCGTTCAGCGCGGCTCGATGGCCCTGATGACGCAGGAGTTCCGCGCTGCTGTCGCTGAGGCGAGCGTCTGATCAGACGGCTCCGCAGGCCTCGGCCGGCGCGTGGGGTAAGCAGCACGGGATCAGCTGAAGGACGCGCGGGTTCGCGAGGCGGTGAGGGTGGTGCCGCCCCAGGAGTTCACTGGAAGCATGTCCGGTTAAGCTCCGTAAAACGGCCTCGCCGCACAAAGGCACAGGTGGAGGCCCTACGGGCGGCGATCTGCGAGCTGGCGGAAGCAGCACGGCCGTGCAGCGTTCGCCACGTGTACTACCTCGGCATCGGGCTTCTGTGGGACAAGGACACCGGCCGCTCCCGCCGGAACTACTCCGTCGTCGTCCGTGAGGTCGGCTTCCGCGGGAGACCGGGAGACTGCCTTGGAAGTGTTCTTCGCGCTCAGCATGTCTCATGAGACATCTGGCTTGGCGCCAGCCACGTGATTGCCCTGGAGGGCAGCGGTGTTGGCGAGGGCCTTCCGGGGGGTGGTGGCGAAATGGCGGCTGAGACGTCTTGGCCGACACCATGCGTGAGGTCCGCCCGTCTCGGCCCTGACGCCTGATCAACGCCCCCTGGACGATCGCCAAAAACCCCGCTCGTCTCCAGACCAGCGGAGCGTCGCTGTCCCCGTCTCCTCTCGACGACTCGATGCCGGGCATTCGCCGACTGCAGCGGCGCTTAGTGTTCGCGAGAGTTGGCGCGAAGTCGCCGAGACGATCATGCGAACTGTGTCGTCTCTGGTGGGTGGTCATCGAGTTCACCTCAAGAGCGGCCCACGGTCCCGGAATAGATCCAGCGTCTCCGACTGTGAGCCCACTACGGCGCGAACGCTGGCGAACTCGGAGCGGATGCACGGCGCGCTGATCCCGCTCAGCTCATTCCGTCAGCTCAGGAGCGCCATTTCATGGGCATCGTTGGCGTTCTGCTTCTTTGCGGACCCCGGTCACGCTTTCCGGGCAAATCAAACACCCATCCCAGTGCTTCGGCGGCGGCGCAGTAACGGCCGTGCGGCAGGGTGCGTCGGGGTTCTGTATCTACTACATGTCATCGGTGAGTCTGCGGCGGCAGATCATGGTGCAGGCAAATGCTGGCGAAGGCCAGGAAGTGGCTGGCTCTGCGAATGTACCGGTAGCCCATGTCGCTGCAGACCTCGGCACCCGGCGAGCCCGGGCTCCGGCCGACATCGTTGGCGCTAGGCATCTCGTGGACAACACTCATGTGCGCCAACTGCGCGGTGTTTACCGGTTCCCATGACCCTCCCCGTCCGCGCCCGCCGCCACCGAATCGTGTTGAGCACCGGAGCCCTGCGCGCCCATCTCCAGGCCGCCCGTCTCGCCGGGCCCGTGGCTACTTCCCGGGAGGAGAGCCTTCGGAACTATCAGCTGTTCGCCGCTCGGGACCCCCGCGTGCTGATCGGGCTCGTTCCCGAATGGGAGTGGCGGCAGCTAGTGTTCGTTCGAGTCGATGGCGGATAAGACATCGTCTCATTTGGTGAGGCTGCGGTAGCAGATGAGGCTGGCAGGCGATGGCGGTGAAGGCCAGGAAGTGCTCCGCCTTGCGTTCGTAGCGGCGGTGCAAACGGCGGCAGCCGCCCAGCCAGGACATCGTGCGCTCGA
>NZ_JAGMUL010000219.1:15638-37201 GCF_019049285.1 Streptomyces sp. AC550_RSS872
TTGCGCAGCCATCGGCGCAGGTGGTCGTAGTCGTAGCCCTTGTCCGCGTGCAGCTTGGCGGGGCGTCGTCTGCGCGGGCCGCGGCGGGAGCGGATCGGCGGGATGCCGCGCACGAGCGGTTCGAGTGCCTGGCTGTCGTGCACGTTCGCGCCGGAGATCCCGATCGAGAGGGGTAAACCGGTCCGCTCGGTGATCAAGTGGATCTTCGAGCCCTTCTTGCCCCGGTCGACAGGATTCGGACCTGTCAGCTCCCCCCTTTCAGGGCCCGCATGTTCACCGAGTCGATCGCGCAGCGAGACCAGTCCAGGTCTCCGCGCGAACCCAGCTCGTCGAGGATCAGGCGGTGCAGCTTCGCCCAGACCGGGCGGCACTCCACTCGGTAAAGCGCCGGTGCGCGGTCGGCCCTGAGGGGCCGAAGACTGGCGGCAACTGCCGCCAGGTACAGCCTGTCGTGGCCACGAAGATGATCGCGGCCAACACCTCGCGATCTCCGTATCGCCGCCGACCGCCGCCCTGCGGCCGCGATGGTGCAGGTGGGACCACCCGCTGGAACAGCTACCACAACTCGTCCGGGACCATGCGCTCGACCATCATCACACGGTGCAGACTACCCAGCGCTCCAAATGAGACGACGTCTAAGTGCGGTGTTTCGGCCGATCCGCAGCATGTCGCCGGCCATGATGTGATCGATCCGGAGCCGACTCCTGAGGGCCCCGAAGGATTGCTTCGCGGATCGTCTCGCCGCGGCCACCCAGCGCAGCGCCCCTGTACTCCTCGGGCCAGCCACCCACACCGGCTGCTCGGCTTCTGCGCCGCCTGGCGGACGTGTTGTCGGCGACGGGATGTACGGTCCTCACGCCGGCGCAAGGTCGCTGTGTCGATATAACGACCCTGTTCGATCTATGCACGTACAGCCTTGGCTACGTACGAGGAGTCGCGTTGGTGCGGGAAACGTGGCGCTCCGAGCACCGGGCGTGAGACCGGCACACACACGCATTCGCCGCTCCCGGTTCGCACCGCGCTGGCCGCTGCGGCGGAGGCCAGCGGGCCGTTGCCGGAGCTGGTGATCGGGGATCACGGTTGGGTCTGCCGGGCAGGTCACCTGGGGTTTGAGGCCATTGGGCTGGCCGATACGAATGGCCCCGCGCTCTTTGTGCGGGAGGCCGAGGGGCTCGTGTCCGTCGTCGTTCCACTTGATGACACCGTGCGGTCTGATTACTACCGGCCGCTTACCCGCTACGTACTCAATCGAGCGTGTCTGTCACAGTAGGCCGCCGATGGGTGCACCTCTTCCCCACTCGCATCAACGGCCCCTAGCCTGGGGAGAGTTGACGCAAGGAACCGCAGGTCGAGGGCGCACTCATCTCACGCGGCGGCTCTGCGCTCAGCGCAGTGATGGCCAGTAGTTCGCTCGAAGATCAGGAAGTCCGTGGAAACGAAAGGTGCCGCTCTACGTCAGGGGTGTAGTGGGTTACATCAAAAGCCGTGCGCATCGCAGATAACCTGCGGAAACACGCTGATGTGCGGCCAGTGTGAACTCACTGCACACGCAGAGCGGCAAAACCACCCGCTGAAACATGCCGGCGACCGTTGTGGACCGGCAACACAGGTACGCCCGGCCGTCGGGGACTTGGCGGTACACGACGGCCGGGCGTCAACGGAAGGACACGTATGCCCCTCACGGCCGTTGTGGCCCTATCACTAGTCAGCCTGGCAGGAATGACGGCCTACCGCAACGAGCGGCTGGGCTCGGCGGTCCTCGTCGGATGCGGCGTACTCGCAGCGTTCTACCTGTTGGTCGGCGCGCAGGAGGCCAAGCGGGAGGCGACTCAGGCTCCCTCGGCGCCGACTGTATCGGTTACGACATCGGGCCCCTTTGGAGGTGATCCATCTCGTAGCGACGACCGGCCCTGGTCGCTGCCGTCCGGCACCTGAGCAGCTTCGCGCGGCGTCGGCGGCTAAGCCAGCACGCTTCCCGCCGGCGCAGGTGCGACCGCCCCTGTTCGTCGACGCCCCTGCGGTCGTGGCTGACCGCCTCTCCACCAAGACATAGCTACGTGGGCACCAGACGCCCTCTGCTAGTGTCGCATCAGACAACGTTCGCCCTGTTGTGACCACCTGGGGAACCGTCCCGAGTGGAAGGTCGCGGTGCCTGCCCTCTGGCGCCCGGGACATGCCCCACGAGATGATCACCGTGTGGCGAATGTGATCTTCTTCGACCTGGACGGCACCCTGGTCGATCATCGAAGCGCGGTCTTCGAAACGATCGGCCAGATCGTCCAGGCCGCGCCGAACGCGACGGCTCCACCGGAGGAGCTGGCGGCGTTGTGGTGGATGCTGGAGGCGCGCCACATGCGGGAATACCTGGCCGGTCAGTGCTCCTTCGCTGAGCACCATCGACGCAGGCTCCGTTCCTTCCTGCCGATGCTCGGCGAGCCGGTTCCGACAAGTTCCGACCTTCTGGACGCCTGGATCGCCGAGCGTTACCTCACCGTGTTCGAGGAGTCCTGGCAGTGCTATCCCGATGTCCATCCATGCCTGGAGGCTCTGAAACGGCTGCCCCGAGGACCGCGTCTGGCTGTTCTCACCAACGGAGACCCCGAGCAGCAGCGCGCCAAGCTCGCCCGTTTCGGCCTCCTCGAATACTTCGAAGCCGTCCTGACCCCGACCGAGCTCGGTGCGGCCAAGCCCGTCGCCTACGCCATCGCCTGCCGGCGGATGCGTACGGACCCCGCGCAGGCGGTCAACGTGGGCGACATGCTGGAAAGCGACGTAAACGCAGCCGCCCGTGCCGGGCTCACCGGCATCTGGCTGGACCGCGGCATCGACTTCGTCACCGGTAAACCATCGTCCACGACAGTCGAGGCAGTGCTCCGCATCGAACAGCTCACCGACCTTCCCGACCACCTGTCACACACGAACGCCTGACGGCCCGGAGTAGTCACAGTGACTCGTTTCCTTGGTGATCGCCGGTTCGGTGTCGGCCCGTCAAGCTGAGCAAGTGGCAGAACAAGTACGGGTTCGTGAGATCGATGACGACGAGGGCCGGCGGCTGCTGCAGATCATCCGCAGGGGCACTGGCTCGGTGGTGACATGGCGGCGCGCGCAGATGGTGCTGTTGTCCGCGCAGGGCATGCCCGTAGCGAAGATCGCTGAGGTGACGTTCACCAGCCCGGACCGGGTCCGCGATGTCATCCACGACTTCAACGCCGACGGCTTCGAGGCGCTCTACCCGAAGTACAAGGGCGGGCGACCCAGGACCTTCACCCTGCCCGAGCGGCGCGAGATCAAGAAGATCGCCAAGTCCAAGCCGGCCGAGCACGGCCTGCCCTCCTCAACCTGGAGCCTGGCCAAACTGGCCGACTTCCTGGTCGCCGAGGGGGTGGTCGACGACATCAGCCACGAGGGCCTTCGGATCCTGCTCCGCGAGGAGGGCGTCTCCTTTCAACGCGTGAAGACCTGGAAGGCCTCCCGAGACCCCGGCTACGCCACCAAGAAGGCCCGGGTTGAGCACCTCTACGCGATCGCCGACGGCGAGGTCATACCCGAGCCCGGAGAGCCCGAAGTCATCTTCTGCCTGGACGAGTTTGGCCCGCTCAACCTCCAGCCCCACCCGGGACGGCAGTGGGCCGAACGCGGCGGCAAGCACAAAGACCCAGAACGGGAGCCCCGGCCCCGGCGCCGCGCGACCTACACCCGACCCCACGGCGTTCGGCATCTGTTCGCCGCCTACGACCTGGGCAAAGACCGGCTCTACGGCCACATCAAGAAGACCAAGAACCGCTCCAAGTTCCTGGAGTTCTGCCGCTACCTACGCAGCCTCCACTCGGCCGACGTGCGTACCGCCATCGTCTGCGACAACTACTCACCGCATCTGACCACCAAGCGCTGCCGCCGGGTCGCGGACTGGGCCAAAGCCAACAACGTCGAGATCGCCTACACCCCGACCAACAGCTCCTGACTCAACCGCATCGAGGCCCAGTTCACCGCCCTTCGCTACTTCACCCTCGACGGCACCGATCACGCCAGCCACAAGGAACAGGGCAGCATGATCCGCCGCTACATCATCTGGCGAAACAAGCACGCCCAGGACCAGCGCCTACGCGAGGTCGTCAACAGGGCGAACGTTGCCTGATGCGGCACTAGATGTACCGGTACACGGTGTCGCTGAACAGCACCCTGCGGGCCAAGGCGATCGTCTATGGATGCGAGATCTGCGCGAACACCGCGATCGGCCACCAGAGCCTGGTCCGCAGTCACGCCAGGATCGGGGACGACTGCGTGCTCGGCCACTTTGAAAGGAAGGCGCAGATCTTGGGCAAGGTCGAGGCGGCCCGGTCGACCGGATCGCCGCGCTGCCCGTCCTGGGCAGCGGCCACCTCCCGACGCAAAGTGCCAACTCAGCAGCGCATCAACAATGGCGGATGCCAAGGTCATTCCGTTCGACGACGACCGGTCCCACGGGAATGCCGTACAGCGGCCGCTGCGGCGCCGGGGCGCGGGGAGCCGACGCAAGACCACGGAGCCCGCGCTGGTCGGCGAGGTCCAGCCGCTGCCCGGCAGGGCGCGCACGCAGGATGATGTTCCCGTGACGCATGAGGAATAGCCGCTCCGGCGGCCGCAGGACGACGGCGGTCTGGAGCGGCGCGTCTCGCGCGGAGTTGACCGACCAGGTCCTGATGTCCCTGCTGCGGCCGGTGTACGAGAAGTACTTCCGGGTCGAGGTGAAGGGCTTCGAGAACATCCCGTGGCCCTCGGACACGTCGCGCGTCATGCCCGACAAAGTGCGGCGGATCTCGCCGAGGGCCTCGTGATCGAGGTGGCCGCCGCGGCGGCCGCGCTCCATCAGACGGCGCGCCTCGCTCAGTCGTCACGCAAGGCACTGACTGAGTAGTCCAAGTCGTCCGGAACCTCGTGCTTAGGATCGACGGCGCCTGGTCTCGGGGGCGGGGATCGTTAAAGGAGAGTGTGCGATTTGCCCCCAGAAGAAGGGAGCGGTGGTGCTTGTGGCCCGCTTCCGTATCAGTGCGCCCAGGGGTGCGTGACCCCGGTCACGTTGGCCGGGCAAATCGGACACCATCTTTGTGCACGCGTTCACAAAAACGCGGCGTCTCACGGGCGCGGGGAGCCGACGCAAGACCACGGAACCCACGCTGATCGGCGAGGTCCAGCCCCTGCCCAGCAGGGCGCGCGCAGGATGATGTTCCCGTGACGCATGAGGAACACAGCGCGAAGTACAGGCTTGGGGAACATCGGTACAGCGGTTGGCGCTGAGATTGATCATGGTCGTGGATCCCCGGGGCCGAGTAGGAACGGACCAGGAAACCGGTGTTGCTGTCAGAAGTTTTGACTGGCTGGCCGTGATCGGGCCGCTGAGCTCTCAGGCGGGAGTGAGTTCGTCGAGCGGGAGTTCCTGGCGGTGACCGTCGTCAAGTTCGACGACGGCGGCCTGTTCATTGACGGTGACGATCTCGCCCTGGCGTGCCCAGTCGGCCGTGATGCGGGACGCCTTCTCCAGCTGCGGCAGCGTGGAGAGCCGGTCCTTGTTCGTGAGCCGCTTCGCGGTGCTGATCAGCTTCGTCGCCATCAGCACCGTGAACAGCTCCAGCGCGTCGTCGATGGCCTTGGCCTCCAGGTGCCGCATCACCGCCGTCAGCATCGCGGTCCGCTTCGGCTCGCTCGCCCGCTGAAGGCTCGTCGCCTTCGACCCCAGGCCGTAACGGGCCAGCGCCGCGAGCCGGTTCGGCGGGAGCTTGTCCAGCTTCACCCGCCCCAACCGGTACACGGCGATCTCGTCCACCCGCTCCAGCGCCCGCTTCATCGCCGTGCCCGTGGTCTTCGTCGGCGGCCGGCGGAAGGTCTCCAGGTACGAGTACCGCCTGCCCTCCGGCGTCTCCAGCAGCGCCACCAGGCCGGCACAGGCAAGACCACCGCTATCACCCAACTCGGCCGCAACCACGAACTCCTGGTCCGCCAACGGCTCGGCCCGGCCGCCGAAGGCCGTCTGCCGGTCGTCTACGTGACCGTCCCGCCAGGGGCCACACCGAAGATGCTCGCCATCGAGTTCGCCCGGTTCCTTCCTGGGCCTGCCCATCGCCCGCGGCGAGACCCAGACCTCCATCACCAATGCTGTCTGCGACCTGCTGATCCGGATGCGCGTCGAACTTGCCCTGGTCGACGAGATCCACAACCTCAACCTCGCCACCCGTGCCGGAGCCGAAGCATCCGACCAGCTCAAATACCTATCCGAACGGATCCCGGCCACCTTCGTCCTCGCCGGCATCGACGTCGCGGGCAGCGGCCTGTTCAACGGCATCCGGGGACAGCAGATCGCCGGCCGCTACACGGTCACCGAAACCGAACCGTTCGCCCACGGCACCGTCGCACAGCGACAGGACTGGGGGAGCCTGATCGCCTCGCTGGAAGACACCCTGCAACTGCACCGGCACAAGCCCGGAAGCCTCGTCAAACTCGACCGCTACCTACACGAACGCGCTGACGGCGCGATCGGCAGCCTCTCCCAGCTCATCCGCGGCGCCGCGAGCGAAGCGATCATCAGCGGCAGCGAGGCCACCACCCGCAAGACCCTGGAGGCCATCGAAGTCGACCAGGCTGCCGAAGCCGCACGAACCGAACGCCGCAAGACCCGCAGGCCCACCGCGCCGCAGAAGGCCGGATGCCGATGCGGCATGACCAACTCAGGCCACTACCAGTGTCCTTGGGACCCGTTCAGGGCGAGATGCTCGGCTCCTACTTGCACCGATTGGCCATCGTGAACAACCGTCCCGCACTCGCCGAGCTCATCGCACCCTTGCCACCAGAGTTCTCGCCGCTCAGCAACACCACGGCCCGATGGACGGCACGGTCCCCTCATGCCCTGGCCGTCCTCACCGGCCGCCCGCCGGAACAGCTCGCCAAGGCTCTCCCGGCTCTCGCGGACTTCCTCAACCTGGCTCCCGGTGAGCGTCGCGTCGGCATCATCGGCCGCCGCTGCCGGTCCTGCATGGCCCGACGCATCCGGAAGCACCGATGGTGATCACACTCAACCCCGTTCACCAATGGGTTGTTCCCGCCACCGGGCGTGGACACGGACCACCCATGATCTTCCTCTGTCACGGCTGCCGGAAGCCCTCCGGGCACAGCATCGACTCGATCGTCTCGCCCGTCGCCACCCGCCCCCGAGCATGGCGAAGGCTCTCGACACCGCCCACAAGATCGTCGACGAATGGGCACTACACAGCACCCCGATCAACGTCTGGGACGAGTGGGCCCGACGGCTCGGCCACATCGCCGCAGAACCGGTCAGCCGGGCAGTCCCGACTTCCGATCAACGCCGCCTGGCGGCCTTCCCTGAAACCGTCGTGCTGGCAGAGCTCGTCCTCGATCCGCCTGAACACAGCATCGAGCGGAAGGACCTCTACCTGGCAACGACCGCAGAGCTCAGCCGTCGGCTCTCACGGAACTACACCGCGCTGGGCGTCCAGGACCCTCTCTTCCAGCACCTCTGCAACCCCCAAATCAGCTTCCGCGAAAGCCAACTCAACTGAGAACAACACGACGTCGCCTTCCCCTGCGATCTGGCAACATTGCAGGTCAGGGCTTCGCCACCTGCCAGATCGAATGCGACAGGACAGAGGTAAGCCGTGAACGAGGTGTTGGCCGCGTCAGCGGGCCAGGAGGACGACGTCGACCCGGACCGGGCAGCCCGGGGCAGGCCGGTGAGGTTCAAGGACGGTGTGCCGGTGTATGTCAGCGGCCAGGCACTGGCGTTCCTGCGGACGAAAGCCCAGCTGAGCCGGGTGCGGCGCAAGCCCTCCGCGAACCAGCGGCCGGTCGCGTACGTCTACGCCCACTGGTACGGGACCCGGATCGCTCTGTGGGACCCGGAGCAGTCGGTGAAGATGCGGCCTCTGTCGGCTCTGCAGCGCCGGCAGATGCAGCAGCGGCGTACCTGCACCGACTGCGGCGAGGTGTTCCCGGTACCGGTGTGGGGGATGTGCGGCGTGTGCGAGGACCGGGCGGCACGGCGCCGGGCCGATCTGCGGCGCCGGACGTGCCAGGACTGCGGCACCGTCTTCCGGACCCCGGCACCGGCCAGGAGCTACGGCGACGGAATGTGCCTGGCGTGCGACGAACGCCTCGAGCGAGGGCGGCAGGTGGCGCGGTCGCTGATGGAGCGTGCCTGCCGGCGGTGCCTGGTGCAGCTGTACCCGCGCGCTGTGTGGGCGGCGATGAGCGAGCGCGAGCAGGCGATGGCCGACCGGCACTGCACCCCGTGCGACCAGGAGATCGAGCAGGAGCGCGCGGAGGCGCAGCGTCGGGCGGACCGTGCCCGGTGGGACGACCTCGGGCCGGTCATCGCGTGGGCGCAGAAGATCCTCGCCGACCCGGACGCGTACGCGGTCCTGGACACCGAGACGACCGGCCTGACCGCGACGTCACGGATCGTGGAGATCGCCGTCACCACGGTGTCCGGGACGGTGCTGCTCGACACGCTGCTCAACCCCGGCGGCGAGCCGATCCCGGCGGAGGCCACGGCGATTCACGGCATCACCGACGCCATGGTCGAAGACGCGCCCACCTTCTCCGAGATCCTCCCCCGCCTCACCGAGGCCCTCGCCGGGCGCCGGATCGTGATCTACAACCGGGACTACGACACCGGCCGACTGCTGTGGGAGCTCCACCTTCACCACCAAACCCTGGGCACGGTCGACTTCACCAAGCACCCCCGCTATGGCGGCCACCGGCACGCGGCCGCGCAGGCTTGGCTGGACGCGCAGGAGTGGGAGGAGTGCGCGATGGAGCAGTACGCCGCCTTCTACGGCGACTGGCACGACTACTTCGGCAGCTACACCTGGCAGAAGCTGCGCGGCGGGCACCGGGCCTTGGACGATACCCGTGCCGTGATCCGGCGGCTGGAGGAGATGGCCGCCTACCCCAACCCCTTCGTCCACACGGAGGCTGCCGCAGCGTGACAACGACAGGTCACGCTCGGTTTCCAGGCCCTAGGGTGATCTCCTGCCCGTCCCTCTGCCGCTGGAGGAGCGCATGAAACCCATCGAACTGGCCCCGACGGCCACGCAGTTACCGGAGGTGTCGTGACTCAGGCTGACCAGTGGGAGCAGCAGAGCCCGAAGACGGGTTCCGGCGAACTGGGGCTGCGGGTCCGAGCCTGGTATCGGAACGTGGTCTGCCCGAACTGTGGTGCGGCCGTCGGCCGCGCCTGCCGCACCGCGGCCGGCAACTCCACCGATCACCACCGTGCGCGCCGTGATGCCGCAGGACCGCTCCCCTATCAGCAGTGGAGGGAGGAAGGAGTGATCCCGCCGCAGCTCCCGGCGATCCTCAAGGAGAGCTACGCGGCGCGCCTGCAGTTCAACATCGACCAGCCTCTCGGTGACACCGTGGCGATCGTCCGCCACGTAATGGCGGACCAGCTCGGCTTGAGCCTCGCCGACGAGTCCACCCTTGACCGGCTCGATGACGCGGCCCGTGCTCTGGTTCTCGCCCGCGGGCCCGTAGGAAGCGCTGACTTGGTGACGGTCCTGACGATCCTGGTAGCCAGACTCGCCCGCGACATCGCCGGACCGTACGACCCGGACAAGGTGTTCACTGGTCTGATTCGTGAACAGGTCGACCGTGCACGCCAACTGCAGAAGGCCCGGCAGGGCGTTTCCGAGTAGGCCCCCGGTTCAGCGCTACGACGACGCTCCGCCCGCCGCGCCCCAGCCTCCGAGGAAGTCGGACAGGGCGCGGCGTTGCTGTTCCTCACGAACAATCTGTTTGGCGAGGACGTCGCGGTCGATGTACGGATCGACGGCGGCGAGCACCAGGCGCTGGAGTTCCTCTGGCTCGAGGGCTTCGACCTCCCACTGCACGGGGTGGTCGATGTCGAAGCCGTAGCGGCGGGCAAAGGCCGGCCATCTCGGGTCGCGGCGTTTTCCCTCGGTCGCGGGGAGCTCGTACTCGTTGATGACTGGTCGTAGGTGAGCAGTACGCGCCGCACCCGGCTCCAGCAGCGTGTGCGCGCCACCCAGTCGCGTTCAACGTCCTCACCCGAGCAGTCGAAGTCCCCGACCATTCTCCGGGGCGCCGCGAGCGTGCGGTTCAAGTTCACGCAGCTCAGAAGCGGTTGGCACGACCATAGCGGGTGCAACACCTGTGGTGCACGGAGGCGCGGGGCGCTTCACTCGGACGGTGATCGTCCTTCGCTGAGGCGGTCGCGGATGGCCTGCCGCTCGGCTCTCGCCTACTCCTCCCGGCCTCGGTGCCCAGGTCGGTGCCGCTCGCCCCAAGCCTGTGCGGCGCCGAGGTTGTCGGCGGTTCCCGGACGCGGCCGGTGGGGCCACGGTGGTGAGGGCGCCGATAGGTCAGATGTCGAGGTAGGGGGCGATGGTGGCGGCTGTCGTCGCGGACTGCAGGTAGTTTGTCGCGTGGTGGAAGCGGAAGAGGGGGCTGATCACGGTGGTGTGGTCCAGGGCGATCCCGTCGAAGTGCCGGCCGAGTTGGGGTGGGACGGCCACGGGGTCGCCGGGGTCCGCGATGTTCACCCAGCGGGTCTTCCCTGGCAGGCGATCACCTTGTAGCGCGGGGCCGGTGAGCCGGGGCGCGGGGATGAGGCGTTCGTAGACCGCGCGGGGCAACGCCAGAGGCGAGCCCAGGGTGAGGAAGAGATCGGGCTGGAGTTCCGGGTGGGCGTGCAGGGCCTCGTAGGCGACGACAGAGCCGAGCGAGTGGGCGATGACGATACGCGGTTGGTGCCTGGCTATACGGGCGGCGACCTCCTCGCGCACCGCTGTGCGTTCGGGGGCGTGCTCGGTCCGTAGGTACGCGGCAACCTCGGGGAACAGCATCCGCAAGAATACACGTAGCGGTCCCTCAGCCAGGTCGAACCTGCGTGCCACCCAGGATGACAGCGCCCGCAGCGGCACCGTGGCGTGGCCCTGCGACACCTCGTCCGGGACTCCCAGGGCCTGCGCCCACGCGACGAGCATCTGTTGGGCGAGCGAGTCGCCGAGGAAGTCTTGGTTCTGTGCTCCCTGGGCTGTGGGGGCAGTGAGGAGTTTGTCCGCGTAGTACGCGAAGTCGAGGTCGATTCGGTCCGGGGGGGTGTCGAGGCCCTCAGTGAGTTGCCGTCCCCACGCTGCCGCCTTCAGCGCGCGGAGCTCCTCCAGGCGGGTGCCAAAGATGTCGGCGCCGAAGTTGTTGCCTACGCCGTGGACGGCGACGATTCGTAGTGGCGGTGGGGTGCCTGGGGACGTCAAGAAAGCTTGCCTTTCAGGGGAGCGAGGCTGAGGACCGCGACCTCGTCGCCGAAGCCGACGATGACGTCGGCGTCGGGGGTGACGGCTACGGCCAGTACGGCGGCGGGGCAGTGGAATGTGGTTCGAAGGGCGCCGGTAGTCAGGTCCCACACACGCACCAACTTGTCAATGCCGCCCGTGATGGCGTGGGGGCGGCCCCCCAGCTCGAACACCGCCACCGCAAACACTCCCTCGGTGCCGGGCAGGATCCGTGCCTGAAGGCCAGTGGTCAGGTCCCACACCTGCGCTAACGCCACAACACTGCAGATAATGGCATGGGGACGCCCCGCCAGCTCGAACACGGCCATCGCCGACACCCTGCCGGTGCCGGGCAGGACCCGCACCTGAGTGCCCGTGGTCAGGTCGCACAGAGATGCCGACCCGTATGGGTCGGCGATGAGGACGTGCGGGCGGCCCTCCAGTTCGAACACCGCCACCGCCTCGGTGGGGCCGGGCAGCTCACGAATCGGGGTTCCGGTCGTCAGGTCCCACAGTTGTACCGGCTCGGAGAAGCCCCCCGCGACGGCGTGGGGGCGCCCCCGCAACTCCACCACCGCCATAGCATTCGCCATTATGGTGTCGGTTAGCGCACGAATCTGGGTGCCGGTGGCCAGGTTCCACACCCGCACCATCCCACTGATGCCAGCGGTGACGAGATGCGGACACCCCCACAACTCCTCCACCGCCACCACCTTCACACCCTGGATGCCGGGCAGGACTCGAACCAGGCCGCCAGTCGTCACGTCCCACACCCGGACCGCCCCCTGATCATCGGCGACGACGGCATGAGAGCGGCCCTCCAGTTCCACCGCCGTCATCCCCCACACCTTGCCGGTGGGGGCGGTCAGCTCACCTGTCAAAGCGCCAATGGTCGGGTCCCACACCCGCAATGAACCGTCCATGCAGCCGCTCACCACATCAGGACGACCGTCCAACTCCACCGCCACCAAGACTTCCACCCACGCGGTATGGCCGGTCAGCACACAGGTAGAGGCGTTGGTGGTCAGGTCCCACACCCGGACCGACCCGTCCTCACCGCCGGTCACCACATGAGGACGACCGTCCAGCTCCACCGCCACCAACGCCGCCACCCTGCCGGTGTCTGGCAGTACACAGGTCTGGATACCGCCAGTCAGATCCCACACCCGCACCGACTCATCGAAGCCGCTGGTGATGGCATGGGGACGACCGTCCAACTCCACCGCCACCACCGCTCGCAGCGAGCGGTCGCCGGGCAGCAGGTAGGGCTGGGTGCCCCTGGTCAGATCCCACACCCATGCCGGACTGGAGTATCCGCCACCGATCACATGCGGTCGGCCATCCAACTCCACCGCTGCCAACGCATGCAGCGAGGCCTTGATCTCCGACTCACCGGTGCGGAGGTTGCGCTTCAACTTACCGATCGAGGTTCGGTCGATGAACTCACCGGTCGGGAGGCTGGTGGCCGGGTCCCACACCCGCGCCGACCCGTCCTCACTGCCGGTCACCACAAGAGGACGGCCTTCCAACTCCACCACCGCCAACGCCACCACCCCGCCGACGCCGGGCAGCACACCGGTCTGGGTTCCGGTGGCCAGATCCCACACCCGCACCGACCCGTCACCGCCGCTGCCGGTGACGGCGTGGGGGCGGCCGTCCAGTTGCACCGTCGCCACCGCCACTACCCGGCCGGTATGGCCGATCAGTTCGCGGGTCTGGATGCCGGTGGTCAGATCCCACACCCGCACCGACCCGCCGTCGCCACCAGTGACCGCATGCGGGCGCCTTCCCAACTCCACTACCGCCATGGCCAATACCCCGCGGGAGCGGCTGGTAAGGGTCCGGACCAAGGCCGCGGAGACCTGACTGCCCGTCGTCCAGCGCACGTGCCAGTCCGTATCGCCCGGCAGTTGGGCCTGCAGCAGCGGGTTACGAAAACGGGCTCCGTCCAGGGCCAGGATCTGGCGCCGCGCCGCGGGCGGCAGCGTGTGATGGACGTCCCAGGACGATCGGTACACCGCGGCATTGATCCTGGCCTGCTCGGAGCGGGCGTACTGGAGGGCGTCGGGGAGGGTGTGTGGGTCGGCGTGCTGGAGGTAGCCGCCGTCTTGGAGGAGTTCGTCCAGGCGCCCGGCGTTGACAGCGTGCTGAGCGGCGTGCCGCAGCATATAGGGGACGGCCAGATGCCACTGTGCGCGGCCCTCGGTGTCTCGGGGCAGGCACTCCAGGAGCCGCTCGTACAAGCGCTCTGCCGGATTGCGCGGGGGCGCATCCGTCGCAGGGACGATCGGGCCGGGCGGTGGGTTCTCCAGGTTGACCAGCCAGTCGGCGAGGCCTTCGTGGAAGAGCCGGTAGAGGGTGGTGCCGTCGTCGTCGACGTCGCGGCGCAGGTAGAAGCGGGCTTCGCCGTCGAGGAGCGCGTACAGGTCCGGCAGGGGCAGGGGGTGGGCGCTGCTGGAGGGAGGGGTGAAGGCTGCGGCGGCGTGGGCGAGGAGGCTTTCGGGTATGCCCCGTCCCTGCGCGAAGGCGAGGGCGGTCAGCACGGGGCGCAGCAGCGGCTGCGCGGTATGGCGTTGCAGGTCGAGTTCGAGGACTTTGGGCAGGCTGCGGGGCACGGCTCGGCCCTGCCGTGCTGCCTCTTGTGGAGTGCTGGGGGCCGGGGTCTGGAGGAGGTAGTGCGCGTACAGTCCCGCGGTCAGGAACTCGCCCCACTGGAGGGGGTCCTGGGCCGGTCCGCCGTTTTGGCCCTGTTCGGTGAGCGTTTCGGCGATGGCTTCCGCCAGGGCGTCCCGGAGGGGCCGCTGGGTGGCGCCGGCGTAGGGGCCGTCAGGTGCAAGCACCCGTTTGAGGTAGGAGGTCACGTCCCGGCGGACGCTGTCGGGGGCAATGGTGCTCAGGTCCGTGCAGCCACCGGCATCCCGGGCCAGCGCCAGGAGGGCGTGGAAGCGTTCGTCATCGCGGGTGCCGACCAGCAGCCGCAGCGGGCTCCCCGGCCGCTGGGCCTGCCGGGCGAGCGGGAGGAGGAGCTCCGTGGTGATGTCCCGGGGCTGCAGGGCTTCGTCGAGGGCGTCGATGACCACGGTGACCGGCCGTCCGTCGTCGGGCAGCAGGCCCATCAGGTAGTCCCCCGGTTTCTCGGTGGTCTCCGTGCGGGTGTCGCCAGGATCGGGTCGGCCGCCCGGGTCGTGGATGTGGCGCAGTTGGCGTGCGAGGGAGGTGACGACATCGCTCAGGGACAGGCGGCGGGCGTGGAGCACCGCGATCCGGTCGTTCTTCCCCGGGGCGGCATCGTCCAGGCGCGTCCACAGGGACTCGGTGGGTTGGCGCAGCGCCGGGTGCGCCGCGCAGACCAGGACGCCCAGCAGCGCTGACTTGCCCGCGCCGGGCTTGCCCGTGACTACCCGCACCCCCGGCCCGGCCCTCTCCTCATCGAGCCAGCGGGCCAGGGTGTCCAACTGCGCTGTACGGC
Source organism: Streptomyces sp. AC550_RSS872 (assembly GCF_019049285.1). Taxonomy (GTDB): domain Bacteria; phylum Actinomycetota; class Actinomycetes; order Streptomycetales; family Streptomycetaceae; genus Streptomyces. Next base: position 30,390 of record NZ_JAGMUL010000219.1, read on the forward strand.
CGCTGAAGTAGCCCGGTGCCCAGTGGCGGTCCACCGGTTCGGCGCCGCTGGCGCGCTGTATGAAGTGCTGCGGGTCTCCGGCCCAGTCCGCCAGCCGGGCGATCTCCGGTGGCAGGCCCGCGAGCCGGCCGAACAGGCCTTTGCCTGGTGCATAGGAGGGATTGGGGAAGAACGGCAGCTGGGACAGGTCCTCATGCGCGGGAACGCGGCTGGTCTGGATCTTCTGTTCCAAGCCGTCGGCCTGCTCGGCCAGTTCCTTCACAGCGCGTTCGACGTCCCGCCAAACGGTGGGCGGCGGGATGTACCGGACGGAGGGGTCGAACCGGGACCCCCGGTCGAGGTACTTCTCCAGAACCTGTACGAGGGCCTTGCTCAGCCGGTAGTCGAACGCCCTCTCGTTGGGTCCGGTCGCCGCAAGCACCCAGGCCCGGCGCTGGCCCACCTCCATCCGGGCATGCCAGGCGGTCACCGCGGCCTCTCCCGCGTTGCAGACGTCCAAGACGAACAGCGTCAGAGGCCGATGCCGCTTCGGGTGATCCTCAATCAGATCGATCCACCCGCCCACCGGCCGGCTCAGGCGCTCTCCGTCGCTGTCCAGGACGTACAGCTTCTCGCTGCGGTCCTCGGCCAGTTCGCCGTGCCCGACGATGTGCACGATCAGCACGTCGACGTCCTCGGCCACCACGGCCGCTTCGACCACGCCCCCATAGTCGGCAGGTCCGTCCGGCACCGCAGCCTGGTACGGCGTGTACCGAAACTTCGTCAGGACCTCTGCGACCTTGCCGGCATGGGCGGGAGCTTCCTCCAGAACATCCAAACCATCCGTCGGCGAGTTACCGTCCTCGGTACGCGTCAAGGCGATCCCTAAGGACAGCACCGCGTGCCGCCGCAACTCACTCACGTCTTCCATAGGCTCCCCGTGCGCTGGCAACTTCCGCATCTGCCGTTGCCCTGTCCTCCACCTACGTGATCAATGGCTCGGGATCGACGATAGACATCATCGAGCCGTCCCGGTGACCACATCATCAAGAACGGGAGGCAGACGATCACCCCCCTACGTCAACCCCTGAAGGACTTCGGGACACGACGGCTTGGCGAGAAGCATGCGGCTTGCATCGGTCACGATGCCGATGCCGCCATCACAGGAAAAGTCCGGGTGCCTGGCTACTGACCTTTTCGGGTTGCCTTCGGGTGGTGACGTTGGGTGATTGCTGCGGTATGCCGGTGTTATGCGGTACGCGGATGGTGGGGGCCTGACTGCTGAGCGGCGGGCTGCGCGTGAAGGGATCCGGCTGGAGGCCGGGCGGAGGTCCGCTCGAGGTGACAGGAATACGGTCATCGCCAAGGACCTGCGGGTGAGCGAGCGTTCGGTGGAGCAATGGCGCCGCAACTGGCGTGAAGGCGGCATGGAGGATCTGAAGTCGAAGGGACCCGCGAAACTGCCGAAGCTGTCGGACGAGCGGTTCGCCGTGCTGGAAAAGGAGCTGGCCAAAGGCCCGGCCGCGCATGGCTGGGAAGACCAGCGGTGGACTCTGGAACGTGTCAGAACGCTGATCGGCCGCCAGTTCGAGGTCAGTTGCTCGATCGCGGGAGTGTGGCGGCTCCTGCACCGCCACGGCTGGTCCTGGCAGAGCCCGGCCCGCCGTGCGCTGGAACGTGACGAGCACGCGGTCGAGCTCTGGAAGAAGGACGTGTGGCCGCAGGTGGAAACACCGCGGCGGCGCTCGGGGCATGGATCGTCTTCGAGGACGAGGCCGGATTCGCGATGACACAGCCACGCGCCCGCACCTGGGGCCGGCGCGGACAGACTCCCGTGGCGAGAGTGAGGGGCCGGTCCCGGCGGCGGATCTCGGTCGCCGCGATGTGCTGCTACCGGCCCGGCGAGAGGCCCCGGATGATCTACCGGCCCCGTTTCCACTCCTTGCTGAAGGGTGCACGCAAGAGCTTCGCCTGGCAGGACTACCGCGACCTCCTGGTCCGCGCGCACGTGCAGCTCGGCGCCCCGATCACCGTCGTCTGGGACAATCTCAACACCCATCGCACCGCTGGCCTGCGTGACTACGCCGCAGACCACGACTGGCTCACGATCGTCCAGCTCCCCTCCTACAGCCAGCCCGGACTTGAACCCGGTGGAAGGAGTCTGGTCCCTGTTACGGCGAGGCCCGATGGCCAACACCGCATTCACCGACCCTGACCACCTCACCCGCACCCTCCGCCGCGGCCTCGCTCACATCCAGCGCCACCCGGAACTCACCGACGACTGCCTCACCGAAACCGGCCTGACCCTCAACCCCGGCACCCGAAGCTAAACCGACAAGGTCAGTAACCGGCGCCGGGCCCTCATGACGCTCCCCCGTCAGCGATCGGACGAGCGGCCCACCCTGGCAGGGGCTGTTTGCGGGCGCGGTAGGCGCGGGCGAGGGCGTCTCGCGCGTGCTCGGCACCGCCCTTCGTGATCTGGTAGAAGCGGCGGCGTGGGCGGCCGGCTTCTTCGTGAACGGCGGGGTCTTCCCAAGTGCTGTCCACCCAGCCGACTTGTTCCAGGCGGGCGAGGATCGGATAGATCGTGCCCGACGGCAGTCCCGCCAGTTCGCACAGCTCGAGGCCGTAGCGTTCTTTGGCGGGGTCTTCCAGCAAGGCCCGCAGTACCAGTTGGGTCTGCAGGGTCATTCGCGGACTACCCATACTCGTACTCTACATAGCCTATATACGGGCTGTCTAGAGTTAATGCAGCGGTCTCACCCAGGACGCAGCATGGCTGGCCAAGCCCACCGCAACGACACATCAAGGTTGGACGTCCGGCACACTGGATCTGCAGCACAACAGGTCACGGACCCGCTCTCACCGCAACTGGGCGTACTGGGCGACCCACGTGGCTCGGCGAATTACGTCCCCTCGGGCCCCTACTCGACTCTTCACACCAGACTGCTGGTTGATGGCGAAGTTGACACTGCTGTAGGAGCGCCCCGTTGCGGCAACGATCCTGGCCACGGCTGAGGTGAGCCGCCGTTGGGGAAAGACGCGATCAGTTCCTTCGCCTGGGTGACGAGCTGTTCGTAACGCTGCCGGGTGACGTTCCCGATCCGGTCGGCAACGTCGGTCATGATGACCACCGCCCTCGCCCCGGTCCGGCCCGGCCACCACGACGTGACCGATCAAAAGGGGCGCCAGCCCCCGGTCACTACCACCGTGACGCGCGCGCGACACGCCGGGACAGAGCGTGAACCGGGGGCGCTCGAAGCGCTCAGGAATCACCCCCAACTGCCCTGCAAAACGAGGGGTGTTCGAGGTGTTAGCGAGACGTTCGGCTATGGCGTTTCCGTAACGCCGTCAGCGACGATCGCCGCTGACGGCAGGCCCGCACCCGGCAAAGGTCCGAGCAGTACACCGCGGCCCTCGACCGTTCCACCCCCACCGTCCACGACTGCCCGCAGACCGGGCACTCCGCCCGCTCTCCCCGCTGCATCGCAGCCACCCGTTGCCGAGTCTGCTGGAGCCTTCGCCACCGCCGCGACCTGCACCGACCCGAGCAGAACACCGCCTCCGCCGCCATCATCTGCGGCATCGGATCACCACACTCCCGGCAGTACCGCCGAGCCGTCCCGCCAGCCCCCACAACCCAGATCATCCAGGCGAACGCACCTCACGGCCAGGGATCAAAAACACCTACTGATGCTGCGGGGAGCTACCCGGGTGGCCGGCACACCGGGTCCGGCGACGAGTCCGGGAGATAGGCTGCGCGTTCTTCCGCCGTGAGGTTGCGGCCGACGGCCCGGCAGATCTTGCGCTGTGAATCGGTTGGGCCGTGCAGTCGCACATCCCACAACTGCACGTTCTTTCCGGCGGCGATGGCCACAGTGTGCCCGTCTGGACTGAACGCAATCGAGTGCACCGCCGCCCCCGTGGGGTTGGTGAGAGTGGCGCGCGTCCGGCCGGTGGCGGTATCCCACAGCCGCACTGTGGCACCGCCATCGCCTCCAGTGGCAAGGGTGCGCCCGTCGGGGCTGAAGACCGCCGAGCCCACTACAGTTCCACGGCCTGCCAGGTGAGGGGTGACGGGTGAGCCAGCCCGTGACCCGCCTGACGGTCGGCGGCGGGGGTGGCGCCTGCGGCGGTGCGGCGCGCAGGGTGGCAATGTAGGCGCGGACCATCTGGTAGGTGACGGGCGCGTTCTCGGCGGTCAATTCGCGATGCAGGCGGGTGACGTTCGTGCATCCCGCGGCGAACCGCCGTTCCAGATGAGGCTTGTAGGGGTCGAGACGACTTGGCCGGAGACGGATTTCCCGGAGGGTGTCCTGCCAGGTGGCAGCACGTGCGTAGCGCAGCACGGTGTTGAGCCCCCAGCCCAGATGCCGGGCGATTGCCCTGCGGGAGTGGCCCTGGGCGAGCAGCTCGTGGACCAGGGCGTGCGCGGCCTTCTTGCGCTGGGCCCGCCGGCCATCAACGTCCGGTCCGCCGCGCACCGAGTCGTCGGGCGACGCCGCGACGTCCTTTCGTATTAGCGCTGTTGGTCCGTTCAGGCATTCGCGGTGGGCTGCGACGCAGGTTTCCACGGCTCGGCCGACGCCCTGCCACAGGTGGAACCGGTCGGCGACCTGGATCGCGGCGGGAGCGCCGAGTCGCGCGCCCTCGGTATAGGCACCCGCCCGGTCCCGGCAGATGATCTCCACACCCGGATGGGTGGCCAGCCACGCGGCCAGCGGCCCGGAGTCGCGCGATGGAAGCACGTCCACCACACGATGGGTCTCTCCGCAGGTCAAGACGGTGGAGTAGGTCTGCCCCCGGCGGGTGGCGAAGTCGTCCACACCCAGCACACGCGGCGTGCTGAGCTGCGGGTCAGGCAACGCCATGACCCTACGCAGAAGGGTCATCCGTCCCACCTGGAAACCCAGTTGGGCAGTCAGCCGGGCGCCGGCCCGTCCGGCGAGTGCGAGCCCGACACGCTCCAGGACGCGGCCCAGCCGCGTGGTGAAGCGCGCGTACGGGGCGGTCAACTGAGCGAACGACTCGGCAAACGTACGACGCGGGCAGTCGTCCGTGCTGCAGATGAAGCGCCGGACCGTCAGATGGATCATGACGCTTTGTTCAGCGAGCGGCAGATCCTTCAGTCTGCGCTGGTAGGAGTCGTGCACTCGGTCCGAGAAGCGGCCGCAGTCCGGACATGCTGCCCTGGCTGCCCGGCCTCTCGCCGTGACGTCGACCGTGCCGAAGGCGGCGGTCACCGCTTCGACCTCCACGCCGTCGATTCCGTCGAACACGAGCGAGTCCCAGAACGTTGCGTCGGCCTGCATGACCAGCACCGTCACCGCTCGTTGCGGTCACCGGAGAGGTCAAGCACAGACCTGACGGAGCGTCACTCTCTGCTGCAAGGCGGGGAGGCGTACGCGGTCTCGCGCGGATCCGGGTTCTTGCAATCGAACGCCGCAGTGACGCTCCGCGACCGGTCCCCAAGATCTGTGCCAGAACCGAGAAATGACGTCACTCAGTAGCTGATCGCTTGATCGTTCACTCGGCAGCCTGCCGTCCTTGAGCGTGTGAGCGAGGATGGCGTGTGAGGGGTGATGCGGCCAGTGGCGCTGCTGTGGGCATTGATTCGGAACCGGGACATTGGCACCCTGATTCGGATGATCAAGCGAATCGTGGTGGTGGGGGCTGCCGGGTCCGGCAAGACCACGTTGGCCAGGGGCCTCGGGGAGGTTCTGGAGGCACCGGTCACAGACCTGGACCTGCTGTTCTGGGGGCCGGCTTGGAGTCGTGTCGACCTCAGCGCGTTCCGTGAGCGGACGCAGAAGGTGCTTGCCAACGAGCGTTGGATCATCGCAGGCAGCTACTTCAGGCAGGTTGCCGATCTGGTGTGGGCTCAAGCCGACACCGTTGTGTGGCTTGACCTGCCGCGACGAGTCTCCTTCTCACGAGTTCTCAGAAGGACAGTCCGGCAGTTCGTGCGACGCGAGGATGTCTTTCCCGGCTGCCGACAATCGCTGCGGGCGGCCTGGCGCGACCGGCTATTCCACTCAGCCTGGCGCGAACCTGAGAAGTACCGCTCGGTGATTCCGGAGTTGCTGGACCGGCCTGAGTACGGCCACGTGCGCTTGGTCCATCTGCAGAGCAGAAAGGCCGTGGCCGCTTGGTGGGCCGGCTGTGTCGAGCGTGGGGGAAGCGTGCGGGAGGAGTCAGACGGCAGCAGTTACTGAGATTCCGGGCGTGATGTCGTGCGGCTGCATGGATCCTGAACTGCGGTTGGTTCGGTCGTTCGACGACACGACGCAGAGATCATCAGTAGAGGAGCGGGAGTAGGGGCTCGCGGCCAGTGATGGCGTCCCCGGGTTGTCATGGTTTGCCCCCCCCGGGGCCGTCGGTCAGGTGGCGGTGGCTTGCTGGGCCTGGGCTTTGGTGTGGGCGAGGCGGTAGGACTCGGTGCCGGTTTGGATGATCGCGCCGTTGAAGGTGAGGCGGTCGACGATGGCCGCGCAGAGCCGGGGGTCGGTGAAGGTCTTCGTCCAACCGCTGAAGGATTCGTTGGAGGCGATGGCGACGCTGTTTTTCTCCTCGCGTTCGGTCAGCACCTGGAACAGCAACTCAGCGCCCCTCCGGTCCAGCTCCATGTAGCCGAGTTCGTCGATGCAGAGCAGGTCGACGCGTCCGTAGCGGGCGATCGTCTTGGACAGTTGCTTCTCGTCGGCGGCCTCGACCAGCTCGTTGACGAGCTTGGTGGCTAGCTGTATTGACCCGCAGGGTTGTTCACGCGGGTGATGGGTGGGTGGCCGCCGAGTGCGGTGTGGCAGCGGTGGTGGTTGTAGGTGTGCAGGAAG